>CAVVQY010000019.1:0-100872 GCA_963750545.1 uncultured Actinomycetes bacterium | reverse complement strand
GGCCTCCATTACGACCTTCTTCTCCTCGACGAGCTTTGCCAGCGCGTCGAAATCCCTCGTTGCGTCTTCGATGTTCGGGTAGCCGGCCACCAGGACGTCGGTTGGCGTGTCAGCCATCAGATCTGCTCCTTTCCGTGGAGGCAGCTCGGGCTCCGCCGGGCCGATCTCCGTCTCGATGCTGTCTTGTCACTCATGTCTCACGCTCGAGGCCCTCGCAGGCCCAGTCGATCGCCTCCGCGCGCTCGGCGTTCGAGAAGAACCTCATCTCCCCGGGGAGCGACCACGCCGCTCCCCTCACGAGCGTGCGAATCTGCTCCAGATCGGTGACGACCGCGATGCGCTCGAACGAGCGCAGGTTGGTCACGCCGAGCTTCGCGTCCTCCCACAGCGCTCCGGCCGTGTGGCCCTGGAGCCGCTCGTCGAGGACGTGGACGAGCCGGATCTTCTCGTGCGCGGCGCGCGCACGCTCGATCGCGGGGTTCGCGACACGCTCGTAGTCGTCCGAGGTGACCTCCCCGACGGCCTCGAGCCCGACCACGGCGTCGGGCAGGCCTTCGATCTGCTCGATCGGCATGCTCAACGACCTCCCGATCCGATCCGGGCTGCGCCTGTCATGCCGTACCGACCGCCGTCGCCTCGGAGTCGTCCTCGTCCTCGACGATGAGGCCGAGGTCGCGCAGCTCGCGCTGCGACTTGCCCTTCAGCTTGCGGCCGAGCATTGGCCGGCCGTCGCTGTGCTTGTACACGCCCGCCGGCTCCTTCGCGAGCGGCTCCTCCCACGCGTACCAGAGCGCGAGCACGCGCAGCGTGTAGCCGATCGCGAACGCGACTCCCGCGGCCGATCCACGTGTTGCCGCCGGCCCAGTAGACGAGGATCCACATGAGGCCCGTGAGCGCCGCGATGGGGACGAACCACTCGCCGCGGATGAAGTGCTTCGGCGTCACCCCGCTCGAGACGTCGATGAACCAGCGGCCGGCCGTCGGGCCGACGACCGCGAGCAGCACCGCGCCGGCCACCGGGATGCCCTGCCCGATCGCCTTCTGCGCGCCCACGATCGCGTACCAGGGCAGCGAGAACGACGTCATGAACTGGAACAGCCCCTCGCGGAAGAGCTGCCCCTGCGCGTAGGCCAGCATGTAGCCGAGCCCGCCGAAGCGCGAGCGCCAGCGTGATGTAGGCCGGGTTCGTGAGCGCCGACGGCACGTCGCCGAGCATGACGTCGCGGGTGATCCCGCCGCCGAGCCCGCCGAGCAGCGCCATCATCAGCACGCCGACGACCGTGTACATCTTGTAGTGGTCGGGCCGCCGGCAGAGCAGCGCCCCGTTGAGCGCGTTCGTCGAGGCCGCGACCAGGTCGACGAAGGTGTAGTTGCCGGTGAAGTCCCAGCCCTTGAAGAACGTGACCGTTCCGCTGTCGGCGAGCACGGTGGCAGGACCGTCATCGCAGGTCCTCAGGCGGCAGGACGTGTCCCGGGCCGGCGACTGCCGGCCCACCCGGCACCGGGACGTGCGTCGGGGCCGGCCGGGCGCCGAGGCCCTCGCCGCCTCCGCCCGCTGCGGCGTGGTAGGAGGCGCGCAGCGCCTCCTCCGCCTCCTTCTTCGGGAAGAAGCGGTAGACGAGCGCCATTCCGATCAGGATTGCGACGATCGCGGCCAGGTACGCCCACTGATCGCCCTTGAGGAACGACGACTGGGCGGCCGCCGTGATCTGGCTCGCGTACTGCGGATGCTGAGCGGCGAGATCCTCGGCGCTCGCGTAGGAGAGCTGAAGTGTGGCCTGCGTGCTGTCCGAGACGTGCTTCCCGGACTCGGCGATCGCCGTCCCCATCGCCGAGGCGTAGCCGGCGGTGAGCAGCGCGCCGAAGATCGAGGTCATCAGCGCCCCGCCGAGGTCGCGCTGCAGGTCGGCCGTTCCGGAGGCCATGCCGACGCGGGTCACGGGCACCGATCCCGTCAGCGAGTTCGAGGACGGCGTGCCCGCGAGACCCACCCCGGCCCCGAGGAACACGTACGGGATCGCGACCACCCAGTACGAGATGTCCTCCTTCCAGAACAGCAACATGAAGACGAAGGCGACAAGGAGGAGCGCCTGCCCGGTGAGGAGCGTCCGCCGCGATCCTTGCAGGCCCACGAGCTTGGCCGAGCGCGGAGCGACGAGCACCATGAAGATGCCGGCAGGGAGGATCGCGGCGCCCGCGGCGAGCGTCGAGTAGCCGAGCACGTTCTGCAGGAACTGCTGGCTGACGTACGCCGCGCCCATCAGCGAGCCGAAGACGATGATCCCCGCGCAGGCGGCAACCCAGAACGTCGGCCGGGCGGCGATCCGGAGGTCGTAGAGCGGATTCGCGGCGCGACGCTGCCGCAGGACGAACAGGACCCCGGCCACCGCCGCGACCCCGAGCAGCACGAGCGCGACCGTCTTCTCGCTCGGAACCGGCAGGAAGTTGATCGAGACGATCAGCGCGCCGACGAGCACCGCCGAGAGCATGCCGCCGAGGTTGTCGACCGGCTCGGTTCCCTCGTTGACATGACTCGGGACGTAGCGGATCGCCATCACCAGCGCGACCGCGACCAGCGGCAGCGTGACGAGGAAGACCGAGCCCCAGTCGAAGTGCTCGAGCAGGGCGCCCGAGATGAGCGGCCCGAGAAGGGCCACGCCACCGCCGAGAGCCGACCAGAGCGCGATCGCCTTCGTCCGCGCCGGCCCCGACCAGAGCGCGGTGATCAGCGCGAGCGTGGTCGGATAGGCCATGCCCGCCGCGAGCCCGCCCATGACACGCGCGCCGAAGAGGACGCCGGACGAGGGGGCGAAGCCGGCGAGCAGGCACGCCGGGATCGTCAGCGTCATGCCCAGGACGATCATCAGCTTGCGCCCGTACCGGTCGCCCAGCGCCCCGAACCAGAGCACGGAAGCAGCGAGCCCGAGCGAGTAGCCGACCGCGATCAGATCGAGCGTCGTCTGCGACGCGTCGAACGACTCGCCGATGTCGGGCAGCGCGACGTTGGCGACCGACAGGTTCAGGTTCGCGACCGCCGCGACCAGAATCAGCGAGCCGAGCACCAGCCCGGCGCGCTTCGGCGACGTCGAAGCGGCGCGGGCCGAACCACTGGCCGTTGCGACCGCCTCACTCATCGCTGCCACTCCTCTCGACGCCGTCGTCCACGATCGCTCGATCCAACCTCCTCGCTCCGCCCACGTACGTCGGGGATTCTCCCGATGGCACCTGTGGCTCCTCCGCACGGCGGGCGCCTGATCGGCAGACTGCTTCGGTCGATCGTCTGGTCACTCATCCGCCCACACCTCCTACGGCCTTGACTTCCGCGGTCCTCGCTGGATCAGGGGGTTGCAGCGCGAGGCCGCTATGTAGGGCGACCATAGGAAGCGACGCGAGGATCGGCTTCGTCCACAACGGGTGATCTTCGGCCTCCACCGCGCAGGGCAAGCTCCTCCGCGCTCAAGGTGCCCCCGGCATGACCTGCACCAGGGCGTCCGGCTTCACGGCGAAGGGGCCGGCGAACGGCCTGTCCTGGGAGACGATCAACAAGAAGCACACCGCCACAGCGGAGGCGAAGATGCCCATCGTGATCGCCGTAGCGACTCGGTTGTCACTGTGAACGAAGGCGATCGCGAGCAAGGTGAGGGCAGCCAACAGGACGACGCCCGCCCATTTGGCCCAGGTGATCCGCGATTCGCTGACGATGATGCGCTGCCGCCGTGCGTCGAGAGCGGTCTCGAGCGCCGCGACGATCTCACGCTGCGCGACCTTTTGGCCCTCCGAGTGAGGCTTGAGCGCCAGGGCCAACTGGAGCGCCTGCGCGAGCGAGGCCGGCACGACCGAAAGAGTGGCATCCTGACGGGCCATCGCCGGCCATTCCTCATTCACGGCTTCGTCGATGTGCCGGCGCATGAGCGTGCGCATTCGGGCCTCTGGTCGCTCCGGGGAAGCTGGCATCCAAGAGGACGACAGACCGCAGTGCGCTGGCCTCGCGATTGACCGCCGTTTGCGCCTGGCCGACGTCGTTCCAGACCTGGACCGCGAGGAACCCGACGACCAGGCCGAAGACGACGCCCAGTGGCGGGAGCATCCCTGGCGACACGGCCTTGAATGCGAGCGCCCGGTCGCCGACGGCCAACGCCAGCACAGTCCACGAGATCGCCGCGGCGACGAGGTAGGTCGCGCCGAACACCACGACGACGAGCCAGACGAATGGAAGGTTGTGCAGCCAGTCGATCATGGCCGGCCGCAGACTAGTCCGGACCGCCCTGGCCGCAGCGTGGGCGCCCGGAGCCTGAGCTTGAATCGACGCTCTTGACCGCTTCGTTCGCCAGCCGGCGCAGTATCGCCGCTCACCGGCGGGCGCCCGTTCGGACGGCTGTCATCATGGCTCGGTGGACGGGTTCCTCGGAGGTCTCTATGCCATCGGCGCGGTCGTTGCGCTGTGGGCAGCCGGTGTCGGGATCGGCATGGATCACCCGATCCGCGAGCTGATCGCGCCATTGCGGCGCCGCGGCCTGGTCGGGCGTGTCGCGCTCGTCGACGTCGTCGTTCTGCCGCTCCTCGTCTGGGCGCTCGTGAAGCTCTTCCAGGTTCCGGCGGGGTATGCGACGGGCCTCCTGCTCGTCGGCGTCGCATCCGCCGGGCCGTTCGGGCTCAAGGCGTCCCAGCTCGCCCGCGCCGATGCCGTGACCGCGCTCTCTCTCATCATCGCGCTCGAGCTCGCGAACCTGGCCGCGATCCCGGTCTGGTCGACGGTCCTGCTCCCGTCGGGCGCCGAGATCGACGTTGCCAACGTGCTGCTGACGCTCGTGGCGGTCATCCTGCTGCCGCTCGCGGTCGGGCTCGCGTGCAGGCGCTTGGCGCCCTCCTTCTCGGCACGCCTCTCCCCGGCTCTACCGACGGTCGCCAATGTCGGACTCGTCGTCGCAGTCGGTGCGGTGCTCGTGAGGGACGGGGACGTCGTCGTCAGGGCGGCGGGGCAACTAGTCCCGCTCGTCGCGGGGCTGGCGGTGCTGGCTGCGCTGGCGCTCGGCTGGCTGGCGGGCGGTCCCGGCCGCGCGACGCGCAGCGCGGCTGCGCTCGTCACGAGCATCCGTGCGAACCTCCTCGCCCTCGCGATCGCCGCCTCCTCCTTTCCCGACGATCCTGAGGTCCGGGCGGGGGTCGTCGTGTTCGCGCTCTTCTCGATCACCGTGCCGCTCGTCGCGGCGCTCACGCTGGGCCGCAGGGCGGAGACCGCCGTCACGCCCGTCCGCACGTTCATCCCTATGGCATGAGGACACTCGGCACCGGCCGGCGCACGATGGCGCCATCCGGTTCCGATATCCGCTGGAGGTGCCCCGGCTGTACCCGTTCACCTCTACGGCGCGGCCGGTCAGCCCTCGATGTAGAGGCCGCGGTTGAGCTCGCAGTCGAGCTCGATAAGGCGGCGCATCGTCTGGAGTGGCACTTGGTCTTGCTCGCGATCGAGGGCGGCGAGCATGCGCGCGTGGTCGTCGACCGACGCAACCGACGGGCGCAGACCTTGGCCGAGCGGCTCGCGGATGGCGCGCCGGCGCAGGTCCTCTTAGCCGCGCGTCCCGGCCGGCTCCGGAACGATCTTCAGCTCACCCGCATCGGTCTCGAGCTCGAGGACCGGGAGGCGTACGAGGTCTTGTTCGGACACGCGGCCGCTTCGAGCCGGAGGAGAACTACCCCCGGAGGTAGATCGAGCCGGAGGAGGCCGCAGGACACGATCACCTCGCCCGACCTCGTCCGCTTACGGCGTGGTGCTCTGCGAGGTGCGGCGGTGCTCGTAGTACCGTAGGCAGCACCCTGAGCTCCACGTCCGCACCGAGCCTCGCGAGCGGCCCGCTCGTCCTTGCCGACATCAGCGGCTACACGTCGTTCCTCCAGACGGTGGCCTTCGCGCATCGAGACGATGCGTTCGCAGACGGCGGTGTCCCCGGGGCGTACGAGATCGTCTCGGGTCTGCTGGATGGGATCGTCGGGCGCCTCGTGCCGCCGTTCACGCTGTCGAAGCTCGAGGGAGACGCGGTATTCGCCTACTCGGAGGCGCCGAAGGCCCTGCCGCACGGGCAGGACGTGCTCATCGCTGCTTCGACGCGTGTTACGCGGACTTCCGTCGTCGCGTCGGCGACGCGCACGCCCTGTATACGTGCTGGTGCGACGCCTGCTCGCGGATCGACCGGCTCGACCTCAAGTTCGTACTGCACGCAGGTTCGTTCGTGATCCAGGACATTGCCGGCCAGCGCGAGCTCGTCGGCCCGCAAGTCGTCCTTGCTCATCGACTGCTCAAGTCCCGGGCGGCGGACCTCGTCGGCCACAACGGGTACTTGCTCGTGACCCATGCGGCAGCCGATGCGCTCGACATCCCGAGCGAGGACGCCCTCCAGCTGTCGGAGACGCACGACGACGAGCACGTGAGCGCGCACGTCTTCGCGTTGCGGTAGGAGCGAGCCGACCTTAGGAGAACCGGCCGAATCTTCACCGCCGGTTCGCGCGATCCTTGTGCGTCAGTGCTGTGTCAGGTCACACAGCACGTCGTCCGTCTCTGGTGATAGGGAGGGAAAGGTACGGCACCTCCAAGTTAGGCGGCGTGCGGCCCGACGAATCGGCCGGCAAGGCCAGTCACGCCGGAGGTCGCGGGTCGAGTCCCGTCGCTCCCGCTCGAAAATCCGTACGCGCAGAATCTTCCGTCGCCTAGCGAGGCGACATTTCACGACGAGCGCGACCATTTCGCGACCACAACCCACTGACCGTTTACACCCGAGAAGACAAAAACCCCGCGTGAGCGGGGCTTTCGTGAGGTGGGCGGTACTGGGCTCGAACCAGTGACCCCCAGCTTGTCGAGCTGGTGCTCTCCCAACTGAGCTAACCGCCCGGGTCGGGGGCAGTCTAGCCAACGGGTTCGCGGCTCAGAAGATCTCCGGGCACCACGGGTGGAGGCCGTGGCGGAGGATGGCATCCGCTCGCTCGATCGCCCTCGGCTTCGCTCCTCGACCCACCTGCCCTGGGCCAGGAGCGACATGCTCGTGCCTCCCAGGTACGCCGCGCCGAGGGCCGACACGTCGAGGGAGAGGTCCGCTCGGGCGTCCGTCGGCTCGACCGTCCCGGCCGCGACGCACCAGCCGCCGGCGTTCCACGGGCAGAGCTCGTCTCGCACCTCGAGGACGAGCTCGCCGTCGTCCGCGTACGTCCTCGCCGCGAGCGCCGTGCGGACGTCGACGAGGCGCACCCACAGGCCGTCGCCCATCCGATAGCGCATCCGCCGCGGCTGGCTCAGCAAGACGAAGAGTGGATGGTCAGGCGGGAGGAGCGACGTGGTGATCTTCGCCGTCCAGTCGACGTCGAGCAGGAAGCGCCACACCGCCGCCATCGCATCCGGCTCGGCGGCGACTGCCTCGACGACCACGAGCTTGCTCGTCGAGGAGCCGCCCTCGTAGCCGAAGTGGTGCCGGTAGATCGCGTAGCCCGCGGGCTCGCCGTCCTGCTCCACCAGGGCGAAGCGCTTGGGCCCGGCGCCGTCGCGATGGCCGGCCGGATCGGAGATCGTCCGGTCTTCCCACCACTCGGACGAGCGGAGGATCATGCCCGGCCGCCGCCGCGCGAGCTCGTTCCATAGCGGCGGGAACGCCTCGAGCGCCTCCCCCGCCTCGACGAGCCGGAGTTGCCCGCGCGGCTCGAGCGGCGCGTCGAACGCCGAGTGTTCGCGCGGGATCACCACCGCCCGCAAACGCGGCGCAGCCGTAGCCGAAGCGCCGGTAGATCCCCTCCTCCGAGGCCCAGAGCGCCGCGAGCGGCTCCCCGTGCTCGTGCGCATCGTCGAGGTGTGCGCTCATCATCGCGCGCAGGACGCCGCGCCGTCGATGCGTGGGCGTGACGCCGACGACAGTCGTGGCCACGCACGGGAGCGAGCCGCCCGGCACCGAGAGCCGGATCGGGATCCCGCCCGTGCCGCCTACGACCGTGTCGCCGTTCCACGCCGCGAGCATGCGCTCGACCGGCAGCCCGCTGAACCGCGGCCGTCTCGGGCTCCATCCGAAGTACTGGCCGGTCATGTACTGCTCGACTCGGCGATGGCGCAGCGACCGGGCACCTTCTCCAGCGGCGCGTACTCGAGCATCAGCCGCCGCTCGGCCCCGTCCTCGAAGCGCACCGTGACGACGCCGTCAGGCTCGATCCGCGTGACGATGCCCGTGCCGAGCGTGTGGTGGCGCACGGCGTCGCCCGTCGAGAGGATCGGCACGTCGTGGCGCGGCGCCGGCGCGCTACTCGACGGCGGAACGTTGTAGCTCGACCACGAGGTGGGCGCGAGGCGCTCGCGCTCGACGCCCTCGGCCGGCAGCTCGTCGAGGAACCTCGACGGCAGGTTCGTGTCCGTCCGTCCGTAGAGCGAGCGGCGCGCTGCGTGGAGAAGCGTCAGCCGCTCTTTCGCCCGCGTCATGCCGACGTAGCAGAGGCGCCGCTCCTCCTCGACCGCGTTCTCCTCCAACGAGCGCATGTGCGGGAAGATGCCGTCCTCCATCCCGAGCATGAAGACCGCGCGGAACTCGAGGCCCTTCGCATTGTGGAGGGTCATCAGCGTCACCTGCCCGGTGCTTTCGTCGGCGAGCTCGTCCTGGGCGGAGTGGAGCGAGATCTCCTGGAGGAACTGGGAGAGCGAAGGGTCATCCGCCCCCTCGGCCTCGTACTCGCGTGCAACGCCGACGAGCTCCTCGAGGTTCTCGATCCGGCCGCGAGCCTCGATGGTTCGCTCTGCCTCGAGCGCGTCCAGGTAGCCCGAGCGCTCGAGCACTCGCTCGAGCAACTCGCTCACCGTCAGTTCCTGCGCGGCTGCCATCAGCGACTGGAGCAGCGAGCGCAGCGACTGCACCGCCCGCAGCGAGGCCGTCGCGAGCCCCGCCTCCTCGGCGCGGCCGATCGCTTCCCAGAGCGAGACACCGGCGCCGTCGGCGAGCGTCTGCAGCCGCCCGAGCGACGTGTCCCCCACGCCACGCCGCGGCCGGTTCGCGATCCGAGTGAGCGAGACCGCGTCGGCCGGGTTGTCGAGCACCTGGAGGTAGGCAATCGCGTCCTTGATCTCGGCGCGCTCGTAGAAGCGCGGCCCGCCGATCACCTGGTAGTCGATCCCCTGGCGAACGAGGATGTCCTCCAGGACGCGGCTCTGTGCGTTCGTGCGGTAGACGACCGCGATCTCCGCGAGGCTCGTCCCCTCCTCGACGAGCTTCGCGATCTCGGACGCGACGAAGCGTCCCTCGGCGTGCTCGTCCTCCACCTCGACGACGCGCACCGACTCACCCTCGCCGAGCTCCGACCACAAGCGCTTCTCCTTACGCTCGCGGTTGTGCGAGATGACGGTGTTCGCCGCGTTGAGGATCGCGTTCGTCGAGCGGTAGTTCTGCTCCAGCGGGATCACGGCCGTCCCGGCGAAGTCCTTTTCGAACTCGAGGATGTTGCGGATGTCGGCCCCTCTGAAGCTGTAGACCGAGTTGTGCGTGATCAGTCCGTCGGCGACGAAGTTGTGCGTCCGTTCGATGTCGAGGTCGTAGACCGGCTTGTCCAGCATCACGCGCTCGACGGAGGTAACCAAGTCAAGCTCGCCGTCGTCGCCCGCCATGAGCATTCCGGGCCTCACGCCGGAAGCCGGCATGAACGGAAGATGGTTCTTGCTCTTGAAGTTCTCTCCGTCGGCGCGGACAAGGCGCGCTGTGAAGCGTGCCGAGACATCCAGCGCACCCTCGAGTCGCTTCACGATCTCGAGCAGGCGGCCGAAGTCGGCGTGCGCAGACTCGAACCGCCACCCGCTCGAGCCCTTGTAGGCCGGCCGCACTGAAAGCCCCAGGGACTCCACGGCTGCGCGGCCGGCTTCGTCGTAACCGAAGAGCGAGATCCGATGAAGCGGACCTGCCCCGCGGAAATCACCACAGAGGGTCACCGTCAGCCGACGGCGCACCCGCTTGCCGTTGGTCGATGTCGCCGTGCTGAAGTGCGGATGGCCAAAGCTCAAGCCCTCGGCATCGAGAAGCCGCTGGCCACCCGCCTCGGTGTCCAGCTCGCCGAAGATCCTGTCGAGCAACGCCTGGTCGGCGACGAGGCCTCGCCCCTCCGAGCGGCCTGACGGCCGGGCGACGAAGGGCAACGTCGGCAAGCCGTATCTCAGCGAGAGCAGCGTCTCGTCGGCGCGCGCGTCAGCCTCGCGGGAATGCGTCGCGACCACCCAAGCCGCGTCGGCGTGCTCGCCGTTCAGGCGGACCGACGGGCCCGCGAGCGAGCGAGGCCGGCCGTTTGTATACGTCCTCGACGTGCCGACCCGAAAGCCGGAGCCCTTCTTCCACATCACGTACGTCATGTGCAGTTGCGGCGTCCTGCCCTCCTTGAACCCGGCGAAATGGACGTGCTCAGGCGTCGAGACGATCCTCCGACCAGACGCCGTCGTGATCGCGATGCCCGAGCGCTTGACCGAGCGGTGGACGCGTCCGACCCGGGCGGGCCCGAAGACACTGCTCCCGTAACACGAGAGAACCTCGTCGCCCACGCGGACCTTCTCGATCGGCCGCTTGGCGCCGTCGGCCATCGTGATCATCGAGCCGGCGACGAGGCACTGGTCCGGATCTCCGACAACCATCAGGTTTCGATGCCCACCCGCGAGCTGCTTGAGCAGGACGTACTGGGCGTGGTTCGTGTCCTGGTACTCGTCGACGAGCACGTAGCGGAACGTCTTCGCCCAGCGCTCGCGGGCCTCCGGGAAGCGGTCGAGCACGTCGACGGTCAGCATCAGCAGGTCGTCGAAGTCGACGGCGTTCGAGGCGAACAGGCGCCGCTGGTAGAGGCCGTAGACGTCGGCGACCGTCTGGTCGAAGAAGCTCGCGACGCGGCTCGCGTACTCGTCCGGGCCGATCAAGGAGTTCTTTGCGTTCGAGATCTGCGTGTGGATGCCGCGCGGCGTGAACCGCTTCGGGTCGCGGTCGAGCTCCAGGAGGCAGTCCTTGACCAGGCGGAGCTGGTCGGCTTGGTCGTAGATCGTGAAGTTCGAGCGATACCCGAGCCGCTCGGCCTCACGGCGCAGGATGCGGCCGCAAGCAGCGTGGAAGGTGAGGATCCAGATCGCCCGCGCCCGCGGCCCGACGGCGGCCTCGATCCGCTCGCGCATCTCGCCGGCCGCCTTGTTCGTGAAGGTGATCGCGAGGATCTCGTTCGGCTGAACACCCTGCGTGCCGAGCAGGTACGCGACGCGGTAGGTGAGCACGCGCGTCTTCCCCGAGCCCGCGCCGGCGATCACGAGCACGGGCCCTTCGGTGGTCGTGACGGCCGCTCGCTGGGTGGAATTCAGCTCCGCGAGATACGTCTCGGGGTGTGCGAGGGACACCCGGCCTAGGCTAGCGCCCGCCTCTGTCGTAGAGTCTCCGAGTCAACCTTTCGCGAAGGAGGCGTCGTGGCCAGGTACGTCGTGCTCTTCAACTGGACAGACCAGGGCATCAAGAGCTTCAAGGACTCGGTGGGCCGCGTCGACGCCGCGCGCGAAGCGCTCGCGCCGGTCGGCATCACCATCGATGAGATCTACTGGACGGTGGGCCCGCACGACCTCGTCGGGATCTTGGACGCGCCCGACGACGAAACGCTGGCTGCAGCGCTGCTGACCCTCGGCGCTGTAGGCAACGTCCGCACCACGACGATGCGGGCCTTCGACAGCGCGGAGTTCGCGAGCGTGGTCGCCCGCGCGGGCTAGCCGCCCTCCGACGTCGCCTCGGCGAGCGCGGGCTCGAGCCAGGCGACGGCGTCGGCGAGATCCTTCGGGCTCGCCGACTTGAGCACGATCTCGACCTCCGGGCCGTCCGGCCGGAAGCGCGGGTAGGAGCCGATCCGCACCCGCGGCCAGCGGACCGTCGCGCCGGCGAGCACATGGACGATGTCGCTCTCGCGTGTCCGGTAGGCATGCCGCCATGAGGAGATCGGGTGCTCGCCGCGCAGCTCCTCGGCGTAGAGGTCGAACATCGCCTCCATCTCGGTCGGGAGGCCGGGCAGCACCCAGACATTCTCGATCCGAAAGCCGGGGGCGCCGCCGTGCGGGTTCGCCAGCGGGCGGCTGCCGGCCGGGAGCTGCGCCCAGCGCGCGGCGTAGTCGGGATGGCGCGTGAAGCGGGCGCGCAGCTCGGCGGCGAGGTCCGGCACCTCGACCTGCGCGACCGAGAACGCGGCGGCGAGCGCCTCGCGCGTGAGGTCGTCCGGCGTGCCGCCGAGGCCACCCGTGACGACGACGTGGTCGACGCGGTCGCGCTCCCGGCGGATGAACTCGGCGATCGTCTCGATCTCGTCCGGCACGGCCGCCGAGAGGACGACCCGCACGCCGAGCGACTCGAGACGCTGGGCGAGCCAGACCGCATTCGTGTTCGGGACGTCGCCGCAGACGACCTCGTTGCCGATCGTCAGGATCGCGCGCGAGCACGAGGTCCAGTATGGGGTATCCTCGCCGCGCCGGGCACATATCCCCGGCCGGTGTATCCGCAGCGAAGCCGGTGCGAATCCGGCGCTGTCCCGCAACTGCGATGCCTCTCGCCATGACTCGACGGCTGGGAGGACGAGCCAGGTCGCCTGCGCTACGCCGACGAACGTCAGCCCTCGGAGGAAGGGCGGTTCGCGGTGAGTCCGCCGCCGAACCACCTCCTCCGCTAACGCGGAGGTTTTTCATGGTCACAAGAAGGCACGCCGGGGTACTCGCCCTGGCTCTCGCGCTCGCTGCTCGGCGCCGCGTCGAACGCTGGCCCGCGACTTCCCGGTCACCGTCTCGGCGGCGAACGGGAAGGTCACGATCGCCGGAAACCGGCGCGGATCATCTCGCTCTCGCCGACCGCGACGGAGGATCTGTTCGCGATCGGCGCCGGCACTCAGGTGGTCGCGGTCGACGACCAGTCGAACTACCCGAAGACCGCGCCGCACACGAAGCTCTCCGGCTACACGCCGAACGCCGAGGCGATCGCGGCCTACCAGCCCGACCTCGTCGTCGTCTCGGCCGACCTCGGCAGGATCGTCGCGGCGCTCGGGAAGCTGCACATCCCGGTGATCGTCCAACCGACGGCCGCCAACGCTCGTCGGACGCGTACGCCCAGCTCCGGCAGCTCGGGAAGGTGACGGGACACGACCGCCAGGCGGCGAAGCGTCGTCGCGCGGATGAAGAAGCAGATCGCGGCGATCGCCGCATCGGTGCCGAAGGGGGCGAAGAAGCTCACCGTCTACCACGAGCTCGACCCGACGTACTACTCGGCCGACCTCGAAGACGTTCATCGGCCGCGTCTACGAGCTGCTCGGCCTGCGCAACATCGCCGACGCAGCCGACAAGACGGGCTCCGGCTACCCGCAGCTCTCGGCCGAGTACATCGTCGCGGCGAGCCCCGACCTGATCGTCCTCGCGGACACGAAGTGCTGCGGCCAGACCGCGACGGAAGTTGGCAAGCGGGCAGGCTGGGGCACGATCGCGGCCGTTCGAGAACGGCGACGTCGTCGCGGTCGAGCGACGACGTCGCGTCGCGCTGGGGTCCGCGCGTCGTCGGGCTTCGTCCGGCTGATCGCGGCGAAGATGCGCTCGCTCGCAGCCGACGGCAGGTGACGTGACGGCCGTTCCGACCGAGCGGCCGCGGGAGGGGGGCGCAGCACGAGTCCCCCTCCCGGCGCGTGTGACCACCCCCGTGCTCGCCGCGGTGGCGTTCCTCGTCGGCTCGGTCCTGATCGGACTGCTTGTCGGGCCGGTGCACATCGGCATCGGCGACATCGCTCGGTCGGCGGCATCGCACGTGCCTTTCCTGGACGTCCAGTCGCCGCTCTCCGACGCGGACGAGGCGATCCTCTGGCAGCTGCGCGCGCCGCGCGTCGTGCTCGGCGTGCTCGTCGGCGGGATGCTCGCGCTCGCCGGCGGCGCCTACCAGGGCGTCTTCCGCAACCCGCTCGTCGACCCGTACCTGCTCGGCGTCGCGGCCGGGGCCGGGCTCGGCGCGACGCTCGCGATCTCCTACGGCGGCTCGACCGTCCACCACTACGACCTGCTCCCGCTCGCCGCGTTCCTCGGCGCCGGGCTCGGCGTCACGCTCGCGTACCTGCTCGGCCAGGCGGCGCGGGGCGACGGCCGCAGCCCGGCGGCGCTCGTGCTCGCCGGCGTCACAGTCGTCTCGTTCCTGACCGCCGTGCAGACGTTCGTCCAGCAGCAGCACTCGCAGTCGCTGCAGGAGGTCTACAGCTGGATCCTCGGTCGCCTCGCCACGTCGGGCTGGCACGACGTGGCGCTCGTCGCGCCGTACATCGTCGTCAGCTCGGCCGTGATCCTGATGCACCGGCGACTGCTCGACGTGCTCAGCGTGGGCGACGAGGAGGCGGCCACGCTCGGCGTCAACGTCAACCGCGTCCGGCTCATCGTCGTCGTCGCCGCAACGGTGGGCACGGCCGCGGCGGTCGCCGTCAGCGGGCTGATCGCGTTCGTCGGGATCATCGTCCCGCACTTCGTCCGCCTCGCGATCGGGACGAGCTACCGGATCGTGCTTCCGCTCTCGCTGCTCTACGGCGCCGGCTTCCTCGTGCTCGCCGACGTGATCGCACGGACGGTGATCTCGCCTGCCGAGCTGCCGATCGGCGTCGTGACCGCGTTCTTCGGCGCACCGTTCTTCGCGATCCTGCTGCGGACGAGCAAGGGCTTCACGTGAGCAGGTTGACCCTCGGCGGCGTCTCGGTCGAGCTCGGCCGCACGCTCGTCCTCGACGGGTCGACGCCGAGGTCGCGCCGGGCGAGTGGATCGCGCTGATCGGCCCGAACGGCGCCGGCAAGAGCACGCTCCTGCGCGCGGTCGCGGGGCTCGTCCGATACGGCGGCTCGGTCGTCCTCGACGGCGACGAGATCTCGCAGCTGCCCCGGCGCGAGCTCGCTCGGCGGCTCGCGTTCGTCCCGCAGTCGCCGCTGCTGCCGCCGGGGATGCGCGTCCGCGAGTACGTGCTGCTCGGCCGCACGCCGTACATCGGCTCGTTCGCCTCCGAGGGCACGCGCGACCTCGACGCCGCCCAGCAGGCGTTCGACCGGCTCGACCTCGGCGAGCTTGCCGAGCGGCCGCTCGCGACGCTCTCCGGCGGCGAGCAGCAGCGAGCGGTGCTCGCGCGCGCGCTCGCGCAGGAGGCGCCGTTCCTGCTGCTCGACGAGCCGACGACGCTCGCTCGACATCGGCCGGCAGCAGCAGGTGTTCGAGCTCGTCGCGACGCTGCGCGAGCACGGCGACCTGACGGTGCTCAGCGCGATGCACGACCTGACGCTGGCCGGCGCAGTACGCCGACCGGCTGCTGCTTCTCTCGCGCGGCCGCCTCGTCGCCGCCGGGCCGCCGCACGAGATCGCGACCGAGGCGCACGTGGCGACGCACTACGGCGCCGACGTGCGCATCGTCGAGGCGGACGGCGCCGTCGCCGTGATACCCATCCGCCGGAGATATGAGCCGTAGGCTGGACGGAGGCGAACAGGGAGCGGAGGTGCCGGCTTTGCCGGCGCCGGAGCGGGTGCGCGCCCTCGCGATCGAGCTCGACGCCGTGCTCGGAGACACGCGCCCGCTCTGGGAGGCCTGGCTCGAGGACGTCTCGCGCCGCGCGCACGTCGATCCGGAGCGCCTCGACGAGGAGCTACCGAACTGGCGCGCGCTGCTCGAGCGGTTCGCCGAGGACCGCGCGCCCGTCTACCTTCGCCCGAACGCGCAGGCCTCGGCGGCGCTGCGCCGGCTGCAGGCCGAGGGCGTGCGGCTCGGCGTCTTCACCGACGCGCCCGAGGAGCTGGCGCGGATCGCGGTCGCCCAACTCGGCGCCGCGCGGCGGATCGAGGCGCTCGAGGCCGGGCCCGGGTCGCTCGAGCGGCTGCTCGCCAGGCTCGGCCCGGACACGCGGGTCGTGCGCGCGCTCGCGGATCTCCACGCATAGCGCGAGCTCGAACCGCCGGGTCAGGCCGACTAGCCGCCGAGGACGGCCACGGCGGGCGTGCCGAGGACGTTCACGGCACGGGCGGCAACCAGGAGCACGGTGACCACGGCGAGCGTCGACTCGGCCGCCATCAACGCCTTGGCGGGACGGGTGAGCGGCATCGCGTCGGTCGGGCTGAACGCGATCGAGTTCGTCAGGGACACGTAGAAGTAGTCCCAGAGGCGCGGCGCCCAGGGTTCTCGCGCGAGCTTGGGGTTCTCGTCCTGGGGGAACTGGAAGTCGGGCCTGCGGGGTCCGGTCGCGAGCGCCCGGGCGACCGGGCCACCGCTGTCGAGCTCCCAGAAGGCAAGCCCGAATGCAACGGCGTCCGTGAACCAGACCACGCCCCCGCTGAAGAGCAGCTGCTGTCCTGTCATCTTCCCGCCGGAATCAGCCACCAAGGAGGCCACGAGCACAACGACACCGAGCACGACGAACACCCAGATGAGCGCAAGCAGCGCGATCACGATCTCGCGTCTGCGGTCGTGCGCGGCGAGGCGGCGGAAACCCAGGAGCAACGTCGCGGCAAGGCAGGCGAACGGCACCCCGACGACCAGCCACAGCCACCAGAGCCCGCCGCCGAGAAGCTCCCAGTGGGCGTGCCTGCTCACGAGCGCGAGTGCAACGAGGATCGCAAGGGAGACGAGCGCGAACGGCGCCGCGTCGTCCCGCGTCTCGCGCACCGCCGCGCGCAAGCGTTCCGGGTCAGGCGAAGGCGAGACTGACCCGGTGTTCGCGGTACTCAGCCATCTCACCAGCATGGGCATGCCGCCGGACGACCGCGTGTCGGACCCAACGTCGAGCAGGTCGCGGGGCCAGGTGATTACTTCGGGACTGCCCCCGTGTGCAGGCTCGGGCCCTACCCGGCGAGCCGGTAGACCGGCCCGGAGAGCGAGAGCAGGTACAGCTCGCCGGTCGCGTCCTCGCCGAACGAGCTGATCGCTGCGACGTCGAACGGCTCGCGCACGACGTCGGTCGCCTTGCCGTCCTGCACGCGCAGGCTCCAGATCCGGCCGTTGCAGTAGTCGCCGAAGAAGTACCGGCCGACCGCGCTCGCCACCTGCGTGCCGCGGTAGACGTAGCCGCCGGTGATCGAGCAGCCGTCGCCGTGGTCGTAGACGTGGATCGGCGGCGTCAGGTCCAGCCGGGCGAGCAGCTCCTCGTCGCCGTAGTCGGCGTCGCCCTCGTAGCGGTTCCAGCCGAAGTTGAGGTGCGACGGCCGCGCGGGACGTAGTCGACCTCCTCCCACGCGTTCTGGCCGACGTCGCCGATGTAGAGCGCGCCGCCGACGCGGTCGAACGAGAAGCGCCACGGGTTGCGCAGCCCGACCGCCCAGGTCGGCCAGCGCGCCTTCCGCTTGCCGACGTCGAGGCGCATCAGCTTCGCGAAGTAGCCGCCTCGGCGCTGGCCGTTCCCGAACTGGTCGCCGCCGCCGCCGCCGTCGCCGTTCCCCCACCAGAGGTAGCCGTCCGGCCCGAACACGAGCTGGCCGCCGTTGTGGTTCGCCCGCGGGATCGGGGAGATTCTCGAGCACGCGGGTGCGCACCGGCTTCGTGCCGGCAGCGCGGTACTCGGCGATCACCGTGTTGCCGTTGCGCGCCGTGTAGTCGATGTAGAAGAGCCGGTTCTCGGAGTAGTTCGGATGGAACGCGACCGAGAGCAGACCCTGCTCGCCGCCCGCGAGCACCTGCGGGCGGATGTCGAGGAAGGTCGTCTGCCTGCCGCCCGCGACGCGGACGATCCGGCCGGCCTGCTCGACGACGTAGAGCCTTCCGGGCTCCGACCGCGGCGCGGTCAGGTAAACGGGCGAGGCGAAGGTGCCGACCTGGACGAGCCGGCGCTCGCTCGAAGCGGCTCCCGCGCACGCCGCACCGGCGCCGAGCAGGCACACGGCGACAAGCGCGAGGGCCCGGCGGACGGGAACGGATCCGGGACGAGGGCGTCCGCGCACCCGAAGGGCACTATTCACGGACGAGCACGCGGCGCAGCTCGTCTTCCTTGCCCGGCTCGAGGATCGCGAGCACCGAATCGCCCTCCTCGAGCTGCATCGAGTCGTCCGGCACCTCGGCCTTGCCGTCGCGGACGACCGAGATCAGACGCGAGCCCTCCGGCAGAGCGACCTGCCTGATCGGCTTGCCCGTGCAGGCAGCGCCCGGGCCGACCGTGAGCTCGACGATCTCGAGGTTCTCCTTGCGCAGCTCGAGCAGGTGGATCAGCCCGTGCTCGGGCACCTCGTGCTCGATCAGGCCCATGATCGACGCGGTCGCCGAGACCGTCGGCGAGATGCCGAGCAGGTCGAAGTACGGCTGGTTGCGAGGGTCGTTGACGCGCGCGATCACCGTCTCGACGCCGTAACGGTCGCGGGCGAGCTGGCAGATGATGACGTTGTCCTCGTCGTCGCCGGTGACCGCGACCACGACGTCGGGCGGCCGCTTGATGCCGGCGCGCTCGAGCACGAAGAGCTCGGTCGCGTCGCCCTTGTGCACCTGGTGCTCGAACTCGGCCTCGAGCACCTCGTAGCGCGACGTCCCGCTGCTCGATCAGCGTCACCTCGTGCCCGGTGCGGATCAGCGTGCGCGCCAGGTTCGAGCCGACCTTCCCGCCGCCTGCGATCAGGAGGTACATCTACCGCAGCGCTCCTTCGGAGGTGCGGACGGCGTCGGTGATCGTCGTGATCGCGCTCGAGGTCGGGCAGACGACGTTGAGGCCGCGCGAGCTGTAGAACTCGGCGCGCGCCGGGTCGAGGATGCGCACGACGACGGTGCGGACGCCGAACTGCTTCTGCGCCATCTGGCCGATCACGATGTTCGAGTTGTCGCCGTCGGTCGCGACGACGACCGCGTCGGCGTCCTCGATGCCGGCCTCGCGCAGAAGCGGCAGGTCCATCCCGTGCCCGACGAGGAACTCGCCGGTCCAGTCGTCGCCGAGCCGACCGAGCGCTTCCTCGCGCTCGTCGATCACCGATACGTCCCAGCCCGCCTCGCGCAACTCGAGCGCGACCGCGGAGCCGACGCGGCCGCAACCCACGACGATCACCTTCACGCGGCGCAGCGTACCTGGGCGCCTGGTCGAGCCGTTCAGGTTGCGGCGAGCTCCTCGTCGAGCACGCTCTGCGGGAACGCGACGATCAGCACCTCGCAGGGTGCGTGGCGGAGCACGTAGTCGACCGTCGGCGAGAAGAAGCGCGACTGGCGGCGCCAGCGCGGCGAGGAGCCGAGCACGATCAGGTCGGCGTCGAGCTCGCGCGCGCGGTCGACGATCGCGCGGCCGATCGCCCGGGCCCGCACCGTGCTCGTCTTGACCGCGACGCCGTGCTCCTCGCCGAGCGTTGCGCCTCGGCGAGCGAGGCCTCGGCCCGCTCGTCCTCGTCCGCCAGCGCGCGCGTCGAGCGGCAGCTCGAGCGGCACGCGGATCACGTACATCGCCTCGACGCGCGCGCCGTGCTCGCTCGGCGAGCTTGACCGCCGTCGCGACCATCTCCTCGCCGATGATCCCGAGCTTCATCGGCACGAGGATCTGGCGGAAGTGCGGCACATCGGCGGGCGCAGCTCGTCGGGCGCGATCACCCGCTCGGTCAGCCCCTCGCCGTGCGAGCGGCGGACGAGCGACGAAGACGACGAGCCCGACGCGAAGCCAGGCCGGGCCGGCGTAGCGCGCGCCGGGGTGCGTCGCGAGCGAGACGATCCAGACGGCGAAGGTGAGCACCGCGCCGACGATCGCCGGCAGCGGGATCTCCTTGCCGCGAATGCTCACGTTGAACGGCGAGCGGTACGGTCGCGGCAGGTCGGGCTCGGTGACGCGCAGCTTGATCACCGCGAGCTGGGCCGCGGTGAACGCGAGCAGCACGCCGAACGAGAAGACGCTCGCGAGGAACGTCACGTCGTGGTGGACGAACGAGCTGGCGATCACGATCGCGCTCGAGATCACCGCCGCGCTGACGATCGCCTGCGGCGAGACGAGCGTCCGCCGGTGCAGTCGGCCGAACGCGCGCGGCAGCTGGCCGTGCTCGCCGAGCGAGTAGGCGAGCCGCGAGAAGCCGGAGATCGACGTCGTCACCGCCGCGACCAGGATCAGCGCGCCGCTGACGCCGACGAAGAAGCGCAGCACGCCGCCGAGCGGGTCGGGCAGATGGTCGCCGATCTCGGTGGCGACGCCGACGAGCGGCGCGCGCAGCCAGTCCGTGCCGAGCTTCGTCTCCGGGCCGGGGAACGCCGACAGCGCGACGACGGCGATCGCGACGTAGATCGTGACGACGGTGCCGATCGCGACGAAGAGCGAGCGCGGCAGGTCGACGCTCGGGCGGCGCGCCTCCTCGGCCAGGTTCGCCACGGTCTCGAGCCCGGTGTACGCGAGCATCGCGAGCGGCAGCGCGAAGACGATCGAGTGCCAGCTCGGGTTGTGCCCCGAGCGACGTGCCGTGGGTGAGCGCGTGCGGCGAGAAGACGAGCACGAAGCCGAGCACGACGAGCACGAGCTGGGTCAGCAGGTCGAGCGCCGGCACGAGAAGCCCGATCGTGTAGAGCGACGGCCGGCGGACGAGGCGGATGCCCGCGACGAGGACGATCACGGCGACGCCGACGATCACGTCCCACGGGTTGTGCCGGAGCGCGTCGATGTGCAGCGCCGCGCCGAGGTAGTGCGGCACGAAGAGCGCCGCCAGCGCGATCACGATCAGGTAGTCGAGGAAGAGCACCCAGCCGGTCATGAAGCCGGCGAGGTCGTTGAACGCCCGGCGCACGAAGGTCGCGGCGCCGCCCGTCTCCGGCAGCGCCGTGACCGCCTCGGCGTACGAGAGCGAGACGAGCAGGAAGAGCAGGCCGGCCGCGAGCAGCACGAGCGGCGTGAAGCCGAGCGCGTGCAGCGCGATCACGCCGAGCGCGAAGTAGATCGAGGAGGCGATCTCGCCGTAGGCGACCGAGAAGAGCGAGCGCGCGTCGAGCTCGCGGCGCAGGCCGGGGAGCTTGCGCGCCACGGGCTACCTGCCCCTCTGCACGTACAGCCGCCCGGCGCCGGCGGCGACGAAGAGCGCGCCGAGGATGAAGCCGACCTGGCCGCCGCCGTTCGCGAGCGTGACCGCGATCATCGCGACGCCGAGCACGACGAGCATGGCCGCGAGGAGGAAGCTCATGGTGCGGTAGGCGCTCATGCCATCCGCCCCCACGACCCAAAGAAACGGAACGGACGGTCCACGGCTCACGCCGCGGCCTTCGTGCCGGCGGCGACCATGACGCGGCACGGAGCGTGCTTGAGGACGTAGTCGACCGTCTGGCCGAAGATCTGGCGGCGCTCGGCTCGCGGCGCGCCGAGGACGATGATCTCGCTCTGGCGGCGCTCGGCCTCCTCGACGATCGCCCGGCCGGCGCTGCGCGAGCGCACGAGGCGCTCGATCATCCGCACGCCGTAGCGCTCGGCCATGTTCCGCGCGTCGTCGAGCAGCCGGTCGGCCTCCTCCTCCTGCTCGGGCAGCTCGGCGTCGAGCGGCAGGTCGAGCGGCACGACGATGACCCGCAGCGCGACGATCGTGGCGCCGCGCTCGGCGGCGAGGCGCGCGGCGAGGTCGATCGCCTCCTTCCCCTCCGGCCCGAGACGATCGGCACGAGGATCGTCCGGTACTCGAGCGCGATCGCCGGGCCGAGCAGGATCGGCGCACGCACCGTCTCGCGCAGCGGGATCCCGAGGCGGTGGCGGTAGATCGCGTAGAAGACGAACCCGGCGACGAGCCACGCGAACCCGGCGTACCGCGTCGGCGCGTCCTGCACGACGACGACGAGCCACGCGACCGCCGTCGCGGCGCCGCCGAGGATCGCGAAGAGCGGCCAGTCGACCCCGCGGACGCGCAGGTTCGGCCGCACGTGGTACGGCTCCTCGACCGGCGGCGGCTTCCGGCGCATCTGGATCAGCGAGACGTGCGCGATCGTGAACGAGAGCATCGCCCCGAACGCGTACATCCGGCCGATGAAGTCGACGTTGCCCGGCAGCATGAAGAGGATCGAGAAGACGCCCGCGAAGACGATCAGCGCGAGCCACGGCGTCTTGAAGCGCGGGTGCAGCCGCCGGAACACCTCCGGCAGCTGCCGGTAGCTCGACATCGAGTAGGTGATCCGCGACGCGCCGATCACGCCGGCGTTCGTGGCGATGAAGAGGATCGTGGCGGCGAGGACGCCGACGTAGACCTTCGTCGCCGGAGAGGACCAGCCCGTGCAGGTCGAGGTTCTCGACGAGGCCGAGCACCGGGTCGTTCTTGAAGCCCTCGCGGCGGGTCGAGCCCGAGTCGCGTCACGTACTCGCCGGAACGGGATCCTTCAGAACCGGCAGCGCCGAGAGCGCGACGAGCGGCAGCGTGAAGTAGATCGCGAAGACGGCGATCGCGACGAGGCGGATCGACGACGGGATGCGTGCGACGCGGGTCGCGCGCCTCCTCGGCGAGGTTCGAGACGGTCTCGATCCCGGTGTAGGCGATCATCGCGACCGGGATCGCGAGCGCGAAGTTCGACCACGTCGGCGCCGTCCCCCAGTGGACGTTGGCGCTCAGGATGTGCGGGTTGAAGACGAGGAAGAAGCCGAGCAGGACGAGCAGGAGCTGCGTCGCGAAGTCGACGACCGCGAGCAAGATGTTCAGCGCCGCCGCCTCCTTGATCCCGACGATGTTGATCGCGACGAGCAGCGAGCACGACCGCGATGCCGACGATGACGTCCCACGGGTTCGTCCGCAGCGGCTCCCAGAAGATCGAGAGGTAGTGCGGCACGAAGAACGCCGAGATGGCGACCGTGATCACGTAGTTCAGCATCTGCGCCCACGCGGCCCCGAACGAGACGAGCTCGTTGAACGCGTGGCGCGCGAAGCTCGACGAGCCGCCCGCCTCGGGGAAGAGCACCGTGCCCTCGGCGTAGGTCGCGGCGGTGCAGGCGAAGATCAGCCCGGTGATGACGAAGACGAGCGGCGTCAGCCCGAGCGCGATCGCCGCGGTGACGCCGAGCGCGTAGTAGATCGACGAGCCGACGTTCCCGTACGCGGTCGCGAAGAGCGCCGGCGTCCCGAGCACGCGCTCGAGCCCGTGCGATTGCCGGCGACGCCGTGGCACCGGCGCAATCTAGTGGTCGCGGCCGCCGGAGCGAGCGCCAGCAGCGCTGTCCGGGCGGATTGACAGCCCGTGCGCTTGACAGGACACTCGTCGGCAGTCGCACCGTGCCCCGACCGAGCACGCGGCGAGCCGCGACCAGGAGTGCCAACTGTCTTCAGCTCCTACTCGCGCAGGGACGCACCATTCGTCCAGCGGTTGAGCGCGGGCTTGGAGGCGGGGGCAAGGAGGTGTGGGTCGAACCTCGAGGACATCCCGGCGGGCGGCGCCGTGGCGAGACGACATCGCCCGCGCGATCGAGGCCGCGGACGGCGTCGTCTTCGTCGTCAGCCCCGACTCGCTCGTCTCCGCCCACTGCCGCGCAGGCGCGAGTCGCCAGCGTCAGGTTCCTGCACGAGCGCTAGCCGGGCCGCGAAGCTCCACCTAGCGCTCGCGTTGATCAGGTGTGGATCGAGACGATGAGCGGGATGATCAGGATCGCGACGATGTTCGTGATCTTGATCATCGGGTTGATCGCCGGGCCGGCCGTGTCCTTGTAGGGGTCGCCGACCGTGTCGCCCGTGACCGCCGCGGCGTGGGCGTCGGAGCCCTTGCCGCCGTAGGCGCCGTCCTCGATCAGCTTCTTCGCGTTGTCCCAGGCGCCGCCGCCGGCGGTCATCGCGATCGCGAGGAAGAGGCCGGTGACGATCGTGCCGACGAGCAGGCCGCCGAGCATCTTGGCGCTGATGATCCCGACCACGATCGGGAAGACGATCGGGATCCCGGCCGGCAGCATCATCGACCTGATCGCCGAGCGCGTGACGATGTCGATCGCGCGCCCGTACTCGGGCCGCGACGTGCCCTCCATGATCCCCGGATCCTCGCGGAACTGGCGGCGCACCTCCTCGACGACCTCGCCGCCGACGCGGCCGACCGCCTTCATCGCGAGCGACGCGAACAGGAACGGCATCAGGCCGCCGATGAAGAGGCCTGCGATCACCCACGCGTCGGAGAGGCTGAAGAACGTCGAGCAGCCCCTCCTCGTCGAGGCCCGTCGTGTAGGAGTCGAAGAGCACGAGCGCGGCGAGCGCGGCCGAGCCGATCGCGTAGCCCTTCGTGACTGCCTTCGTCGTGTTGCCGACCGCGTCGAGCGGATCGGTGATCGCGCGCACGCTCTCGGGCAGGTCGGCCATCTCGGCGATCCCGCCCGCGTTGTCGGTGACCGGGCCGTACGCGTCGAGCGCGACGATCAGGCCGGTCATCGAGAGCTGCGCCATCACGGCGACGCCGATCCCGAACAGGCCGGCGAAGTGGTTCGCGACGAGGATCCCGGAGGCGAGCACGATCACCGGCAGAGCCGTCGCCTCCATGCCGACGGCGAGGCCCTCGATGATGTTCGTCGCGTGGCCGGTCTGCGAGGCCTTCGAGATCGACTTCACCGGGTCCCAGCGCGTGCCGGTGTAGTACTCGGTGATCGCGACGAGCAGGAACGTGACGACCAGGCCGGTGAGCGCCGAGAGGTAGAGCTCCCAGAAGTCGTAGCGGCCGCCGTCGAAGGCCATCGTCACCGGGATGAAGAAGATCGCGGAGAGGAACGTCGCGACGAGGACGGCCTTGTAGAGCGCGTTGATGATCGCGTTCTCGCCGCGCCCGATCCGCGCGAAGAAGGTGCCGATCACCGAGGCGACGATCGAGACGCCGCCGAGCGCGAGCGGGTAGAGGTACATGTGGTTGATCGCGAGGCCAGGCAGCGTGGTGCCGAGCAGCATCACGGCGACGGCGGTGACCGCGTAGGTCTCGAACAGGTCGGCGGCCATGCCGGCGCAGTCGCCGACGTTGTCGCCCACGTTGTCGGCGATCACGGCCGGGTTGCGCGGATCGTCCTCGGGGATTCCGGCCTCGATCTTGCCGACCAGGTCGGCGCCGACGTCGGCGGCCTTCGTGTAGATGCCGCCGCCGAGCCGCGCGAACACCGAGATCAGCGAGCCTCCGAAGGCGAGGCCGACGAGGTCGTCGATCGCCGAGGTCGGCGTGTTGTTCAGCCAGTCAGTGAGAACCCAGTAGTAGCCGGCGACGCCGAACAGGCCGAGGCCGACCACGAGCAGCCCCGTGACCGAGCCGGCGCGAAAGGCGACGTTGAGCGCCGGGCTCAGCCCATGGCGCGCCGCCTCCGCGGTGCGGGCGTTCGAGCGAACCGCGACGTTCATCCCGATGAAGCCGGCGGCGGCCGAGAGCACCGCGCCGATCAGGAAGCCGATGGCCGTCCCCCACCCGAGCTTCGTCGTAGAAGCCGAGTGCGAGGAACGGCACGACCGCCACGATCGCGATCGTCTTGTACTGCCGGCGAAGGTACGCGGAGGCGCCCTCCTGGACGGCCCCCGAGATCTCCCTCATGCGCTCGTTGCCGGCGGGCTGTCGCAGCAGCCACGTCGTGAGCCAGATCCCGTAAGCGACGGCGATCGCCGCGCTGACGAGCGCCAGGGTCACGGGATGATCCATGATCCAGTCCATCGCTCTTAACTCCCCTCACAAAGTCAAGCGCCGATGGCTTCGGCGCGGGCGCAATTAGATCACAAGCTCAGGACGATGCCTTCGAGGAAGCGTCGGCAAAGGCGATCTGCAGATTGACGAGCGCCTGCTTGAAGTCCCGCTGGATCTCCGGCTCGACCCGGCCTTCGAGAACCGGGAGGAGTGCACGGATCGCGTCGATCGCGCCGCGGACCTCGTCGAGCTGCCCTGCGTCCAGCTTTCCATGGGCGATTGCGGAGAGCGTCGAGACGACCGTCAGCAGGTAGGAGCCGACCGGGAGCGCGCGGATCTGCGCAGCGATGTCGTCGAGCGACGGCTCCTCGGGAGGGATGAAGTCTTCAGCCAATGCGCTCACCGGCCTGTACCTGCTCGGCATAGATCTGCTCGAGCGAAGCTCCCTCCTGCCAGCGCGCACGCTGGCGCTCGGCAGCGTTCGCGGCCGGGACAGAAAGGAACGACGCCGCGCCGATCTCGTCGGCGACCGGCGCCACCCACTCGGTAAGCCGCTCGAGCCGCGCGCGCGCCGGCACCGGCTCGCCACGGTCGAAGTCGATCAGCTCGCCGGAGAGCCCGTGGCGAATCGCGCGCCACATGTTCTCCTCGAGCAGCCGGTGCGGCAGATCGGGCAGCGGCTCGCCATCGTCGTGCGCTCTCGCGGCGCGGACCGCCAATGCATACGCCAGCGCGGCAACGCTCTGCGACTCGGTCAGGTCGGGCTGCGCGTCACAGATGCGGACCTCGACGGTCGGATACCCAAGGTGCGGTCTCACGCTCCACCAGAGCTGCGTGTGCTCGTCGATCGACCCGGTGCGGTAGAGGAACCGGGCGTAGTCCTCGAACCCCTGCCAGCCGTCGTAGACGTCGGGGATCCCGCAGCGGGGGAACATGCGCGTAAAGATCTGCGTGCGCGCCGAGTGCAGGCCGGTGTTGACCTGCTCCACGAACGGCGAGCTGGCCGAGAGGGCGAGCAACTCGGGAAGGTAGCGTCGCATCGCGTTGCAGACTGCGACCGCGCGGTCGCCGCCGCGGATGCCGATGTGGATGTGCAGCCCGAAGGTGTTGTTGCGCCAGACCACGTACTGGAGAAGATCGTTGTTCCGGCGGTAGTGAGGCGTGTCGATGATCCGCTGATCCTGCCAGCGACTCCAGGGATGGGCGCCTGTAGCGCCGAGCTGGACGCTTTGCTCGCGCGCGAGCGAGTGCAGCTGTGCACGCCGCTCGGCCATCTTGGCTGCGGCCTCGGCGAAGTCCATGCACCGCCCGGTTCGCACCTCGATCTCGGACGCGATCAACTCGCCGACCAGGTGCTCCTCGACCTCAGTACCGCGCGAGGCTGCCTGCAGGTCCTCGAACCGGTCGACGAGCGCGAGCGTCTCCGGGTCGAGCAGCGCGAACTCCTCCTCGACTGCGACCGTGAAGTCGACGCCGTTCTCGAAGGCCTCGCGCGCCGTTGCGAGTTGCTCGTCGGCGGAGAGCTTCTGTTCCTCGCCCATCGTGGGGAGGTTACCCGGCGCCCGGCGCGGATACAGGCGATCCGGCGGACCGCGTCAGACGGGCTCGAGCAGGCGCTCGGCGACCGACGTCCACGACCAGCGAGAGACGGCAGCACGCCTCCCGGCATCGCGCAGAGCTGCTGCGTCCTGGGCGGGAAGCGCGAGGAGCTCCTCGAGCGTCGCTCGCAGGTCGGCGACGTTGCCCGAGTCGAACGCGGCCAGATGGCGAAACCGCTCGGGGTAGGCCTCCTCGAGGCCGGCGGCGACCTCTGCGAGGCCCGAGTGACGCGCGACGAGCGGCGGGCATCCGGCTGCGGCGGCTTCGGCGGCGACCATGCCGAATGCCTCAGGGAAGATCGACGGAACGACGGCGACGTCGGCAAGCGGCAGCAGGTGGACGAGATGCCGGTGCTCGAGCGGCCCGGTGAAGAGCGTCTGTCCGGCCGGGAGTGTTCGCGCCTGCTCCTCGAGCAGACGGCGGTGGTCACCGAAACCGACGATCACGGCGCGCGCGTCGAGACCACGCAGCGCCTCGAGCAGCAGGTGCACACCCTTGTTCTCGATCAGCTTCCCGAAGTAGACGACGACCTGCCCGCCCACGCCGAGGAACTCCGCCAGCCGTTCGGCGTTGCCCTCGTCCGGCAGGCGCTCGTTCGCGTTGCCGGGGTTCGGTGGATCGGCCCGCGCCTCCTCGAGCAGGGCGGCAAGCGCCTGGTGGCGCGGCTGCGGCACCCACTGATCGACGTCCACCCCGGGCGGCACCTCGAACACGGGCTCGACGCGCCCGACGACCTGCTCGAGCACCTCGCGGATGTGCTGCGAGCCAACGTAGGTCGCCTCCGCCTGTGCAAGCGACTCGCGTCCCCACTCCTCGAGCCGCGGCCGGCCGCGCATCGAGTACTCGAGCTCGGAGCCGTGCGCCTTGACGCGGAACGGCACCCCGGTCGCCGCACCGACCGGCCCGCCCATCAGCACGTGGTTTGTGAAGACGAGCCCCGCCGGCAGCAGCTCACGCAAGGCCGCCGCGTTCGCCTCGACGTACCGCGCGCACTCGTCCTCGGAGAACTCCTGGAGTAGCCTCGGCTCGAGCCCTTCGTACCGGTCGAGCACGAAGACGGGCAGCAGCCCACCCGGCAACTCGGGCCGTACGACGCGAGCCCCGCCAAGGTCGTAGTCGCCAGGCCGAGGCTCCTGGCAGACGACCGTCACCTCGTGCCCGCCGCGGCTCCACTCGCGCGCCAGAGCCCGCGTGTAGACGTTCGACCCGGTGCCTCCGAGCAGATACCCGTGCCAGAGCAGGATCTTCATGACGCGGGGGAGCACCTCCGGTTCTCCCCCGCGCGCCCCCTCTCCGACACGTGGCCGGTCGCCGCGAGCGAGAACGGGCAAAGCCCGCACTCGCGGCCACGCGCGACGCAATCGCAGCCCGCCGAGTCCGAACCGCCTCTGGAGCGGCGACCCATCCCCCTAGGTCAAATGGAAGTACAGCGCGTGGAGGAGCTCGACGGCCGGGTTCGACGTGTGCACCGTGACGTCGCCCGGTACGTCGAGGAGCGCCTCCGAGTAATTGAAGATGATGCGTACGCCCGCGTCGATCAGGTCGTCCGCCACCGGCTGGGCCGCATCGGCCGGCACCGCGAGCACGCCGACGACGATGTTCTTGTCGCGAATCACATCCTTGAGGCGGCGGTAGTCCGTCACGTCCACGTTGCCGATCGGCTGGCCGATCTTGCGGTCGTCGGTGTCGAACACCGCCGCGATCGTGATCCCGTGCTCGCCGAAGATCGACGAGCCGGCGATCGCCATGCCGAGGTGGCCGGCGCCGACGAGCGCGATGTTGTGCTGGCCCTGAGTGCGCAGGATCTTCCGGATCTCGACGAGAAGGCCGTCGATCGTGTAGCCGACGCCGCGCTTGCCGAACTTGCCGAAGGTCGAGAGATCGCGCCGGATCTGGGTCGCGTTGATGTTCGTGTAGTCCGCGATCTCCTGCGACGAGATGCGATCCTTGCCCATCTTCTTCGCCTGGGTCAGCACCTGGAGATAGCGCGAGAGGCGGGCGGCGACGCCGACGCCGACACGGTTCGATTCGGGGCGAGCATCGTCGAGGGAGGGACCCGGCATCGAACGGGCATTGTGCATGAAGCGCACAAACCCCCGGTCAAGTAACCGCCCGGCGCAGCTCGTCCTCGTCGATCCGGTAGACGAAGAGTCGTTTCCCGTCGAGCTCGACCACCGGCAGCCACTCGCGGTGGCGGCGCTCGAGCTCGGCGACGCCGGTGATGTCGACCTCCTCGACGGCGAACCCGAGCTCGTCGCCCAGCCGGCCGAGCTCGGTGCGCGCGATCTCGCAGAGATGGCAGTCGCGCCCCACGTAGAGCCTGAGCGTCGTCACGGGCGCTACGGATAGAGCCCGCGGATGACGCTCGCCTCGGCGACGCGGCTGATCCCGATGCCGTACGCGGCCATGCGGAGGGACACATCCTTCGTCTCGTGCATTGACCAGGTCTCGGCGAACGCCCTGGCGACGATCTCGTGCAGGCGCTCGTTGACCTGCTCCTCCTTCCAGAAGTACTCCTGCAGGCCCTGCACCCACTCGAAGTACGAGACGACGACTCCACCGGCGTTCGCGAGCACGTCGGGAATGACGAGCACCCCCTTCGACTCGAGGATCTCGTCGGCGGCGGGCGTCGTCGGGCCGTTCGCGCCCTCGACGACGATGCGCGCCTGGACGAGGTGGGCGTTCTCGTCGGTCAGTACCAGCTCGAGCGCACACGGTGCGAGCACGTCGCACGGCAGCTGCACCAGCTCGTCGTTCGAGATCCGCTCGCCGTCGCCGAGCTCGGCGAGCGCGCCGCCGCCCCGCTTGTGGGCGATCGCGGCCGCGATGTCGATCCCATCACGGTTGTGGCGGCCGCCCGACGAATCGGAGAGGGCGACCACTTTCGCGCCGGCCTCGGCGGCCATGCGCGCGAACGCGGCACCGACGTTGCCGAAGCCCTGCACGGCGACCTCGAGCCCCTCGATCGGAACGCCTCTCCGCCGCAGCGCCTCTTGCAGGCAGAAGACGACCCCGCGTCCGGTCGCCTCCTCGCGCCCGACCGATCCGCCCACCGCAAGCGGCTTCCCGGTGACGACGCCGAGCACCGAGTGGCCCTGGTTCATCGAATACGTGTCGAAGATCCATGCCATCACCGCGGGCGTCGTACCCACGTCCGGTGCCGGGATGTCCTTCTCCGGGCCGATCTCGTTGACGATCTCGGAGGTGAAGCGGCGCGTCATCCGCTCGAGCTCGCCGTTCGAGAGCTCCTTCGGATCGCAGATCACGCCGCCCTTGGCACCGCCGAACGGCAGATTCATCAGCGCGCACTTCCACGTCATCCACATCGCGAGCGCTTTGACCTCGTCGAGAGTGACGGCCGGGTGGTAGCGGATGCCGCCCTTCGACGGCCCGCGGGCGACGTTGTGTGTAACGCGCCAGCCGGTGAAGACGTGCACCGACCCGTCGTCCATCGTGGTCGGGATCGCGACCTCGACCGACTTCTTGCACGCACCGAGGATGCCGACCAGGTCGTCGTCGATCCCGAAGATGTCGGCGACATCCTGGAGTTGCTGCTGCGCCATCCTGAACGGGCTGGCGTTCACACCGTTCGAGCGCAAGTCGGTCACTCTATCCCGAAGCGCACGCGCGTCCTACTCGGCTTGCCGCCCAGCACCGGCCACGCGACGAGCCGCACCTCGTATGCGCCGTGCGGCAGTTTCGCGCCGGCCGGGCCGCGGCCGGTGATGCCGAAGACGTACGCGCCGGGCAGCAGGTCGCGGAGCCGCGCGAGCACGCCGATGAACCGTCCGCCTGCGCTGTAGAGGAGCATGTCGAGGCGCGACACGGGCAGGATCTGCAGCACCGCCGACTCCACGAGCGCCCCGGCCCTCACGCGAAGGAGAGCCGGATCCGCATCGGATGGGTGGAACCGCACCGGATCGATCGTCGCTGCCGGAAGGAGCGTCCCGCGAAGCCGCGGGAAGGCGATCGCCCACGGGAGCCTCAGCGTCTGACCGCCCACGGCCGTGACGGTGACGAGGCCGGTCACGGCCGGGTCGATCCGCGGCCTCGAGGCGCGCGCTGTGACCACGATGCGTGCCCGCCGTCCGACGCGCAGGACAACACGCGCGGGCTTTGCGACCAGGCTGACCGACTCCGAGCTCCCGGCCGGACCCGTCGCCACTCGAACGACGAGCCGCCGGCTCGAGACGTTCCGAATCACAAACGTCCGCGTTGCCCGCCAGGCGCGGCCGTGCGAGGCACCGAACGAGAGGGACGCGGTCGAGGCGGCGATCTCGGCGGCGGCGCTCGCGCCCACGTCGACGCCGCCCGTGCCCGCGCTCGTCGCGGCCGCGCCGCCCGGACGGGCATAGCCGATGAGGAGGCTCCTCAGGTCGGCGGCGCCCAGGCCCGGCCTGGCCTGCGCGAGCAGCGCGGCCGCACCTGCGACGGAGGCGGCCGCAGCGCTCGTGCCGTTGACGCTCGCGAAGGCCGGCTCGCCGTCGGCGGCCGTGCCCGGGTCGGAGGTGGCGAGGGCGGTGCCGGGCGCGGCCACGTCGGGCTTCACGAGCCCGCCGAACGAGAGGCCGCGCGACGAGAACGGGGCGACGCGATTCGCGCCACCGTTCGCCGTCGAAGAGGTGCGGCCCACCGCCGCGGCGACCTCGTACCCGAGCCGCCGTGCGCGCAGCAGCGCCCGGGCCGGCTCGGCGGGCAGCGCCACCACGGGGATCCCGAATCCGCTCGAGAGCCCGAGCGAGCCAGACGGCAGGCTCTTTCCGTAGACGAACACCGCCAGAGCGCCGGCATGCGCGGCGGCGGCGGCGGCTGTAGCCGGGTCGTCTCCGGCCTCGACGAACGCAGCGCGACCTGCGACGAGGCTCAGGCCTCGGCGGTCGAAGTAGTCGACCGCGCTCGTACCGGAGCCACGCGGGACCCCCACCGGGAGATCCTGCGGGCCCGATTCGGTCCCGGCGGCAAGCAGCGGCAACTCGGCGTCGAACAGGACGTCCAGGCCGCGGCGAAGCACGACGTGCACCGACGTCGTTTCCGAGCGCTCGTCGGTCGCACCGACGGTGAGCGCCGCCTCGGATCCGCCGGGGCCGGCGAGCGAGCCGAACAGCGGCCCTGCCGCGCCGTCGTTCCCGGCCGGCGCGACCACGAGCGTGTCGAGCGCGAGCGCGCCGTCGATCGCCTGCGACTCAGGGCTGTCTGCGAACGAGGCGAACGGCTCGGCCACACCGACAAGCGCTACGCGCGCGGCATCGTGCGTATCCCCGTCACCGTCGGGATCGACCGCACGGTCGAGACCGGCGATCAGCTGATCTGTGCGTGCGTAGACGACGCTGCGACCCTCGGCGTCGGGCTGCCAGCCTGCGACGCGAATCGGGAAGACCGTCGCGGCCGGGGCGACCCCATGCAGGCCGCCAGGGCCGCCGTCGCCGACAAGAAGCCCTGCCATCTGGGTTCCGTGGCGCTCGACGTCGGCCGGCTCCTGCGGGCTCGTCTGCGCGTCGGCCGCGGCGGTGGCACCGACCAGGTCGAGGCCCGGTTCGACGCGGCCGCCGAGGTACGGTTGAGCGCGGTCGACGCCGGTGTCGAGGAGCGCGATTGTCAGCCCTTTGCCGTCGTACCCGGGGAGCTGGACACCCGGGTCGAGCGCCTGCGCTCGCGTGAGCGCCTGTGCCGACACGGACGCGGGGAACGCGGCGCGCACCGGGTAGACGCCGGCGACCTCGGGAACCGTCTGCAGAACCGCCACGGCGCGCGAGTCGAGAATCGCCGAGAAGCCGTTGATCACCCGCACGTAGCTGTAATCGGGACGGACGCCGAGTCCGCGGGCGGCGAGCAGCGCAAGCACCTGTTGCTGGACTGCGAAGGCCTGCGCCGCCCAGCGCCGCTCGTCATCCTCCGTCGCGTAATGCACCTTGGCGAGTCGCTTCGCGACCGACGGTGTACGCAAGACGACGATCTGCCTCGACTCGGTCGAGACAGCCGGATGCGCGTCGCCGACGAGGCCCTTCCAGGTCGCGGGCCCAACCTCTGCCGAGCGCCCACCCGTCTCGCGCACCGCCACCAGGACCGCAACCGAAACGACGGCGATGAGCGCCGCCACCGCGAGCACGGCGCGGAGCTCAGGACGCCGTCGCGAACGCATCCAGCATCAGGCTGTCAGGGGAGGGCACGGCATCGGTATAGCGTGCGGCCGAGGCGATCATCGCGGCATTGTCGGTACAGAGTGCGAGCGGCGCAGCAACCGCGTGGGGCAACGCTGCGCGCAGCTCCGAGTTCGCCGCAACCCCACCGACGATCGCGACCCGCCCCCCGACCGCCTCGACGCGCGCCACGAGCGCCCGCACGATCGCACGCTGGTAGCTCGCGGCCAGATCCGCCTTCCGCGTCACGAGCTCGTCCGGGTTCAGGTCGCGGACGACGTAGAGCAGCGCCGTCTTCAGCCCGGAGAAGGAGAAGTCGAGCCCCGGCACGCGCGCAACCGGGAAGGCGTAGGCCTCGGAATCGCCGTCTCGCGCGAGCCGGTCGATCTCCGCGCCGCCGGGGTAGCCGAGGCCGAGCAGCCGCGCGCCCTTGTCGAACGCCTCACCGGCGGCATCGTCGAGCGTCGTCCCGAGGACGCGCGCGCCCGCCCATGTACGGTCGCGTACGTCGAGCAGGAGCGTGTGGCCACCGCTCGCGAGCAGGCAGGTGAACGGCGGCTCGAGGTCGAGCGGCTGCAGGTAGAGCGACGCGACGTGGCCGTGCAGGTGGTTCACCGGCACGAGGGGGAGCCCTCGCGCCCAGGCGACGGCCTTCGCGGTCGCGAGGCCGACGAGTAGCGCTCCGATCAGCCCCGGCCCCCTTGTGACAGCCACCGTCCGAACGTCGTCGAGGGTCGCGCCTGCCTGGACGAGCGCCTCGTCGAGCACGGGCGAGATGAGCTCGAGGTGGCGGCGCGAAGCGATCTCCGGAACGACGCCGCCGAAACGGGCGTGCAGCTCGGCCTGCGAGGCGACGACGTTCGCGTGGATCGCGCCACCCCGCGAGACGAGCGCAGCTGCCGTCTCGTCGCACGAAGTCTCGATCCCGAGGATCACGCCGCCGACCCACTCCGCGTGCCGATACGCCTTGCAGCTGTCCCACGGTCCGTACCCCACCCACCCGGGGAAAACCACCCACGATCAACGCTAGTGCCTGAGGTGTCACGTGTGGGTGACGACTCCGTGCCGAATGAGTGACTTTCGACGAGCGGCGACGCAACGCAACCCTTGGGGCGAAGCGGCCTCAAGATTCGGGTGCGGCCTCGCGCCACATGATCAGCGCGTCCTCGCGGTTGTCGGTGTAGTAGGCGCGGCGGAGGCCGCGCCGCTCGAAGCCGAGCTCCTCGTAGAGCGTGATCGCCCCGGCGTTCGAGACGCGCACCTCGAGCGTGTAGCCGCGGCGCCCGTCGTACCTTGTCAGCTCGAAGAGGCGCTCGAGCAGACGGGTCGCGATGCCGCGCCGCCGGTGGGCAGGGTCGACCGCGACGTTCATCACGTGCCAGGCGTCGACGTAGCGCGAGTTGATGATGTAGCCGACGAGCTGCTCCCCCTCGAACGCGCCGAGGCAGATCGACGTCGGCTTGGCGAGCTCGGAGGCGAACATCGTGCGCGACCAGGGAGTCGGGTAGGCGCTCTGCTCGATCTCCTCGATCTCGGTGAGGTGCGCGAGCGTGAGCGCGCGGAGCTCGATCGCGACGGCGGTCATCGGCTCGGCACCGCGTCCGGGGCGCGCAGGTAGATGGGCTCGACGGCCTGCGCCGATCCGAAGCCTGTCGCCCGCTCGACGAGGAGCCGCGCGGCCGGGAGATGGTCGGGATCGTCGTCGGGCGGCACCTCGGCGCCCGCGGCCTCGAAGACGCTCGCGGTAGCGGACGGCGCCGTCGCCGACGAGCCTGCGCCCGCCGACCGTCGAGCTCCTCCGGCCGCGCGAGCCGCGGGCCGGCGGTGAACACCTCGCCGCGCCGTGCGTCGATCACCGGCGTGCCGCCGGCGAACGCGTGCAGCGTCGAGACGCCGGCGACCGGGACGTCGAGCGCGAGCGCGAGCCCGCGCGCGGTCGCAAGCCCGATCCGGATCGAGGTGAAGCTCCCCGGGCCGGTGCCGACGACGAGCGCGTCGAGCTTGCGCGGCTCGAGGCCCGCGGCGCGGAGGAGCTCGTCGGCCGCGGCGAGCACGGCTTTGGCCGACGTCAGGCGCTCGCCGAGCACGTCGCCGTCGCGCACGAGGGCGCACGTCGCCACCGAGGTGGCGGTGTCAAAGGCGAAGATCGTCGTCACTCTCGATCCTGACTCGACGGTGCGATTCGTCGACGTGCTCGAGCGTGACGGTCGCCCGCGCGGACGGCAGCCAGGCGCCGGCATGCTCGGGCCACTCGACGAACGCAATCGTGCCATCGAAGTACGGCTCGAGGTCGCCCCACTCCTCCGGGCCGAGTCCGTGAATGCGGTAGAGGTCGAGGTGCGCGACGGGAACGGGCGCGTCGTAGCGATGGCCGATCGTGAACGTCGGGCTCGAGACCGGCCCGCCGACGCCGAGCGCGCGGCAGGCGCCGCGGACGAACGTCGTCTTGCCGGCGCCGAGCTCGCCCGCCACCGCCACGACGTCGCCGGCGCGAAGCGACGCGGCGAGACGCCCGCCGAGGCTCTCCGTCTCCGTCGCCGAGGCAGTCTCGACCACCACGACGGGAGCGTACTGACCGCCCCTCAGAAGAGGCCGAGCTGCACCGGCTCGGGTTCCGCCTCCGGCGCCTCGGAGGCGACAGTCTGGGCCTCGAGGGCGACGGGCTGGGGCCCGTGGCGGTCGTGCGGCCGAGCAGCTCCGGCAGCCGGCGGAAGTCGGCCTCGAGCACGTCGAGCATCCGCGGCGTGTAGAGCGCCGCCGCCGGATGGAAGAGCGGGTAGAGCAGCACGCGCGAGCCGCCGAGCGTGACCTCCTGCTCCTGCCCGTGCACGCGCGTGATCCCGAGCGGCTTGCCCGAGAGCAGCTTCGTCGAGAAGTTGCCGAGCGTCGCGACGACCTTCGGCCGGATCAGCTCGATCTGCCGGAAGAGGTGGCCCTCGCAGGCCTCGATCTCCTCGGGCTGCGGGTCGCGGTTGCCCGGAGGGCGGCACTTGAGCACGTTCGCGATGTACACGTCGTCGCGGGTCGAGGCCGATGCCCGGCGAGCAGCTTGCCGAGCAGCTGGCCCGGCGGCGCCGACGAACGGCACGCCCTGCTTGTCCTCGTGGAAGCCCGGCGCCTCGCCGACGAACATCAGGTCGGCGTTCGGGCGAGCCCGAGCCGAAGACGACCTGCGTGCGCGTCGCGGCCAGCGGGCAGCGCGTGCAGCCGGCGACGAGCGTCGCCGTAGGCGGCGAGGGTCAGCTCGCGGTCAGTTGCCGCCGCAGCCACAGCTTCCGTGCCCACAGCCGCCGACGGGGCGCTGCCGCCGCCGCCGAAGCTCGGCTGGGCGCTGCCGTGAGCCGCGAACACCGAGAACTGCCGCTGCACCTTCGTCGCGCCGCAGTCGGGGCACGTCGGGCGTCTCGTCGTGACGGACGAGCTCCTCGAAGTGCGACTCGCAGCTCATGCAGACGTATTCGTAGATCGGCATCGCGGGCTCAAAGGTACCAAGCGACGGCTCCGATGGTGCGCTTCCCGTCGGACGGCATCGGCTTCGAGGCTGTGAGGTACGCTCCCGGTGCCCGGTATCCGCTGCGGAACTGGAGCGTTCACGATGCAGACACTGCGCACGATCCGCGAGCTGCGGGCGGCCCTCGAGCCGTTCCGCGCCGGCTCGACCGTCGGGCTCGTCCCGACGATGGGCGCGCTCCACGCCGGCCACGTCGCGCTCTTCCGCGCCGCGCGCGCGGAGTGCGACGTCGTCGTCGCGAGCCTGTTCGTCAACCCGGCGCAGTTCGCGGACGCCGCCGACCTCGCCGCGTACCCGCGCGACCTCGCCGCCGACGAGCGCGTCGGCGGCCGACGCCGGCGTCGACGTCGCTCTTCGCCCCGGCGGCCGAGGAGATCTACCCGCCGGGCTTCGCGACCTGGGTCGAGCCGGCCGGCGCGGCCGACGGGCTCGAGGGCGAGCACCGGCCCGGCCACTTCCGCGGCGTCGCGACGGTCTGCGTGAAGCTGTTCACGATCGTGCGGCCGCGACGTCGCGTACTTCGGGCGCAAGGACGCGCAGCAGGTCGCGGTCGTGAAGCAGGTCGTCCGCGACCTCAACCTCGACGCTCGAGATCCGCGTCGTGCCGACCGTGCGCGACGAGGACGGCCTCGCGCTCTCGTCGCGCAACGCGCAGCTCTCGCCCGAGGAGCGCGCGCGGGCGCTCGCGATCCCGCGCGCGCTCGCGACCCGCGACGCGGACCGTGCGCGCGACGTGCTCGCCGCTGCCGGGATCGAGCCCGACTACGTCGCCGTCGCCGACCTCGACGGCCCGACGCTCGCGATCGCCGCCCGGATCGGCTCGACGCGCCTGATCGACAACGTCCTCCTGGAAGGAGAACGCGCATGAGCACCCGCCCGCGCACGCCCGCGCCGTCGACGCCCGGCGCCCGGGAAGCTGCCGCTGCCCGAGCTCGCTCGAGATGAAGCGCCGCGGCGACAGGATCGCGATGATCACCGCCTACGACGCGCCGGCCGCACTGCTCGCCGACGAGGCCGGCGTCGAGCTGATCCTCGTCGGCGACACGGCGGCGATGGTGATGCTCGGCCACGAGTCGACGGTGCCGGTGACGCTCGACGAGATGATCTTCCTCACGCGCGCCGTCACCCGCGCCGCGCGCCGGCCGCTCGTGATCGGCGACATGCCGTTCGGCACGTACGAGGTCTCCGACGAGCAGGCGCGTGGCGAACGCGATCCGGATGGTGAAGGAGGGCGGCGCCGACGTCGTCAAGCTCGAGGGCGCCGGCCGGATGCTCTCGCGCGTGCGGGCGATCGCGGAGTCGAACATCGGCGTGATGGGCGCACATCGGGCTGACGCCGCAGTCGGCGACGAAGCTCGGCGGCTTCCGCGCGCAGGGCCGCACGGCCGACGCGGCGCTGAAGCTCCACGAGGACGCGCTCGCGCTCCAGGACGCGGGCTGCTTCGCGATCGTGCTCGAGGCGGTGCCGGCGCCGGTCGCCGCGCGCATCAGCGAGGCGCTCGCAGATCCCGACGATCGGCATCGGCGCCGGCGCCGGCTGCGACGGGCAGGTGCTCGTCTGGCACGACCTGCTCGGCCTCTACGCGGGCCGCACGCCGCGGTTCGTCAAGCGCTACGCGGAGCTCGCCGACGAGATCGGCGGCGCGCTCGAGCACTACGTCGCCGACGTGCGCAGCGGCGCGTTCCCGGAGGAGCAGCACACCTACTCGATCCCCGACGACGAGCTCGCGCGGTTCGAGGAGGCGCTCGCTAGAGCGAGCTGAGCGCGATCACGAGCGAGCAGCGGCAGCACGACGCCGATCGCGAGCGCGCCCGCCGAGCGGCGCCCACGTCCAGCCGTGCACGGCGCGGACGCCGATCGCGAGCAGGCCGAGCGACCAGAGCACGAACGCGAGCCGAGAGCACGCCGAACACGACGCCGCCGGCGCCGGCGTCGGCGCCGCCGCGGTGGAAGAGATCGTCGCCGTAGAGCGCGAGCTTCACCGGCCAGAGGACGAGCGACAGCGCGATCGGCACCGCCGCGAAGGCGAGCACGTGGCGCGAGCGGCGGTACGAGCCCCTGCGAGCCGAGCGCCTTGACGCCGCCGTGCAGCGCCGCGCCGAAGGCCCAGTAGGCGAACGCCGCCGTAGAGCCCGCCGGCGAGGAACGTCCAGACCGCGACGAGCAGCCCGTCGTAGTCGTGGTCGTCCATCAGGTGCGCCGGCGGTCGCGGTCGAGAGCACCGACGCGATCCCGGCGAGCAACACGATCGAGCAGCACCGGCTCGGCGCGCGTCGGAGGCCGCCGTCTGCGAGTCGTCGCGGAGCGCGACGAACACCGCCCGCGGCGCCTGGAGCACGAGCACGATGCGCAGCCACCAGTCGCGCACCGGGAGCGACGCCGCCATGCGCTACGGCCGGCGTCCGCTCTGGTCACGTGACGATCTGGCCGTCGTGGCAGAGGTACTCGATCTGGCCGAGCCCGATCGCCGTGCTGCGCGAGCGGCGGCTTGCCGTCCGCGGCAGATCGTGTCGTTCCGGCTGAGCTACGCCGCGAACACCGCCGGCGACGAACAGCACGAGCACGAGCGCGGCGAGCGCCGATCAGCACGCGTGCGCGATCGCGGGCGCTCATCCCGGCTGCCGCTGTTGCGCGACACCTCCGTCACGGGCGACACGCTACGCCGCGACGACGGCGCGCCGCTCGAGCAGCGGTCGCAGGAACTGGCCCGGTGTACGACTCGGCCACTGCGGCGACGTCCTCGGGCGTGCCGACCGCGACGACCTCGCCGCCCGCCTCGCCGCCCTCGGGGCCGAGGTCGACGATCCAGTCGGCCTGCTTGATCACGTCGAGGTTGTGCTCGATCACGAGCACCGTGTTGCCGGTGTCGACCAGCCGCTGGAGCACCTCGAGCAGCTTCTCGATGTCGGCGAAGTGGAGGCCGGTCGTGGGCTCGTCGAGGATGTAGAGCGTCCGCCCGGTCGCGACCTTGCAGAGCTCGGCGGCGAGCTTCACGCGCTGCGCCTCGCCGCCCGAGAGCGTCGTCGCCGGCTGGCCGAGCGTCATGTAGTCGAGCCCGACGTCGTGCAGCGTCTGCAGCCGGCGGCGGATCTTCGGGATCTTGGCGAAGAACTTCAGCGCCTCCTCGACCGACATCTCGAGCACGTCGGCGATCGTCTTCCCCTTGAAGCGCACCTCGAGCGTCTCGCGGTTGTAGCGCCGGCCCTTGCAGGTCTCGCACGGGACGTAGACGTCGGGCAGGAAGTGCATCTCGATCTTGATCTGGCCGTCGCCCTTGCAGGTCTCGCAGCGGCCGCCCTTGACGTTGAACGAGAACCGGCCCGGCTTGTAGCCGCGCACCTTCGCGTCGGGCGTGAGCGAGTAGAGCTCGCGGATGTGCGTGAAGAGGTCGGTGTAGGTGGCCGGGTTCGAGCGCGGCGTGCGGCCGATCGGGCGCTGGTCGATCTCGATCACCTTGTCGAAGACCTCGATCCCCTCGACCGCCTCGTGCTCGCCCGGCTTCACGCGCACCCGCTGGAGCCGGTTCGCGAGCGACTTGTAGACGATCTCGTTCACGAGCGTCGACTTGCCCGAGCCCGAGACGCCGGTGACCGCGACGAACCTGCCGACCGGGAACTCGACGTCGATCCCCTTCAGGTTGTGCTGGGCCGCGCCGCGGACGACGAACGGGCCGTTGTCGTCCGAGCGGCGCTCGGGGACCGCGATCTCGCGCGTGCCGGAGAGGAACTGGCCGGTGACCGACTTCTTGTTGCGCTGCACCTTCGCGGCCGTGCCCTCGGCGACGACGTGGCCGCCGTGCTCGCCGGCGCCCGGGCCCATGTCGACGAGCCAGTCGGCGCTGCGCATCATCTGCTCGTCGTGCTCGACGACGAGCACGGTGTTGCCGAGGTCGCGCAGCCGCTCGAGCGTGCCGATCAGCCTGTCGTTGTCGCGCTGGTGCAGCCCGATCGACGGCTCGTCGAGGATGTAGAGCACGCCGACGAGCTGCGAGCCGATCTGCGTCGCGAGCCGCAGCCGCTGCGCCTCGCCGCCCGAGAGCGTCGCCGAGCGCGCGGTCGAGCTGCAGGTAGCCGACGCCGACGTTGTCGAGGAACGTCAGCCGCTCGCGGATCTCCTTCACGATCCGCGACGCCGATCAGCTGCTCGGTCGTCGTCAGCTCGAGCCCGTCGAGGAACGCGAGCGCGGCCGTGACCGAGAGCTGCGTGAACTCGTGGATGTTGCGCTCGCCGACGGTGACCGCGAGCACCTCGGGCTTCAGCCGCGCGCCCTTGCAGACCGGGCACGGCCGGAACGACATGTACTCCTCGATCCGCTCGCGCTGCGTGGAGCTGTCGGTCTCGCGGTAGCGGCGCTGCGAGCGAGGCGACGATCCCCTCGAACGTGATCATGTACGAGCGCCGGCGCCCCATCCGGTTGCGGTAGGCGACGTAGACCTTGTCGCCGTTCGTGCCGTTGAGGAAGTAGTCCTGCTCCTGCTCGGTGAGCTCGTCCCACGGCCGGTCGATGTCGATCTCGTAGCGCTCGGCGATCGCCTGGATCACCGACTCGTAGAAGCTCGAGTTGCCGACCGCCCACGGCACGAGCGCGCCCTCGGCGATCGAGAGCCCCGGGTCGGGAACGAGCAGGTCGGGGTCGATCTCCTGCTGCGCGCCGAGGCCGGTGCAGCGCGGGCACGCGCCGTGCGGCGAGTTGAACGAGAAGATCCGCGGCTGGAGCTCGGGCAGCGAGACGCCGTGCTCGGGGCAGGCGAAGTGCTCGGAGTAGGTGCGGCGTCTCGCCCGTGTCGACGAGGTCGATCGTCGACGAGGCCCTCGGCGAGCGCGATCGCGGTCTCGACGGACTGCGTGAGGCGCGTGCGCAGGTCGTCCTTCATCACGAGCCGGTCGACGACGACCTCGATCGTGTGCTTGAACTTCTTGTCGAGCGCCGGCGGCTCCTCGAGCAGGTGCTGCTCGCCGTCGACCTTGACGCGCGTGAAGCCCTCGTTGCGGAGCTCCTCGAAGAGCTCGCGGTACTCGCCCTTGCGGTCGCGCACGACCGGCGCGTTGACGGTGAAGCGCGTGCCCTCGGGCAGCGCGAGGATCTGCTCGACGATCGAGTCGATCGACTGGCCGGCGATCGGCCGCCCGCAGACCGGGCAGTGCGGCCGCCCGACGCGCGCGTAGAGCAGGCGCAGGTAGTCGTAGATCTCGGTCACGGTGCCGACGGTCGAGCGCGGGTTGCGCGAGGTCGTCTTCTGGTCGATCGAGATCGCCGGGCTGAGGCCCTCGATCGAGTCGACGTCGGGCTTCTCCATCATCTGCAGGAACTGGCGCGCGTAGGCCGAGAGCGACTCGACGTAGCGGCGCTGGCCCTCGGCGTAGATCGTGTCGAAGGCAAGGCTCGACTTCCCGGAGCCCGAGAGCCCGGTGATGCAGATGAGCGCGTTCCGAGGGAGCCGGACGGTGATGTCCTTGAGGTTGTGCTCCCGGGCGCCGTGGACGACGAGCTCGTCGGCTGCCATGGGGGGGCATTCTACCGAGCGAACGGATGTTCGTGATCCTGGTGCGGGCGGCGGCAGCGAACGTCGCCGGCTTGACGGGCCCGGCGCCGCCCGCAGACGCCGAGCCGATCCGTGCTCCGCTGCCGGCTCTCGCGCACGGCGAAGGCGCTGCCGACACCCTGAACCCCCGCCCGGGTGGGGAAGCCTCCCGCCGCCCTCGCTGCTGACTCTACTCCCCGAGTGGACGCAGAACTGTCACCGAACGGCGTCGGTTCAGTGACTCTTCGTCCACAGGCGCCCCGGACGGCCGTGGCCGAATTGGCGGGAGTCACGCACAGCGAGGAGCAGTGAGCGACGCGGTACGGGTCGGCTGCGTTACGCCTTGCGCCAGCGGCCGAAGACGAGGCCGCCGAGCGTGAAGCCGAGACCGAAAGTGCCGACCGCGAAGCCGCCGATCGCGACACCCTTGCGCCACGGCGACAGGCGCTGCCAGCGGCCGAGCGCCTCCTCCTCCTCCGCCGTCAGCGGCTCGCCGCGCCGGCGCTTGCGCAGAGCGCCTCCGGCGCGGACGCCGAGGTACAGGTCGTCGAAGATCTCGTTCGCAGCCTCAGGCGCCATCCCGGTCACTGTAGCCTGCTTCGACGGTGTACCCCCGCATCCTCCACGTGTCCGATCTCCATTTCGGCGCGGGGAATGCGCACCAGGAACCTGTCGCGGAGCAGGCGCTCGGAGATCTCGTCGCGCGCGTCGAGCCGGCGCTCGTGATCGCGAGCGGCGACCTCACGCACCGCGGAAGGCGTACGCAGCACGAGGAGGCGGCGGGATTCCTGCGACGCCTCGGCCCGCCGCTGCTCGTCGTCCCGGGCAACCACGACATTCCGCTTGCCCCTCCAGGACCGCTTCACGCACACGTGGCGCGAATTCGAGCGGCAGTGGGAGACGACCCAGCCGGTGCACTCGACGCCCGGATTGCATGTGGTCGGCCTCAACTCGGTGCGGCCGTGGCGGCACCAGTCCGGCGGGATCGGCGAAGGGCAACTCGAACACGCGGGCGAGCGGCTGCGAGCCGCCGAACCGGGCGCGCTGCGGGTGGTCGCGCTCCACCACCAGCTCGTCGGGCCTCCATGGCGGACGCGAAAGCGGCCGGTCTCGCGGCGGACACACGTCCTCGCGCGGCTCGTCGGCTTCGGTGCCGAGCTGATCGTCGGCGGTCACGTCCATCAGGGAACGGTCGCCGAACGGCACGAGTTCGAGGTGGTCGCCGACGGCGGCCACGGCGCGGTCGTCACGACCGCGCCCGGTCTCGGGCGGCCGCGCCCGAGCCGCCGCGGCGAGGCGCGCGGCGTGCTCGTCTACGGAGCCGACGAGCAGCGCATCCGCGTCGAGACGTACATCTGGCGCGCCGGAAGCTGGGGCCTTACCGCGGTGCGCGAGTTCCCGCGCGGACCCGAGCCCATGGCCTGAGCGTTCGCCCTACGCGATCGGCCTCCCTCGAAGCAACGGGATCGCGAGCCCGACCACCGCGATCCCGATCGCAGCGCACGCGAGAATGAGCGCGAGGCGGTCGTGCCCGCCTCCAGCCGCGGTCGCATTCGCGGCGGTTCCGTTCCGCCCGCTCGCTACGTCGACGAGGTCGACCGGCACCGCGGACTCGGAAATCGTGCGTGCGCGCTGCCGGTGTGTCGGAGTCGGGAGGGCCCGTCCAGCTGACGACCTCGCCGCCGGCGTAGGACTGCTCCACATCCCAGACGATCGTTCCCTCGCGAACCGGGTTCTTCGCGATGAACCGGAAGCTGTCGTAGACGTCGGGCGGAATCGTGCCGCCGTCGAAGACGACCGCCACGATGCGCCCGTTGCTCTTCTCGATGTGGGTCTTCCACTCGGGTTTGCGCTCGACGAGGAAGAAGTCGATGCCGTCCGGGACCTGCATTCGAACCGAGACCGTCGGCACACCGCGCTCGTTCGGGACCGTGAGCGTGTAGCGCTGCAGGTCGGCCGGCCGCGACGCCGACGGCTGCACGACGGCGTGGGCCCCTGCCGAAGCAGGAACCCACGCAGCCAGCACGAGCGCACCGACGAAGACGTCGGATCAGCCGGTGATGTTGACGCATGAGGCGGGGGTCGCACTGCCGGTCGGCCCCGACCAGCTCACGGTCTCGGCCGCCATCCCCTTCCCGGCCCCGTTGTAGACCTGGTCGATCGCAAAGCAGACCTGGCCTGCGGTGGACGGAGCCCTGAAGCGAAACTCGAAGGCTCCGTACATCCCGGGGCTGATCAGGTTGCCTTTCTGGGCCTGCCACGTCACCTTGGTCACGTTGTAGATCGGACTGCCCTCGCCGTCCTTCTGGCCGGTGTCCTGGCGGGTGAACGTCGTCGTCCAGCCGGGCGTCTGCCGCACGGAGATCGTCTGCTGGAGCGCCGCCGGCACGGTCAGCGTGACCTTGTAGGTCGACTTGTTCGGCCGCTCGTTCGGAACCCGGAGGAACCACGTCGCCGTCGAGGCGGTCGTGGACTGGCCGAGCAACAGGTTCACAGTCGCGTGCGCGCCGGCGAACGGCGCACAGAGGGTCGCGACCGCGGCGGCGACAGCCGCGATGGAGATCAGCTTCTTCATGGGTTTGTCGATCCTTTCGGGAGCGGAGGCTCACGATGTGGGCGGCGGGTCGGCGCGGAGCGCGTAGTCGATCTTGAACGCGCGCCAGCGGGTCTTGGTCACCTTTACCCGGCCGGCGAACGTGAGCTGGTACGCGCCGCTCGCCGGGAAGACGAACGGTGTCCTGACGCGCGCCGGGCCCTGGTACAGCACGGCGCCGGTGGAATCCGAGATCCGCCACGTGCACCGGCACGTGGCCCAGGTGAACGTCGCCTTCGTCTCGATCTTCTCCACCACGATTGTCGCCTGCTGCGCGGCAATCGGCTGGTCGTCGGGGTTGACGTGCACCGTCACGGTGACGCCGTTCTGTGTCTCTCGATCGTGCGCGGAAGCAACGCCGGCCCCGGTCAGGGCCACGGCGAAGCTCACGAGCGCGACCGCAAGTGGCCGCTGCATCGAAACCTCCAGGTGTGTTTACGAAGGTGGAGCTACGTCAACACGCTGGAAGCGGCGGCCCTCGCGTCGTCCTGCCCGACGTGAGCAGGTGCGCACGCTGTACGTCGAGGCGTCCGGCCGCGCGGAGGACGAGCGACGGCCGCGGCAAGCGGAGCCGGCGCGGCGCGAGCGCCTGACCCACCGAGCGGGCGACGCGGAGCAGCAGCCACGCCACGACGAAGGCAACGAGCGCGAACGGAAGCTGAAGCAGCAGGCCGATCCGGAAGGTCGGCTCCTGCACAGCGAGCCAGACGTTGCTGCTGCCGGCGACCCAGCGCTCCGTGATCTCCTGGAGCGCGTACCCGAGCGGTGGCAAGAGCGCGAACGCCCACGCGGGCACCGGCCTAGGGCGGCCGCAGCGGAAGGCGTCGGCGACGACCGCGCCGAGGCCGACGACCTGCAGCGCGGCGATCACACCGAGCGCAAGAGGCACGTACGACATGTAGTCGTGGCCGGTGATCATCAGCTCGTGCCAGCGCACCGTCGCGTCCGGATAGGCGATCCGGTACGCGAGCACGTGCGCGACCTGCGAGCCCACGATCATCAGCGGGACCGCCACGAGCCAGGCGGAGAGCCGTCTCACGGCGCTCAGGCTACCGAAGCAGGCGGCAGCCCTACGCCGTGCTCTCGGCGAGCGAGCTCAGCTCGCGGCGCAGATCCTTGATCTCGTCGCGGAGCTTCGCCGCGTACTCGAACCGGAGCTCCTCGGCGGCGGTGTACATCTCCTCCTCGAGCGTGATCACGAGCCGTCTCGAGCTCGCCGCGATCGAGGCCCTCGACCTGCTTGCCGCGGCGCGAGCGCTTCGGCACGTGCGGCGCCTCGAGCGAGAGGAACTCGGCGATGTCGGAGACGCCCTTCGTGATCGTCTCCGGCGTGATCCCGTGCTCCTCGTTGTAGGCGAGCTGCGTCGCGCGGCGCCGGTTCGTCTCGTCGAGCGCGAACTCGATCGCCTCGGTGCGCCGGTCGGCGTACATCAGCACCTTGCCGTTGACGTTCCGCGCGGCCCGGCCGATCGTCTGGATCAGCGCCGTCTGGCCGCGCAGGAAGCCCTCCTTGTCGGCGTCGAGGATCGCGACGAGCGACACCTCCGGCAGGTCGAGCCCCTCGCGCAGGAGGTTGACGCCGACGAGCACGTCGTACTCGCCGAGCCGCAGGTCGCGGATGATCTGGATCCGCTCGAGCGTGTCGATCTCGGAGTGCAGGTAGCGCGCCTTGACGCCCGCCTCGAGCAGGTAGTCGGTCAGGTCCTCGGACATCTTCTTCGTCAGCGTCGTCACGAGCACGCGCTCGCCGTGCTCCTCGCGGCGGCGGATCTCGTTCAGCAGGTCGTCGATCTGGTTCTTCGTCGGCCGCAGCTCGACCTCGGGGTCGACGATCCCGGTCGGCCGGATCAGCTGCTCGGCGACGACCGTCGAGTGGCGCAGCTCCCAGGCGCCCGGCGTGGCCGAGACGAACACGACCTGCGGCACCTTCGCCAGGAACTCGTCGAAGCGCAGCGGCCGGTTGTCGAGCGCCGACGGGAGCCGGAAGCCGTAGTCGACGAGCGTCTGCTTGCGCGAGCGGTCGCCCTCGTACATGCCGCCGATCTGCGGCACGGTCTGGTGCGACTCGTCGACGAAGACGACGAAGTCGGACGGGAAGTAGTCGAGCAGCGTGTGCGGCGCGGAGCCGGCCGGCCGGCCGTCGAGGATGCGCGAGTAGTTCTCGATCCCGTTGCAGAAGCCGAGCTCCTGCATCATCTCGAGGTCGTACTCGGTGCGCTGCCGGATCCGGTGCGCCTCGAGCAGCCGCCCCTCCGACTCGAACTGCTTCACCTGCTCGGCGAGCTCGTGCTTGATCTCGACCACGGCGCGCTCGATCGTCGGCTTCGAGGTGACGTACTGCGTGGCCGGGAAGACGGTGATCGTGTCGAGCCGCGAGAGCACCTCGCCGGTGAGCGGGTCGAAGTGCGTGATCGCCTCGACCTCGTCGCCGAAGAACGAGACGCGGTACGCGGTCTCGGAGTGCGCCGGCTGGATCTCGAGCACGTCGCCCTTGACGCGGAAGCGCCCGCGCCCGAGCAGCGTGTCGTTGCGCGCGTACTGGATGTCGACCAGCTTGCGCAGCACGAGGTCGCGGTCCTGCTCCTCGCCGACCGTGAGGAAGACGACCTGCTGCTCGTACTCCTCCGGCGAGCCGAGGCCGTAGATGCAGCGACACGGACGCGACGATGATCACGTCGCGGCGCGAGAGCAGGTTCGACGTCGCGGCGTGGCGGAGCCGGTCGATGTCGTCGTTCCGCGAGCTGTCCTTCTCGATGTAGAGGTCGGCCTGCGGGACGTACGCCTCGGGCTGGTAGTAGTCGTAGTAGGAGACGAAGTACTCGACCGCGTTGTGCGGGAAGAACTCGCGGAACTCGTTGCAGAGCTGCGCGGCGAGCGTCTTGTTGTGCGCGATCACGAGCGCGGGGCGCCCGATCTTCTCGATGATCCAGGCCATCGTCGCCGTCTTGCCGGTGCCGGTCGCGCCGAGCAGCGTCTGGTACCGCGCGCCCGCCGCGAGCCCACCCACGATCGTCTCGATCGCCTTCGGCTGGTCGCCGGTCGGCGAATAGTCGGTCGACGTCTTCAGCTCGGGCATGAGCGATCAGGGTATAGCGCGCTCGGTCACCCGAGGCTGGTTGATGGGCGGAACCTGGCGCTACGCAACCAACGGTTGTTCGAGGCCAACCCCACTGCGCCTCGACAGTTGATCCGGTCGATCTCAGGCCTCGACCGACGGCAGTTCGCTGACGAGAGGGAAGCGGTCATGCTTGCCGGCGCCGTCGGGTCCATGCGCACCCGTGGTCCCATCCCTAACCCCCGCCCACCCAAGGGGAAGAACAAATCGAACGCTTGCAGCGTAGCGATCGAGATGTCACGAGTTGGCGCCGATTGTGCGCCGAGAACGTGACTTTCGCCCGGAGGTCGCCCTGCCGGGCTAGTCGCCCCAGTCGAAGTCGCGCGAGCGCGACCAGAGGCTCTCGTCGGAGGCCTCTTCCGACGGTGCCTCCGCGCCGTCCGGCGGCGCAGGTGCGATCTCGGTAGGCGAGTCGATGAAGGTGTCCTCCGACGTCGGCCAATCGAGGGACGTCGCCTCGTCCTCGATCGACTGCGTCCCGTCCATCGTGTCCTCGACCCGGGCCTGTTCCTCCGTCTTGAAGAGCGGGTGATTCTCGAACGGATCGTCGTTCATGTACTTCTCGAGCGGCATCTCGTGCTCGAGCGCGGCGTTGCGGCGCTTCAGTTCGAGGTGCTCCTGGATCACCTCTGCGAACAGCGAAGGAGACTCCACGGACATGCTTTCCTCCTGCTCGGACGCCATTCCCTCTCCGGCGCGGCAGTCTAGCGGCTGGCCGCACGGAGCGGAGAGGCGACGACCTTCCGATGGCCCAACGAGACATCGTCGCGAACTGCCCGGAACTCGTGCGCGCGCGCTCCATGTTTACAAGTGCCGTCTTCGTAGCGACAATCGACGGTATGGCGAGACCAGGACGTATCGGCCCGGCGGGAACGATCGGCGCGGCGCTCACGGCGTGGGACATCTGGCGGCGCATCCCCCCGAAGCAGCGCAAGCTGATCCTCATCCAGGCGAAGACGCATGGACCGCGGCTCGTGAAGCTCGCCTACACGGCCAGCCGCAGGCCAAGGCTCTAGCAAGCTCGACAGGCCGCTCGTGCTCTGGCTGGCAACGCTTGCCCTGCGAGCGCTGCCGGTTAGGCCACTAGTTCGTCGAGCGCTCGAGCGCTGATTGCACGATCCTGTCCTGCTCGAGCAGGTGCGCGGTCGGATAGCCCTCGGCCGTGCTTGCACGCCACGGCCGACCGACGAATCGCACCGATGTCCCGGCCGCAGCCTCTTCGAGCCGGTGGCGGATCGTGCGCCATGCGCCCATGTTCTGCGGCTCCTCCTGGGCCCAGACCACCTCGGTCAGGCGCGGGTACGACGCGATCAGCTCGTGCGCGGCGGCGACCGGGAACGGGTAGAGCTGCTCGACCCGCGCGACTGCGACCCCCTCATCGTGACCCACTGACTGGTGACTGACGATGTCGTAGTAGAGCTTTCCCGAGCAGAGCACGAGGCGCCGGACGGCCTCTTTGTCGTCGACGGTCGAGTCGAGCAGCGGCTGGAAGGAGCCGTCGGTTAGAGCGCTCAGAGTCGAGGTCGCCTCCTTGAGCCGAAGGAGCCCCTTCGGAGTCATCACGACGAGCGGCCGCGCGCTCCCATCGAGTGCCTGCCGGCGCAGCAGGTGGAAGTACTGCGCCGCGGTCGTGCAGTTCGCGATCCGGATGTTCTCCTGCGCCGCGAGCTGAAGAAAGCGCTCGAGTCGCGCGCTCGAGTGCTCAGGGCCGTTGCCCTCGTAGCCATGCGGTAGGAGCAGCGTCAGCCGGGACGTCTGGCGCCACTTGGCGAGACCGCTCGAGATGAACTGGTCGATGATCGTCTGTGCACCGTTCGCGAAATCGCCGAACTGCGCCTCCCAGAGCACAAGCGTGTCGGGCGCGGCGGTCGAGTACCCGTACTCGAACCCGACGCAGGCGTACTCCGAAAGCGGCGAGTTGTAGACCTCGAACGAGGCGTCGGCGTCCTCGAGCTCCTGGATCGGCGTGTGACGCTCGCCGGTGCGCGGGTCGTGGAGGACGAGATGGCGGTGGGAGAACGTCCCGCGCTCGGTGTCCTGGCCGGTCAGGCGGATCGGGACGCCATCTACGAGCAGCGACGCGAACGCAAGCGCCTCCGCCTGGCCCCAGTCGATCTCGCCCGCATCGAGCGCCGAGCGTCGCCGCTCGAGCTGGCGCACGAGCTTCGGATGGACGGTGAACCCTTCAGGCACGCGCAGAAGCTGCTCGTTGAGCCGGCGCAACTCGTCCTCCGCCACGCGCGTGTCGACTCGCTCCGGCGCCTGCCGCGGCACGATTTCGTCTCGAGACTTCGCCGGGACGTCGTGACCGAAGGATGCTTTCAGCCGCTCGTGCGCCTGCCTCAGGCGCTCGAGGGCCTCGGCCGCGAGCGCCTCGGCGTCCTCGGACGCCAGCACCTCTGCCCTGACGAGCTTCGCGGCGTACAGCTCGCGCACGGTCGGATGGCGCGCGATCTGCTCGACCATCAGCGGCTGGGTGTAGGCGGCCTCGTCCTGCTCGTTGTGCCCGAAGCGACGATACCCGACGACGTCGATCACAACGTCGTGGCCGAAACGGGCGCGGTAGGCGAGGGCGAGCCTCACGGCCGAGATCGCGGCCTCGGGATCGTCGGCGTTCACGTGCACGATCGGCACGTCGAAACCCTTGGCGAGATCCGACGAATGCCGCGTAGACCTTCCCTGCTGCGGGTCGGTCGTGAAACCGACCTGGTTGTTCGTGATCACGTGCAGCGTGCCGCCCGTCCAGTAGCCCTCGAGGGCGTAGAGGTTCAGCGTCTCGGCGACGACCCCCTGACCCGCGAAAGCGGCGTCGCCGTGGAGCAGGATCGGCATCGAGACGACCGGGTCGTGGAGGCCGAAACCACCGGATCGGTCGGTCTGGTCCGCGCGCGACCAACCCTCGACCACCGGGTTCACGGCCTCGAGGTGGCTCGGATTCGCAGCGACCGTGACGCCGATCTCTCCCGCCGCCGCCGCAAAGACGCCGTGCGCGCCAAGGTGGTACTTGACGTCGCCGGTTCCACCCTCGACGTCGACGGCGACGACCTCGATCGTCCGCTCGCCCTCGAACTCGCGCAGGATCTGCTCGTAGGGCAGACCCACCGTGTGCGCCAGGACGTTCAGCCGACCGCGATGCGCCATACCCAGCACGACCTCGCGCGCTCCAGCCGCGGCGGCCAACTCGAGCGACTCGTCGAGCATCGGGATGAGCACATCGAGACCTTCGAGCGAGAACTGCTTCTGGCCGAGGAACGACCGGCGAAGGTAGCGCTCGAAGGCCTCGACCTGGCAGAGTCGGATGTAGACGCGGCGTTGCTCGTCGGGCGTGAGAGGCTTCCGGAACCGCCACGACTCGATCGCCTTGCGCAGCCAGACGCGTTGCTCGTGGTTGCCGATGTGCTCGATCTCGTACGCCATCGCCCCGCAATAGGTCTCCTGCAGGCGGGGCAGCGCGTGCGCGAGCGTGTCGCCCGGGACATGGATACGGAGGATCGAGGTGGGAACGCGACCCTGTAGCTCAGGCGTGAGTCTCGGCTCGAGGCGCAGCGGGTCGAGCGCGGGATCTCCCACCGGCTCCGAGCCGAGCGGATCGAGCCTCGCAGCGAGATGACCGTGCATTCGATGGGCCTTCACAAGCGCCATTGCGGCGGCCACGCCGCCGAGCAGTTCAAGGTCGGGCTCGACGGAGGGCGGCGTGAGTGCAGCTCCAGCCTCGCCAGAACCGCCGGCGCCGGCGTCCTTTCCGCCGTTCCGCGAGAGCTTCTCCAGCAGCCTGGCAAGCCCCGGCAGCGAGGTGACGATCTCGGCTTCGCCGCTTTCGAACAGCGCGCGCCATTCCGGCAGGACAGCCTCCGGGTTCTCGAGGTACTCATCGAGCAGCAGACGTGCATAACCGGCATTCACGCTGTCGACGTCGTGCATCACGATCCCTCGTGTGGTACCAGCGTCGTTGTGCTTGCAGAAATCGCGGAGCCTGCGCGCTATCGGGCTAGTACAACGGGTTGTCCATGATCACCGCGATCGTACCGCCGACGATGAAACCGACACCGAGGACAACGGCGGTCAACTCGTAGAGCCCGCGGTACTTCGGGCTGCACATGATCGCGATCACGAGAGCCACGAGCGCGAGCGGCCCGAACGCGAAGGGCACATAGAAGAACTGCACGATGCTCGCAGCCAGTGCGACTACGCCGAGGATCCCTGCAGCGACGTCTCTGGTGCCGGCGTTCTTTATGTCGTGGCCTTTCTCTCTCGGCGGGCGGCGCGCGCGTTAGTGCGAGCCGGGGTTCGATGCGGACCGTTTCTGCGCGGACTCGATCCGGACGGGTGCCGCCACGGCTTCCACGGGGACTCGAACGACTCACCTCCCGCGCCGATCTCGGGCTCGGCCTTGACGGCCCACCAGATGATCCAGCAGACGTACGCCAGCGGGATCTTGAGGATGAGCACCATGAAAATGACGATGGAGACGTCCCGCATGGCGAAGGGCCGAAGTGTACGGCACCCTGCGGCCGCTGGGAAGTGCGCAACGGACGGTGGCTCAACAGACGGTGGCTCAGCGGAAGCGCTTCGCCTCGTCGCGCCGGTATCCCCAGCCGGCGAGCAGGGCGAAGAGGGTCCCGAACCCGGCAAGGACGAGCCACGAGCGCCATGCGATGGTCGCGTGCGAAGCCGTCGCGACGAGCGCGTCCGCGAGAGCGCGTGTCGGGAGGTACGGCGAGACCTCTCTGACCGGAGCGGGGAGATCGCGCGCGCCGATCCAGAGGCCGCCGGCGTAGGCGAGGCCGAGGTAGAGGAGGTTCGCGATCGGAAGCGCGCCGCGCTCGGACACCCAGTAGCCGAGTGCGATCCCGAGCAGAGCGAACGGGACTGTTCCCACGATGAGTGCCAGCCAGAGTGCAACCCAGCGTAACGGTGAGAGTGCTGCGTCAGTCGTGGCCACGGCGACCACGAGGAGGCCTCCCGAGGCAATGACGGCGAAGACGGCTGCCGAGAGGACGCGCGCCGCAAGCCGTGCTCCAACGCCGATGGGCAACGTCCGAAGGTAGGCCTCCCACGGTGAGGCGCGCTCGACGGCGATGCCCACTCCGAACTGGAAGAACGCAACGCCGATCGCCGCGAACCCAGCGAACGTCGCCATCCTCGCAGTCGCTCCAGCCTCCGAACCTGGCGTCGCGAAGAAGAGGAAGAACACCGACGGAAACAGGAGCGTCGGGACGACGTACGCCGGGTAGCGGGCGAGCTCGACGGTCATCGCTCGGGCGTGAAGGAGCGCGAGTCTCACCGCACGGTACTCCGCGCGCGCGAGTGCCTCCTCGAGCGTGAGAGGGCGAACCTCGAGGTCGACGAGAGGCACGCCTTCGGAAACCAGGCGAGCGACCGCCTGAGCCACCGTCGTGCGCAAGCAGACGCAGGAACGGGCCATCGCGCTCGGCGCCCTCCAGTGCGACGCCGGGTGGAGCGCGGAAGCTGACGCGCGTCAAGCCGGCCTCCGCCTTGATGGCGGCCACGGTCCCGTCGGCCACGATCCGGCCACCCTCGATCAGGACGATACGACGCGCGAGCGCATCGGCCTCATCGAGGTGGTGCGTCGTGAGGAGGATCGTGCCGCCGTGCTCGACGTGGGCCCGGATCGCGACCCACACCGCCTGGCGAGAGGCGACGTCGAGGCCGGTCGTCGGCTCGTCCAGCACGACGAGCCGCGGTGCCCCGGCGAATGCGAGCGCGACGGCTACGCGCCGCTTTTCGCCACCCGAGAGCCCGCCGAGCTGCCTCTCTACGAAGCCGCCGAGGTCGAAGCGCTGATGGACGACCGTCGCGTCGAGCGGCTCCGGGTAGTGCGCACGGACGAGGTCGATCACCTCGCGGACTCGGAGCGTCGGCGGGAACATCGTCTCCTGCGGAGTCACGCCCACCAAGCGGCGTGGCGCGGACACTCTCGGATCGGTGCCGAACAGACTCGCACGACCCTCGTCAGCGCTACGCAAGCCGAGAAGCACGGCCAGAGCCGTCGACTTGCCCGCGCCGTTCGGACCGAGGAGCGCGACCAGCTCGCCTTCGTCGACGGAGAGGCTGACGTCGTCGAGCGCAGCCACCGGCCCGAACCGCTTCGTGACGCCTTCCAGAAGAGCGGCGGTCAAAGACTCGCACTGCGTCGGCTCGGAGGCCGGTCGACGGACGCACCCACGAGAGCGTTGTAGACCCAGTGCGCAGCGATGCTCGCGAGGAGCACGCCTGTGCCGAGGTACAAGACCCCGAAGGAAGCGCCCGTGGCGAGATGCAGGCGCCTCCGCGCACGGTGTGCCAGGGAGAACGCGATCGAACTGAGAGCGAGTGCGGCGAGAGCGCCGCCCATGAGCAACTCGCCGAGCAGCACGCGCCGCCAGACGATCTCTTCGCTTGCTGCCCAGAGCCCGAGGAACGCTTGTCGGGCCATCAGCACGGGGACCGATCCGTTCCGGCGCGCGAGCCGCGGCCAGCGACGCGCGGCCGCGATATAGAGCAGGGGCCCAGCGCAGACACCTGCCGCAACCGCCGCCGGCCACGCGATTCGTGCCGGCGGCCGGGACGGCGTCAGGCTGAGCAGAAGCACGAGCGACACGCCCGTCGTAACACCGGTGCGCACCCAGAGCGATACGCCCGCACTCACTCTCGGCCGCCGAGGAGCAGGCCGTACACCGTCGCCTCGTCGAGGCCGTCGGCTCGCACGAGCGCGTCAAGACGGCGGTCGAAGAAGCCTCCGAGCGGGAGCGCGGAGAGCTCGAGTGCCGTCGAGGCGAGCACCGCGTTCTGCACGACGTGGCCGGCCTCGAGCAGCGCGAAGCGGTAGCCGCGAGCGCCGTACTTGAAGCGCGAGCGCCAGAACAGGGCGGTGACGACGAGCAGCACCGAAGCGCGGTCGACGAGCGTTGCGTCGACGACCGCGGCTCTCGCCTCGGCGGTCACGAGAGGCCCGAGCGACGAGAGGCGATGCCGAAACGGGTCGTAGTGCAGCACGCCGGGATCGACTCCCTCGACCGCGAGGGCGACGACGTACAACTCGAGCGGGTAGAGCGCTCCGCCCGACGGGACTGGGCGTCGCAGACCTTCGGCGCCGCGGGGCGAGGTTGCGTAACTCGCAGCGAGCACGGCCGCGAGCTCATCCAGTCGAATCGGGCGGCGCCGTGCGACGAGGCTCGAGCGTCGGCGCTCCAGGACGTCCTGGAGGCAGGCTCCGAGCAGACCGGTGGTAGGAAGCTCGAGCGCTCGGTCGGTGCTCATGCGTGCGACTCGCACGAGCGACCGTTTGCTGGAGCTCCGAACTGCGTGCGAGCGCGAGGAGCGACCGCAAGCGCCCTGGTGCGACGTTCGGATAGAGCCTAGATGCCTCATGAAACGCCTCCGCCGGATCGTCGACCGGCACACCGTGGGGCCCATACACGAGCGAGGCGAACTCGGCGGTCGGACTCGGCCGGCTCACGGGAACGGATGTGGGTCGGGATTGAGGTCGCGCTCGCGCAGACCACGCTCGCGTAGGCCGAGCTGGACGGGCGCCTCGTACAGGCGGCGACCACCGAGGTGCCGTGTCGCGTGCGCGACATCGAGCGAGCAGAGCTCGGGCGCGACGACCTTCATCACGAACAGCCCGAGCTCACGCACATCAGGCGCCGTCACGTCGACGGCATACGCGCTCGAGCCCGAGGCGTCGATCCGGGCCGAGAGCGCCGCGACCTGCTCCGCGTGGGTCTTGCCTTCCAGCGTTGGGATCGCCGCCGCGGCAACGCGCGCGGTGCTCGCATCGAGGAAGTTCGCGGCCCTTGCGTTTGCGGGCTCGGCGTAGTAGCGGATGTGATCCTCGAACGAGGCGACCCGGTCGGGCCCGTCGCAGGGCTCGGGCTCGAGCAGCGCGAGCTTGGCGCCGGCGGCCCGGGCCGAGAAGCCCTCCGCGAGAGCTTTCCACCACGCGCGCTCGACAGACGAGGCCGTGCCGGCTCCGACTCCGAGCGCTCCCCTCATGCCTTCCGGTGCGCGTACCACGGCCAGTACGCTCGGCAGTCCGTGAACGCTCGACATGTCGACGGCGGAGTAGCGTAGGCCCGAGGGCGCGAACAGGCTGCGCTCGAGCTCCCGAAGGCGCTTGTCCGTCGAGACGTCGATCAGCGGCAGCGAGAGCCGGTTCGCCCAGATGATCATGAACGCGTCCCGCTCGAGGAGTTCGCACAGAGCACGAACAAGTGCCTCGTCCGTGCTCTCGGCACAGGCCGTGCCGTTGCTCGTCGCGTAGCCGATGCGCGGGCCGCCGGAGACGGCGTCGCCGAGAAGGACGAGCTCGGCCGGGAGCCACGCCGGACGGTGGTCACGGATCGACCAGCCGCGCAGCCAGAGCACACGCGAGTCGCGTGTGAAGCGCCCGAACGGGAACCCCTCGGCGGCGTACTGGCGATCGGAGAAGAGCGCAAACCGGCCCGGATCGACGGCGCCGTCGCCGAGCTCGGCCGCCGACGCAAGAACGAGGCGGTCACGCGGAACGTAGGTCGCCGAATAACGCTCGAGCGCCTCACCGACGGCGGCGGCCGCTGCCTCCGCGCGGGTGCGGCCCGTGCCGCCGATGCCTCTGACATGGTCGAGCGGGGATCCGATGAGACCTCGCCCGCCAGCCACAGCACACGCAACCCGGAAGAGCGGCGGTTCCGTCGTCGGACAGAGGCACTCCTCCAGCGAGTGCACGATGCCCGTGTACGGCGAGCACGCGCGACGCAGATTCATCGGCAGGGCAGCGCTAACGGTCGAGCCGGGACGCGGCGCGGCTCGGAGACGCGCGCGGCTCATGCTGCCTCGGCCGTGTGCCACGGCAGCGGGGGCGCGAACGTTTCAACGGAAGAGCAGGCCGGGCAGCGTGGCACTCGGATGACCGCGTGCTGCGTGAGCGCGAGCTCGGGGGTCGCCTCGACGGCGTGGAGTACGCCCGCCACGGTCGTGTCACGCCCAATGACCCACCTGATCGCGAGGTGCGACGCGACCGCGGCGACGAGGAGGTCGAGCGCTGCCCCGGCGCTCGCGGCCACCGGCGCAGTCTCGATCTCCGGCAGATCGTCGCCATAGTCGAGGTTGGCCCCACGCCGCAGGAGCAGGCACTCGTAGCAGCACGTCTCGCGGGGAACGACGAGGGGCCCAGCAGCCGCGAAGCGCCCGTCGAATGGGAGCACGGGAAGCCATCGTGTCCCGGCTCTCGAGCGCGCTCCGGTTCCAGGAGCCCAGAACGTCTAGCTCGTCCGCCGCGGGCGCGACGACCGCCAGGTCGACCGCGGTCGCGCCTCGCCATGAAAGACGGCGCACTTGACCGATGCCTTCTGCCTGGAGGAGCCGGGCGACCTCGACGCCGAGCCGGGACGAACCGACAACGCCCACGACCGCCGCGCTGAAGCGCTCGGCGGCGACCGCCGGTGTGAGACCGTGCGCCGCGGCGACCGCATGGGCGCCAGGGCGAACACCAGGCGGCACGTCGGGGCCCGATGTGAGCAAGTCATGGTCGGTGAGCGTTCGGAGCGCGAGGGCGACCGCGTCGCGAGCCGACTCACCCAGCCGCGCCACGAGCTCCTCGACCGTGCGCGTGCCGTCGAGAAGTGGGAGCAACACCGGAAGCAGCGTCCGCACCGCCGCCCCCTCGAGCACGACCACCCTCTGGGCGTGCTCGAGTAGCAGTCGCTCGCCGTCGCCGACGATGCGATACCAGGGCGCGAGCAGCGGCAGCTCTGGGACGCCCGTCACTCACGAGCCTCTGCGGATTCCGTCCAGCCTAGGAGCTCGCCCGCTCACCTGCACCCGGCCGAGCAATAACTGCAGCAGCAGGAACAACAGTCGAGCACCATCGCGAAGAGCCCAGCCGACTCTCCGCGGACGCTCGCCCTCAGGTCGAGCAGGTCCTGGGTCAGTGCTTCCAACATCGCGAACCTCCTGTGTCGTGTTTTTCGTCGTTCGTTCTCGTACCGTTGTCTCTTAAGCCAACATACCCGGCAAGGTGTCACGGGTGTGTGACAACTCTGTGCCGAAAATGCACCTCCTCGATCCTGACCGTCAGCCGCCCCGCTTACTAGTAGTGGCCGTTTCGGACTCGGCCGAGAGCGGCGGGTGCGAGGGCGACCTTAGGATTACGAGCGGGTTTGGGCGACGACGGCAACGCACACGCAGTGACGGGCGCAACAGAGAACGCCACCCGCACGTTCGGACGCGCACGCCTGCTTGCCGGGCTCCGCCTGCCGCTCCTCGGTGAGATGGCATTCCTCGGCCTCGTGATCGGGGTCTGGGAGATGGTGCGAATCCCGCTCGAGGGCTCGCTGCCGCTCGCGCTGGAGCACGCGCGCGACTGGCTCGCAGTCGAGCACTCGCTCCACCTTGACGTCGAGGCATCGCTGATCAGCCTCATGCACCATGCGAGCGCGTACGACCTTCTGAACTGGGGATACCTGAATCTCCACCTGCCGGTGCTCTTCGGCTTCATGGCGCTCGCGCGCCTGCTCCGGCCCGAGCGCTACCCGTTCCTCCGCTCGGCGTTTGTGCTCTCGCACGTCCCGGCGCTGATCGTGATCGGCCTCTATCCGCTCGCGCCGCCGCGCTGGGTCACCGGGATGCCGTTCGCCGTCCCGGCGCCCGACGGCTTGAACGGCGCGATGCACAACGCTACCGCGGCGGCCGCGAGCCAGCACGTCGGCTACCCGCTCTTCATCGCCGTGGGCACGATCTGGCTTGCACCTCGCTCGAGACTCGCGTCGTTCTCGTTCGCCTATCCTGCGCTCGCGTTCGCGGTCGTCGTCGGCACCGCCAACCACTACAGCCTCGACGCGATCGTCGGCGGCCTCTGCATCGCCGCCGGGTTCGCCGCGGCGCGGCTCCTACACGGCCGGGCCGACAACACGCGCCACGAGCCGGCGGCGCCGCTCGCCCAGGCGCTGCTCGCCGCGGCCGGGTACGCACTCGGCGTGCGCGCGATCGATTCGGCGAGCGACCTGAGCCTGCCTCCAGGCCCGGTGACCGGCACCGACTTCCTTCTCGCGGTGGGCGCCGGAGCGATCTTCGCGGCGTGGTGGCAGTGGCGCAATGAGCCGCGCGGCGGCGAAGAGATGAGCCTCGAGGGATCCGGCGCCTGAGCCGCGCCGTCAGCGCGGCGCCGCGATGAACCCGCCGACGATGTCGACGTACCAGTCCGCCGAGCCGAGCAGCTCGGACTTGGCGAGATCGACGTAGGTGGCGCGAGCGACGCCGTCGGGGCCGAACTCCACCTAGACTCGCCGCCGAGCTGCAGAGTTCGCGACGACAGGAGGAGAATGAGCGCGATGGAGACCTTCGTCGCTCTTCTCCGCGGCATCAACGTCGGCGGAAAGCGCAGGTTGCCGATGGCCGAGCTGACGCAGACACTCTCCTCGCTTGGACTCGAGGACGTCGTCACCTACATCCAGAGTGGCAACGTCGTCTTCGGCGCGCCCGCGGGCGATCCCGCCGCGCTCGCAGCCAGGGTCGAGCAGGCGATCGCCGAGGCGTTCGCGCTCGACGTCGCGGTGCTACTGCGCACACCCACCGAACTCGCCGAGGTCGCGAGTTGCAACCCGTTCCTGAACGATCGCGCCGACGTCTCGAAGCTCCACGTCGTCTTCCTGGAGCGGAAACCGACAGCGGCTAATGTGGCCCGGCTCGACTCGGAGCGCTCAGCGCCGGACGAGCTCAGCCTCTGTGGAACGGAGATTTACCTGCGGCTCCCGAGCGGCTCCGGCCGCTCGAAGCTCACGATCGACTACTTCGAGCGCACACTGGCCACGCGCGCAACGGCGCGCAACTGGAACACACTCATCAAGCTGCTTGCGCTCGCGCAACGCTGAGGCATCGAGTCGGGGCAGAGCACGGCGGTGCCCAAGGTTCTAGACTCGCTCGGCGGGCCGTTCGGAGCCCAAGGATCTCGAGGAGGCCGATGATGAGCACGGCGGAGACTTCTGTTGTTGCCGCTCGACGAGAACTCGGACCCGAGTTCGAAGGCGAGCTGATCGGGCCGGGCGACGCAAGCTACGACGAGGCGCGGGCGCTCTTCAACGCGATGATCGACAAGCGGCCTGCCGTGATCGCGCGCTGCGCGAGCCCGACGGACGTCGCGGGCGTGCTCGCCTTCGCCCGCGCGCACGACTTGCCCCTGGCGGTGCGGGGCGGAGGCCACAATGGCGGCGGACTCGGGAGCGTGGACGACGGCGTCGTCGCCGATCTCTCGCTGCTGAACTCGGTCTCGGTCGGTGCTGCGACGCGCACGGTTCGCGTCGGCGGAGGCGCGACCTGGGGCGAGGTGGATGTCGCGACGCACGAGCACGGGCTTGCTGTCCCGTGCGGGGTGATCTCCACGACCGGCGTCGGCGGGCTGACCCTCGGCGGCGGGATCGGGCACCTCACGCGCGGGTACGGGCTGACGATCGACAACCTGCTCGCCGCGGAGGTCGTGCTGGCCGACGGAGAGCGGGTGACGGCGAGCGCCGACGAAAACGCCGAGCTCTTCTGGGCCGTGCGCGGAGGCGGCGGCAACTTCGGCGTAGTGACGGAGTTCACGTTCCGGGCGCATCCGGTCTCGGACGTCGTCGGCGGGCCGACGTTCTGGCCGATCGAGGAGACCGACGAGGTGCTCACCACCTACCGCGAGCTCCTGCCCACGCTCCCGCGAAACGTGGGTGCGTTCTTCTGCTTCCACACCATCCCTCCCGGGCCGCCATTCCCGGAGGAGATCCACCTGCGCAAGGCCTGCGGGATCGTCTGGTGCATCGTGGGCTCCGACGAGGAGGCGGCGGAGGCAATGGCCCCCATGCTGGCCGTGGGGACACCGCTCATGCACGGCGCCGGGCGGGTGCCGCTGCCGGGGCTGAACAGCGCGTTCGACGGCCTCTACGGGCCGGGCGACCAGTGGTACTGGCGCGCCGACTTCGTCGACGAGATCCCCGACGAAGCGATCGCCCGCAACGCCGAGTGGAACGACAGGATGCCGAGCTGGAAGTCGGGCTCCCACATCTACCCGATCGACGGCGCGGCGCACGACGTCGGGCGCGACGAGACACCCTGGGCCTACCGGGACACGCGCTGGTCGCAGGTGATCATCGGCGTGGATCCCGACCCGGCCAGCGCACCGGCGCTGCGCGACTGGGCGGTCGGCTACTGGGAGGCGCTCCACCCCTATTCGGCCGGCGGGGCGTACGTCAACTTCATGATGGACGAGGGCCAGGAACGGGTGAAGGCGACCTACGGCAGCAACTACGACCGCCTCGCGGAGGCGAAGGCAATCTACGACCCGCAGAACGTCTTCCGCGTCAACCAGAACATCCAGCCGGCCGTGTAGGCGAGCGGGCTCAGGCCCGCTTTCTGATGAGCGGTGCTCCGGGCGCGAACGCGACGGAGTGGGCTCCACCGGGCTGCTGTCAAACGAATCCGGTCGGTAGTTGTGGGCAAGCCGATCGGGGCTTTTTCCGATGCTGGCCGCAGGTGCCCCCGCGAGGATCGGTGGCGGAATGTCCGCACGCGCTCAACCCGATCTCGGTCGCCGGCGATTCCTGCTCGGGCTCGGCGTCTTCGGATTGGCCTGTGTCGGTCTCGTGGGGATGCTGGTTGGATACCGGACGGCCCCTGCAGCAAGTCAGGAGCGCGCGGACGAGGCGACCGTCGTCACGGTGACCGCGGGGAAGCCGACCGAGTTCGCCTTCACCCTGTCGAAGTCGTCTGCGCTTCCGTGGCAAGCCACGACCCGCTCGGGCACGGTCACCTTCAAGGTGACCAACAAGGGAGCGCTCTCTCATCGATTCAAGGTCTGCACGACTCCGGTCACGAGCGCAAGGCTGAACACCTGCAACGGGACGGGCGCCAAGCTCCTCGGACCCGGGCAATCGGCAACCCTGACGATCACCTTCAAGCAGCGCGGTACGTACGAGTACCTCGACCCCACGCCCGGATACGCCGCCAAGGGGATGAAAGGCGTGATCGCGTTCGGCGCGACCCTCCCCAAAGCAGCGACGACGACCGCGGGCAAGACGACGCCCAAGCCTTCGACGCCGACTCGCTTCGACGCCTACCCCGCCTTCGACGCCCACCCCTCCGCCGAGCACCCTCCCGACCGGCAATCCGGTCGCAGGCACCACCGTTTGGGTGAGCGCCGGCTGTAGTAGCTGTCACACGCTCTCGGAGGTCAGGGGCAACATCGGCCCGGACCTGAACGTGGCGCATCCCGGCCCGTTCAGCAACGGCGCGCTGACCCCGCAGCAGATCGGCGATCTCGTGGCCTACCTCAACAGCTGAACCCAGTAGACCTTCCGCCCAGAACAGTCAACCCGGCGCTACCGATGATCGCGTAACGAGTGAGGCCCGGCGCGGACGCGGATCGCTCGCGTAGGCTCGCGGCTGCTTGCTCCGACCGAGGAGATCGTGTTCTTCACGCTGAACAGCTGGCAGTTGGCGCTCGTGCTCGCAGGCATCTTGTTCGGGGCAACGATCCTCGGCCTTCTGGTCGGGCGGTCGATACGCCGGCACTCGGAGAGCTTGCGCGAGCCGCTCGGCGTCGTCCAGGCAGCACTACTCACCCTTGTCGCGCTGATCCTTGCGTTCGGCCTCGCGATGGCTGTCACGAGATACGAGGCGAGACGGGCTGCCGTCGTCGACGACGCCAATGCGATCGGCACCGCCTATCTTCGCGCCCAGACTTTGCACGAGCCCGTGCGGAGCTCGTCTCTGCCGCTGTACGTGCAATACACCGACGCGAGCCTTCGGCTCTCTCACTCCGTCCCCGGACAAGCCGCTGCGAAGAGCTGCGATCGCATCCGAGTCGGTGTTGCAGCGACGCCTTTGGCACCTGGCAGGGCAGGCGCTCAACTCGCAACCGACGCAATCCGCACCCCGCCTGTACGTGGAAAGCCTCAACGAGATGATCGACATGCAGACGACGCGTGTGTCTGCGCTGAACAACCGCGTCCCGTCTGCGATCGTCCTCGTGCAAGTCATCGGGGCCGCGCTCGCGCTCGGTCTGCTGGCGCTCTACCTCGCGATCCTTTCGCGCGGTGTCGTGGCGGTACTTCTTGCCGCCGGCCTGCTCACATTGCTTCTCTTCGTCACCTTCGACCTCGATCGACCTTCACGAGGATTCATCAGAATCCCGGCGGCGCCGCTCATCGCGCTTCGAGCATCGATGGAGCTCCCTCCGGCCGCTGACGCGCCGCACCGCTAGACAGAGAGCGGCGCTCATGTCGTCGCGCACACCACCTCGCTGCCCGCGACGAGCCCCGACTCGCCGAGCTCGCCGCGTCGCAATTTCGCCGACATGCTCGCCGAACTGGACGAGACGCGGATGTGGAGCACGCGCTCGAGATCGCAGCCGTTTCCGCAGATCTGGATCGCACGGCGAACGGGTCGCACGCAGCCTTCATGGCCATCGCAGCGTTCACCGATCTCAAGTCGCCGTGGCTTCGGGAGCACTCGACGGGTGTGGCCGAGCTCGCCGAGGCCGCCGCCTGGCGCATGGGCCTACCGGCAGCTTCCGTGACGTTCGTGCGGCGCGCCGCGCTCGCGCACGACCTCGGCCGCGTCGGCGTGTCGAACACGATCTGGGAGAAGCCGGGGCGCCTCGGATTCGGAGAGTGGGCGCGGGTGCGACTCCATCCGCACTTCACGGAGCGCGCCTTCGCCCAGTCGCCGGCGCTCGCTCCGATCGGGATCCTGGCCGGCTCACACCACGAACGGCTCGACGGCTCAGGCTACCACCGCGGCACGCGTGGGCCGGCACTCGATCAGGCAGCCCGCATCCTCGCCGCCGCCAACTGCTACGGGGCCATGCGCGAGGCGCGGCCGTACAAGCCGGCTCTCGATGCGCCGACGGCAGAGGCGGAGTTGATGCGGGAGGCCGAAGAGGGACGGCTCGACCCGGAAGCTGCCGCACGCGAGGTCGGTGCCGCCGGCCACCGCGTGCGGCAGCGACCTCTCGAGCTGCCTGCCGGGCTGACCGAGCGCGAACTGGAAGTCCTCCTCGTGCTCGTGCGCGGCGAGTCCAATCAGGAGATCGCCTAGGGCCTCGGCATCTCGGCAAGACCGTCGGGCACCACGTCCAGCACGTCTACCAGAAGGCCCCCGTGCGCAGCCGGGCCGCCGCGACGCTCTGGGCCTTCGAGCACGACCTCGTTCGCACCGCATAGGGTGTTCGCCCGATGCCGTCCGGGCCTCGAGGGCGCACACTCGCCGCACGATCGGCGTCGAGCACGGCGCCGAGAACCCACAGAGGAGGAGAGAGATGATCCTGGCAACAACGACGGTCGAGGATTTCGACCGCTTCGAGAAGATCTTCTCAACCAAGGGCGCTGAGAAGCGAAAGCAGCACGGGTCCAAGGGTTCGACCGTCTTTCGCGATCCCAATGAAGCCGACCGGGTCTGGGTGCTCTTCGACTGGGATGTGGAGGGTTGGCAGAGCTTTCTCTCCGACCCCGAGGTCCCCCCGATCATGCAGGAAGCCGGGCACAAAGGTAGGCCCCAGGCTGCGGAGATCGGCGGCCGGTACGACTCCTAGCACGTCTCCCGTGCGGGGCGCCGAAGAGCGGCGGCTCGACCCGGAAGCTGCCGCACGCGAGGTCGGTGCCGCCGGCCACCGCGTGCGGCAGCGACCTCGCAAGCTGCCTGCCGGGCTGACCGAGCGCGAGCTGGAAGTCCTGCTCGTGCTCGTACGCCGCAAGTCCAACCAGGAGATCGCCGAGGCCTCGGCATCTCGGCCAAGACCGTCGGGCGTCAGGCGGCCGCGCGGCGCCGTGGAGCGGCTGCGGCTTCGACAAGCACGGTGACGAGCTCGACCGCTTCGTTTCGACCGATGCCATCGCTGGCTGTGAGCGAGCGCCAGGTCTGGAAGTCGATGGCATGGCGTAAGGCGGCGGCGAGGACGCGCGGTCTTCGGCTGCGAGTAGGCCAACCGGCCGTCAGGATCTCTACCGCTTCGGCCAGGTAGGCCTGCAGCGGCAGGAGGGTCGGGAGGACGGCGTCGACGAGTTCGGCGTCGCGCAGGACGTTGCTGAACATCGGTTCGGTGCGCTCGTAGTAGGCATAGAGCTCGTCGAGTGCCCGCGCAAGCCGCTGTTGCGGGTCGCTCACGGCGCGCCAGGGCTCGAGGTCGGGCCACGGGTTTGCCGTGAAGTAGTGGGCCGAGCAGGCCCCGAACAACTCGGCCTCGGTGGGGAAGTGGCGATACACGGTGTGGCGTTGCACGCCTGCGCGCCGTGCGACCTCGCTCAGCGTTGTGCGGGCCGGCCCGACCGTCCCGTGCAGGCCGACGGCTGCCTCGGTGATCCGCCGCCGCGTCTCCGCCATCTCGTCTGCGCGCCGCTTCAGCTCGTACTTGCGCTTCGGCTTCTTTTGGATAGTCATCGCTGTGCAACCAATCTTGACAGATTCTGCGGGTGAGCGTATGGTCGCATTTCATCAACCTCCGATGTTCAATGAAAGGAGATCCGAGATGACTACAACCTCGATCCCGTCCATCGCGCCGATCGCGCTCCAGCCCGGTGAGGGCGATGCTCGCTGGTTCCTCGGGGCCCTGGGCATGATCAAGTCTGCGGCCGAGACAACCGACGGCCGCGTGGCTGTACTGGAGTTTCTCTGGCCGCAGGGCGGCGGATCGCCGCTGCACGTCCACCGTAACGAGGACGAGTGGTTCTACGTGATCGAAGGCGAGCTGACCCTCTGGGTCGGCGGGGACGTGGTCGTGGCTCCGGCCGGATCGTTCGTGTACGGGCCGCGTGACGTCCCGCACACCTTCCTCGTCACCTCGACCGTCGCCCGCTTCCTGATGGTCACCGAGCCCGCCCCCTTCGCGGACTTCGTGCGCGCGATGTCCGAGCCGGCGAATGCCCTCACCCTCCCGCCGCCATCCGTTCAGCCGCCCGATCCCGAGCGGATGACCGCCGTCGCGGCCGAGTATGGGATCGAGATCCTCGGCCCGCCCGGTATCCCCTCCTGAGCCGCGGCCGCGGCCGCGGCCGGACGTCACCTGCGTTCTCACCGTCAAGCCGGGCGGGTCCGTTCCCGTCCGGCTTCGTTTGGTTCTACGCCGCGACCGGACGCCGCCTGATCGCCGAGGCGGTCGAGCATCCCGGGAGTTCCGATCAACGCCGCGGCGACGCTCGACGCGGTCTGGAGCCCGTACACGACTCGTCGGCGCGTACGCAGAAGCGCCTCACTAGCCCGGACCGCGCGGCGGTCGACGCGAGCGGATGAACGCGGCGCAGCTAGCGTTGTGCCTGTGTTGAGCGGCACCGAACGCGAACACCGTTTGGTCGTTTCCGGAGTGCCGGCCATCGACTACAGCACGCTGCCAGGCCGGCGGCGGTGGTGCATTTCATGGTGACGGCGGAGGAGATCGGTCGGGTCGCAGTGTTCGCGGACCTCGAGCCGGCCGAACGCGACCGGCTTTCCCGGGTGGTGGCGGACATCACGCTCGTTCCCGGCGAGTCCGCCGTGCACGAGGGTGACGCGCGGGCGCTGTTCGGCGTCCTCGAGGGTCGGATCGAGGTGGTCAGGCGCGTCGACGGCGTGGAGAGCGTGATCGGCGAGCGGAGGCCCGGTGACGTCTTCGGGGAGATGTCGATCGCGTTCGGAATGCTCCACCCTGGCGGGTTCCGCGCAGCGGAGGCGTCGCGCGTGTTCCGGATCGAGCTGCACGACTACCAGGCGCTCGCCGCCGCCGTGCCGGAGGTCGGGGAGCGGGTGGGCCTCCTGGCGCAGCAACCGGCTCGGGGGGCCCAAAGGTCTGCAGGCCCGTGCGTCCGCACCGGCCCCGTTCAGGGCGATCGTCCTCGGCCGTCGGTGGGACGCCTCCTGCGCGGAGCTGAGGCGCTTCCTCGACCGCAACCAGATCCGGTTCAGATGGCTCCAGCCGGACGTGCCCGCCGATGCGGAGCAGTGGTCGGGCGCGCTGCCGGCCGAGGGTGACCTCCCCGCCGTTCGCGTCGTGAACGGCAAGACCGCCGTGCGACCGCAGCTTCGGCGGGTGGCCGAGCTCCTCGACATCCCGACCGAGCCGGCGGCCGCGGAGTACGACACGGTGATCGTCGGTGCGGGGCCCGCCGGCCTGGCAGCCGCCGTGTACGGCGCGTCCGAGGGACTCCGGACGATCGTGATCGAGCGCGAGGCGCCCGGCGGCCAGGCGGGCACGTCCTCCCGGATCGAGAACTACCTCGGCTTCCCCTCGGGCGTGTCGGGCGAAGCGCTGTCGAGCCGGGCGCTCCAGCAGGCGCGCAGGCTCGGCGCCGAGATCCTCGTCACCCGGTCGATCACGCGAATCGACGCCGCGACCCATCAGGTGCACCTCGACGGCGGCGACGTCCTGCGGACGCGGACGATCATTCTCGCCTGCGGCGTCGCCTGGCGGCACCTGGCGATCGAGGGTTTCGACCGCCTCGCCGGCAAGGGCATCTTCTACGGCGCCGCACGCAGCGAAGCAGCGAACACCCACGGCCTGGACATCCACATCATCGGCGCCGGCAACTCAGCCGGCCAGGCGGCGATGTTCTTCTCGTCCCACGCACGGAGCGTGACCATCCTCTACCGCGGCGAGACGCCTCGAGAAGAGCATGTCGCAGTATCTCGTCGACCAGCTCGCCACCCGGGCGAACATCCGCGTGCTCTATCGGACCGAGGTGGTCGCCGCGCACGGCGACACCTCGCTCGAGGCGATCGACGTCCGCGACGCTGCGACCGGCGAGACGACCCGGCTCGAGTCGGGCGGCCTGTTCATCTTCATCGGCGCGGACGCCGAGACCGCGTGGCTCCCACCGGAGATCGCACTCGACCAGAAGGGCTACGTGCTCACCGGCCCCGACGTGCGCGCCGCGGGACGGTGGCAGCTCGACCGGGACCCGTACCTCCTCGAGACGAGCGTCCCGGGCATCTTCGCCTGCGGCGACGTCCGATTCAGTCCCGTGAAGCGCGTCGCGGCGGCAGTCGGCGAAGGCAGCATGGCGATCGCCTTCGTGCACCAGTACCTCACGGAGGGCACAGCGCGGCCAGCGGCGGTAACGCGGGCAACCTGACCGGCGGGGCCCCGGCGACGAGGTCCGCATCGGCCGCGCGTACGACTGACGGGTCGCCGAACCGCGGCGGGAAGGCTCAGGCAGCTTCACGTTCGAACTTCGAGGGAAGGAGCACGGCCGCCGCGAGCCCGACGAGCCCGAACACGACGAGCGAGGCCATCGCCCATCGCGTACGCGCGGTTCCCCGTGGCGACGACGGACACCAGGATGGTGCCGGCGATCGCGGTGCCGAAGGACGAGCCCAGGTTGGAGATGCTCCGCGACAGGCCCGAGATCTCGCCCTGCAGCTCCTCGGGGAAGCTCGACTGCACGACGTTCACCGACGGAGTGAGCATCCCGCCGACGCCGAGGCCGATCAGCAGCAGTCCGGGCACGAACGCGACAGATGCTGTCCGAGGCCCTGACGAGCCCGAGCAGGAGCACGATCCCGGTCAGGGTGACGACGAAGCCGGCGACGATCAGCGTCCTCTGCGGGAACCGCTTGGCGAGGCGCTCGGCGGCGAGGGACGAGGCGAGGATGCCGAGCGTCGCCGCGGTGAAGACGACGCCCGTCTTGATCGCGCTGTAGCCGCGAACCTCCTGCAGGAAGACGGAGACGACGAACGACGTCCCCATCAGCACCAGCCACTGGATGTTCTGCGTGACGAGGGCGAGGTTGCACGTCCGGTTCTTGAACAGCCCGGTGGAGAGCAGCGCCTCCTTGCCCGCCCGCTCGCGTGAGCGGATGAAGAGGAAGAACGCGAGCAGGAAGAGCGCGCCGACCACCAGGAAGATCGCCATCAGGCGCGTTGTTGCTGCCGGCCTGGAGGATCCCGAACACGACGCAGAACATGCCGACCCCCGACAGGATCGCCCCGACCGCGTCGAAGGGACGCGTCGGATCCGGCGCGAGCGGATCGACCATGCGGCGGCTCAGGAGGATGATCGTCGCGACGACGGCGGCCTGGAAGAGGAACGCGACGCGCCAGCTGATCGCCGTGGTGATCACGCCTCCGATCAACGGCCCGGCCGCGGCGCCGATGCCTCCGAGCCCGCTGATCACGCCGAAGGCCCAGGCCCGCGAGGTGAGATCGCTGAACCACAGCGTCGCGAGGATGTAGACCGGCGGGATCAGGAGCGCCGTCCCGACGCCCTCGAGCACCGAGTTGCCGAGGATCAGCACCCCGAGATTCGGCGAGAGCGCGCTGATCAGGGCGCCGATGCCGTACAGCGTGAGGCCCCCGATGAAGCACCGCTTGCGGCCCCAGCGGTCGGTCAGCTTGCTGCAGGGGATCATCAGGATCGCCATGATCAGCAGGAACAGCGTGATCGCGGTCTGCACGCCCTTGACGGTCGTGTCGAGGTCCTCGCTGATGTCGTTGATCATCACGTTCATGTTCGAGCCCGCGAAGCTGCAGATGAACTGGGCAAGCGCGAGCGGGAGGATCAACCGCCGCGCAGACGCGACCGAACGCTTCTGGATCACAGCCTCGCCGTTCGACACCGAACTCTCCGCCACCTCGGTCTCCCCTCTACGACGTTCCCTGGAAAGCACGGGTGGCCGTCACGGTCCGTGCAGATGAGACAAGTGACCGTCTCGTCGCGCTGAGCCTACCTCGCTCGGCGCCGCCGGCCCGGGTGCGTTCGCCACCCGCGCCCGATGGGGCCGGCGCGGCTCGCTTCGGCTGAAAGACTCCTTCGAGGCGATGGCATGTCCGAGCTAGCCGCCGAAGGGCGCGAACTGCATTCGATGGATCGGCCCCGATCACATCCACGGCAACGTTCACCGCGCCGTCCAGGCAGAGCTCGACGCGGCCAGAGGTATCGTGCGCGCGTGAGCTCCGTTGCCGTTCCGAACGAGGGCATCACTGATCACGCGGAGCGTCTTGCGGCAGCGCCGCGCGTGGCTCGCGCAGCGCTCGCGCTGGCGTTCGACCAGAGCAGCGCCTCCTCGGTGCAGCTTCATGTCGAGGGCCGGAACTTCTACCCGCCGCTGCTCGCTGACATCGCCGCTGCCTCCTCTTCCATCCACATCAACCAGTTCGGCTTCCGGCCGGGCCTGGTGGGCGATCGGTTCGCGGAAGCGCTGATCTCCAAAGCATGTGAGGGCGTCTCCGTCCGGCTGATCGTCGACCGGCAGGGCACCGATCCGGAGCGCGGCTCCAAGGAGCTATACGAGCGGCTGACGGCGGTGGGGATCGTCGTGTGCGTGAACCGCGCCACGCAGCCGCGCGCGCCTCGGGGGCCGCTCGGTTCGGGCGGCGGGGAGGGATGGAACCTCAGCGGGCTGGGGCACATCGATCACCGCAAGGTCGTCGTCGTCGACGGACGGATCGGCTGGGTCGGCGGCGCCGGGATCGAAGATCACTTCGAGAACGGCGAGTTCCACGATCTGTTCGTACGCGTCGAAGGCCCCATCGTGGCGCAGCTGCAGCTCGTATTCGTGGCGAGCCTGCGCTGGCTCGACGGCACAATCCCGGCAGACGAGCTCTCGGAGTTATTCCCGACGCTCGACGAGGGCGCGAGTCCTGTACCAGCGGTCGTGCTCCACAACGCGCCGGGGCGTTACAGGCCGATCACGGCGGCGATCACGGCGCTGATCGACGGTGCGCAGGACGCACTCGACGTCGTGAACCCCTACGTCACCGACCGCGGCATGATCGGGCGGATCGTGCACGCAGCGCAACGGGGCGCGCGGGTGCGCCTGTTCGTGCCCGCCGAGCCCAACAACTGGGCCTGCGGCGCCGCCGAGCAGTTCCACCACCGGCGGCTCCTCGACGCCGGCGTGCAGCTCCTCGGCTACCCGAAGATGCTGCACGCAAAGGCGTTCGTCGCCGACGGGGAGCACGTTCTCGCCGGGACCTGCAACTTGGAGGCCTGGAGCCTGAAGCGGTTCTTCGAGATAGATATCGGCTTCGACTCTGCCGACCTCGCCGCCCAGTTCGAGGAGCGTTTCCTCGCTCCCGCCGAGGAGGTCAGCTCCGACATGCAGCCTCCGTCAGGCCTGAAGGAGCGCGCTCGGGCAACGGCGTTCGCCGCGATCTCGCCGCTCCTGTAGGCGAGAGGGACCTCGCGCGGGGCCGTCGAGGCTCAGCCCGGGGTGCCGACGCTTGCGGCGCGGTCGTCGCTCGGTGAGGCGGAGTCACCGAGCAGCAGCCCGCCGACAGACGTTGGGTTCAGACGTGCCACTTTTCCTGTTCACGTCCTCCCTGGAAAACAGGAGGATGGACCCAGCCGGGCTCGAACCGGCGACCTTCTGGCTGCCAGCCAGACGCTCTCCCAGCTGAGCTATGGGCCCTGGGACGGGCCAAGTCTACCGGCGACACGGCCTGGCGGTGCTCGCTCGCAGCGTCAGGCCGTGGCCGCTTCGGGCGTCTCCTGCGGCACGTCGCCCCAGAGGTCGTCCAGCCGTAGAAGTCGCGCGCGTCCGGGGTGAAGACGTGGAGGACGACGTCGAGGTAGTCGGCCAGAATCCACGTCGCATCGGTCTCGCCGGCGACCGAGCGCGGGAGCAGGTCCTCCTCCTTCTTCAGCCGCGCCGTGCACCTCGTCCCAGATCGCCCTTCGTCTGGCGCGGGTTGTTGCCGGTGCACACGACGAAGTAGTCGGTGTACGAGCAGACCGGCCGCATGTCGAGGATGACGACGTCTCTCGCGAGCTTGTCCTGCGCGAGCGCCGCGATGCGGCGTGCCTGTTCGGTCGAGGTCAAGCCGGCTGAGTGTACCGGCGCCCACGGCCATAGAGGCCTTCGCGCTCGATGATCGCGCGAACGGCAGCCGGAATCGCCTCGTCTGCGTCCTCGCTGCTCCCGAGACCGGCCCGCAGCTCCCGCGAGGAAACCTGATGAGGCTCGAGATCGAAGAAGAGCACGCGCTCCGGCGTTTCGAGGCGCCGGAGCGTGTCCCGGAGGCGCTCGGGCGGGTAGCCGGAGCGAGTCGCCACGCCGAGGCGCGTGAGCCGCAGCACCTCGTCCGGCTCCTTCCACTCCAAGAAGCCGCAGAACGCGTCGGCGCCGAGGAGGAAGACCGGGTCGTCCCACTCAGGGTGATCGCGCAGCAGATCGATCGTCCGGGGATGCTCGTCGAGGACGACCTCGTGATCCGGAAAGGCCGCACGAGCGAGCTCGAGCCGCGTACCGGCCGGCGTCTCGATCTGCTTGTGTTCCGGCTCGGCGGCGACGAGCACGAGGACGCGCTCGAGCCCGAACGCATCCTTCGCGGCGCGTACGAGTGCGACGTGGCCTTCGTGGGGCGGGTCGAAGGAGCCTCCGAAGAGCCCGATCACGGCGCCAACTCGAAGCTCTCATCGCCGATCTCGACCTCGGCACCGACACGCGCACCGGCCGCACGGAGCGCGCGCTCGAGCTCCTCCTCGTCGGGAGGCGTGCCGACCACCCGAAAGCCCCTGTCTGTCCGAAGCAGCCGCCACGGGCGAGCCTTCGGTTCGGGGCGATAGACGAGGAACTCGGCGAGCTCCTCCTCGGCCGACTCCTCGACCGGCGGCGCCGGGACGAGCGCGAACAGGTGGCGTCGGAACTCGTCGAGCCCCTCGCCTGTGGCGCACGAGAGCGCAAAGACGGCGATCACGCGCTCGTCCTCCACCTCGAACGCAGGTGGGTCGGGGAGCAGATCGAGCTTGTTCAGGACGACGATCTGCGGGCGCTCATCGAGGCCGGCGCCGTACGCCGCGAGCTCGGCGTCGATCGTGCGCCACTGCTCCTCGATCGGCTTCGAGGCGTCGATCACGTGGATCAACATGCGCGCGCGCTCGAGGTGGGCGAGAAACTCGTGGCCCAGGCCGACGCCCTCGCTTGCGCCCTCGATCAGCCCGGGCACGTCGGCGACCACGAGCTGCCGACCGTCGGGCGCGTCGACCGTCCCGAGCACCGGTTGGAGCGTCGTGAACGGGTACTCGGCGACCTTCGGACGCGCGTTCGAGATCCGCGTCAGGAGCGAAGACTTGCCTGCGTTCGGAAGGCCGACGAGCGCCGCGTCCGCGAGCAGTTTCAGGTGCAGCTCGACATCCAGTTCGTCGCCCGGAAGGCCAACCTCGGCGAAGCGAGGCACCTGCCGTGTCGAGCTGACGAAGCGCGCGTTTCCGCGTCCGCCCCGCCCGGCTCTGGCAAGGACGACGCGCGCGTTCGGGTGAGCCAGATCGGCGACCAGATCTTGATCGACGAAGACCTGCGTTCCGACCGGGACGCGCACCTCCACGTCCTCGCCGTCGGCGCCATGTTTGCGAGCGCCGCGGCCATTGCCGCCCTTGGACGCCTCGATCCAGCGGCGCCGCTGTAACGAGGACAGATCGCGCAGAGCGGCCTCGGCCACCAGCACGACGTCGCCGCCGTCGCCACCATCACCGCCGTCCGGGCCGCCCTTCGGCACGTACTTCTCGCGCCGGAACGACAGGCCGCCGTCGCCGCCGCGGCCGGCTTTGAGATGGATCTGCGCGCGGTCGCTGAACATGCCCAGCACAGTGTGACTCAGAAAGAGCTTGTGCCCGGCGCGGCGAAGTGCCGCGAGACTAGGCCGGCTCGACGACCGAGATGAAGCGGCGCTCGCCGCTCCGGCGGAACTCGGCCTTCCCGTCGCGGATCGCGAAGATCGTGTGGTCGCGGCCGATCTGCGTGCCCGGGCCGGGGTTGAACCTCGTGCCCCGCTGACGGACGATGATCTGCCCGGTCTTCACGTCCTGGCCGGCGAAGATCTTCACGCCGAGGTACTTCGGGTTGGAGTCGCGGCCGTTCTTGGACGAGCCGAGGCCCTTTTTGTGTGCCATCTAGGCGTCCCCCTCCTGTGCCGCAAGCGCCGAATCAAGCGCCGAGAGTGCGCCCTTGCGCGCAGCGTGATCCTGCTCGTAGGCCTGCGCGGCCTCGAGCTGCGCACGATCCCAGGTCTTCGCGGCCTTGCCGATCGCTGCAACCGTCATCTCTGCGTAGCCCTCCGGGAGCCCGGCCGGAGCTGCCTCCACCTCGAGCGCGGCTTCAACCTTCGCCGTCTCGGACTCTGCCTTTGGAGCTCTTGCGGCGGCGGCGCGCTTGCCACCCAGCGAGATCTCGATCCTCGAGGTAGCCGCGCGGAAGCCGTTGTGGCGCTTGTAGCCCGTGCGTTTGCGGTACTTGCCGATCCGGATCTTCGGCCCGCGCTCGTGCGCGAGCACCTTGACCGTCACCTTCACACCGTCGTCACCGAGCAGCACGTCCGGCTCGAACGTGCCGCCTTCGTCGGCGCGCACCCGGTCGACGACGAGCGTCTCGCCGTTGCGGACCCGATGCTGCTTACCTCCGACTCTGATGATGGCGTAGTCCATAAGCGTGGAAAACGCGGGCAGCGGGCCCGCGAGCGGCCCAGTCTAACCGCTACTCCTCCTAGCCGCTAGGCGTCCCGGTCGTCCAGGCTGTCCCACTCGCTCATCGGCGTGTACGCCCAGCCCTCTGAGCCGTTGTCGGACGACACCGGCTCGGCGGCCGGCTCCTCGGCCTCGACGGTCGCCGTTGCAGTCGCCGTCTCCGCCGAGGTCTCGACCGACGCGGGCTTGCGCTTGCGGTTGCGACCGCCGCGTGTGCCGCGCCGCCGCTTCGGCGCCCCAGTCGGCTCGGAGCCGTTTTCGGACGGCTCGCCTTCGACCTCCTCACCGAGATCGCGGCCGGGAACGTGGATCACGGGCGCCGGCAGCTCATCGTCGCCGGGCTCTCGGACCGCAGGCTCGTCCACAGGCAGCCCGCTCGTCGAGCGCTCGGCCGGTGGCTCGGCCTCGCCCTCGGGCTTTGCACCACCCGCGCCGTCACCGACAACGGCCGGCTTGCGGCGACGGTTGCGGCCGCCGCGCGTGCCGCGCCGGGTGCGTTTCTTCGGTGCGGCCGGCTCTCCGTCGGCTCCGCGCTCGCCGGTCTCGGAGTCGGGCTCGACCGCATCGACGGCGCTCGCGTCGAGAGCAGCCTCGCTCTCGGGCTCGGCCGGCGTCTTCTTGCGGGAGCGCGGCGGCGCCTTCGTCGCGGGGGTTTCCTTCGCAGCCACGGTCGTCGCTTCGGCGACAGGCTCCTCGCTCTTCCTTGCGGGCGCCCGCCTGCGCGACGGCTTCGCCGGCTCCTCCACCGTCTCCGCGACGAGGGGCTCTTCGGGCGCCTCGGATGTCGTCTCTGTCGGCTCGATCGCGCCCGCCGGAGGCGACTTCCTGGTCGTGCGGCGAGGTGCACGCGTGGGCCGCTCTGCCTCGGCTTCGGCCGTGATCGGGAGCTCGGATTCGTCCGCGGCGTCGATTCGCTCCGCGTAGCCGATCCCGTCCATGACCGCAGTCACGCGCACCTGCACCTTCTTGCCCACGAGCTTCGCGGAGCGACCGACCGAGATGTCGTACCCGTTGACCTTGCCGACGCCCGCATTTCCGTCGTGGAGGCCGATCTCGACCAGCTTGAGCTCGAGCTCCTGTCCCACCTCGACCGGCACCGCCGGCGCGAGCTTCTCGACCAGGCCCTGCCCGAGCACCGTGAAATGATCCAGATGGACGTCGTCGATACCGACCAGGAAGAACCGACGCTTCGTCAGCTCCTCAAGCTCGGCGAGCTTCGAGCCGCCGGACCCGACGAGCAGCGAGGCGATCCTGGCGTTCAGCTCGACCTTGAACGCCTTCGCGCGCGAGCCCGGCGTGACGAGCGAGCGCAGCTTGCGCTCCATCTCGACGGCGGTCGTGCCTTCCGAGACGACGATCCCGTCGCCGGCGCAGGTCGGGCACTTGCGCGTCATCACCTCGCGCGGGCCGTCGGTCACGTTCTGGCGCGTCATCTCGACGAGCCCGAGCGGCGAGATCTCGACCACGTAGGTCTTCGTCCGGTCGCGCTCGAGCTCCTGGCGGAGGGCGTCCTCGACCTGGGAGCGGTTCTTCGGGTTCGCCATATCGATGAAGTCGATGACGATGATCCCGCCGACGTCGCGCAAACGCAGTTGCCGCACAACTTCTTTGACCGCCTCGAGGTTGTTTTTCGTGATCGTGTCCTCAAGCCGCGCACCCGACGTCTTCGAGCGCGAGCCGACGAACCGGCCCGTGTTGACGTCGATGACGGTGAACGCCTCTGCGTAATCGAAGATCAGGTAGCCGCCCGACGGAAGGTCGACGCGCCGGTTAAGCGTCGAGCGGATCTCCTGCTCGACCCCGGAGGCCTCCATCAGCGGAGCACGCTCCTTGTACCGGCTCACGCGCTCGACCATGTGGGGCGAGGTCTTCTTGAGGTAACCGACGATGCGCTTGTAGGTGCGATCGTGGTCGACCACCAGCCGCTCGAAGTCGCCGGTGAACAGGTCGCGCGTGACGCGCAATGGCAGCTCGGCTTCCTGATAGATGAGCGCCGGCGCCGTAACCTTCTTCGCGCGGTCCTCGATCGTCTTCCAGAGCTGCCTGAGGAAGTCGAGGTCGCGGGCAACGTCCTCGGCGGAGGCGCCCTCGGCGGCAGTGCGGACGATCACGCCGCCCTGCTCAGGCGCGATCTCCTTGAGGATCCCCTTCAGCCGCGTGCGCTCGTCGTCCTCGAGCCTGCGAGAGACACCGAGCCCGTCGCCGTGTGGGACGTAGACGACGAACCGGCCGGGCAGGGAGATCTCGGTCGTCAGGCGCGCGCCCTTCGTCTTCATCGGGTCCTTGACGGCCTGGACGAGGATCGTCTGGCCGCGCTGGATCAGATCCTGGATCTTCCGGGCGCCGCGTCGGCCTTCGAGCTCGGGGCCGACGATCTCGTCGACGTAGAGGAAGCCGTTCTTCTCGAGCCCGATCTCCACGAACGCGGCCTCCATCCCGGGGAGGACGTTGTCGACCGTTCCGAGGTAGACGTTGCCGGCGATCGAGCGCTGTTCGGGGCGCTCGAGGTAGACCTCCGCGACGACATCGTCCTCGATCATCGCGACGCGCTTCTCGCCGGCGTCGACCGAGACGAGCAGCTCGCGCTTCGCCTTCGGCAGCGGGGCGCGGCGCGGCGGCGTGCGGCGCGGCGGGCGGGGGCGCGCGCTCTCGCGAGTGCGCTTGCGCTCACCGCGCTTCGCGGCCGGACTGGCTGCGACCGCCTGCGTTCCCTCCTCCGCCTTGACCGCATCGGCGGTCGCGGCAGGTGCGGCTTCGCCGTCGACGGGCTTCTTCTTGCGCCCGGCTCCACCGCGGTTTCCGCGGCGGCGCTTCCTCGTTGCGGTGGTGGTCGATTGTCCGTCGGCGCCCGGAGTGTCGGGCGACTCGGCGGTGATCAGCGGTTCATGTTCGACGACTGCTTGAGCGGCTGCCTGAGACGGCGCCTGCTCTGCTTCCGCCTTGCGGCGGCGAAACCAGGGAAGAGGCAAACTGAATCTCCTTGAATGTGCGCGCGGACAGCCCTGCCTGAGGCGGGCGCGCAACGCAGATGGATGTGCGGATGGATGAAGAAAGGCTTGGCATGGCCTTCCCGGAGGTTAGCAGGGGCTTCAGGCGACCTCGGCCGCGGGTGAGAGCCTTGCCCGCCGGGCCCGGATGAGGCGCAGCCGCTGGGCGAGGCGAACCCAGGCCCACGGCTCGATCTCGGCGTAGCGGACGGTGTTCTGGCCGCGGATCGCCTCGAGGTACTCGAACCACGCGTCGGCCTCTTCGATCTGGAGGAGCTCGTGCGCTTCGTGGCTACCGGTCTCGCCCATCCGGGGAGAGCGTAGGTCCGCCGTCGGACGGACCGTCACGATCCGGCAAAGCGACGCCTCGCCGCCTCGCCGATCGCCTTCGTGCCACCGTAGGCGACCGCGCCCTGGGCCGCCCAGCCCGCAAACGGAACGAAGCCGAGCAGCTGCCGCGCGAGCGCACGGAAACCGAGGCCCGCACCGACCACGCCGACCAGCTCGGGCAGTCGCTTGGTGTCGATCTCCTCGCCGTGGGCGAGGGCGATTCGCAGCACCAGGCGGGCCTGGTTCAAGGTCAGGATGGGCATGTCGACTCCCGGCACCCAGATGGCGGCCGCGATCACCGCGTTCTGGCGCGAGACGGAGCGGATCAGCTCGTCTACGACGGCCTCGCGGAGGACGGGCAAGCGCGAGGCGAGCCCGGTGCCCTCGTGTCCGAGTCGCCGCGCGAGCGCACGCGCGACCTCCGTGACCGGGAGCGGCTCACCGGCCTTGACGGTGACGAGATCGGTGTCCAGCACGTAGGGGAGGGGCTCGCCCTCGGTGAGGCCGACGATCGGAACCCGCGCGCGCGACGCAGCACGCAGCCGCGCTTCGTCCGGAGGGCCGATCCAGACGACCGCGGCGGCTCCCTGCGGACTGACGCTCTCGCGCACCGCGGACGAGTCGCCGCCGGCGCGGAGCTCACGCGCTAGCAGCGGCACGAGGCCGCGAGCGCCGTCGACGACGATCGGGCGGCGATCGCCGGCGCCGGCCCGCAGCTCGCGCACGGCCGCGACCAGCGACATTGGCGCGAGCTTCGGCTTGGCGGTCACAAACGCCTCCGCCGTCCGCGCACGTGGATCGCTTGGAGGATTCCGATCGCGGCCAGGTTGGAGATCATGGACGAACCGCCGAGGGAGACGAACGGCAGCGGAATGCCGGTGATGGGCGCCACGCCGATCGTCATGCCCACGTTCACGAACACCTGGAAGACGAGTGCGTAGACGAGCCCGCCCGCCACGATCGCGCTGAAGAGGTCGGAGGCGCCGGCGACGATCTTCAGGCCCCGCCAGACGATGAGGAGGTAGAGCAGGAGGAGGACAGCGGCACCGAAGAAGCCTCGTTGCTCGGCGAGCGAGGCGAAAGCGAAGTCGGTCGCATGCTCGGGAAGGTAGTCGAGCCTCGTCTGCGTCGCCCCGGCGATTCCGCGCCCGCGGACGCCTCCGGCTCCCACTGCAGTGATCGACTGGTTGACGTTGTAGGTCGCCCCGCGCGGGTCCGAGTCGGGATGCGTGAAGCCGGTGAGACGGGCCGCCTGGTACGGCTTGAGGACGTTGAACCCGGTCGCCGGCAGCCACCACAGCACTGCGAGCACGGCGATCAGCGCCACCGAGGCGATTGCGGCCAGGTGCAGCCAGCGCACGCCGGCGACGAACAGCACCGCGGCAAGGACAGCCGTGTAGACGAGCGCGGTGCCGATGTCGGGCTGGACGAAGACGAGCAGGATCGGCCCGGCCGCAACCGCGATCGTCGCCAGCGGAACGCGCAGCTCGTTCATCCGCTTCGCACGGTCCGCGAGGAACGCCGCGAGGATGAGCGCGAACAGGACCTTCCCGAACTCGGAGGGCTGGAAGCGGAAGAAGCCCACGTCGATCCAGCGGCGGGACCCGCGTGTGGCCGCACCTGCCACCAGGACGAGCGCCATCAGGCCGAACGTGCCCCCGAAGATCAGCCGGCTGAAACGACGGTAGACCGCAGGGTCGATCAGCGTCGCGGCGACGAAGGCGACCCCGCCGGCAGCCGCGTAGAGCGCCTGCCTCCCGACGGCGCCGCCGCCGTCGTGGCGCGTGATTCCGTCGATCGCCCAGAGCCCGAACCCGACGAGCGCGACCATCGCGCCGAAGAGAACCCAGTCGAGCCCGCGCACGACGGCGAGCACCCCACCGACGTCCTCCCGCCGATGGGGGCGCAGCCCGCGGGCACGTGTGTCGACTGCCTCGAACGCCATCTAGGAATCCGCCATCTAGTCCGAGGGATGCGCGGTCGTCGCGCCCCGTTCGTGGAAGAACTTCTCGAACACCTTCAGCGCCGCGGGCGCTGCGGCCGTCCCGCCGTGGCCGCCGTTTTCGATCACGACGCAGACGGCGATCGTCGGGTTCTCGGTCGGGCCGTAGCCGCACCACCAGGACTGGTTCAACTTGAGGCTGTTCGAATAGCCCGGCAGGCTCACGAGCTTCTCGGCGGTGCCGGTCTTGCCGGCGATCGAGACCGGGAAAGAGCCGAAGACGCCGGACGACGTCCCGATCGCCGAGTGAGTCGCCTCGTAGAGCCCTGTCTGGACGATCGCGAGCGCCGCGGGGTCGACGCCGCTCGCCGTGGGCGGCGGCGCGGTGAACCGTCGCAGCACCTGCGGCGTCCGCGGGTCGCTCGTCGGCTGCTCGACGTCCTCGACGATGTGCGGTGTCACGAGTTGGCCGCCGTTCGCCAGCATCGAGTAAAAGCGCGTCATCTGGATCGGCGTCACGTCGAGGTCCCCCTGGCCGATCGCCATCTGCACGGAATAGCCCGGCTTCCAGGTGCGATCGATCTCGGTGTACGGCGCCCCGCTGAAGGTCTTGCGACGCCACTCCGGCGTCGGTACGAGGCCTGCCGCCTCGGGTCCGACATCGATGCCGGTCGGCGCGCCGAACCCGAACCGCGAGGCCCAGAGCTGGAGCGCGTGTCCTCGGCTCGGGGGCAGTTGGTAGAAGTCGAGACCCACTTGGTAGAAGTAGGTGTCGCACGACTCGGCGAGGGCGGTCGGCAGCTCGATCCACTGGTTGACGTACGGGTTCCAGTTGTCGAAGCGCTGCCCGTACGCGGTGAAGCTCGGCGTGCAGGGAAGGGACGAGTACGGCGTAAGGATGTGCTCCTGCATCGCAGCGAGGGCCGTGACGGGCTTCCAGGTCGAGCCCGGCGGATAGGTGACCGACACAGCACGGTCGAGGCCCGGGTGGTTCTTGGTCGTGGCGACCGCGTCGTTTTGGAGCGGCGCCAGCTTGCGCCGGTCGCGGCTCACGAAGACCGACGGCTCATACGTCGGGTACGAGGCGAGCGCGAGCACGGCGCCGTCGCGCGGGTCGAGTGCGACGACCGCCCCTCCGTCCGCCGCCCACGCGCCGCCGGCGTGCGCAAGACCGATGCCGTAGCGGAGCGCCTGCTCGGCCGCCCGCTGGAGGTTGATGTCGATCGTGAGCCGAAGCGTGCTGCCGGCACGCGGGTTCACCTTCGGTTGCACCGCACTGGTCGGCCGGCCGCGAGAGTCGACCGTCAGCTCGACCGAGCCGTCGCGGCCACGCAGGTAGGTGTCGTAGGTCGATTCCACGCCGGCTTGACCGAGGATGTCGCCCAGCTTGTAGCCGTCCTTCCTCATCGCCTTCAGTTCCGAGGCGCTGATCTCGCCCACATGGCCGAGGAAGTGCGCCCCGAGCGACCGATGCGGGTACTTGCGCAGGTAGCTGTCTGCGAGCTGGACGCCCGGGAACTGGGTCTGGTGCTCCTTGACGAAGGAGATCTGGTCGTCGTGGATGCCGCGGCGGATCACGACCGGGGTGAGGGGATCTCCTGCGTGCCCTCGGAGTCGCGCCTCGAGCTCTCTCTCCGGGATGCCGACGACCAACGCAAGCCGGCGTAGCTCGAGCTGCCTGGCCGCGCGGTTCTTCGGTAGGTCGGCGGGCCAGACCTCGAGACTCGTGCCGAGCACGTTGCGCACGAGTACGCGCCCGTTGCGGTCGAGGATCGAGCCGCGCGGCGCATCGATCCGGAGCGTTCGCACTCGGTTGTCGCTCGCCTGGGCGCGGTACTTGTCGCCCGAGAGCACCTGGAGCGCCCACAGCCGCAGAAAGAGGATCGCGAACACTGCCAACGCGAGAAAGCCCAGGGTCGCCACGCGCAGAGCAAGCTGCGGCGTCAGCAGGTAAGGCTCCTCCACGTGCGGGTCGGAGGGCAGGAAGCGGCGAGAGGCCGAGGGCCGCCTAGCCAAGGAGCCTGACCTCGTGCACGCGATCTGCCAGCTCGTGCGGCGGCAGCAGCCGCCGGACGAGCGCGTAGACCGGCAGGGTCAGAAGGAGGTTGAGCAGCACCGTCGCAGGCAGCCCGGACGCGACCGCCCCGGCCGGAGCCTCCGTGCCGAGCACGAAACGGAGCGCCAGCGCGCCGAAGGCGTAGAGAACCGTGACGACGACCACCGAGAGGTACGGGGCATGAAAGCGGTCGCGGGCCGTCGTCTCGCCGTAGCGGCCGATCCAGAATCCGGCCAGCGTCAGCAGAAGCGAGGTGAAGCCGAGCGTGCCGAGGTTCGCCGTGTCGATCAGAAGGCCGGCGCCGAAACCCGCGGTCGCGCCGAAGACAGAGCCGCGCAGAAGCGCGATCGAGACCAGCGTCACGAGCACGACGTCCGCCGAGCCCCCGAGCGGGGTGTACGCCGACAGCATCGAGACCTGCACGAGCACGGCGACGAAGAGAACGAAGAACGCCTTCAGCGTGTCGGCGATCACCGCGCCGGTCTCGGCGCCTTGGGGACGAGCACCAGCACGGACTGGAGCGAGTTCAGGTCGACGAAGGGCTGCACCTGGATGTGCTTGGAGATGTCGGTGTCGGTCTGGTTCCAGCTCGACACCGTCCCGATCGGGATGTTGCGCGGGAAGACGGAGGGTAGCTCGCCGCCGCCCGGCGAGCCCGCGGTGATAATCGTGTCGCCGAGTCCGACCCGCTTGTCCTTGCCGACCCGGTTCAGGACGAGCGAGTCGGCCGTACTGCCGTGCTCGAGCATGCCGACCGTCGCGAGGTGGCGCGCATCGACGGCGCGCACAGCGCTGTTCGGATCGGTGATCAGCATGACGCGGGCGACGTCGCCGTAGACCTTCGTCACCTGTCCGACGAGCCCGCCCGCCGTCACGACGACATCCTCGACGGCGACCCCCTGGTTCGAGCCGGTCGAAATGGTCACGCTCTGGTCGAAGGTCGTCGGGTTCGTCAGAACCGTTGCAGCAACGGCCCGGTAGTCCTTCGGGAACGAGGGTGAGCCTCGGTAGTGGAGGAGCTTCTGGAGCCGTAGGTTCTCGCCCAAGGCGGCCTGCGACTTGGCGAGCTCGAGGCGCAGCGCCGCGTTCTCGCGCTTCAAGTCCCGGTTCTCGGACTTCGCGTGGACGAGACCGCTCGCCCACCCGGCGGCATCGCGAAACGGCCGTGCGACCCGGTTGGCCGCGATCTCGAACGGCCGCAACACGGACGAGCCTGCGCTCTCGACCGGGTCGAGCGCACTCGAGCGGAACGAGAGCGTGATCAGCACGAGCGAGAGCAGCACGAGACACCCCACGACAATCTTTCGCTTGAGGGCGCTCGATCGGGTCGAGGAGTAGCCGGAGGACGCGGCACGCTGGGCTGACGAGCCCAGCACCGCGAAACGAGCGGTCCGGTTGCGAGGCACGAGCGCCCCCAGTGTAGGGGACGCCCATGCCGCCCGCATGGACGGGCAGCGGCCGCCGCCTCTGCACGACGTCGACGCGGGTCGCGGCAGCTAGCGGCCGCGGCCGTTGCGGCGGCCGCGTGCACGCGCTCGGGCGCTGTTCCGCATCGCCTCGAACTCCTCGAGGCTGCGGCCCGAGCCGACCGCGACGCACGTGAGCGGCGACTCCGCGAGGTGCGTCGGCATGTGTGTCTCCTGGCGGAGGCGCTGGTCGAGCCCCTGAAGGAGTGCCCCGCCGCCGGCAAGGACGATGCCGCGATCCATGATGTCGGCGGAGAGCTCGGGCGGCGTCTTGTCGAGGGTCGACTTGATCGCGTCGATGATCTGCGTCACCGGCTCCTCGAGCGCGTGGCGGACCTCCTCGCTCGAGAGGATCACCGTCTTCGGCAGGCCGGTCAGCATGTCGCGGCCGCGAACCTCCGCCTGCACCTCCTCCTTGAGCGGGTGGGCAGAGCCGACCTCGAGCTTGATCTCCTCGGCGGTCTGCTGCCCGATCAGCAGCTTGTACTCGCGCTTGATGTGGTTGATGATCGCCTCGTCCATCTCGTCGCCGCCGACCCGCAGGGACTGCGAAACGACGATCCCGCCGAGCGAGATCACGGCGACCTCGGTGGTGCCGCCGCCGATGTCCACGATCATGTTCCCGGTCGGCTCGCCGACCGGCAGACCCGCGCCGATCGCGGCGGCCATCGGCTCCTCGATCAGATAGGCCTGGCGGGCACCGGCCGAGAGCGTCGCCTCCTCGACGGCGCGCTTCTCGACGCCCGTGACGCCGGAGGGCACGCACACGACGACGCGCGGGTGCGCGAAGCGGTGCTGATGCACCTTCTGGATGAAATGGCGGAGCATCTGCTCGGTGACGTCGAAGTCGGCGATCACGCCGTCCTTGAGCGGCCGGATCGCGCTGATCGTCCCCGGCGTGCGGCCGATCATCCGCTTCGCCTCGAGGCCCACCGCGTGCACCTCGCCGGTCGTCTGGTCGATCGCAACCACCGACGGCTCGCTGAGGACGATCCCGCGCCCTCTCACGTAGACGAGCGTGTTGGCGGTACCGAGGTCGACCGCCATGTCACGGCCGCCGAATCCCGTCAGGTAGTTGAAGATGCCCATCGACGACCCGCGCCGCACTCTACCGGTGCCGGCTTCGACCCCAACCTCGCCTAGCCGAAGCCGTAGGTTCCGGCAAAGCGCTCCGCCAGCAATCGGACGAGCAGCGCGCCGGGGAGCCCGACGACGTTCAGGTAGTCGCCGTCGATCCGCTCGACGAGGCTCGCGCCGAGGCCCTGGATCGCGTACCCGCCGGCGCGACCTTCCCACTCGCCGCTCGCGAGGTAGTGCGCGACCTCGCGCGGCGTCAGCGCGCCGGAAGGTGACGCGCGTCGTCTCACGGTGGAGTTCCTCCCAGTCCGCCGTGCGCAGGCACAGGCCCGAGACGACCTCGTGCGTGACGCCCGAGAGCGTCTCGAGCATGCGCTGGGCGTCGGTGGCGTCGCGCGGCTTGCCGATCAGCTCGCCGCCGCAGATGACGATCGTGTCGACCCCGAGTACCGGCCGCCCGCCGCCGTCGACCGAACGCGCCTTGCCGGCCGCGTGCTCGAGCGGGTCGGCCCCGGGCTCCTCGTCGTAGTCGGGCGCGACGACCTCGAACGGGACGCCGAGCTGCGTGAGGATCGCCGGCCGCTGCGGCGAGGTCGACGCCAGCAGAATCGGCGGCGCAGGCGGCGCGCTCACGACCTCTTCCGGGCCACCCAGATCTCCTCGGCCGGCCAGCTGCTGCGCCCACTCGGCGTCGTGCCACGTGTAGTAGGGATGCTCGCGCGCGTCGTCCGCCGCGTAGAGCTCGAGCGAGCCGCTCGAGCTCGAAGCCGTTGCTGTGCAGCAGATCGATCCACTCCCCGTGGCCGAGGTGGAACTCGACGCCCTCCGACGCCCACTCGAGCCGGTGCAATCCGCGCTGCGGCCGCTGCAGCCGGTCGGTCGCCGACGCATTCTCGTCGTCGGGGTAGCAGAGGACGACGAGCGTCGAGTTGCGAAGGAAGACGAGCCGTCCACCCGTGCGGAGCAGCCGCGCCGCCTCCGGGACCCAGCGGTACGGATCGACCCAGATCGACGCGCCGTACTCCGAGACGACGAGGTCGAAGCTCGCGTCGGACAGCCCGGTCGCGCCGGCGTCGGCCTCGACCAGCGGGAACTCGAGACCCGTCTCGCGCTGCAGCCGGCGCGCCGTCTCGAGCTGCGCCGGCGTGACGTCGACGCCGACCGGCCGCGCTCCGCGCTTCGCGAGCCACGCGGAGAAGTACGCCGTGCCGCAGCCGAGCTCGACGACGTCGAGTCCGTCGACGTCGCCGAGCACGTCCGAGGGCCGACTCGGGAAAGTCCCACAGGCCCCAGTCGAATTCCTCCTGCGCCCACGCGTCCCGGGCGCGGCGTCGGTGTACTCGGCGTTCGACTTCGTCCAGGCGGCGCGATTCTTCGCCGCGTCGTCAGACCAGGCCATCGGGGAACCAGAGCGCGATCTCGCGCTCGGCCGACTCCGGTGAGTCCGACCCGTGGACGAGGTTGTTCGGCATCGCGAGCGCGAACTCGCCGCGCAGTGAGCCGGGATCCGCGTCGGCGGGATTCGTCGCGCCGATCGTCTTGCGTGCGGTCGCGATCGCGCCCTCGCCCTCGAGCACGAAGGCGAGCGTCGGCCCCGACGTGATGAAGTCGACGAGCTCGCCGAAGAACGGCTTCTCGGCGTGCTCGGCGTAGTGCGTCTAGCCGAGCTCGCGGGAGGCCACGAGCAGCCGTGCGGCGCGAAGCTTCAGGCCGCGGCGCTCGAAGCGCGCGACGATCTCGCCCGCGAGGTTGCGCGCGACGGCGTCCGGCTTCGCGAGGATCAGGGTGCGCTCGAGGGCCATGCGGCCGCGCAGCTTACTACTCGACCCTGACTTGTGGTGTGACTGGCAACGTTGCCCGGCGAACGTTGCCGGTTACGCGACTAGGTGCTGGACGAGCGCGACTGGCGCGTCCGCCGCGTCGGCGGCCGAAGCGGCACCGTGTTCTCGTCGGCGACGACCGGCTCCTCGCAGTACGGGCAGACCTGCCACGCCGGCTCGAGCGGCTTGCCGCAGTTCGAGCACGCCTGGCGCAGTCGCGTCGTGCAGACCGGGCAGACGAGGAACTCCGGTTCCACGTGCGCGCTGCAGACCCAGCACGTGAGCTCGCGCCCTTCGAGCCCGCGCTCGATCATCTTCATCTCGAGCTCGCGCTCGCGCACGTCCTCGAGGTACTCCGGCGGGCGGAAGAGCATGTAGATGAGCGGGCCGAGAAACGGCGGGATCGCACCGATGAGAGTCGCGAGCCAGACGAGCTTCCGGTCGGCGATCCGCCGGCGCGCGTCCTTCCTGACCCAGAAGACGGTCGCGACCCAGAAGAGGACGACGAACAGCGACGACGCCTGCCCGAATGACGTACCACGTCGTCGAATGGAAGAAGTCGTGCACGCCGCCGAAGACACTCGCTGTCACAACAGCACTCTCCCTAGCATCCAGCCCGCAACGAACGCAAGCCCGACGTACAGGGCGAGCAGGAAGTGCCGCGAAGACAAAGACGCTGAGTCGCTCACGGGCGCGCGTCATCCTACGGTTTCTCTTCGGACGACGAGAGCTCGGCAAGGAGGTAGAGCGAGCCCGTGACGAGGATCGCCCCATCTGGTCCGGCCAGTTCGCGGGCGCGGGCGAGAGCGGCACGCGGCTCGCCACGACTCGACTCGAGCGAAGTGACGCTCGCTCGCAAGGCGAGCTGGTCGGCGGGAGTGCACGCGGCATTCGCCGACTGGTGGCGACGAGCGTGTCGCCGATGGTCGCGAGCGCGGCCAGCATCGCGTCCACGTTCTTGTCCGCCAGGATCGAGGCCACGACGATGTAGCGGCGTTGCGGGAGGCGAGCGAGCAGGTAGCCGACGCCGGCGATGTTGTGGGCGCCGTCCCAGATCTCGAGCGGTTGCACGCTCCTGTGCTCGAGCCGGCCGGGGACGCTGAGCGGCTCTGCGCGGCATCCGGGTCGACCCGCTCGCCCAGGTACGCCTCCGCGGCCGCGACGGCGAGGCCGAGGTTCGACGCTGAGATGCACCTCGACGCGCGCCGCGCCGCGCGCACGCGCCTCGGCTCCCACTCGGGCTCGCCGAGCACGACGATCGCGCCGGGCGCGACCACGGCGAGCTTCTCGGCGGCGATCTCTCGCGCGTCGCGCCGAGGACGTCGGTGTGGTCGAGCGCGACGTTCGTCAGGACGACCACCGGCGCCGCGAGGACGTTCGTCGCGTCGTGGCGGCCGCCGAGCCCTGCCTCGACGACCGCGACGTCCACCTCGCGCGCGGCGAACTCGGCGAACGCGGCGGCCGTGAGCACCTCGAACTGCGTCGCGCCCAGCGGCGTGCGGGCGAACACGGGCGAGCGCCGCCTCGAGGTCGGCGGGCTCGCCGTCGACCTGGATCCGCTCCGACCAGCCGCGCACGTGCGGCGAGATGTAGGCGCCGACGCGGAGCCCTGCCGCGTGGAGGAGCGCCGCGCACATGCAGCGTCGTCGTCGTCTTGCCGTTCGTGCCCGACGACGTGGACGGAGCGGAAGGCGCGCTGCGGCTCGCCGAGCGTGGCAAGCAGCGCGTGCATGCGCTCGAGGCCGAAGACCTCCGGCCACGGCGAGAGCGACTCGAGCCATTCGAGGTCTGTCGGGGCGTCAGACACGGAGCGCGCGCGGGGCGCCCTACTCCGAGATCGCGTCGAGGTCGCGACGGAAGCGCTCGAGCTTCTCACGCTCGGCCTCGACGACCTCGGCCGGCGCGTTCGCCACGAAGCGCTCGTTCGCGAGCATCCCCTCGGCGCGCGCGATCTCCTTGCGCAGCCGCTCGCGCTCGGCCTCGACGTCGCCGTTCGCCTTCGCCCGCTCGGGCTTCACGACCGCGTCGAAGATTCGCTTCTCGTCGCCCTCGAGCGGCGGGCACGACGCCGGAGCGCCGGAACATCGTCGCCGCCTCCTGCACGCGATCGAGCGCGCCGGCCTCCGACTCGTCGCCGGCCTCCGGCCACGGCGCGACGATCAGCCGCGTCGTCGCGGTCGGGCAGGTGCGACCAGATCTCCTCGGTCACGTGCGGGCAGCACCGGATGCAGCAGCTTCAGCAGGTGCTCGAGCGCGGCGAACGCGGTCGTGCCGCGCGTCGGCGTCGCCGTCGTAGAGGCGCTGCTTGACCGCCTCCAGGTACCAGTCGCAGAAGTCGTCGAAGGTGACGTGGTAGAGCTCGTCGGCAGCGTGCGCGAAGTCGAACTCGCCGAGGAAGCCCTCGTACGCCCGCTGCGCCTGCGAGAGCCGCGCGAGGATCCATCGCTCCTCGAGCGACGTCGGGCCGCGCCTCGCCCGGCGTCGCGCCCGCCGTGCAGCAACAGCCGCGAGGCGTTCCAGAGCTTGTTCGTGAGCTTGCCGCCCTCCTCGATCGCCGAGTACGAGAAGCGCACGTCCTGGGTGAGCGAGTTCTTGAGCAGCCCGTAGCGCGTCGCGTCGGTGCCGTGCTCGGCGATGATGTCGAGCGGGTCGATCCCGGTGCCGAGCGACTTCGACATGCGACGCCCGTCGGGCGCGAGCACCGTCGAGTGGATGATCACGTCGCGGAACGGCACCTCGCCGAGCAGCTCGAGGCCGGCGAAGATCATGCGGTTCTCCCAGAGGCGGATGATCTCGCGCGCAGTCGTCTGCAGGTTGCCCGGATAGAACGCCTTCAGGTCGTCGGTCTCGTCTGGCCAGCCGAGTGTCGCGAACGGCCAGAGCGCCGACGAGAACCACGTGTCGAGCACGTCCTTCTCCTGCGTCAGCTCGGCGGAACCGCACTCGACGCAGGACGGCGGGCGCTCCTCGGCCGCGGTGACGTGCCCGTCGGGGCAGAGGTAGAGCGGGATCTGGTGACCCCACCAGAGCTGCCGCGAGACGCACCAGTCGGGCGCGTTCTCGAGCGAGTCGATCGCGAAGCGGTGCTGGCTCTCGGGGTGGTAGACGACCCGCGCGCGAGCGCAGCGCCTCCAGCGCCGGCTTCTTCAGCTCCTCCATCGAGCACCACCACTGGAGCGAGATCAGCGGCTCGATCCGCGATCTCGCAGCGCTCGCAGAGCGCGACCGGGTGACGGTACGGCTCCTGCTTCTCGAGCTGGCCGCGCTCCTGGCACCAGCCGATGATCCGTCGTGCGGCCTCCTTCTGGTCGAGGCCCTCGAGGCCCTCGGCCGTGACGAGACCGTCCGGGCCGATGCACATCGGCTCCGGAAGGTCGTGATCCCGGCCGATCGCGAAGTCCGTCGGGTCATGGCCGGGCGTGATCTTGAGCGCCCCGGTGCCGAACTCGCGCTCGACGCGCTCGTCGGCGATCACCGGCACGCGGCGCTCGACCCAGGGCACGATCACCTCGCGTCCGACCAGCTGCTTGTAGCGCTCGTCATCCGGGATGCACGGCGACGGCGACGTCGGCCGGGATCGTGGCCGGACGGACGGTGGCAATCGCGATGTACCCGTCCCCGTCCGGCGAGCGGGTAGCGGATCGTCGACAGCGTGTCGTCCCGGTCGGCGTGGGTGAGCTCGAGGTCGGAGAGCGAGGTCTGGTGATACGGGCACCAGTTGATGATCCGGTTCGCGCGGTAGATCCAGCCCTTCTCGTAGAGGTGGACGAAGAAGCGCAGCACCGCGCGGACGTAACCCGGGTCCATCGTGAAGCGCTCGCGCCGGTAGTCGAGCGAAGCGCCCATGCGCCGGAACTGGTGCATGATCTTGCCGCCGTACTCGTGGAGCCACTCCCAGACGCGTGCCTCGAACGCCTCGCGGCCGAGCTCCTGGCGGGACGTGCCTTCCTTCAAGAGCTGCTTCTCGACGGCGTTCTGCGTCGAGATGCCGGCGTGGTCGTAGCCCGGCTGGAAGAGGACGTTGAAGCCCTGCATCCGCTTCATGCGCACGATCGTGTCGCCGAGCGCGAGCTGGAGCGCGTGGCCCATGTGCAGCTCGCCTGTCACGTTCGGCGGCGGATGGGCGTCGACATACGGCGGCCGTGACGGGTCCGGGTCGGCGTTGTAGAGACCCTCCTCCTCCCAGGTCTGCTGCCAGCGCTCCTCGACACCGCTCGGGTCGTAGCGCGGCTCCATCGGCTTCGGTTCGGTCGATGTCGGCTCCGTCATCGGAGCGCCAGCCTAGCGAGCGGTCCAGCCCAGGTCGATCACGACGGGTGAGCCCGTGAATGCACGTCCCGTCGGACCGAGCAGGAACACCGCCACGTCGGCAACCTCGGCTGGCTCGAGCAGCCGCTTCACCGCCTGCGGCGCGAGCATCACCTCGTCGAGCACGCGCTCATCGGGCAGGCCGTGCGCGCGCGCCTGGTCGGCGACCTGCGCCTCGACGAGCGGCGTCCGCACGTAGCCGGGGCAGATCGCGCTGGCGCTGATCCCGGCCTCGGCACCCTCGAGCGCGAGTGTCTTCACGAGTCCGAGCACGCCGTGCTTGGCGGCGACGTAGCCCGCCTTGAACGGTGACGCGACGAGGGAGTGAGCCGACGCGACGACGCAGAAGCGGCCGTCGCCCGACTCGGCGAGCGCGTCCCAGGCGTACTTCGCGAGCAGGAACGGGCTCGTGAGCAGCACCGCGAGCAGCGCATCCCATCGCTCCTCGGGGAAGTCGCGCACCGGCGAGACGTGCTGGAGGCCGGCGTTTGCGACCACCGCGTCGAGCCGGCCGAACCGCCCGAACGCAGCGTCGACGACGGCGCGGTTGCCGTCCCGCGTGGCGAGATCGCCGTCCGCGACGTCGACGCCGTGTACCACCCAGCCGTCGTCCTCGAGCCGCGTGACGATCGCGCTGCCGATGCCGCCGGCGGCGCCGGTGACGAGCGCGACCCGGCGCCCCTGTCTCACTGGGAGGACCGGGGCGTTACGCCGACTCTTCGGCCAGCTCGTCGGCGTCGAGCAGATCGCCGCCGGCGCTCGTGACGAGCGTCGGCTTGAGGTTGCGCTCGATCGTCTCCTTCGTGATCACGCACTTGGAGACGTCCTTGCGCGACGGCAGCTCGAACATCACGTCGAGCAGCGCGTTCTCGATGATCGAGCGCAGGCCGCGGGCGCCGGTCTCGCGCTTGAGCGCCTTGTCGGCGATCGACCACAGCGCGTCCTCGGTGAAGACGAGGTCGATGTGGTCGTAGGCGAAGAAGCGCTGGTACTGCTTGACGAGCGCGTTCTTCGGCTCCTTCAGGATCTGGACGAGGTCCTCGCGCTTCAGCTGGTGCACGGCCGAGATCACCGGCAGGCGGCCGACGAACTCCGGGATCAGCCCGAAGCTGAGCAGGTCCTCCGGCATCACGTCGGCGAGCAGCTCCGCGCTCTCGGCGTCGCGCTTCGACGAGATCTCGCGGCCGAAGCCGACCGCGTTCTTGCCGACGCGCTTGGCGATGATCTTGTCGAGCCCGGCGAACGCGCCGCCGCAGATGAAGAGGACGTTCGTCGTGTCGATCGAGAGGAACTCCTGGTGCGGGTGCTTCCGGCCGCCCTGCGGGCGGCACCGACGCGACCGTGCCCTCGAGGATCTTCAGCAGCGCCTGCTGAACGCCCTCGCCGGAGACGTCCCGCGTGATCGACGGGATGGTCGGCCTTGCGGGCGATCTTGTCGACCTCGTCGATGTAGATGATCCCGGTCTCCGCCTTCTTGATGTCGAAGTCGGCGGCCTGGATCAGCTTCAGGAGGATGTTCTCGACGTCCTCGCCGACGTAGCCGGCCTCGGTCAGCGCCGTCGCGTCGGCGATCGCGAACGGCACGTTGAGGATCCGCGCGAGCGTCTGCGCGAGGTGCGTCTTGCCGCAGCCGGTCGGCCCGAGCAGCAGGATGTTCGACTTCTGCAGCTCGACGGCACCGTCCTCGTTGCCCATCTGCACGCGCTTGTAGTGGTTGTAGACCGCCACCGAGAGCGTGCGCTTCGTCTCCTCCTGCGAGACGACGTAGTCGTTCAGCGCGGCGCAGATCTCCTGCGGCCGCGGCAGGTTGTCGAGGTCGAGCGTCGAGGGAGCGGTGAGCTCCTCGTCGATGATCTCGTTGCAGAGATCGATGCACTCGTCGCAGATGTAGACGCCCGGACCGGCGATCAGCTTCTTGACCTGCCGCTGCGACTTTCCGCAGAAGCTGCAGAGGAGCTGCTCGTTGCCCTCGTTTGCGCGCGCCATGACTCCTCTCCTTTTACTCTGCCGGGCCCGATCTGGCTAGGCCGCCGCCTCGCCCCGCGACACCTCGCGGTGCGTGATCACGGTGTCGATGATGCCGTACTCCTTCGCTTCTTCGGGGCTCAGGAAGAAATCTCTCTCCATGTCGCGGGACACATCTTCGATGGCCTTGCCGGTGTGCATCGAGTAGATCTCCTCCAGCCGCCGCTTGAGGCCGATCACCTCGCGGGCCTGGATCTCGATGTCGGTGCCCTGGCCCTGGAAGCCGCCTGACACCTGGTGGATCAGGATCCGCGAATTCGGCAGCGCCATCCGCTTTCCTTTCGCGCCGGCCGCCAGCAGCAGCGAGCCCATGCTCATCGCGATGCCGACGCAGATCGTCTGCACGTCCGGCTTGATGAACTGCATCGTGTCGTAGATCGCGAGCCCGGAGTAGACCGAGCCGCCCGGGCGAGTTGATGTAGAGGTAGATGTCCTTGTCCGGGTCGTCCGACTCGAGATGGAGAAGCTGGGCGATGACGAGGTTCGCGACCCAGTCGTCGACCGGCGTGCCGAGGAAGACGATGCGCTCGGAGAGCAGGCGCGAGTAGATGTCGAAGGCGCGCTCGCCACGCGAGGTCTGCTCAACCACCATCGGGATGTTCGGGCTCATGAGTGCTCCTTCCGGGAATGTGTCCGAGCTTTCTGGTCGCGGGAACTCGGGTCGACGCTGTCCACCCCGCCGGTCAGCTGCCGGGTGTCCACAACGTCTTCTCCTTCTCGGTCGCGGGCGTCGTCCTTGTCCGGCGTCCAGATCGCCTCGCGCGCCTCGGCGAGCTCCTGCGCGATCGGCTTCACCTCGGCCGCGATCCGGTCGACCGCCTCCTTCATGCGGAGGTCCTGGCGCACGCGATCGGCGCCGCCCGCCTCGATGAACTCCTCGATGTCCTTGTCGGTCTCGCCCTGCTCGCGGAGCTGCTCGCGGATGCTCGTCGTCCGACACCTCGATGCCGAGCTTGTCGACGACCGCCTCGAGCACGAGCTCGCGCGCGACCGACTGGCTTGCCTCCTCGCGCAGCCGCTGCTCGAGCAGCTGCGGGCTCGACGCCGGTCGCCTGGAGGTAGGCGCCCGCGTCGATGCCGCGCGACTCGAAGTTGCGGATGAAGGTGTTCAGCAGCTCGCGCGTCCGCACCTCGACCACGAGGCCGCGCCGGCTCGACCTTCGACGCCTTCACGAGCTCGTCGACCGCGGCCTGGCGGAACTCGCCCTCGATCTCGTCCTCGAGCTGCGCGCGGATCCGTCCCTCGATGTCGGCGCGCAGCTCGTCGAGCGTGTCGAACTCCGACGTGGCGCGTGCGAGCTCGTCGTCGAGCGGCGGCAGCACCTTCTCGTGGAGCTCCTTGAGCGTGACGACGCGCGCCGCGAGTCGAGCCGTCGCCGACCTCCCAGCGTGACCTCGTCGGTGTCGCCGACGAGCAGGCCGCGGATCGCGGCCTCGATCTCGTCGACCAGCCGCTCGCTGCCGAGCTCGAGCACGTAGTCGCGATTCGCGCCGTCCTCGGAGACGATGTCGACCACGGCGACGTCGCCCTCCTGTGCGGGCCGGCCCTCGACCGGCGAGAGCTCGGCGACCATGCGCTGGAGCGCTTCGAGCTGCTTCGCGATCGACCTCGTCGGGCACCTCGACCTCGCGCTTCGGCACCTCGAGCGTCGTCCAGTCGGCCGGCTCCGGCTTCGCCTGGACCGCGAACTCGGCCGTGAAGCTCCACGCTCTCGCCGTCGCTCGTCGGCAGCTCGTACTCGTACTCGGGCTGCTCGGCCGGCCGCGCGCGCGTGCGCGCCGCGGCGCTCCAGAACCAGCTGCCGATGTGCGACTCGACCGCCTCGGAGTAGACGCGCTGCTTGCCGACCTTCGAGACGAGCACCGGCATCGGCACCTTGCCGGGCCGGAAGCCGGGGATCTTGACGCGCTCGCCGAGATCGTGCGTCGCGTGCTGCGACCGCGTGGTGGACCTCGTCGGCGGGGACCTCGACCGTCAGGCGTGCGCGGTCTCCGTCGAGCTGCTCGAGCTGGGTCTCCATGGACGAGCCATTGAATCAGAGTGCGCCGGGGTCAGGCGCCAGTCCGGTGCGGATCCGGCGCGCGCGATAGCGTGCGCGCCGTGGACGCTCGACACGCGATCCGCACCCGCCGCACCCACAAGGTGTTCGGGCCCGAGCCGGTGCCGCGCGAGGTCGTCGAGGAGCTGCTCGAGCTCGCGCGCTGGGCGCCGAACCACTTCCTGACCGAGCCCTGGCGCTTCCGCGTGCTCGGCCCGGAGACCTTCGAGCGAGCTCGTCGCGGCCGGCGAGCCGAACGAGCGAGTCAAGCTCGGCCGGGCCCCGACCCTGATCGTCGCGAGCGCGAAGCTGACCGGCGACGACCACCAGAACCACGAGGACGTGCTCGCCACCGCGTGCGCGGTCTACATCGTCCTCCTCGCCGCGCATGCGCGAGGCCTCGCCTCGTACTGGCGCACGCCGAAGCTCCTCGAGACGCCGGCAGGGCCGCGCCGCGGTCGGCCTCGACGACGACGAGCAGTTCGTCGCCCTGATCCATCTCGGCAACCCGACGAACGCGCCGGCCGCGAAGGCGCGGAAGCCGGTCGGCGACTACGTGCGCTTCCTCCCGTGAAGGCAACGCCGGCGGCGGACTGGATGGTTGCCGGCGGCGGGGCTACAGTCCACTCGTGAGGCAGATATGGACGGGTCGGGCGACTCAGGCCGCAGCGAAGTACAGCGACCAAGCTCCAATGGCGGCGGTCTGCTGCAACGCCTGCCGGACGTGCGTCACGGCGAACGCGATCGTCCTCGCCACCTCCGGGCTCGCGACGCTTGCTGTGGGCGTCGCCGGGTACGCCAGGCGTCTGACACCGACAGCGGGCCGACGTCGCAGTCGGAGGGAGTGCGGGCGAGAGGACTTGAACCTCCAAGGGCCGAAGCCCACCGGGACCTAAACCCGGCGCGTCTGCCAGTTCCGCCACGCCCGCGCGGAACACAGCCTAGCCATCGTCACCGCCGCGCCCGACCTGCGCGGGCGCGGCACGCAGCGGCCGAAGGTGACGTCATGAGCCCGAGTGAATCGTCATGCCCGAGGCGAAGGCGAGGGCGGATTCACTCGGGTTTCTCCCCGTCCACCTCCGGCACGTCCTCTTCGGCTGCTCCCCACTCGGCCGCAATGTCCTCGGCGAGCTCCGGCGGCAGCTCGTCGAAGGAGATCTCCTCGATCTGCGGCATCATCGGCGGCGGAGCGTCGGACGAGACCGTCGTAGCCGCCGAACGGCAGCACGATCTCCGTGTAGGTGCTCTCGACGCGGGCGCTCGGGAAGAACGACAGCAGCCGGAGCGTGCACGTCGCCGTAGGCGTAGACGTCGTGCTGGACGCCCTTGGGGACGAACGTGAACCCGCCGGCCTCGAGCTTCTCCTGGAGGCCGCTGACGAAGACCTCGCCCTCGCCGTCGGCGACGTAGATCACCTCCTCGGCGTCGTCGGCGTGCAGCCCGCTGTGCTGGCCGGGCTCGAACGCGTAGTAGGCGACGGTGCTGGACTCCGTCCCCTGCGCGGCCGACATCGGGTACGCCGTGACGAAGCGCATCGAGGGGTCGTAGTCGTTCCAGACCTCGAACGCCGTCGGTGCTGCCGGCCTCGCCTCTTCGCTCGCCACCTCTCGCTCCTCTCGTCGCCGTCGGGACGCGAAGCCTAGAGAACTCGCGATTCGACAGCCAAGACGGTGCGTGCTACTTAGACGGGGTGAGAGTCGCCCTCGCTTCGCTGCTCCTGCGTTGCGGTCGACGGGATCGCTGCTCGTCGCGGGCGCGGCGCCGGCGAAGAACCAGCCGTCGACGATCTACGTCGACCAGAGCGGTGGCTACCGGCATCACGTGCCGCGAACATGGCAGGTCGATCCCGCCGTCGGTTGCCGCCGTCAAGCAGACGATCGCGCGGCTGAAGAAGCAGAAGAAGACGGAGCTCGCCGCGGTCTACTCGGACCTGATCAGCACCGCGGCCGGCCGCAAGGAGCTCACGACGTTCCGCTTCCGCGCCTTCAGGTGGCCGCTGCTGCCGAGTCCGGTGCCCACGGACGTGACGCTGACCATCCAGCCGATCGCGAAGAAGTACAAGGCGGCCGACCTGCCGGCGATCGGCGCCTCGTTCGCGAAGAACCTGCGCGTCGCCCGGCGCGAAGATCGCCGCAGCCGCAGCTGCTGAAGCTGCCGGCCGGCCGGGCAGTCGCTGATCACCGGCACGGTGCCGCTGCCGAAGGAGCTTCGGCGGCGTCAAGACCGGCTTCACGCTGGTCCTGCTGCTCCGCCCGGGACGCTCTACATGCTCTCGTTCCGGATCGACTCGCGCGCCGCGCGCCGACGCGAAGGTCTTCACGTCGATCGCGAACCTCTTCCGCTTCTGAGCCCGGCCAAGAGGAGCGCGACGCCTCCGACGCGCAGCCGACTGGAGGCGCCATCGGAGCACGCCCGGCCGGAGCGCCATTTAGGGTGGCGCGACGTGGGCTGGATCGACACCGAGCTCGTGCTCGTCTCGCTCGCGGCGATGCTCTCGCCGACGACGCTGACGTTCTCGGTGCTCGCGCTCGTCCTCGCCGAGCGGCCGTTGCGCACCGGGTTCTGGTTCTTCCTCGGTGCGTTCACGGCGACGATCGCCGTCGGCATCGCGGCGGCCTTCGTGCTCGGCGACGTCGCCGCCTCCTCGACCCCGTCCAGCCCGAAGACCTGGGTCGCGGTGCTCGACGTGGCGATCGGGCTGCTCCTGCTTGCCTGGGTCGTCCGGGTGATGCGCCGGCCGGCGAAGCCCGAGAAGACGAAGGCCGCGATCGACCAGATGAGCAAGCTCTCCTCGTCGCCCGCTGATCGCGATCGTCGGCGCGGGCGCCCTGCTCGCGAACCCGGTGGCTTCATCCCGATCGCGCTGAAGACGATCTCGGAGACGAACCCGACCGCCGCGGGCTACGCGATCCAGTGGCTCTTCTTCACGATCATGGCCCTGCTGCCGCTGGCGGTCGCCGCTCATCCTGCTCGTCGTCGCCTCCGACTGGACGAAGCGCGTACTCGGCAGCGCCAGGTACTGGCTCGAGCGCAACGCCCGGACGGTCGCGGCCGTGATCGTCGTCCTGCTCGCGCTGGCGCTGCTGCGAAACGGCATCGCCGGGCTCACGTCGTAGCCGCGGCCGCATCGAGTCGAAGCCGGTCGCGGTCGGCCTTCGGCGCTTGCGGTCCTGCGGTATGAAACCGGGCCCGTTGCCGGGCCCGGTTTCACTCCATGGCTTCCGTGCGATCTCGGGTTACTTGGCGGCAGCCTTGAGCGCCGCACGGACACGAGCCGGAGTCATCGGCGACTCACGGAGGCGGACACCCGTGGCGTCGAAGAAGGCGTTCGCGAGCGCCGCCGGTACCGGCGACATCGCGGGCTCGCCCGAGCCCGTAGTGCGCGAGCCGGCCCCCGCGGGATCCGGCACGTCGGTGCGAGTGAGCCCGTGGATGTGGATCGTGGGGGCGTCCTTGAACCGGACCATCGGATAGGTGGCCCAGTCGGTGCTCGTGACGCCCTTCCTGTCGAACACGACCGCTTCGTACAGCGCGCGAGAGAGGCCCTGCATGGCGGCGCCTTCCTCGTTGTTCTCGCTTCCGGCCGGGTAGACGATCAGACCGGCGTCGCCCGCAATGTGCAGCTGCTTGGCGACGATCTTGCCGGTGCTCTTGTTCACCTCGACGTCGGCGACGCAGCACGTCATCGTGTTCGAGTAGAAGCCGAACGCGATCCCGCGGCCGGTGACGACATTGGCACTCGAGAGGTTCGATGCAGCGACCTTCGCCTGCCAGTTGGTGTCCTTGGCCGCCGCGGTGAGCACATTGCGCCACCGCAGCGCCGGATCGGTGGCGGCCGACACGGCGATGTTCTGGAGACGGAACGCGACCGGATCCATCTTCGCCATGTACGCCAGCTCGTCGACTGCCTGCTCCGCGGCGAACGCGGTCTGCGGGCCTCTCGGCGCGCGCAGCTGGATCGACTTCAGATAGTTGTTCTGAAGCGGCAGGCTCTTCCCGATCACCCTCCGATTCGGGATGTTGTACTGCTCACCGCTGATCGTCGTCTCGACCGGGCCCGCGGTGGAGAACACCGCGTTGCCCGTCACCTGCTGCTCAGCGGCCTGCGTCGAGTAGTAGGGGATGCCGAAGTCGGTGAACTCGAAGGCGGTCAGGTTGCCCTTCGCGTCCACACCCGCTCGGATGTCCACCATCACCGCGGGGCCGTAGTTGCCCCAACCGTGTGTGTCCCAGCGCATGAACTGCAACCGCACCGGCTTGCCGACTAGGGCCGACATGATCGTCGCGGCCTGGCTCGCGTCGACGTACGGCGCCGCCGGCCCGTAGACGCTCGAGCCCTCGTAGTAGGTGAGATGGATCCGGTTCTCCGGCATCGGCTTCCCCATCACCTTGTCGAGAACCGTCTTGACGGTGGCCCTGTTTTCGTACAACCGCTGTGAGTTCGTGAAGATCCTCGCGCCGTTCGGTGTCACGTCGGCGACGCAGCACTCCGGGCCGATAGACATGCTCCCGGTGTAGTGGGTCTTATATGTCTGGCTCACCGTGAGCGCAGCTGACTTGAAGGCGTCGTCGAAGTTGCCGCTGTTGAACGCGATCCGCGCCGGAGCCTTCCCCGCGCTGTCGAAGTCTCGCATCTGCTTCCAGAGGTTGCCGCTGCCGGACATCACGGGAGGATCGGCCCACTTCACCTTGAGCTGAGCGGCCGCCTGGATCGCCGCGTACTCCGTCGGAGCGACGACGCCGAGGAAGTCGTTGTAGCGGATGATCTGCGCACCCTGGATGCTCTTGATCGAGCTCTCGTCGAACGAGATGAGCTTCGGAGCCGTACCGTCACCGTAGGCACCCTGACCGCGAGGCCGCACGATCCGGCCGTGCAGCATGCCCGGCACCCTGATGTTGTGGACATAGGTGTACGTCCCCGTCACCTTGTCCGGAATGTCCAGCCGGGGCGGGCTGGTACCGACGATCGTGTACTGGCTGACCCCCTTCGTGCCCGGCGAGCCCGCGACTGCCTGAGCCGGCGTCGTGGCCGTAGCAACGGTCGAGAAGCCGCTGATCGTCGTGTTGAACAGCTTGTCGCCGAGAAGCGCACCGTAGGTGACGGTCTTGCCGCCGCCCGAGACGACGCCGCCCGCGACTGACAGGCTCGCAACCGGAACGCCGAGGCTCGTCGAGGCCAGCTTGAGCAGCGCCTGCTTCGCGGCTGCAGCCGCGGCACGGGTCTGCTTGCCGCCCGTCTGCACACCCTGGCTACCGACGCTGTTGCCCTGGTCAGGCGTGATGTTCGTGTCGTGCGTGATCATCTTCATCTGGCTGAAGCTCATGTCGAGCTCCTCAGCCGCGATCATCAGCAACGCGGTCGGCGTGCCCTGACCCATCTCGACCTTGCCGATCTTCACGCTCGCCGTGTTGTCGGCGTGAATGATCAGCCACGAGTCGACAGCGGTCTGGTCGAACGGGCCCATCGACGCATACGGGTCGACCCCGGCCGACTTCACAGCCTTCGCGCCGAGACCAGCACCAACAGCGGAGAAGGCAACGATCAGCGCGCCGCCGCCCTTGACGAACGTCGAGCGCGAGAACTCCTTCTTGAGCATCTCAGTCATGGTTACTTCCCACCCTTCGCCATCACAGCAGCGGCCTTCTGGATCGCCGTCAGAATCCTCGGATACGTCCCACAACGACAGAGATGACCGTTCATCGCCGTGCGGATCTGCGCCTCAGTCGGACGCTTCGTCGTCGCCAACAGATCAGCAGCCTGAATCATCATCCCGTTCTGGCAGTAGCCACAATGCGGCACCTGCACATCAATCCACGCCTGCTGCAACGGATGCAGCGCAGCCGGAGTAGCGGCGGTCGTGCCGCGCTCCTGCGCCCACATCGCAGGCATACCCTCCAGCGTCGTAATCGCCTTGCCGCTCACCGCGGCAACAGGCGTCACACACGACCTGATCTCCTTCCCGTCCAAGAGCACCGAGCAGGCACCACACTGCGCAAGACCACAGCCAAAGCGCGGCCCATGCAGGTGGAGCTCGTTGTGCAGCACGTACAGGAGCGGTGTGTCGAGGCTCGCGGTCACGTTGTGCACGAGACCGTTCACCTTGATCTTCAACTTGCTCGCCATTCGTCCCTCCAGTTAGGGAGCCGCGACGCACCGTGCACCACGGCGACGATGCTGCAGAATCGGGCAGCCGGCCCGCGAACCGCAGCGCACGGCGACGTTACAAGGGAAACCGGCTGGTCGCAATAGTCGCAAAAAGATCTGTGGGCGACATTTGCGCCTTCCCGGAGGGAACCGACGGCGCGGACGCCGTTCTTCGAGTCCGCGCGACCTGCTCGGAGTCGCGTTGGCTTGAAGAGCGAAGCTTTGGTGAACCGAAGAGGACTCGAACCTCGAGCGACCACCGCCGCGCCCGACCTGTGCGAGCGCGACTCACTGCGGCTGCAGGCGAAGACCGATC
>CAVVQY010000018.1:0-173806 GCA_963750545.1 uncultured Actinomycetes bacterium | reverse complement strand
TCGCTCGTGCTGCCGCGGAAGAACCCGGACTTCCCCGGACGGAAGTGGCGCAACGCCTACATCGTCCTCTGCATCGGACTCTTCCTCGCGATGATGTCCACCGTGATGGTCTTCGGCAAGGAGGACGAGGAGGCCCACGCAGAGGAGACCGCGGCAGCTCACCCTGGCGAGACCTCGTCGACCGAGACGGTGCCTGGCGAAACGACCACGACGACGACCGAGACGGAACCGGCGCCGGGCCCGTACGACAACGGCGACGCGACAGCAGGCAAGGTCGTGTTCGTGAACTCGTGCGGTGTCTGCCACATCCTGGAAGCTGCGGGCTCGACCGGCGCGGTTGGCCCGAACCTCGACGAGAAGAAGCCGGACGAGGCGCTGATCATCGACCGCGTCGTCAACGGCAAGGGCGCGATGCCGGCGTTCAAGGGCCAGTTGACCGACCAGCAGATCGCAGACGTCGTGGCGTTCGTCCACGTCTCGACGCAGAGCTGACTCGCCCGTCGGGCGCGGAGGGCTGCGATACCATCAGCGAGCCCCGGAGAAGTGGCCGAGTGGCTGAAGGCGGCGCCCTGCTAAGGCGTTATGGGGGTCTAAACCTCCATCGAGGGTTCGAATCCCTCCTTCTCCGCTTCACGACGCACCCGAATGGGTGCGTCTGAGCAGTTCTTCCCGTCGCCGCAGAGGCGCCGCCTGATGGCGGCACGACCGAGACCTGAGCCGAGGCCGTGATCATCTCCAGCAGCGCAGTCTCGTGAGACACCGGGTGGCGAGGATGACGACAGCGAGCTCCAGCGCCGCCGCGGACGGCGGGCAGGAGTCGAAGGAGGGGACGCGCCGGCCGTGGGAGCTCGTCGTCCTGATGGGGATCCTCGTGCTTGCGGCGTGGCTGCGCTTGCGCGAGCTCGACCTCGTCGAGTTCAAACAGGACGAGGCGGACGCCGTCAACCTCGCGCGGCTGCTCCTCGACGGCCATCTGCAGACCGTCGGGCTGACATCGAGCGTCGGGGCCCGCAACCCTCCCCTCTTCGTCTACCTGACGGCGATTCCCCTGGCCTTGCGGGACGACCCGCTTGCCGCCACGGCGTTCGTAGGCGTGCTTGCCGTCGTCGCCGTCGCCCTCACGTACGTCGTCCTGCGATCCCGGTTCGGAGCGCTCGCGGCGCTCGCCGCAGCGGCGCTCTTTGCGACCGCGCCCTGGGCGGTCCTCTACGGGCGCAAGATCTGGGCCCAGGACCTCCTCCCCGTGTTCACGGTGTCGCTCCTTTGGAGCCTGTTCCTCGTGCTCGAACGGCCACGCAGCCGCGTGGTGCTATTCGTCCCTGTCCTCCTCTGCCTCACGTTCCAGCTCAATTTCTCGGCGATCGCCCTCGTCGTTCCCGCCGTCGCCGTGCTGGCATACCGGACACGCGAGGTGCACTGGCGCGCGTTCGCCGCCGGCATCGGGGTATCGGTCCTTCTGCTGGCGCCGTGGCTTTCCTACGAGGCGAGGCACGGGTTCGGGGATGTCGTCACGCTCGTGACGGAAGGACGGGGAGACGGCGGCTCGGCGGTTCCAGGGGCGGGGTCGATCGAGGCCGTCCGCGAGACCACCCGCCTCATCGGCGCCACGAACTGGGACTACGTCGTCGGCACGAGCCGTGCCCTCTTTGTCACCGATGCCGGTGCAGCGTGGACGCTTGGGAGAGCGGCGAGCCTGCTCGCGATAGGTCTCCTCTGCCTCGGCCTCGTCACCTCCACGGTGCGCATCGTCCGGGGCGCCCGCCGGCGCCGACGCTGGCCGTGGGTCGAGCTCGACGCCGACGGCGGACGGCGCGCCCTCCTGCTCGTGTGGCTCGGTGGCGTCTGGCTCTCGTACGCGACGTCCGCGACCGACCGCGTCTTCCCCCATTACCTGATCGTCACCTACCCGGTTTCCTTCGCCGTGCAGGCGGTGGGTCTCGCGGACGTCGTCGCGGCCGCGCGCGGCAGGCTCCACCGCGTCGCCGCGGTCGGAGCCGTCGCCGCGCTGGCGGCTGTGGTGGCGGCATATGTCGCATTCACGCTCTCGTTTCACCGCTTCCTCGAACAGCGAGGCGGGGCGGCAGGCGATTACGGGGTCGTGTACCGGGACAAGGCCGCGCTCGCCCGGGTCGTGCGCGAGCGCGGGCTTCGCGTCGCCGAGGAGCGGGTGCTCGACTTCCTCGTCACGGGAGAGATGGACGCGCCACCCGGGTCGCAACCGCTCGTGACCGTGGACGACCGCCTCGACGGGGAGCCCCTCCCGTGCGACGGCGAGCTTCTCTCGTTCGGCCTGCTCGCGACATGCCTGCCTCCGGCTCAGCCGTGAGGACGAGCCTTCAGACCTCCGCGGCACGCACCTCCGTTCACGATCGGGAAGAGCCGGCGGTACGCTTCACGGCGATTAGAGCGGTCGAATGCGGCGGCTCGAAAACAGTCTGACGCCGCTCCAGCCCTTCTTGGGCAGAGGCCGTCTCTCGCCACGGTGAGGCGAGATCGTGCGTAGCGGTGGGCCTGGCCGTCGCCGGGCTGTTCGCGCGCCTCCATCCGCTTGGGGCGAACTGGCGCGGTTGAGCGGAGAGGTTCGAGCCCAGTACCGCCCATCCGTTTGTCATCGCGCGGCCGGCCTCTCACCACGCGCGAACACGTGGGGAGAGTGTTCTCGAGCGAAGAATGCCGTGTACGGCTTCTGTAAATAGCGGTTCAGCGGGCGCCCGCAGATGCCGAAGAATCGTCAGAACCTCTGATGCGGCAGATACACGTCAGCGTGACCTGGCAGTCGGAGCACCTCGTCGAGCTCGACGATGGAGCTGACATCGCTGACGTCGTGCAGATGCTGGCCGGCCAGTCGAACGTGAAGCTCGTCGGCTACGAGGCTCAGCCGCTCGACGAGGCTGTCGACGCAGCCATCGACCGGCTGCTCGGCCCGGGTGCCGACACAGTCGACCTCTGAGAGCACGCGCCATCTGACGTGCCCGACGCTCGATGTCTGAGAGGTCGCGGCGAGGATGCGACCTCGTGGTACTACCCCGGCCGTTGTTCATGGGGTTAGAGTCGCGGTGGCTCAGCCTCTGAGCCGTTGCGTCCCGCTCAACCTAAGGGGGGACGATGAGTGATGCACCTGTAGACCTGTACATCGCCGCTTATTCCGATCCGGGCGCTGCCCAGGAGGATTGGGACGACATCAAGCAGCTTGCGCGCGACAAGGTGATCACGGTGGACGGGCTCGTGCTCGTCAGCCGCGACGACGACGGGAAGATCTCGGTGAAAGACAACGCGCACGATGTGGGCCGGGGAGCCACGATCGGTGCCGCCGGCGGCGCGATCATCGGCCTCATCTTCCCGCCGGCGTTTCTTGCGTCGGCCGTTGTTGGCGCCGGGATCGGTGCCGGCACCGGCGCGATCCTCGACCACAGGCAGAAGAAGGAGATCAAGGCGGACATCGAGGAGGTGCTTCCGCCGGGGAGTTCGGGCATCGTCGCGCTGTTCGAGGAGCGTTGGGTCGATGACGTCGAGAAGGCGCTCGCGAAGGCCGACAAGGTCACCAAGCACGAGGTCGACAGCGAGAGCGCCGAAACGGTCAAGGCAGCCGCGACGAGCGGAGGGTAGGGAGCGCCTACTGACCCGAGTTTCTCGTCAGCGGGGACGCTCGTGGCATCGTGGCCGTGCTTGCGGCGCACGGCCACGACGAGGCGTCGACGTCTATGTCGGGCCCCGAGCCGCCCGCGGGAAGGGAGGCGAACTGGGTGCGCTCCCTACCCGAGATCGGCTGGTTCCCCATCATCCGCCTCTACGGCCCGCTCGAACCATGGATCGACAGCAGCTGGAAGCCCGACGACTCTCGAGCCCATCGATCCGTCCTGAAATCGGAAGGTCCGTCCTGGGCGCTGATTGCTTCGCTTCGCCATTCATGAGATTCTGGAGGAGGGTCTGAAACCCGCGGTTTGAAAGATGCCCGGTCAGGCCCCATCCCGGCGCTGTCCTGATGCTCGCCGCTTTCACGGCCGACCAGTGGGTCGGGCCAAGCGCCGGCCCTCCCAGCGGAAGCCGTAAGGTCGACGCCGCCCTCGGAGTCGCGGTTCCACGCATCGCCGCCGATCAAGGCGCCGTCGCATCGCCAGATCACCGCCCGGCGCTGCGGGTCTTCCGCGGGAGCCTCAGTCGTTGACGGGCGCCACACTCGCCGTAAGAGTCGCTCCCTTCGAGTCGCCCGATTGCAGCGTAAGCGTGTGCGTTGACGGTCGGCGGCCCTTGTCGCTTGACGTGTTCGGCCGTCCCTGACGAGGATTGCTCTCGTGCGGCCTCTGACGGTTCTGGGCTTGCTCCTTCTGGTCATGGCGGCCGGGTGTTCCGGTGAGTCCGGGTCTGACCGAGACGCTTCGGGTGGAGCGGTGTCCGAGACGACGAGCGTTTCGAGCGCCCCGAGTGAGCGTTACATCTCGCAGGCCGATCTCGGGGACGCATGGCCGCTCACGGTTCCCGGCGGGATGCTCCGTTGCGAGGGGCCCGGAGCCGTCTCGTTCATGAGCGACGAGGGCATCGTCTACGCGGTCAACGGCACAGCGGTGGCGTGGTCTCGAGCGAACAACCTCGCCTGGAGTGACATCGACCTGATCTCGGCCCTCGACCCGAACGTCGCGGGTCGGAAGATCAACCGCGGACCGCTCATCAACGACGGCCTCGCCCTTTGCTGACGGCTCGTGAGCGCGGCCTGCAGGGTCCTGCGCGACATCGGGACGACGGCGAGTCCTGCTCAGACGGTGCGGTCGGTCAACGCCTGCAAGCACGTGGTACAGGCGCTCGTTCAGCCCGGCTGGTCAGCGCCAACCAGGCGACAACGCTCCGCCAGCGGCCGAACCGTCGCACGCACGCCGATCGCCCGGGCCGGCACGCTGCGCCTGGCGGCCGTGGGCCGCCGTCCCGGCCGGTCGCATCGTCACGCAGCCCAACGGGATCGCGGCCTTGAGGCAACTCCGTTCTCGAGACCGCGATGGCAAGCGGCGTCGGCCCAGGAATCGGGCAGCTAGGGACGGCGGTACCCTGTCAATCCGCGGAGGGGTGGCAGAGCGGTCGAATGCGGCGGTCTCGAAAACCGTTTCGGGCGGTTCCGTCCGACGAGGGTTCAAATCCCTCCCCCTCCGCTCACTGAGCCGAAATCCCGCATGGTTGAGCGGGATTTCGGTGTTCCTGGGAGTACGGCCGCGCCAGCTCGATGTCCGCGATTACGCGCCGGTGGGGGCTCTTGGAACGCCCGCCACGTTCGGCCTGACCGACGCCATGCCACTGAGAAAAGCTGGCCAAACAGCGAATGGTCATCGAGTCGGCCGTCTCAGGCCTCACCGTCCCTGCTGATCCCGGGCGCGCCTTCTCAACGATCCTGCGCTGAGGATCGCTCACGGGCGGAGGCAAGTGCCGCCTGAAGCCGATCGAGAAAGGGAACTTGCGCTGCCTTCAGCCTTCGGCGTGCCTCATCTAGATCGAACCATTCGACGCGGTCGATCTCGGGGAATGTCTGGACGACGCCTGAATGCGGCGGCCATTCCATCTCGTAGGTGTTACTCACGGCCGTCGAGGGATCGAGGTCTCCCTCGACTGCCCACCCCAGCACGAGCTTGCCCGACTTCTGTGTGATCTGTCCAAGATCGATCAGCGGGTGGTCGGGGGCTTCCAGTCCAGTTTCTTCCGCGAACTCTCGCCGAGCCACCGCCACGAACTCCTCACCCGGCTCCCCCTCGCCCTTGGGGATCGTCCAGTGGCCGATGTCCTTCTTGACCCAGAACGGACCGCCCTGATGGGCCAGGAGCACCTCCAAGCGACCCTCACGCCTGCGCCAGAGCAGGATCCCGGCACTCGTGCGCCCCGATTTGTCGGTCGTCAAACGCACCTCCTCGCCCGGGCGTTTGGGAAAGAGCGAGCCGTGAATCTACCGAGCCGGCCCTGCTGACACGAGTGGGCCGAATTGGCGTCGTGCCTGCCAATCGTAGGACTCTCGTGGCGCGCACCGAGTTTTGCCTTCAGGGCGATAGTTCTACTGAGAAATCGACCTCTCCTGTTCCTGCGCCATTCGCTGAAGTCGTGTATCCGCATCACTAGCGGCAATCTCGGCGATCCGGCGTCTGACCGCCTCGCTGTTGCGATTTGAGGTCGATCTGATGGCGAACTTGCGGACGGCGGGGTGTGGATCGTCAAGCAGCCTGGACAGGATCTCGTCGGAGACCTGCGCCGGGAGGCCACCAGCGGAAGCAGCGGCGGCGACGCGGACCGCCATCCGGGGGCTCTCCGCAGACGACACGACGGCCTGCCGAGCGCTTTCGGCGTCAATCCGGCTCAAAGCGTGGACCGCACGCGCCGCCAGCCAGTCTTCCCTGTCGTCGAGAAGGTCCAGCAGCAGGTCGACCTCCGACGGGCCCAGGGCCTCATACGTGCGCTCATCGGGCTCGATGTCACCGAGCTGTGCGCGTAGTTGAGACAGGGACTTCGGCATTGATTGCTCCTTCGATTGCTCTGAGGGGCGACGTGTGGTCGAGCGGCATTGCATCATCCGGCTCGGGTCTGTTGGTGACCAACCGAGTGGCTTGCGGTAGGGCAAGATCCATCACGCAAGCACCAGAGATGGCCCTAGAACGGGAGGGGTCGACTGAGACTGCTCGCTGCCATCTTGTTCGCGTCACTGGCAGAGATGTCAGGGGGGACGTTGGTCCAACTGATGTTCGGCCACATCAGGAAGTCGCTGTTCGTGGAGGGAGTGCTCGAGACGTGCCGCAGTCCGAGGACGTGGCCCAACTCATGGGCTGACAGCCAGCGCCCGCTGCTGCGGACGATGGCTCGCGGTCACGCTGTGCACCAGACCGTTCACCTTGATCTTCAACTTGCTCGCCATGCTCTTCCCTCCCGTCAGAAGCCTGTAAGCCATAACCCGCCACGGAAAGAGCGCCGCCGCAGAAACCGCGGCAATGAACGGGGACCGTACGACCCCCACCCGTCCGACACAAGGGCTCGCGCGCCAAGGCGAATCATCGACGCAGAGCCCACCCACAAACGACCGCTGTCGCAGACCAACGCCTCGTCTTGGACGATATCCGCGGCAATCTAGCGCGGGGTCGCCGGCGGCTGCTCACCATAGAAGGCCGCGGACCGGCGCCCAGTCCGCACTTGCCGCGAGCCGACAGGACACCAGGGTCCGCCCTAGCTGACAGGACCCACACACCCTGGATCAAAGGGGCCGGACACGGGCTAAAACGGCCGATCGGCTGCCTCGTCACCGTGCCATACTTGGCGACGTGTCGGCGATGCGATGCGGGGGTGGAAGGACGTGCTTACCGCTCCTTCTGCTGCTCCTCGCTCCTCCGATTGTCGCCTTGGGCGCCACGCCCTTGTCCTCCCGGTCAGACAGGATCGAGCACGTGCGCGTGTGCGGCCAGGGCGAAATCGACCGCGGGGCAGCCCAGTGCAAATCCGACCAGAGCCGGTCACCGATCCTCTCGCCGGCGTTCTTCTGCTCGGCAAGCATCCGCGGTAACCCGGACGAGCGGTTCATCGGTCGCTTCTTCTACGAGGGCAGCCCTTTCCAGGCGTTCGGGGCGAAGACAACCGACGACCGACGCGGTGTCAACATCTACCTCACCGCTGGGCCGCACGCGATGCCGGGCGGCCGCTGGGGGTGCGAACTGGGAGTCGGGCCCGAGCGCGTTCGCAAGTCGTTCCGCAGCGCAGGCCCGGCCGGTCCCATCCTCTACGTAGCTGTCTGCGCGAGCTCGCACACGGTTGCGGCCGGGCCAACACGGGTCTGCCGCCGTGACGAGCGCGGCTCCGCGTTTTCGCCGACCAAATCGGTCACCTGCAGCGCCGTCCTCGTCGGAGGCAAGGGCAAGCTCGCCGGCTTCGAGTTCCTGCACGAGGGCAAGGACGTCGGGCTCGGCCAGGACTTCGAGCTTCCTCTCCCGGTCACGGCCGCCGGTCCCCATCTCGATCCCGACCCGAAGCTCGCAACCGGGCACTGGACCTGTCGCTGGACGCTCGCGGGGCGCGTCCTCGCGGCGAAAGAGTTCCGGATCGCCTGAAGGCTGGGTCGACAGGGTTTCCCCGACGCCAGACATCCAAGTTTCCTCTTGCATTCGCCGCCTTCGCTCATAAGTCGTTCGCGAGCTAATCACGCCGAAGCCGTCTGACGGCCCGTTCAACGCACGATGCAACGACGTTGCGATGGAGGAGCTCACGCTCGCATACGAGCGACTCGACATCCAGTAGCTCAGCCCCTGAGGGTCTTAGAACCTCCGCTCCGGCTTTCCGGGCTGCGCGCTTCTCCTGCTCGATGATCAGCGCGGTTGCAGCGCTCGAAAGCTCTGCGACCACTCCTGCGGCTTCCCGGGAAAGACACCCCCCTCCGAGGCCGCGTCGTGCGTCTCGGCCAGCGCCAATGCCGCGCCGCGTCACGGAGATCCTCGGGCTGAGGAGAAACCGGGCTCGAAGCTCAGTCGGCTGTGGTCCGTATCCTCCGAGCATGGTTCGTCGAGCAGGGTGCGCCAGCTTGCTGACGCTGTTCCTCCTCACCGCGAGCACGGCAACGGCGGCTCAGCAGCCTCACTTCTCGGCGTCGGTCTCGATGCTGAGCAAGAACTTGCGGGCCGAGATGGCAGGCGTCTTCGTGGCATCCCGGGTGCCCAGTTCCGCTCAACGGACTACGGCTGATCGATCTCACCTACTACGGCTTCGACGGTCTCGTGCACCGCGGAAGGCTCGTGGTCAACCGCGACGTGAGCACGACGATTGTGTCGGTGTTCCGCCGCCTCTACGAACAGCGGTTCCCGATCCGCAGGATCGAGCTCATCGATCGCTACCAGGGAAGCGACTTCGCCTCGATCGAGGCGGACAACACCTCTGCTTCAACTGCCGCCCGTGGCGGCTCAACACGTGGTCGCAGCACTCCTACGACGCGCGATCGACGTCAACCCGATCGAACACACGTCTACTCCTCGGGAACCAGTCGCAGCGCAGGCCGATTCCCTACCTCGATCGCTCGACGCACCGGCGCGGAATGGCCTACGAACTCGGAGCACGGTCGGCGTTCGACAGGGTCGGAGCTCGCGGCCGCTCAGGTGACCACGACTACCACACTTCCGTCCACCGGAACCTCGGCAGCGTGACACCGCACGCCGTTCAAGCGGCTCTCGCAGCAAGAACTGAGTTCTCTGACTTGACCGAATCGGGCCACCCGAATGAAACTCGGCGACTGCCGCGGTGATCGAAGTCGAGCCCGCGCATCTCACCCAGGAGAGCCCATCCAGGATCGCCTCGCCGGCGGGATCGCGTAGGCCTTGCAACCCGACACCGGGCTACCAGCGGGCAGCCCGATCCGAGTAACGACCGGCGCCGTGACGCAGAGTGACCCGCGGCGGCGGTCGCGAGCGATAATCGCCGCAGTGAACCTCTTGCTCCGCGCCGGCCGCTGGGACCGCGTGACGCCTGCCAGTGCCGGTTGGCGGTACCTCTCGTTCCACGTCGCGCGGCTCGCGGGGGACATGGAGGGTGCGACCGGTGGCGAGGAGACGGCGCTCGTCCTGCTCGAGGGCGCCTGTGCGGTGGAGGCGGACGGCGCGCGGTTCGAGCTCGGGCCGCGGGCCAGCGTGTTCGAGCAGCTTCCGTGGACCCTCTACCTGCCCCGCGACACCGTCTACCGCGTCGAGGGGCAAGCCGAGCTCGCCGTCGCGAGCTGCCCGTGCGATGCGCGGCGCGAGGCGGTGCTGCAGCGGCCGGAGGAGGTCGTCGTCGAGGTGCGCGGCGCCGGCAATGCAACGCGGCAGATCAACAACATGATCCAGCCCGGCTTTCCGGCCGAGCGGATTCTCGTGGTCGAGGTGCTGACGCCGTCCGGGAACTGGTCGAGCTACCCGCCGCACAAGCACGACGAGGACCGGCCGCCCGACGAGGTCGCGCTCGAGGAGATCTACTACTACCGCGCGCCGGCGCCGGAGGCCTTCGGCTTGCAGCGGCTCTACAGCCCCGCGCGCGGACTCGACGAGAGCTGGGCCGTGCGCGACCGCGACCTCGTCCTCGTCCCATACGGCTACCACGCATTCTCGGCCGCGCCCGGCCACGACTTCTACTACCTGAACGCACTCGCGGGTGAGCACCATTCGATGGCGAACACCGATGATCCCGGCCTGGCATGGATCCGCTCGACCTGGCCGCAGACGCCCAAGGACCCGCGCGTCCCGCTCGTCAGCTGCGTTACGATCGGCGCTCGGATGACGGGAGGCCTCCACGTCGGCGTGATCGGCGTCGGCAGGATCGGCGCGTTCCACGCAGAGACCCTGCGGGGCCTCGACGGAGTCTCGGCGCTCACGCTGACGGACGCCGACCCGGATCGCGCCGCCCGGGTCGCCCGCGATCTCGGCGCCGGGGTCGCCGAGACGCCCGAGGTGCTCGTCGAGATGCCGCTCGATGCGCTCGTCATCGCGACCGGGACCCCCGCGCACGTCCCGCTCCTCCTCCTTGCGGCCGCGGCCGGCCTGCCCACGTTCTGCGAGAAGCCCGTCGCGCTCGAGCTCGCGGCCATCGACGACGCCATCGCCCAGGTCGAGCGCGCGGGGATCCTTGTCCAGATCGGCTTCCAGCGCCGGTTCGACGCGGGGTACCGGGCGGCGCGCGACGCGATCGCGACCGGGGCGCTCGGCCGGCTGCTCATCGTCCGGGCTGCGACCCACGACCCGGAGCCGCCCTCAGAGGACTACATCGCGAGCTCGGGCGGGATCTTCCGCGACCTGCACATCCACGACTTCGACGCGATCCGCTTCGTCACCGGGGAGGAGATCGAGGAGGTGTACGCCGACGGCGCGGTGCGCGAGACACCGTGGTTCGCGCGCCACGGCGACGTCGACACGGCCGTGTTGGCGCTGCGACTCGGAGACGGCGCACTCGGCATCATCTCGGGGACGCGCCACGATCCGCGCGGGTACGACGTCCGGCTCGAGGTCTTCGGCACAGCCGACAGCGTCGCCGTCGGCGACCGAAACGCCCTCCGGTCGGTCGAGCCCGGCGGACCGCCAGCCGGCGCCGGGTACGCGAACTTCCTGGACCGCTTCGAGCCCGCCTACCGCGCCGAGCTCGCCACGTTCGTGGACACCGTCCGCAGCGGCGGCGAGAGCGCGTGCACACTCAACGAGGCACGGGCAGCTCTCGCAGTCGCGGTCGCCGCCGACCGGTCGCGCATCGAGCGCCGGCCGGTCTCCACCGACAGGGTGACTGGCGCGCCGGCCCTGAAGGGTTGAGAATCGCGGGCACTCGTCGATCCCAACGAAAGGGGAGGGACATATGAACGACGACGTGATCGAGAAGATCGAGGAAACGCGCATCTCCCGCCGGGGCCTGCTCGTCAAGGGCGGCCTCACCGCCGCCGGTTTGACGGCGCTCGGCTCGCCCGCGACCGCCGCGTTCGGAGCGATGCGGGCCGACCCGATCAGGCTGGCGGTCGTCACCCACGGCGACACCGGCTCGTTCTGGTCTGTGTTCAAGAAGGGCGTCGACCAGGCGACGAACGACCTCAAGGCCCGCGGCGTCACGACCACGCAGGTCTACGCGAACAACAACGTCGCGAAGCAGGTCGCAGGCATCAACGCGGCGATCGCAGCGAACGCGCACGTGATCGCGACCTCGGTGCCGACCGCGAGCGCGCTCAAGGGATCGCTCCAGCGGGCGTCGCAGAAGAACATCGAGATCATCACCGTCAATTCCGGCCTGGGTGCCTTCGACGCGTTGCCGCACTACATGGTTCACGTCGGACAGACCGAGGACGTCGCGGGCCAGGGCGCCGGGAAGCAGTTCAAGTCGGCCGGCGCGAAGAAGGTGCTGGTCGTCATCCACGAGGCCTCGAACTCGGGACTGCAGCAACGGGCCGACGGCGTGAAGAAGATCCTCGGCTCGGGGGGCGTCCAGGTCCTGACGATCCCGAACGCCAAGTCCGACATCCCGGGCACGAAGGCGAAGGTGCAGGCGGCGATGAAGGCCAACAAGTCGCTCGACGGCTTCCTGGGCCTCGACCCGGACGTGACGATCCCGTGCCTCGACGTGCTGCCGAACGGCACCAAGGCGGGCACCTTCGACGTCGGCGGCGCGATCAAGGAGATCGAGGCCGGCCGGATGCTGTTCGCGATCGACCAGCAGCAGTACCTCCAGGGTTACCTGCCGGTCGTCTTCGCAATGCTCTACGTCACGAACCTGAACACGGTCGGGAACGGTCAGCCCGTGCTGACCGGGCCCGGGATCATCAACAAGGCGAACGCGGCCCAGGTGGCGAAGCTCGCCTCCGAGGGAACCCGCTAGGACGAGAGTGCCGGGGCGGGCGGTCCCACCCGCCCCGGCACTGAGAGGAGGCGACCATCGCCGAGCCGGCAGCAGCCACTGCCCCGCCCGCCCAGCAGGACGAGCGGGTGACTCGCGTCACTCCGCTCTCGAAGCTGCTCGCGCGGCCCGACATCGGAGCGATGATCGGCGCGGTCGTCGTCTGGCTCGTGTTCGGCTACTACGCACGCGCCGTGGACTGGATCGGCGACCCGGGAATCGCAGCCGGGTGGACCGACCAGGCGGCGCAGTACGGGATCGTGGCAGTGCCGGTCGCGCTGCTGATGATCGGGGGCGAGTTCGACCTTTCCGCCGGCGTGATGATCGGCAGCTCGGGCCTCCTGCTCGGCTACCTCGCGACCGAGGTGGGCATGAACATCTGGCCGTCGATCGTGCTCGTGCTGCTCTTCGGCGTCGCGGTCGGCTTGCTCAACGGGTTCACCGTCGTGAAGACGAAGCTGCCGAGCTTCATCGTCACGCTGGCGACGTTCTTCGTGCTCCAGGGCGTGAACGCGGCGCTCACGCTGTCGCTGACAGGGAGGACCGCGATCGAGAACATCGACCTGGCCGGCGGGTTCGACTCGGCATACCGCTTCTTCGCCTCCGACCTGACCGACTACGCCTACAAGACGAAGGTGCTGTGGTGGATCGGGATCACGATCGTCGGCGCCTGGCTGCTCGCCAAGACGCGCTTCGGCAACTGGATCTACAGCGCCGGCGGCGAGCCGACCGCGGCCCGCAACGTCGGCGTGCCCGTCGCGCGGACGAAGATCCTGCTGTTCGTGATGACGTCGTGCACCGCCTCGCTGATGGGCATCATCGAGGCGCTCGAGCTGCGCTCCATGCAGTCGAAGGAGGGCATCGGACTCGAGTTCATCTTCATCATCTGCGCCGTCGTCGGCGGCTGCCTGCTGACGGGCGGCTACGGCTCGGTGATCGGCACCTTCTTCGGCGCGTGCATCCTCGGGATGGTGCAGCTCGGGATCATCGACTCGCAGTGGGACAGCAACTGGACGTACACCTTCGAGGGCGCGATCCTCTTCGCCGCCGTGCTCCTGAACACGGTGATCCGCAACCGCGCACAGAGAGCCCGATGAACACCAAGCCGCACCTGCTCGAGGTCGACGGGATCTGCAAGTACTACGGCAACGTCGTCGCGCTCAAGGACATCACGACATACGTGAATGCCGGCGAGGTGACGTGCATCCTCGGCGACAACGGCGCCGGGAAGTCGACGTTCATCAAGATCCTCTCCGGCGTCCACGCCCCCGACGAGGGTCAGCTGCTGGTCGAGGGCGACGCGGTCGAGTTCGGGTCGCCGCGCGATGCGCGGGCGGCCGGGATCGCGACCGTCTACCAGGATCTGGCGCTGGTGCCGCTGATGTCGATCTGGCGGAACTTCTTCCTCGGCGCTGAGCCGTACAAGAAGTTCGGGCCCTTCAAGTGGCTCGACGCGGCCGCCGCCAGAAGGATCGTGCGCACCGAGCTGCACGAGATGGGCATCGACATCCGCGACCCCGACCAGCCGGTCGGGACGCTGTCGGGCGGCGAGCGGCAGTCGGTCGCGATCGCGCGGGCCGTCTACTTCGGCGCGCGCGTGCTGATCCTCGACGAGCCGACGTCGGCGCTCGGCGTGAAGCAGGCGGGCGTCGTGCTCAAGTACATCCTCCAGGCGCGAGACCGCGGAATCGCCGTGATCTTCATCACCCACAACCCGCACCACGCGTACCCCGTCGGCGACCGGTTCGTGATCCTGAACCGCGGCCAGAGCCTCGGGGCGTTCGAGAAGTCGGAGATCGACGGGCAGGAACTCGTGCGACTGATGGCCGGCGGCCGCGAACTCCAGGAGCTCGAGCACGAGCTCCGCTCGATCGGGGCCGAGGTCTGAGTGGTCGCAGTTCGGCTGACAGCCGCGCAGGCGCTCGTCCGTTTCCTTGCGGCGCAGCACGTCGAGCGCGACGGCGTGGAGCACCGCTTCTTCGGCGGCGTTCTCGGGATCTTCGGCCACGGCAACGTCGCCGGGATCGGCGAGGCGCTGTACGAGAGCCCGGAGCTCCTCGCGTTCCACCAGGCGCACAACGAGCAGGGCATGGTGCACACGGCGGCCGGCTACGCCCGGATGCGCAACCGGCTCGGCACGCTCGCCTGCACGACGTCGATCGGCCCGGGCGCAACGAACATGGTCACCGGCGCGGCGCTCGCGACCGTGAACCGGCTGCCGGTGCTGCTGTTGCCGGGCGACGTGTTCGCGTCGCGGCGACCCGATCCCGTGCTGCAGCAGCTCGAGGTTCCGTGGGCGGGAGACGTCTCGGTAAACGACTGCTTCCGCCCGGTCTCGCGCTACTTCGACCGAATCTGGCGGCCCGAGCAGATCGTGCCGGCAGCGCTGCAGGCGATGCGCGTGCTCGTGAACCAGGCCGAGACCGGCGCCGTCACGCTCGCGCTGCCGCAGGACGTGCAGGCGGAGGCGTTCGAGGTGCCGGCGGGCTTCCTCCGCAAGCGTGTCTGGTCGATTCCGAGGCCGGTGCCCGACGCGGCGGCGCTCGCGCGCGCCGTGGAGCTGATCCGGCGCTCGCGACGGCCCCTGCTCGTCGCCGGCGGCGGCGTCGTCTACTCCGAGGCCGACTGACGCGTTGCGCGCGCTCTGCGACGCGACGGGGATCCCGGTCGGCGAGACGCAGGCCGGCAAGGGGTCGCTGCCGTACGACCACCCCTCCGCGCTCGGCGCGATCGGCGTCACGGGGACTTTCGCCGCGAACCGTATCGCCGCCGAGGCGGATCTCGTGATCGGCGTCGGCACGCGCTGGTCGGACTTCACGACCGCGTCGAAGACCGCGTTCCGGGACCCGGACGTGCGCTTTGTCAACGTCAACGTCGCCGACTTCGACGCCGCGAAGCACGCGGGCGTCGCGGTCGTCGGCGACGCCCGCACGACGCTCGAGCGACTCGGCGAGTTACTCGCCGGCTGGTCGGTCGACGACGCGTACCGCAGCCGTGCCGCGGAGCTCGCGCGCGAGTGGGACGACGAGGTGGCACGGCTCTACTCGCTCGAGCGCGACCCGCCCGCCCAGAGCGCCGTGATCGGCGCAGTCAACGACGCCGCCGGGCCACGGGACGTCGTCGTCTGCGCCGCAGGGGCGATGCCCGGCGACCTGCACAAGCTCTGGCGCACCCGCGACCCGAAGGGGTACCACGTCGAGTACGGCTACTCGTGCATGGGCTACGAGATCGCGGGTGCCCTCGGCGTGAAGCTCGCCGCACCCGAGCGCGAGGTCTACGTGCTCGTAGGTGACGGCTCGTACCTGATGCTCCCGGCCGAGCTCGTGACCGCGGTCGAGCTCGGAATCAAGCTGACGATCGTGCTGGTCGACAGCCACGGTTACAAGTCGATCGGCAGCCTCTCCCGCTCGCTCGGAACCGACGGCTTCGGTACGCAGCGTGAGCTCGCCCTCGATCTCGCCGCGAACGCCGAGTCGCTCGGCGCGCACGTCATCCGCGCGCGGACGCTCGAGGACCTCCGCGCCGGCCTCGCCGCGGCGCGCGACGAGACACGGACGACGGTGATCACCGTCGAGGTCAACCGGGACGAGGCGGTGCCGGGCTACGAGAGCTGGTGGGACGTCGCCGTCGCGGAGGTCTCGGAGCTCCAGTCGGTCAGCGTCGCACGCGAGGCCTACGAGACCGCGCGCCGCGACGAGCGGAGCCACGTGTGATCGAGGCGGCGGTCCTCGGCCGGGTCGGGATCGACCTCTACCCAAACGAGCTCGAGACGCCGCTCGCGGAAGTGCGCACGTTCACGCGCTTCGTCGGCGGCTTCGCCGGCAACGTCGCGACCGGACTGGCGCGACTCGGCGTGCGTGCCGCGATCGTCTCGCGCGTCGGCGCCGACGGCAACGGCGAGTTCGTCCGCGCGTGGCTCGGCGACGAGGGCGTTGACGTCCGCTTCCTCGCCACCGATGCGTACTGGCTGACGCCCCCGACCTTCTGCGAGGTGTGGCCGCCGGACAACTTCCCGATCACCTTCTACCGGCGTCCGACCGCACCGGACTGGCAGCTCTCGCCGGGTGACTTCGACGCGGACGAGGTGGCCGGTACGGCGCTCCTGTACGCGACCGGCACCGCCCTCGCGCAGTCGCCGAGCCGCGAGACGACGCTTGCGGCGCTCGCCGCACACCGCGGCACGACCATCTTCGACCTCGACTGGCGACCGACGCTTTGGAACGACCCCGGCGCGTACCCAGCGCTCGCCGCGCAGGCGACGTCGACCGCAGACGTCGTGATCGGCAACGAGGAGGAGGTCGAGACCGCGGGCGTCGATGCTCCGACGCTCGTGCTGAAGCGCGGCGAGCGGGGCGCCACAGTCTTCGAGGGGGGCGAGCAGACCGACGTGCCGGGGTTCCCGGTGGAGGTCGTGAACGGCCTCGGGGCCGGCGACGCCTTCGCGGCTGCGCTCGGTCAGGGGCTGCTCCACGGCCTGCCGCTCGTCGAGGCGGTTCGCCGCGGCACGGTCGCAGGCGCGCTCGTCGCGGCGCAGCTCGCCTGCTCCGCAGCGATGCCACGGCTCGGCGAGCTCGAGGCGGCGCTCGTTTGATCCGCGTCGCGAACGCGCCCGTGAGCTACGGCGCGTTCGAGCTCACCGTGGGCGTGCTGCCGAACGTGCCGGGGCCCGAGCAGGTACTGGACGCGATCGCCGCCGCCGGCTACGCGGGCACGGAGCTCGGGCCGCTCGGCTACCTCGGCGGCGTCGAGACGCTTCGCGGGCGCCTCGACTCGAGGCGGCTCGAGCTCGTCGCCGCGTTTGTCGAGCTGCGGTTCGGCGAGGACGATCTCGACGTCCTCGACACGACACTCGACCTGGTCGCATCCTTCCGCGCGCGGCCGGTGCTCTGCGACAGGGGCCCGCGTGACGGCGACGTCGACCTCGGCGCGGTCGCGCGGGCAGTCGAGCGCTCGCGCGGGCGCGGACTCGATCCGGTCTTCCACCACCACATGGGTACGCGCGTGCAGACGCCGGCCGAGATCGAGCGGCTGCTCGACGGCACCGACGTCGCGCTCCTCGTCGACAGCGGGCACCTGACCGCGGCGGGCGGCGATCCGGTCCAGGCGCTGCGCGACTGGCGCGACCGCGTGCAGCACGTCCATCTGAAGGACGTGCGACTCGACGTCATGCGCGGAGCGCGCGACTGGCCCGACGCCTGGCGCGCGGGCGCGTTCTGCGAGCTCGGCACCGGCGATGCCGACCTCGACGGGTTCCTCGCCGAGCTCGGCGGCTACGCGGGTTGGCTCGTGGTCGAGCAGGACTGGGTCCCCGGCCCGAACGACGATCCGGCGCCGCAGTTCGAGGCGCAGGTGCGGAACCGCCGCTGGCTCGCCGACCATGCCGGGATCTGAGCCCTCTCTCGAGGCGCTCGCCACCCGCACGGGGGCGTTCTGTCTGCTCGCGCTCGACCACCGCGATGCACTGCGCAACGCCTTACGGGCGGCCGGCGTCGAGGCCGTCGACGCCGCGACAATGCTCGCGTTCAAGACCCGGATCGTGCAGGTGCTCGGGAGCCTCGCCTCCGGGATCCTGCTCGACCTCGACGCGGTCGGCTGCCGGCCGCCGGAAGCCGGCCTCCTCACGCCGCTCGAGGCACAGGGGTACGAGCTGCTAGACGGCGCTCGCCTCTCGAGGCTCGAGTTCGACGCCGCACGTGCACGGTGGGCGGGGGCCGACGGCTGCAAGCTCCTCCTGTGGTACCGAGCCGACCACCCCGCGAGCGCGGAACGTCAACGAGTCTTGCTCGCACGGGCGGCAGAGGATTGCCACCGCCACGACCTCCCGCTCGTCGTCGAGCCGCTCGTCTACCGCCTCGAGGGCGAGAGCGACGCCGCGTATGCGTCGACGTACGCCGACCTCGTGGTTGCGGCCGCGAGCGAGCTGCACGAGTGCGACCTGCTGAAGCTCCAATTCCCCGGCGTCGAGGCGTGCGCGCGCGCGACTGCGGCCGCTGCGCCGCTTCACTGGGTGCTTCTCGGCGGAAGCGAGACGACCGGCAGCGAGTTCGCGGCGCAGCTCGAAGCGGCCTGCCTCGCGGGCGCAGCCGGCTTCATCGTCGGCCGCGCAATCTGGGCGGGCGCGCTCGGTCTGCCCCAAGATGAGCAGGAACCGTGGCTCACACGAGAAGCGCTCCCGCTGTTCAGGCATCTCGTCGCGATTGCCGAGGCCCGCCGCCCGCGGGGTGATCCGCACCCGGTCAGGTGACCGCTACAGGGTGTGGTGTTCATCGCCTACCTCCACGGCTATTGGGCGACGGGCTCGGTGCAGCTCTTCGTGCTCGAGCACCTTGGCGAGGCGGGCGAGCGCGCTGCGCGTTCGCGTCTTGACCGTCCCGAGCGGCATGTTCAGATGGGTCGCGATCTCGGATTGCGACATCTCGGTCCAGTAGGCGAGCTCGATCAGCGTGCGCTGATGCTCGGGGAGGTCCTTGAGCGCGCGGTGGACGCGCCAGCGCACCCAGTCGGACTCGACGTGCTCGGGCGGGCCCGCCTGGTCGGAGGGGGAGTCGGGCACCTCTGCCATGGGCTCGATGCGAGTACGTGTCTGGTTGACGATCGCGTTACGCGCGACCGCGTAGAGCCAGGGCGCCCCGGGACCGCGCTCGGGCCGGTAGGTCGCAGCGGCGCGCCAGATCGCCGTGAACGTCTCCTGGGTCGCATCCTCCGCCCGGCTGCGATCGCGGAGCCGACTGAGTGCCAAGCCGAGCACCGGTCGTGCGAAGCGCCGGTAGAGCTCCTCGAACGCCTTGCGGTCACCCTCGCCGATCCGGCCGATCAGCTCGCCGTCGCCAGAGGATTCGACCGAGTTCCGCCGCGGCAGTTCGCGGACGTGTCGCTCGCCCGAGTTGAAGCTCGAGGCTTTCACGCGCGATCCTGCGGGCGAGCGCAACTGGTCTGGTTGCCAGGCCGTCCGGGGTACCTCGCATGAGCTCATGCGACACCCGCGCCGACCGTGCCCTCGACGGTCTTCCCGGCGCGGAAGGTGGGGAGCGCGAAGCGGTCGCGCGCGCGTGACACGAGCTCGTCGGCGAGGCGGGTCGAGCGCTCGGACTGGGCCGCGATCACGATCTCGTCAGCAGGGAACGTCGGCAGTGCGTCCGCGATCGCCTGCAGAGGGTCGACGTCGCCGACGCGACCTTCTGCGTGGACTCCGCGTCTTTCCAGGCGGTCGACGAATGCGGCGACTCGTTCCTGCGCTCGGCGGCGGGCGGCGTCCTCATCCGACAGCCAGTGCCGCAGCCAGGAGTTCAGCGCCGGCGCTACGACGAGGACCTCGGCATCCGGCACCTCCGCTGGAACCAGACCATCGAGGGCGACGATGAGCACGTTCATCTCGCCACATCCGCCGCGAGGACCCGGAACGGCGCCTCGCTCCGGGTGTGTCCGACCACAATGCGCAACCCGAGCGCGGCCGCGCCCAACCACGCACGCGCGTCGCCGCGGACCGCCGCGAGGAGTCCGAGAATCGGGATGACGTACGTCCAGTCGGGATACGGCGTCTCCTCGACTTGGACGGGCGCGTCGAGCAGGTGGATCGATGCGATTCCCGCGAGCCTGCCGTCGCGGACAGCTTGGTGGAACGGTGGTGGGTTCATGCTCGGTTTCCTTCGGAGTAGGTGACCTCTTGTGCCCTAGAGACACCGGCAACCCGATGCTTATTCCTGCAGCGGCGGATCCATTCGCGCGCGAGCCGAGGCGGTTTCGGGAACGCGATCCAATCCGGGACGCGCAGCGGGAATAACTTCGGTCGAACAGGGTCCTTCAGGGTGTGCGGTCCCTCTGGTGTGTCCCTGTCGATTCGCCTCGCGCTCGCTGCGGCTCACTCGGCGTGCGAGGCGCGACGGCGAGGTCGTTCTCCACGCCGGAGCGCCGTGTTCATCGAGACCCAGCCGCCCGTGGCGTGCCGCGCGTAGCCTTCGGCGCTCGCACCGGGTTACCCTTGGTGTCGCTGTGTCGATGAGACGCCGTCGAGAAGACAAGGCTGGCGGTCACGAGATCGCCGAACTGGCGGCGCTCGCCGACGGGTCGCTCGGTCCGGAGAGTCGTGCCGCGCTCGAGACGCGAGTCGCCGCATCGTCGGAGCTTGCCGGGCGGCTTGCCGAGCAACAGCGCGCGGTCGCGCTTGCACGGAGCGCCGCTGCCCAGGTAGAGGCGCCGGCGACGCTGCGGACCCGCGTCGACGCCCAGCGCCCGGCGCGCCACATGCCAAAGGCGCGCCGCCTCGTCCTGATCAGCGCCGCCGCGACAGCTGCGCTCGCCGTCGCTGTCGGTGCTGGCATCGTCGCGTCGGGCACCTCCGCCGAGCGCTACCACGCTGCCCTCGCACCGACCGAACTCGTCCCCGGCGCCAACGGCGAGGCCACACTCACCAAGACCTCCTCGGGTTGGCGAATCGAACTCGACGCCAGAGGACTTCCCCGCCTCGAAGGCGGGCGCTTCTACCAGGCGTGGCTGCGCAACGCCGCGGGGATGCTCGTGCCGATCGGGACGTTCAACGAGGGCCCGAAGGTCACGCTCTGGGCGGGCGTCTCACCGAAGGTCTTCACCACACTGACCGTCACACGCGAGCAGGCCGACGGCGACCACGGCTCGTCGGGCGCGAAGGTGCTCGTCGGAACGGTCGACACCGACGGCTGACAGGTGCGACGGGTCCGGAGCCGGGTAGGCCGCATCCTCGATTGAGGCGACGGAAATCCCAAGCGGCGTCCGGAAATCAGGCCGAGCCGCCCTCGATTCGGCGCACGACCTGTTGGCGAGCTCGGTAAAGGCGGCTCATCACCGTCCCCTCGCGGATCCGTAGGGCCCGCGCTGCCTCCTTGTAGGAAAGGCCGGTGATGTCGACGGCGACGAGGACGTCGCGGAAGTTGCCGGGAAGCGTGGCGACCGCCGCGTACAGCTCGCCGGCTTCGAGCGCATCCTGCGGCTGACGCGCCTGTGGGTCGGCGACGAGCTCGAGCTGGTCGGGGAGCGGGCCGGGACGCAGCCGCCGGCTCTCGGTCCGCTTCTGAGTCAGGAACGTGTTGCGCAGCGCGCGCAGGAGGTAACCGAGGTCATCTTCGTGGCGGAGCAGGCGCGGGCGCGCGAGCACGCGTGCGTAGGTTTCCTGGACGAGGTCCTCGGCATCCTCGCGCGAGCCGCAGAGAGCCCAGGCGGCCCGGTAGAGCCGGTCCAGATGATCCCCGAGGCGAGCGGGGTCAAGCGTGCGCTCCATCCGGTGATGGCCTCCGGCGGCCGTTGCGTCCGGGCGAGCATAGAACTGTAAAGCAGCCGCCGCGAGCGGTCTCCTGGGCAGCGGCAATGCTCTCTAGCCCAGCGGCTCGATCGCAGGCACGACCCGACGACCGGGCGCTCGCCCTGCTCTGACGCTCCTCGTCCGGTCCTCGCCGAAGGCGTTTCTCGCCGGCCGCCGGGTGGGTGTCCGTCGCGGCTCTCGCGTCGAGACGGACACCCACCGCGCCGTTCTGGCGTGACCTTTCATGCGCCGCTCATGCCCCGAACCGCACGCCAGATCGCTTGTGGGCGCCGCCGCGGGCGATCGTCGGCGAGTTGCTTTGCCCGGAGCTCGAGCAGCGGCATGAGATGGGCCGTCGGCCGAAAAGGATCGGCGAGTGCCGAGCCGGGCCCGAGCGGCAGGGCCGCGACGACTTCTCCTCCGACCTCCGCCACGACATGCTGTCCCTTCGACGCTGGGCGACCTTCGAGCTCGGCGAGGCGAGCGAGCACGTCGTCGTCCTGGACACGGCTGAGCCGCAGCATCACCGGCTCCGCCGGAGGAGCGGCGGCCGGCTGCTGCTCCTCCCGGAGATAGGCGTACCGCAGCTTCCGTTCGAGATCCCGCTGGTTGTCGCGTAGCATCGCCTCTCTGAAGGCCGGATGCATTACGCGACCTGGCCTGTCACGTCGCGATCGACTCGGGATCCGACCGCACCGGAACGGTGACGGCGATCATCTCGTCCACCGTTCGTCATCCGCAAGGACGTGGCCTCGGATCCTGCGGATCCGGTCAGGCACCCTGCTGCGGCCTTCGCTCCATCGTCGGCTGCCGCCCGCTCACCGCGGCGAAGGGTCACGTACACCTGCATTTGCATCCTCCTCTCGTCGAAACGTCTTCGACGGTACGAGGAACCGTTCGTCGCGGATTCGGTAGGAGTACCCAGGTTCGGCGGCGGTACCACCGATCTTGAATCAGACCTGCCTGCGCCGCCTTCCGGAAAGTGAAGACAGTCACATTCACAATCGCGCAATTTCACCTCTGCTCGTCCGCTGGCGCTGCTCCGCCTGCTGGTCCGATGTACCTCTTCGTGTGCCCGGGGGAGGGCACGCCCGGCCGGTAGTCCGGAGCCAGCTCACCGGCATGACGGTCTACCCGACCGAAAGAATCCACGGCGAAGCGGTCAAGCCGGCTTGAACTGCCCGCTGAACGCTCGGCGCGCTAGGATCCAACATCACGGAACCTGGATACAATTTGCGGCCAGAAGTGCTAGGTTTGGGGTCGAAGCGCGTATCTCGGATCCAGTTTCCGAGGAGAGGAATCCAATATGTCGAATCTGATCCACCTCGAAGCGGCACGAATCCCCGACCGTGACCGGCTACTCGAGATGCTGGTGTCGCACGGCGAGGACGCACGACCCGTGGACGAGCTTGGAATCGACGTGCGCTGCGAGCCGAACGGCGACCAGGCCTCGCGCCAGATCTACACGCACGTCGAGAGCACGGTGCTGGCTCTGGGAGATCCGTTCGTGCCGATCAAGCACGAAGGCGTGATCTACCTCCGCCCCCCGATCGGCTGACGCGGCAATCGCCCGATCAGTCGCGCAGGCACGCCACCCTCGCGACTCACGCCCGCTCTTTGTGAGGCGGTGTCACGCAAGGCCTGGAGTCAGCCTGGCGACATTCACGCCTTCGAGGCAAGCGGAGACAGAAACCGTCTGAAGGGGCTGTCTCGTGTCAGGCCGCGGCAGAGAACGGTCCGCCGAGGCCCGCGAGGATCTGCTCGCGGTCGAGGGGCAGCACGCGCAGCTCCGGCGGGGGGCGTTTCAAGAACGAGCCGATGACGAGCAGGTCGTCGAGGTCGTCCGGATCGTTCGCGGGCCCGTCCCTGGCCGCCCGCGTGGCAAGCCGCGAGGGCTTCCTCGATCCCGGCGCGCGCGCCCGCGCCTCGTGAGAGCGTCCGTCGCGCGACGATCCGTCCAGCGGCGACGAAGAAGGCGTCGATGGCGCCCGCCTCGAGCGCGGGCGCGAGCAGGCAGGCCTCGACGCGTCGAAGCCGGTCGAGCCGCGCGAGCTGATCGACCACGTGCTCGAGCGACGCGATCCGGTCACGGAGTCGAGCGGCGTCCTCGTAGCGGAGGCAGTCGGCGAGATCGGCGAGTCGCTCGTAGAGCCGCACGAGCGGCGCGCCCGCCAGCAGGTCGTCGAACTCCTCCTGCGAGCACCCGGACGAGCGCCCGCGCGGCGCGCTCGGCGTGCGCGCGCCGGCGCAGCGGGCCGTAGGCCGACGGCAGGCGGCTGACGACCACGTCCTCCCCGCGCCGCCGCAGGTAGACGTAGCGCTCGGGCTGTGGCTTGCGGGCGTTCGCCGGCGGGACGCAGCTCGCGGATCAGCCTGCACCTCCTCGAGCGCCGCAGCGAGCTCGGAGCCGAGCACGCGCCACTCGATCCGCTCGACCGCGTCGAGCGCCGCCTCGACGGACGCGCGCTGCCGCTCGGTCTGGAAGTACGAGCGGAGCCGCGCACGCAGGTCGCGCGCCTTGCCGACGTAGAGCACCTGGTCGAACCGGTCGCGGAAGAGATAGACGCCCGGCCGTTCCGGCGCGCCGTGCACGAGCCTCCGCTTGCCGTGCACGCGACGCGGCCTCGGCGCGGCGAGCTCCTCGAGCTCGGCCACCGTGCGTCGCGCCGCGCTCCTGCGCGAGCCCGAGCAGGCGCACGAACACCTCGGCGGTCGCCTGCGCGTCGGGCAGCGCCCGGTGACACGGCTCGACCGACACGCCGAAGAAGAACGCGAGCGAGGCGAGGCTCGGCCGCTCGACGCGGCCGCGGAGCAGGTTGCGAGCGAGCGGCACGGTGTCGATCACGGTCGCCGAGAGCCGCTTGCCCGGTGAGCCGCTCGAGCTCGCGGTTGACGAACCCGACGTCGAAGCGCGCGTTGTGGGCGACGAGCACGGCGTCGCCTGCGAACGCCGAGAACCGTCGCAGCGCCGTCGCGACCCGTGGCGCCTGCCGGAGCGCCTCGTCGGAGAGCCCGGTCAGCCGCCCGACCGGCGCCGGCAGCGGCACGCCGGGCGCGACGAGCGTCTCGAAGGTGTCCCCGAGCTCGAGCCGCTCGATGCGGACGGCCCCGATCTCGCAGATCCGCGCCGACGCTGACGGCGAGCCCGGTCGTCTCGAGGTCGAAGACGACGAAGGACGCATCCTCGAGTGCGGGATCCTCCGCCTCGACGAGCGCGACGAACGACCCGCGCCAGACGAGCCGGGCGTCCTGCTCGACGAGCGGCCCGAGCAGCGACCGGGCGACGCCCTCCGGGGCCTGCCGGACCGCGAGCAGATGCCGGGCGGCCTCGCTCGCCAGCACGCGCCCGCCGCGCTCCTCGACGAGCTCGACCAGCCGGTCGAGCGAGTCGAACGCGAGCTGCATTCCGCGAATCATATGCGAACATATGTTCGTGTGCGCCAAGGCGACGATCCTCCACGCAGACGTTGACTCCTTCTACGCCTCGGTCGAGCAGCGCGACGATCCCCGGCTGCGCGGCCGGCCGGTGATCGTCGGCGCGGGGGTCGTACTCGCGGCAAGCTACGAGGCAAAGGCGTGCGGCGTGCGCACGGCGATGGGCGGCGCGCTCGCGCGACGGTTGTGCCCACAGGCGGCGGTCGTACCACCGCGCATGTCGGCCTACGTCGAAGCGAGCAAGGCGGTGTTCGCAGTGTTCGAGGACGCGTCGCCACTCGTCGAGGGGCTGTCGATCGACGAGGCGTTCCTGGACGTGCGCGGCTTGGAGCACATCGGCGGCACGCCGGTCGAGATCGCGCGGCGGCTGCGCCGCGACGTGCGCGAGCGCGTGGGACTGCCGATCACGGTCGGCATCGCGAGGACGAAGTTCCTCGCGAAGGTGGCGAGCGGCGTCGCAAAGCCGGACGGTCTGCTCGTCGTCGACCCCGACCGCGAGCTCGCGTTCCTCCACCCTCTCCCGGTCGAGCGTCTCTGGGGCGTAGGGCAGGCGACAGCCGCGAAGCTCCGCGCCTGCGGGCTCGCGACGGTCGGCGAGGTCGCCGGCCTCTCCGAGGCGGCGCTCGTGTGCCTGCTCGGCCGCGCTTCGGGCCGCCACCTGCACGCGCTCGCCCACAACCGCGATCCGCGCCCGGTCGAGGCCCGCCGCCGCCGGCGCTCGATCGGCGCCCAGTGCGCGCTCGGACGCAGGCCAAGGTCGCCCGAGGAGGTCGACGCCACGCTGATCGCCCTCGTCGACCGCGTCACCCGCCGCATGCGAGCCGCGAAGCGCGTCGGCCGCACGGTCACGCTCAGGCTGCGCTTCGCCGACTTCTCACGCGCGACCCGCTCCCACACACTCGCGCACGCGACCGCCCACACGCGGACGATCCACGCTGTTGCGCGAGCGCTTCTAGAGGACGCCGGGCCGGTGATCGAACACCGAGGTCTGACCCTGGTCGGCGTCGCGGTCGGCAACCTCGAGGACGACCTCCCCCGGCAACTCGTCCTGCCCTTCGATCCCGCCGCCGGCGAGGCGCTCGACGCCGCCCTGGACAAGATTCTCGACCGCTTCGGCGCCGGGGCGCTCGCACGAGCGACGCTCCTCAACCGCCGCCCCGACCTGACGGTGCCGCTCCTCCCCGACTGAGCGGCCCGCCGGCCTGTGCATACAGAAACGGCTCGTGAGACCGGGTGTCCTCTCCGCTTATTTCCCGGAGCTTCCGGGCTGAGTCATCGGCGACGACGTAGCGACGGATCCGACAGCGGCGGTGGCGTGTAGCCCGCGTCGGCCGGATTGATGTTGCGACCGGGTGGCACGATCTCGTCGATACGGTCGAGCAGTGAATCCTCGAGTACGACGTCGGCTGCTCCGAGCTGGCTCTCGAGCTGCTCCATCGTCCGCGGCCCGATGATCGCCGCGGTGACGACCCGGTGGCGGAGCACGAACGCGATCGCCAGATGGATCAGCGAAACGCCGGCCTCCTCGGCGAGCTGCGCGAGCGCGTCGGCGGCGTCGAGCTTGCGCTGGTTCTCCGGCAGCGACATGTCGTAGCGCCACGGCAGACGCTGGCTACGCGTGCTCGGTGGCGGCTCGTGACCCTTCCGGTACCGGCCGGTGAGCCAGCCGCCGGCGAGCGGGCTCCACGAGAGAACGCCCATCCTGTAGCGCTCGCAGACCGGGAGCACGTCCGCCTCCACCCCGCGCACCAGCAGTGAGTACGGCGGCTGCTCGGTAACGAACCGCTCACGTCCCCGCCGCTCGGCCGTCCATTGCGCCTCGACGATCTCCTCGGCGGGGAACGTCGAGCTGCCGAAGTAGCGGATCTTGCCCGCTCGCACGAGGTCGGTCAGCGCGCCGAGTGTCTCATCGACGTCGCAGCCCGGGTCGGGCCGGTGCGCCTGATAGAGGTCGATGTAGTCCGTCCGCAGCCGGCGAAGGCTCGCCTCGACCTCCTGCAAGATCCAGCGTCTCGAGTTCCCGCTCATGTTCGGGCCGTCGCCCATCCGCCCGTGGAACTTCGTCGCCAGCACGACCTCGCCGCGGCGACCGGCGAGGGCCTTCCCGACGATCTCCTCCGATTCGCCGCGCGCGTACACATCCGCCGTATCGATGAAGTTGATCCCGGCATCGAGCGCCCGGTGCACGATCCGTACCGACTCGTCGTGATCGGTGTTCCCCCAAGCACCGAACATCATCGCGCCGAGACAGAGCGGGCTCACCTCGACGCCGGTGCGCCCGAGCAGACGAAGCTCCATGGCGGAACCCTACGTCGCCGAACCGCCTGGTCGTCCAGGGGACCTGCGTTTCGGCGTTCGAAGAGGGCAGCCTGACCCTGGCCGACACCGACGTAGGGCGTGGCGAGCCGTTCCGGCCGCCGCAGCGCCGCAGCTCGTGGAGGAATGAGACGACGAGCCGTGCACCGCTCATCCCGAGCGGGTGGCCGAGCGCAATCGCGCCGCCGTTTACGTTCACCTTCTCCTCGTCCAGCCCGAGTACGCGGATCACTGCGAGCGATTGCGAAGCGAACGCCTCGTTCAGCTCGATCAGGATCGAGCTCACCGGCAGAGACACTGGTGCGCCCGAGCAGCCTCCGCACAGCAGCGCTCGTGACGAACGCGCCGAGACTCGACGCCGAGCTCGGTCGCCTTCTCGTCGCTCGATCAGAAAGCGCGGCAGCGCCGTCGTTGACGCCCGTGACGTTCCCGCAGTGACCGTGCCATCGTCCCCGGCCTGAGTTATCGCGACGCGGGTCGACGGATGCAACGGAATGCCTCGCCCAGATTCCCTGTCCCGCAGCCTGCGATCGCATCGCTTGACCGCCCTGCAGCCCGTTAGGGTGTTTCGCTGTGAGCGAGCCCTTGCCCATCGAGGCGCAGCCCGACGACCCAACCACGAACGAGCGCTGCCGAGAACGCGACGAGCCAACGGACGAGATGAGCTTGGAGACGTTCCCGAAGGCCCCGAGAGAGCGGCTGCTCGACCTGCTTCAGGCCGGCAAGCCCGGCCATGCCGCCCTCGTGACAGCAGAGACCGGGGCGGCTCTGTCGTACGAGGAACTCAACGAGGCACTCAGCTCGCTCGCGGGCAGACTCGCGACATTGGGGGTCGGGCGCAGGGAGCCGTGTCGCACTCGTCATCCCGAGCGGCCCCGACTTTCTGCAGTTGCTGCTGGCCGTGACCGTGCTCGGCGCGACGGCGGCGCCGCTGAACCCGGCCTACAAGCACGACGAGTACGAGTTCTACCTCGACGACCTGGCGCCCGAGCTCCTGCTCGTCCCCACGGGCGAGCTTCCAGCCGCCCGCGAGGCCGTGAAGGACGAGGTCGAGGTGGTCGACGTCTCCTGGAACGGCGACGCACTCGCCCTGATCGCGGACGGTCGCCTCGTCGAGCGGGAGACTCCGTTCGAGGGCGCCGATTCCGACGACATTGCGTTGCTCCTGCACACGAGCGGGACGACGAGCCGTCCCGAAGCAGGTGCCGCTGCTCCAGCGTAACCTGATCGCCTCGGCGCGGACGATCGCGGCCTTCTACGAGCTCGGGTCAGCGGACGACGTCTCGTACTGCGCGATGCCGCTCTTCCACGTCCACGGGCTCGTCGCCTCGACCTTCGGCGCGCTCGCGGGCGGCGGCACCGTCGTCGTGCCGCGGCGGTTCACGCCGCCGTGCGCTGCTGGCCGCACCTCCGAAACCACGATGTCACCTGGTTCTCGGCCGGGCCGACGCTCCACCAGATGATCCTCGACCGGCATCGACGCGGAAGGGCCTGCCAGCCTCGCTCCGCTTCGTGCGGTCGTGCAGCTCCGCGCTGTCGCCGGCGCTGATGCAGCGCGTCGAGGAGACGCTTCGGCGTGCCGCGTACTCGAGGCCTACGGGATGACCGAGGCGAGTCACCAGATGGCGTCGAACCCGCTGCCGCCGGGCGCAGCGAAAGCCCGGCTCGGTCGGCGTGCCGAGCGGCGCCGAGATCCGGATCGTCGATTCGCATGGCCGCGCGATCGACGCAGGGTCGCTCGGGTGAGGTCGTGATCCGCGGGTCCGGCAGTGACGGCCGGCTACCTCGAACAACCCCGAAGCCAACGCCGAGTCGTTCTTCGACGGCTGGTTCCGCACGGGCGACCGCGGCTCGTTCGACGCGGACGGCTATCTGCGGCTCGAGGGTCGGCTCAAGGAGATGATCCTGCGCGGCGGCGAGAACATCTCGCCGTACGAGATCGAGGAGGTTCTGCTCGGTCACCCGGCGGTCGCGGACGCGATCTGCTTCGGGATCGACGACGAGAAGTACGGCGAGCGCGTCGGCGCGGCGGTCGCGCTGAGCGAGTCCGCGGAGGAGCGCGATGCTGATCGACTACTGCCGCGAGCGGCTCGCAGCGTTCAAGGTCCCGGAGGTCGTCCACGTGCTCGACACGATCCCGCGCACGCCGACCGGGAAGGTGCAGCGAAAGCGCGTCGGCGCGGCGCTCTCGGCGAGCCTGGAATGAGGTTCGCGATCGTGGGCGCCGGCGCGATCGGCGCCTACGTCGGCGCAGCGCTCGTCCGGGGCGGTAGCGACGTGACGCTGATCGCCCGTGGCGAGCACCTGCGGGCGATGCAGGAGAACGGCGTTCAGGTGCTGAGCCCGCGCGGTGACTTCGTGGCGCAGCCGGCGGCGACGGACGACTTCGACGCGATCGGCGACGCCGACGTCGTGTTCATCGGCCTCAAGGCCTACAGCCTCCCCGAGCTGGCGCCGCGGATCGGCGCGCGCGCTCAGGCCCGGCGCCGCGGTGATCGCAGCGCAGAACGGCATCCCCTGGTGGTACTTCCAGTCGCCATCCGGGCCCGCTCGAGGGCTCGGTCCTCGAGTCGCGTCGACCCGGGCGGCGTGATCGCCGGCGTCGATCCCGCCCGACGCGGTGATCGGCTGCGTCATCTACTGCTCGACCGAGATCGTCGAGCCCGGCGTGATCCGCCACATCGAGGGAACGCGGTTCGCGATCGGCGAGCCCGACGGCGCTGTGAGCGCGAGTGAGCGCTGCACGCGCGATCTCGAAGGCGTTCGTCGCCGGCGGCTTGAAGTGCCCGGTCGAGCCGCGGCTGCGCGACCAGATCTGGCTGAAGCTGATCGGCAACGTCGCCTTCAACCCGGTCAGCGCGCTCACGGGAGCGACGCTCGGCGAGCTCGGAACGATGCCGGAGATGATCGACCTGCTCCGTGCGATCCTCGAGGAGTGCACCGCTGTCTCGGCGCGCTCGGCATCGAGCTGCCCGTCTCGCTCGAACGGCGGCTCGAAGCCGGCATCGCCGTCGGCGACCACAAGACGTCGATGCTCCAGGACCTCGAGGCGGGCAAGCCGCTCGAGCTCGCCTGCCTCACCGGCGCCGTGATCGAGCTCGCCGGCCAAGCTCGACGTGCCGGTACCGCACACGACCACCGTCGATACCTGCGCGAAGCTTCTCGACGCGCTCCGGCAGACGGTTCGAGAGCACTGAACTCTCCGGCCGACACCGCGAACGCACAAGCGATCCGGGGGTGTCCGGGAACGCGGCACGGCCCGGCGGGGTCAGCTTGCCGGCCGCTCGGCGTAATCCTCGGCAGAGAGAGGCCGGCCCCCTTCCGATCACGGCGGCCGACGCCGACGAGATGCTGCACGAGCTCCGCGGGTACCCGCTGCTTGAGGGAGTCCGGGGCGCGCCGAGAGCCGACGTCGAAGCGCTCCTCCAGACCGGCATCCACCGCCCTCGCCGGTCTGCCGAGGTCGCGCTGCTCGCAGCCCGCACCGAAGGCGCACCTGTCCCGTAACCTCCGGCTCCAGCGAACCGACCTCCGTCCGTGCGGCGCACGGCTGTTCCCGGTGCAGCTCGACGATACGCTGACCTCCGTGATGCGCCGCGACCTGCGTTCGGGGTACCGAACGGCGTACGGGCGCCCACCCGCGGTCGCCGCTGATGCGATGGTTGCGACGAGCCAGCCGCTCGCAACCCGCGCTGGGCTGCGCATGCTCGAGCGCGGCGGCAACGCGGCGGACGCGGCACTGGCGGCGGCCGCTGTTCTCTGCATCACGGAGCCGATGTCCACCGGTGTCGGCGGCGACTGTTTCGCGCTCGTGTGGCGAGACGGACTGATCGAGGGCCTCGATGCGGCCGGGCCCGCGCCGCGTGGCGCAGATCCCGTGACTCCGGTGGAGGACCTCGGGCCGCGGTCGGTCACCGTTCCGGGAGCCGTTGCGGGCTGGCTCGCGCTCGCCGAGCGTCACGGACGTCTGGGAATCGACGCGTGCCTTTCAGACGCGATCGACATCGCCGAGCGCGGCTTCGCCGTCGGGGCGCAGACCGCGGCCTCATGGTCGGTCGCGGGCCGGCCGGGTACGACGTGGCCTCCGACGTCGGTCCCTGCTGAGCTGTCTCCGCCGCCCGAGCGAGGCGAGCGCATCAGGCTGCCGGAGCTCGGCGCAACGCTCCGTGCGATCGCCCGCGACGGCGCAGCGGCCATCTACGGCGGGCCGATCGCTCAGTCGATCTGCTCGGTCAGCTGGCTCGAGGAGGACGACCTGGCAGCGTACGAGCCGCACTGGGTCGAGCCGCTGCGGGCCTGCTACCGCGGATACGACGTCCTCGAGCTGCCGCCGCCAACCCAGGGCGTCGCGGCGCTCGAAGGACTGGGATTGCTTGCGGGCCTCGAGCCGACCCTGTCGAACCAGGTCCATTGCGTGCGGCTTGCGCTCGAGGACGCGCGTCGCCGCGTTCGAGACGGCGCCGACGTGACCGACCTCCTGGGGGACGAGTATCTGCACCGCCGCAGATCGGAACTTGCACCGGCGGTGTCCGAGCCGGCCGGCGGAACCGTGTACCTCTGCGCGGTGGACAGTGACCGGATGGCCGTCTCGTTCATCCAGAGCCTGTTCGCCCGCTTCGGCTCCGGAATCGTCGCCCCCGGAACAGGCATCGTGCTCCAGAACCGAGGCGCCTGCTTCGCGATCCAGGGCGAGGTGGTTCCCGGACAGCGGCCGTACCACACGATCATCCCGGGCATGCTCCTCAGCGAGGATCGGCTCGTCGGGCCCTTCGGCGTGATGGGTGGGATGATCCAGGCCCAGGCCCATCTGCAGCTCGTCTCCGCCCTCGTGGACGACGGCCTTGACCCTCAGGCGGGGCTTGACCGGCCTCGCTTCCGCGTCGAAGGCGCGAAGGTCAATCTCGAGGAGGGGCTGTGGGATCGAGCCGAGGAGCTCGAACGGCTCGGCCATGAGACGATCCGCGACAACGATGTCCACGGCTTCGGCGGCGGCCAGGCGATCCTCGTCGACGGTGAGACGCTCGTCGGCGGATCCGACCCCCGCAAAGACGGATACGCCGCCGGGTTCTGAGCTCGCGCTCCTAGCGGTCTCTGACAGTCGTATCCGTTGCTGAACGGGTAACCGAGGTACGCGGCGAGTGCCCACCCGCCGGGTCACACGAGCCCGTGCTCGAATGCGAACGCCGTCGCTGCGGTGCGTGAGCGCAAGTCGAGCTTGCCGAGGATGTTCTGTACGTGCCGCGCGACCGTGTGCTCGCTGATCTCGAGCGTCGAGGCGATCTCGCGATTGGTCTGGCCTGCGGCGACAAGGCGCATCACTTCGACTTCGCGTTCGGTTAGGCCGTGGGCGCTGCGGCCCGTGGTCGGCTGCAGCCGCGCAATGTGCCTCGCGATTCGCCTCGCGTCCCGGCCGACGCCCGGCAGAACGTCGGAGGTCGCCGAGTAGAGGAAAGGCAGTCCGACGAAGTACAGGCCCGGCTGTGAGCGCACGACACCGCGCTCGTGCACGGGCAGGCCGCTGTTGTCGAAGAGCGGAAGGTTGATCCAGGAGAAGTCCTGACGGAACCCGGTGCACCACACGACGTTCGCGACGTCGAGCACGCGGCCGCCCTCGAGCGCAGGCCGCCCGTTCGTCACGCCTGCAAGCCTCGGCACGCGCTCGACGCCGACCCCGGCGAGGTGCTTCGACTTCACGCGGATCAGGGGTGTCGCGCCAAACGCGAGCTTCGGCCCCACCTTGCGCCCGAACGGCGTCCGCACCGTCAGAACGCGGTGGCCGACGAAGCGGATGATCGGTAGGACCAACCGCGCGCGACGGCTTCCGTGCGGAACCGGAATCTCGCCGACGTCCCTTCCTGCGAGCCAGGTCGTACGCGTCGCCCCGAGCTCCTTCGCAATCTCGGCGCCCGAGTTGCCGGCGCCGACGATGAGCACCCCACCCTCATGCAGCTGAGACGGCGATCGGTACTCGCTCGAGTGCAGCTGCACGATGCCTGGATCGAGCTCGGAGGCCCACGCCGGCACACGTGCGATGCGATGGGCACCCGACGCGACGACCACGCGGTCCGCCTCGATTCGACCGCCGCCGGTCGAGACGACGAATCGCTCGCCGTTCTTCGACAGGCTGTCGACGGTCACACCCGTCCTGACGGGAAGGTCGAACCGAGCCGCATAGGACTCGAGGTAGTCCCCCATCTCATCCTTCGTTGGGAACGACCATGCCGGTGCGGGGAAGCGCCACCCCGGCAGCCCGTCGTAGCGCGCCGGCGTGAAGAGCCGCAGGGAGTCCCAGCGCGTGCGCCAGGAGTCGCCGACACGCTCGCCGCCCTCAAGGATCGCGAACTGCCGCCCCCGCCGCGCAAGGTGGTATCCGACCGCAAGTCCCGCCTGGCCTCCGCCGATCACGACCGTCTCGACGTGCTCCGTATGTCCGTTCCTGCTCATCTCCGCCTCCTGTGGCTCGGTTTCTGAACCGACGCTACGGAACGCGCGAGCAGTGTTCATCGCTGAAATCAGCCAATTTCGCAGCCCACGGCGTGGTCGAAATTGACCACGGGCGGCTACTCAGACCAGGTCGTGCTCGAACGCGAACGCGGTCGCGGCGGTGCGCGAGGAGACGCGGAGCTTTCCGAAGATGTTCTGCAGATGGCGGGCAACCGTATGCTCGCTCACGACAAGCGACGCCGCGATCTCCCGGTTGCTCCTCCCCGCCGCGACCAGTCGCAACACCTCGAGCTCACGGTGGGTCAAACCGTGGAGCTCGCGAGCCCGACCCGGCTCGATGAGCGCCGCTGCGCGCGCGGCGTCCGGAACCGCACCCAGCCGCTCGAACCCGGCGACCGCGGCCTCGAGTTCGAGCCGCGCGGTGTCGTCATCGCCGAGCGCACGACAGGCGAGCCCCACGAGTACGCGCGTGCGGGCGGCCTCGTACGGAGCGTCGAGCTCCTGCCATGCGTGCCACGCCCGGCGCAGCCCCTGGAGAGCCGCCTGTGCGTCGCCCGCTGCGAGCTCGACCATCCCGCGGGCGTGCTCGACAATCGCGCGCAGCATCCCACTGTCGCAACGCCGGCCGATCTCCCCGAGCTCGTCGCACGCCTGACGCGCCGCCAACTCGTCGTCGACGGCGAGCATTATCTCGACGGAGGCGGGCAGCAGCCGGGCGCGCCTGAGCGGTTCGGTTGTCTCGGCGAGCGCGCGGCGAATCGCGGCGGCGGCAGACTGCGCATCTCCCCGTGCGAGGTGGAGGAGCGCGGAGCCCGGCTGCGGCTCGCGTCCCAACGTGTTCGCATCGCGGTACGCGGCTTCCGCGGCATCGACGTCGCCGCGCAGGCGGTGCAGCTCCCCCTGCAGGTACAGCGCCTGGCCTGCCGCTGCGGAGTTCATCGCTCGCTCGCTCCGCTCCCGCCCGCGCCGCGCCTCCTCGAGCGCGTCGGCCCACGCGCCGTACAACTGCATGATCTCCGCCCGATGGACGCGGCAGCGACCGTTGAAGGCGACGAGGTCGGGCTGCTGCTCGCACCACACCGAGAGCGCGTCTGTCCACTCGCGGGCCCGCCGGAGCTCGAACGCCTCTTCGCAGCCGGCGATCACGCCGCAATAGACGACGCCCGTGATGATCGGAGACAGCTCGCCGGCCGATGCGGCGAGCATCGCCTCGTCGAGGAGCGCCAGCCCGTCTGCGACTCGTTCCAGTCTGATCAGGGCGAGCCCCTGGGTGTGCACCGCGAGCGAGAGCAGATCAGGGTCGCGGAAGCGCTCGCCGATCGCGGCGGCCTCTGCCGCGGTCGCGAAGGCGGCCTCGTAGTTGCCGGCGGCTTCGTTCTGCAGCGCGACGGGCATCAGGAGGTAGCCCTGTTCGACACACTCGCCCCCCTCGCGGTCGACGAGACGCCGCGCGCGCCCGAACCAGCCGGTGGCTCGGCCAATCTCCCCGCGCAGCGCGAGATTGACGCCGATGAAGAAGCCACACCGCGCAGCGCGGAGTGGCTCGCCGGCCTCGAGATGCCAGTCGTGCGCGCGCTCGAGGGCATCCAGGAACTCGTCGACGCGACCGAGCATGTATGCCGACGTCGCGAGCAACTCGAGGTCGTCGGCGCCGAGCGGCGCCACCGCATCGACCTGCGACAGCGCGTCGTGGGTTGCCGCCCACGCCCGCGTTGCATAGGACACGCGGCCTCGCTCAAGCCACTCGAGCGTCGAGCGAGCTGCCGGTTCCATGCCGTCGGGCCGGCCCATACCCCCGGAAACTACTCGAGCAGCTGCGTGCTGTCGGTACGCCGGTAGAGCCGATGGCCGAAATCCCCCATCGACTCGCTCGTCAGTCGCCGGCCGGCACGGTTGCTGCCTCGGGCACTTCCTCGGCGCCGAGGCGGGGTCGCCCGAGCAGTGCGAGCGCGGTGATTGCCCCGGCGGCGGCCATCACGGAGCAGGCGAGGAAGGCGGACTGGAACCCTTCGGTGAGGCCGACGAGCCTCGCTGCATGGTCGTTGGCGGCGAAGAACTCCTCTGTGCGCGTGACGGAGACGGTGGCGACGGCGGCGACGCCGAGCGCCGCGCCGATCTGGAAGGCTGTGTTCGATAGGCCTGAGGCGAGGCCCGCCTCGTGGTCCGGCACACCGGCGAGTGCCGCGATCGAGGCGGTGACGAACGCCAGGCCGACTCCTGGGCCGAAGACGCACAGCCCGAAGAAAACGTCGCCGAAGTAGCTCCCGCCCACGGATACCTGAGTGAGGAGGAGCGAGCCGACGCTCATCAGCGCCATGCCGACGGTGGCGACGGGCCGGAAGCCGAGCCTGAGGACGATCGCCTGGCCGGAGATCGATCCGACAGCGGCCCCGATCGGGAACACGATCGAGGTGAGACCGAACCTCACCGCGGAGTAGCCGAGCACCTGCTGGGTGTAGAGGGTGAGGATGAACGGCATCCCGTAGACGACTGCGCCGAAGAAGAGCATCACGCTGTTCGCGCCGACGAGCGTCCGCGACCGGAAGATCCGCAGGGGCACGAGTGGCGCCCGATGGCGCGAGCTCGACGAGCACGAACGCGACGAACAGTGCGGCCGAGACGGCGAGGAGGCCGATCGTCTGGGCGCTGGCCCAGCCCTTCGAGGGCGCTTCGACGACCGCGTAGACGAGCAGCACGAGCGCGCCGGTGATGGTGAGCGCGCCGGCCGGGTCGTAGCTCCGCTCCGCCGTCGTAGCCCGGCTCTCGCGCAGCAGCACCGGGCAGAGCGCGAGCGCGACCACGCCCGATCGGGACGTTGATGAAGAAGATCCACTCCCAGCCTGGGCCGTCGACCAGCAGACCGCCGATCAGCCACGCGGCGGTGGCGCCGATTCCGCCGAGCGAGCCCCAGATGCCGAGGGCCTTGTTGCGCTCGCGGCCTTCCTCGAACGTCGTCATGATGATCGAGAGCGCCGTCGGCGTCATGATCGCCGCGCCGACGCCCTGGAACGCACGCGCGCCGATCAGCGACGCCGGCGACCAGGCGAGTCCGCAGAGAAGCGACGCCACCGTGAAGACGACGACACCGACCATGAACACGCGCCGGCGGCCGAGCAGATCGGCGGCGCGCCCGCCGAGCAGGAGCAGGCCTGCAAACGTCAGCGCGTAGGCGCTCACGACCCACTGGAGGCTCTCCTGCGGAGAAGCCAAGCTCGCGCTGGATCGAGGGGAGCGCAACGGTCACGATCGCGGCGTCGAGGATGACCATGAAGAAGGCGCCGCACAGAAGCGCGAGCGCGAACCAGCGGCGAGGGTCGGGTGCGAGGGTCGCGAGCTCTGCGAAGTCGCCGCTCGCCCAAGTCACCTGCTGACGGGCTTTCACGGCTGCCAGATCGAGGGGTGGTGCAGTGGCCATGGATACCTCGTTCCTTTAGTTAGTACGATCGTTCGTGCGAAGTTAAAGTGTACGACCGATCGTGCTAACTTGTCAAGCGATTGGGCAGGACACATTCCGGCCTGAGCCTGATCGCCGCGCGCGCAAGCGACGGCGACCGGAGCCGCAACGCGATCCCGAGCAACGTGCTCTCCGCACGGCTCAAGGAGCCTCGAGCAGAAGGACAGCGAGCCGCCGAACATGGTGCCGAACGGGACGCCCTCACGCCGGCTGAGTGCAATACGGGATAGGGCCTGTTACCAGGCCCTATCCCGTATCGAGCTTGCGTGGTTGTTCGCTGCTACTTGACGCCGGCCGCACGCAGTACCGCGCGTACCTTGGCCGGTGTCATCGGCGCCTGCCGCATGCGCACGCCGGTGGCGTCAAAGAACGCGTTCGGGATCGCGGCGGCGAGCGGCACCACCGGCGGCTCTCCCGAGCCCGTCGGAGCGAGATCCGTACGCTGAACGACCTTCACCTTCACGTGTGGATGGTCCTTGAAGCGCAGGATCGGATACGTCACCCAGTCGAGGCTCGTCGTCCGTGCCTTGTTGAACGCGACCTCCTCGTACAGGGTGCGGCTCGTACCCATGATCAGGTTCTCCTCCATCTGGGCCTCCGCGCCCTCCAGCGAGACCGTCAGACCGGCGACCTGTGCCGCGTAGGCGTTCGTGACGCGGATCTTGCCGGTCTTCTTGTTCAGCTCGATGTCGGCCACGACGCCCGCCTGCGAGCCTCCGTAGCTGCCGAGGCCGATCCCGCGCCCGTGGACGATGTTCGCGTCCGAGAGGTTCGAGGCGGCCACCCGCGGCTGCCAGTTGGCCAGCTCGGCGACTCCGACGAGCACGTCGCGCCAGCGGTTCTGGTCGGTCGTGCTGATGTTCTGGAGGCGGAACTGGTACGGGTCCATCTTCGCCGCGTAGGCCAGCTCGTCGATCAACTGCTCCGAGCCGAAGACCGTCTGCGGGGCCTGCGGGGCCCGCATCGACGACGTCTTGAAGTAGTTGTTGATGAGCGGCAACGACTTCCCGGTGACCCGCCGGTTCGGGATGTCGTACTGCGTCCCCGAGTTGACGGTGTCGGCCGACCCGATGCCGGGGGTGTTGAGCGGAATGCCCGCCTGCTGCCGGGTCGGGTCGTCGCCGTTCTGCGCGATCCCCGGGATCGCGAAGACCGTGTAGTCGTAGGCGACGATCTTGCCCTTCGCGTCGACCGCGCCGGCGACGTCCATCAGCTGAGCCGGGCCGTAGTTGTCCCAGCCGTGCTCGTCCCAGCGCATGAACTGCAGCCGCACCGGCGCGCCGGCGAGCTGCGACATCAACGCCACCGCCTGCGACGAGTCGTAGCGAGCGGGCCCGTTCCCGAACGAGCTCGCGCCCTCCCAGTACTGCACGCGGATCTTGTTCAGCGGCAGGCCGAGCAGCGCCTGCAGCTTGATCCGGACGGCGTACGCGTTCTGGGTGTTCGCCATCACGAGCGCGCCGTCCTTGGTCACGTGCCCGATCGAGCAGCACGGCCCGATCGGCATATGCCCGTTGTACTGGTACTGGTAGCTCGCGGAGACCTTCTGCGCCCCGGACGCGAACGCGCTGTCGAAGTTCCCCGTGTTCACCGCGCGGCTCGCCGGCGCCTGGCCGGCAGCGTCGAACTCGCGCATCTGCTTGTACATGTTCCCGCTGCCCGAGATGGGAGGCGGATCCGCCCACTTCACCTTGAGCTGAGCTGCAGCCTGGATCGCGGCGTACTCGGTCGGCGCGAGCACGCCGAGGAAGTTCCCGCGACGCACGTAGAACGCGCCGGGGATGCTCTTGATCGAGTTGTCGTCGATCGAGACGATCTCCGCGAGCGTCCCGTCACCGAACGCGCCCTGGCCGCGCGGGCGGACGAGCCGTCCGTGCAGCATCCCGGGCACCTTGATGTTGTGGACGTACGTGTACCGACCGGTGACCTTGTCTGGGATGTCGATCTGCGGCAACCGCGCGACACCGACGATCTTGTACGAGCTCACCGGCTTCGACGGTGCCTGACCGGGGCTGATGCTTGCGGCCGTCATCTGGACGTTGAGGAGCTTGTCGCCGATCAGCGCGCCATACGTGACGGTCTTGCCGCCGCCGGAGACGACGCCCTTGCTCACGGTCAGGCTCGACGCGGGCACGCCGAGCTGCGCGGCCGCGAGGCCGAGTAGCGCCTGCCGGGCGGTCGCGGCGGCACTGCGGATCCTCGGGCCGACCGTCGAGATCGTGCTACTGCCGGCGGTGTTGCCGGTGTCCGGCGTGACGTTCGTGTCGTGACGGACGTGGTGTGAGCTGGCTCACGTCCATGTCGAGCTCCTCGGCCGCGATCATCAGCAGGCCCATGTTCGAGAACTGGCCCATCTCGACGCGACCGGACTTGATCGACGCCGTGTTGTCGGCGTGGATCGTGACGAACGTGTCGACCGCCTGCAGGTCGAACGGGCCGTTGGAGGCGAACGGGCTGTCGGCCGCCTGGGCCTTGCCCGCCAACCCCGCGCCCGCGAGGCTGAAGCCGACGATCATCGCGCCGCCGCCCTTGACGAACGAGGTGCGCGAGAACTCCTTCTTGAGCATCTCAGTCATGGTTACTTCCCACCCTTCGCCATCACAGCAGCAGCCTTCTGAATCGCCGTCAGAATCCTCGGATACGTCCCACAACGACACAAATGACCGTTCATCGCCGTGCGGATCTGCGCCTCAGTCGGACGCTTCGTCGTCGCCAACAGATCAGCAGCCTGAATCATCATCCCGTTCTGGCAGTACCCACAATGCGGCACCTGCACATCGATCCACGCCTGCTGCAACGGATGCAGAGCAGCCGGAGAAGCAGCAGTCGTACCGCGCTCCTGCGCCCACATCGCAGGCATACCCTCCAAGCGTCGTAATCGCCTTGCCACTCACCGCGGCAACAGGCGTCACACACGAGCGGATCTCCTTCCCGTCCAACAGCACCGAGCAGGCACCACACTGCGCAAGACCACAACCAAACCGCGGCCCATGCAGATGCAGCTCGTTGTGCAACACGTACAGCAGCGGTGTGTCGAGGCTCGCGGTCACGTTGTGCACCAGACCGTTCACCTTGATCTTCAACTTGCTCGCCATTCGTCCCTCCAATCGAAACGACTGTGTGTCAAGCATGCCGCGGAGGGGCGCAAGCTGCTGCCGAACCGCGGCAACTACGTGACCGACGATACGTCACTGCTCCTTCGAACACAAACGATCTTTGGAAGGCGTCACGCCCGGAATGTGCTCGCAGTCACGTCGTCGATCGCGCAGGGCAAGAGCGCGTGCGCCCTCGGGCCGGCGTCAATGATCTCTGGACGGAATACAGATCTCGAGAACCGTTTCGATCAGGCGCGCTCGTCCTTGAGCAGGGCCAGCACCGCGTTGGCCCAATCGGTGACATCGTCGAGCCGCTCCTGGTCGCGGATCGTCTTGAAACCCACGGTCAGCACGTCGAGCTCGTCCTCGGTGAGCATCTGCGCAGGCTCCTCAACCGTCGAGCTGTCCGCGCGCCCCGCGTCCGCCTCGGCATGCCGCGCCATGGCAAACCGAACGACCCACTCGCGGCTTGCGCCGGCTTCTGCAAGTTCGTCGAGAAGCTCGTCGACCCGCGCGCGACCCTCAGGCGTGAGCGCTGCAACCGCCCTGGCCAGATACTCGCTGTGATGGTCAGCCGTGTGCATGCCTGATCTTTGGAGGTGGCGCGAAGCGGTTGGGCCTCGCCGTCAGCTCGCGGTCGGTGCCGTGTCCTCTCCAGAATCGCTGAGCGACGATCCGGATCCGGCGCCTCCGGCCAGGTCATCCATTCGTTGCTGAAAGTCCTCGCGGGAGACCTCGCCGCTGGCGTAGCGCATCCGCAGGGCGGCGACGGCGGGATCGTGCGCGGCCGCAGCACCTGCGGGCATCACCGCCGGAACGAAGGGCTGGGGCGCAGCAGCAGGCACGAGCCGACGCACGATCCAGACGGCACCGACGACGAGCAGAGCCACGAACAACACGAAGAGGATCAAGTGGAGCGGACCGCCCCACCAGCCTTCATGGGCGTGGCGCGCGCCTTCGTACCAGAACTCGTCGTTGCCCCGCCCGTGTTGCATCGTGACTCATCTCCTTGAATCTCTTGGGAACTCTCGAAGCCCATTAGAGCACCCGTGCCTGTGAGTCAATTGAGAGCTGCCCGGACGCGGGAGCCGGCTACGGGATCGCCACCGCGCGGCCGAGACACGCCCCGTGCCGAGTGCGCGCTCGAACGGCGGCCAGGCGCGCAGCCACGTCGGTCCGTACTACCGCGGATCGGTGTCGAGGATCGCGGCGACGAGCAGTTCGAGCTCTTCGACACGCGCTGGCGTCTCTTCCTCGGCTTGAGCAAGCAGAGCCAGGATCCGCTCGCCTTTGGCCAATAGAGCCGGGTCGGGCTTGGGGAACACGGCCGACGCCGCTGCGGTCAGCGTGGTGCCTTCACGGTGGACGATCTCGAGCGCCCGCAAGAGCGGCCCGCCCTGGCCCGGAAATCTCTTGACGACCTGGCTGGCTTGCCGCTCGAGCATCTCACGCAGGTAGTCAAACGCCTGTGCCTCGCTTCGCATCGAGCGAGCTTAATAGCGAGCACGACCTCGTCTTGCGAGACCCGAGGCCGGGTGGCTCTCATCGCAGGATCGTCGGACGCGGGCCTGGAACCGCGCCGGGCAGGATTGCCTCGGCGTCGCCGCCGAGCCAGTCCTCGATCAGCGCCGCGTAGAGCGACCGGAAGTCGGCGGTCGCGCGGAGGTTGCCGTCGTGGTCGAGGCGGTCGAGGCCCGGGAACTCGCCGATCATCTTCCCCGCCGCCCGCGCGCCGATCAGGAAGCCGGTCCCGGCAGCGCCGTGATCGGTGCCGGCGGACGCGTTCTCCTCTGCCCTGCGCCCGAACTCCGACCAGACGTGGACGAGCACGCGATCGGCCAGGCCGCGCGCTTCGAGGTCGCGCTGGAACGCGAGCAGCGAGTCGGCGGTCAGCTTCAGCCCATCGCCGAGGTCGTCCGGCTGGTTGTCGTGGGTGTCGTACGAGCCTGGAGCCGTCAACGCGACGCAGCGCAAGGGCAGCCCCGCTGCGAGCATCGCGGCCAGACCGGCGAGCCGGCGCGGGAAGGAATCATCTCCACCGGGGTAGGCGACGGGGCTGCCGAACCCCTTCGACTCAGCGTCCTTCGCGCGGAACGGCGCAAGCTGCCCGTACAGCTGCGCAGTCTGGCGAGCAGCGCCGGTCGCCTGCTCGAGGCCCGGGTCTCCATGCGTCGGCATGCCACCGAGGAGGCCGATCGCCTCCAGCATCCGCTCCTGGACGTCACCCCAGACGCCTCGCGCCCAGAAGTCGAAGCGATCCGGGCCGTCGATCGACGCCACCGGCACACGCTTCGTCGCGAGCGCGGGCTGCAGGCCCCAGTCGAGCGCGAGCCCCTGCAGGGGGTTGTCCGGAGCGCCGTAGCGGTCGAGGTAGCGCCCGAGCCAGCCGGTGGCGAGCCGCTCGTCCAGAGCGCCGACTTCCCAGAAGTGGCGCGACGTGAAATGCGACTGGTTCGGGTCGGCGTACCCGATCCCGGGCATCACGCCGACCTTGCCCTCGCCGTGGAGCGTGGCGAGCGGCGCGAGTGACGGATGCCAGTGGAGCCGTGTGTCCTCGCCGAACGGGACACCCTGGTCGGGTCGGAGCGCGAGACGCGGACGGAGCTTGCGATAGAGCGGATCCTCGGCGGGGAACAACATCGACAGCGCATCGGCGCCGCCGTCGAGGAACACGCTGACGAGAACCCGGCCTTTCCCTGCGCCGGCCGCCTGCGCAGCGGCAATCCCGTCCGCGATCGCGCCGGGCCGGAGCGCAGCGCCGCCGTACACCGCCACGGCCAGACCGAAGGCCCGGAGGAGGAAGTCGCGTCGGTCGAGGCCGGTGCCCGCAGGAGCAGGCATGCCGGGCTCGATCGCCGGCAGCCCGCGCCCCGCGCTCGCGACCCCGCGGCGCAGAAGCTCGGCCCGCGAGTGCTCCCTGCAGCAGCCCATCGTCAGGCGGCCTGGAGGTCGGGGGAAACGGCAAGCAATTGCCGCACCGCGTTGAGGATGAGCGGCGGGTAGGCGTCGCGCTTCCAGTCCTCGTTGGCGGTCGCGAGGGCGGAGCGCGCGAACCGCACGAGCATGGCCTCGGTCTCGGGCCGGATGCGCGGCGAGCCGAACAGGAAGATCGCGTTCGCGACGAGCTTCTCCGCCGTGCGAGGCACCTCCGGCGCTTTCTTCCCCTTCTTGTGCTCCACGGTGAACTTCTCGAGCGCCTCGTTCGCGATCGCCCAGCGGCCGCGGAACGTCGCCGTGTCGAGCCAGCGCTCGTCGTCCCAGCCGGCGACGTTCGGCGGGTAGAAGAGCCGTTGGCCTGCGCCCTCCAGCAGCCACACCCACGCGTTTCCCTCGACCCGGCGTCCGAGCGCCCGGAGAAGACCGGCCGTGTAGACAACCGGCGGCTTCACCATCCGCGGGCCGAGATAGAGACCCGGATGACGGAGGATCGCGTCGAGCACCGGACGCGCCTCGTACCCCTCACGGTAGACCGCCTCGAGCCCGCGCCTCGTGTCGACGTCGGGCGGCACCGGGATGAAGTAGCTCCAGAGCTTCTCCACGAAGAAGCGCGGGTGCGCCGGGTGGTCGAGGCAGAGGTTGCAGGCGTCGCGGAAGTCGAACGTGCCGCGCTTGCCGAAGACGACCTTCGCACCGCCGTCGTGGCGCTTGGGGTCGAAGTGGAAGTTCACCGGCCCGCGGCTTTGCTGCCAGGTGTAGCGGAAGCCGGTGAGGGCCCGCGCCTGCTCGCGCACGTCGCCCTCGTCGTAGCCGTTGCCCTCACCCAGCGTGAACAGCTCCATCAGCTCGCGCGCGTAGTTCTCGTTCGGCGCGTCCTTGGCGTTGTCGGCGCCCGACAGCCAGAGCAGCATCGCCGGGTCGGCGGTGACGGAGTGGAGCAGGAAGCGGAAGTTGCCGAGCGCGAAGCGCCGGAACAGCTGGTTCTGGCTCAGCATCAGCTTCTGCGAGCTGACACCCGCGTTGGAGGTCGCGAACCAGTCGTGCCAGACGAGCGTCATCCGCTCGACGAGCGGCCGGCTCGTGCGCACCATGCGGTCGAGCCACCAGAGGTGGTCGTGGCCGTATGCGGCCGTCGGCGAGAGGCGCCGGCCCTTGTCGTCGGCGGGCGGCCGCCCCACGAGCCGCTCCGGCCCGGGGTGGGTGAGGGAGCGCACCGCGTCGTCGAGCCCGAGCTCCGAGAGCGCGCGCGCCTCTCCCTTGCGCGGGCCGAAGCCGGCGCGCCAGAGCAGCCGCTCGGCGTGCTCGGGCCCGAAGTCCCCACGGTAGACGGGCAGGCTCACCCCCACTCTCCGCGCAGAGCCGGCCCGGGCGCCTCGAACGCGCCGGGACTGAGGACGCGCGAACGCTCGAGCATCCCGGCTGGGCATCGCCGGACGACCACTGGCTCTCATCGTGGCGACAGGGTCGGTCGGCGGATAGCCCTGAACGGGTGAATCGCGGCCCTCGGGCCCGCAACATGCGAGCAAGCAGATCGACCGGCGCTCGTCCGGCCCTTCTCGTTCGCCTGGCTACGGCGCTGCGCAGACGACGTAGATCGTGTAGCTGTGAGCGATGGTCGTGGCGTTTTCGGTAGGGCGAAACCACCGAAGCCCGCGCCTGGCGCCTACGGCAACCTCTCCGCCGGAGGCGTGCTGCCGTAGACGTCCGGTTTCGTCTTGTAGGCACGCTGCTCGAGCTTCAATGCCGCCGCGCGGACCTTCGCCAGAGCGGAAGGGCTCAGGTGCACGAGGTCGACGAGCGCCAAGACCTCTTTGTCCGTTTCCTTGCTGCCCATCCAACCGACGCGGATGTTCCCCAGACCGGGTGCGTAGTACTTGAGCTGAAAGCGGCCCGGCTCGTCCGAGTTGAACTCCCTGGTGATCAACACGTTTCGGTAGCAGCGTAAGGGCACACAGGTCTTCTGGCCCATCTTGAAGACCTGCGCATGGTCGGTCCAGTTGACCGGAGGAGGCGCGTAGCCCTGCGCGTAACTGGGAGCCCCGAGACGCGGCTGTGCCTTCATCTCGAACCCGGCGCTCGCGCCCTTCACGCCGGCGATCCAAGCCGGTGACTTGACGACTTTCCCGCCCTCGTACTCCTCCGGGTACTCGCCCGTGTGCCAGACGTTCCCGTCGTTGTCCTGGGCGAAGAACGCGAGCTCTGCCTCGACCAGCTCTCCGTCGGTGTAATCGCGGTCCCAGATGACGACATTGCGTACACCCCCGACCACCTTGACGAGGTCGGTGACGGTGAAGACGAGTCGCTTCTTCCCGTCGCTGGATGAGCCCGTGAACACGAACTGCGTTCCCGGCTTCAGCTGGAGCCATTTGTTGTCGACCGTCGCCGAGTGATCGAAATTGCCCGGATCGAAGACCTCCGACTCTGCCGACGCCCGAACCGCGCCGGCGACGATCACGATCAGGATCGCTCCAGCCAGGACGGCGCTGCGCAAACGCTGCGTGTCGGACCTTTCGCTCAAGGCATCCCACCGGCACCGGACTCGATGCCGTGGAGCTCGGACACCCCGACGGTCGCAACCCGGGCGCCCGGAGCAGGCCCCTTGGAGAGAATCGCACGATCGCCGTCGATACGGTCGACGACGATTGCCTCCCGCACGAAGGTGAGCGGCTCGGAGTTGACGTACGCCCAGGCATCACCCGCCGCCGAGTAGAGCACCGCAGAGTACGGGATGACCGTTTCACCGCCCTGTTGCTCGACCGCTGCCGTCGTGACTTCCAGGCGTTTGGCGGTCTCTGGAGTCAGCGTGATGCGATAGACATCCGTCCCCGCGACGTGCGCGACGACCGCCGGGTCGGCGGCCTGGCTCGCAGACTTCCCACCGCATGCCGCCATGAGCAGCGGGAGAGCAAGAAGCACTACGACAAGCCGTTGCTTCTTCTGCCAGCTCATCAGGCCGGCTCGGCAGTCGCGCTGAGGAGGAGGCGTTCCTTCCGGCTCTTCCCGAACCGGAGGTAGAGCGAGGGCAGGACGAACAGATTCAGCAGCGTCGACGTCACGAGACCTCCCACGACGACGACGGCAAGCGGATGCTCGATCTCGTGGCCGGGAACGTTGCCTGTCACCACGAGCGGCATGAGCGCCAGCCCAGTTGCCAGCGTCGTCATGAGGATCGGCGAGAGCCGCTCCTGCGCACCGCGCAGCACGAGCCCGGGGCCGAACGTCTCGCCTTCGTCCTGCTCGAGGTGCTGGAAGTGGTTGATCATCAGGATGCCGTTGCGAGCAGCGATCCCGAACACCGTGTAGAACCCGACGAGCGAGCCGAGCGACAGGATGCCACCGCCGATCCACGCTGCCAGTACTCCTCCCACGAGTGCCATCGGCAAGGTGAAGAAGGAGAGCGTCGCGAGACGGAAGCTTCCGAACGACGCCTGGAGCAGGAGGAAGACCGCGATCGCTGCACCGATCCCGTAGAGCAGCAGCCGCTTCTGGGCCGCCTGGCGCTCCGTGTACTCGCCGAGTAGCTCCGCGTGGTACCCGAGCGGGAACTCGACCTCTTCGAGCCTGTCTTCGAGCTCGCCGGCGACGGAGCCGAGGTCACGACCGTCCACGCCCGCCAGGACGTCGAGGCTCCTCGACGCGCCTTCGTGGTAGACGACGTTCGGCAACGGCTTGATCTGCACGCTGGCCACGCTCCCGAGGAGCACACGACCGCCACCGGGCGTGTCGATCGGGAGGTTGCGAATGCTCGCCACGCTGCTGCGCGTCTCCGGCGTGCTCCACACGTGCACGTCGTACGCCCTACCGCCCCTGAAGATGTCACCGACCTCTTCGCTCTCAACCAGCGTGGAAGCCGCCCGGCGCACGTCGCCGGGTTTGACCCCGTAGCGTTGAGCAGCGGCGAGGTTCACCGTGACCAGCATCTGCGGCACGCCCTCCTGGAACTGGACGTAGGGGTTGCTGACGCCGTCGATCTCTGCCAACGCGTCTCTCACCTCGTCCGCCTTGCGGTGGAGGAGGTTCGAGGTCCGATCCGAAGATGCGCACGACGATCGGCTCGCTCGATCCGGCGATGACCTCGTCGATTCTCTCGTTCAGATACGTCTGGACGTCCTGGAAGACCCCGGGATAGCTGGCAGCGGTCTCCTCGATGGCGGCTCTTGTCTTGTCGTAGTCCGCCGAGGGGTCGATGGCGATCCACTTCTCGCCGAAGTTGACTCCTGCCACCTCGTCGGCCAGGAAGGCCTGCCCGATGTGGGCTCCGACGTGGCTGACGCCCGGTATCGCGGCGAGCTGGCGTTGCGCCTGGGTCACGATCCGCCGTTCCTCCGGAAGCGAGGTGCCGGGCTTCGTGATCAGGTGCCCCAGAAAGTCTCGCTCCTTGAACTCGGGGATCAGAGACTCCCCGAGGAATGGGGTCACGGCGACCCCGGCCAGCACTGTCGCGACCGACTGCGAGATAGGCCCACCGAGGTCGATGAATCGACCGCGAGAGCAGCCCGACGTAGCCGCGCTTGAGCCACCGTACGAGAGGAGCGTCGCGCCGCTCGAGCGGTGCATTGGACAGGAGGATCAGGCTCAGCGCAGGCGTGATCGTCAGCGCGACCACGAGCGACGCGAGCACCGCCAGCCCGTACGAGAGCACGAGCGGCCGGAAGAACGTGCCGGTCAGGCTCTGCAGGAGATAGACGGGCAGCAGCGCCGCGACGATGATCAGCGTCGCGTACACGATCGGGCTGCGCACCTCGAGCGAGGCCTCGAGGACGACGCGCGCCTTCGACTTGTCGCTGTCCTCTCGTCGGTGCTGGCGCAGGCGCCGCCAGATGTTCTCGATGTCGATGATCGCGTCGTCGACGACGACCCCGAGGGCGATCACGAACCCCGCCAGGACCATCACGTTGATCGTCTCGCCGCGCGCGTAGAGGACGAGACCGGCGGCGACGAGCGACAGCGGGATCGACACGATGCTGATCAGTGCCGTGCGCCACTCGAAGAGGAAGGCGCCGAGCACGAGGACGACGAGCAGCGCGCCGATCAGGAGCGACAGCGTGAGATTGTGAAGCGACGTCTCGATGAAGTTGGCGGCGCGGAAGATGTGGGTGTCGAACTCGATGCCCGGAAGACCGGGCTGCATCTCCGTGATCGCCGCCTCCACGTTGCGGGTCACGTCGAGCGTGTTGCCCCACGGGTACTTCTCGACGATGAGCAGGAGACCGGGACCGCCGTTGACGACCGCGTCGCCGGCGAGTGGCTGCGTCCCTTTCACCACGTTGGCCACGTCGGCCAGGCGCACCGTCTTGCCGCCTCGTTGCCTGACGACCACCTGGGCAAGGTCGTTCGGCGTCACGATCGGCAGGACGTGCTGGACCAGCAGTCTCTGGTTCGGCGTGTCGATGAACCCACCGGTGCCGATCCTGTTTCCGTCCGCGAAGCGCATCAGACCCGCGTCGAGCGAATTGGAGGTGGCCTCCATCACCTCCTCCAGCGTGACGCCCTGCTGCCGCATGCGCTTCGGATCGACCTGCACGTGGTACTGCTCCAGGTGCTCGCCCCAGATGGCCACGTTGGCCACGCCCGGCACGCGCAGCAAGCGAGCCCTGATCTTCCAGTAGGCGATCGTCGACAGCTGAAGGATCGCCACGGTCTTCGAGGAGACGCCGATCTTCACGACTCGCGCGGTCGTCGACGTCGCCGGCATCATGAACGGTGGAGCCGCCCAGGTCGGCAAGGAGGGCGTTAGCGCCTCGACGCGTTCCTGTACGAGCTGCCGAGCATGCAGCACGTCGGTTCCCGGCTTGAAGAGCATCTCGATCGACGAGAGCTGCGGCACCGACTTGGAGCGAATGACGTCCAGCCCCTCGATCCCGTTGAGCGACTGCTCCAGCGGAGTGCTGACCAGCGATTCGACCTCGGTCGCGGTGAGCCCGAGACAGAGTGTCTGAACCTCGACTCGCGGCGGCGCGAACTCCGGGAAGGCATCCACCGGCATGCTGCGCAGTTGCTGGGCGCCGAAGACCATCATGGCGAGACCGGCAGCGACCACGATGAATCGGAACTTCAGGCTCGATCCTACGATCCAACGCATCATTTCCGAGAACGCCCCTTCACATGCGATTCAGTCGCGATGACCCGGCTCAGTCTTCTTCGATGCCGCCGTACTCGACGCCCCAGATCTCGGTCGCCCCGACCGTCACCACCACGGTCCCGACCGGCGGCCCGCTTGTCAGGACCGCGGAGTCGCCGTCGATTCGGGCGACGCTGATGTCCTGTCGCTGGAAGACGAGATGCTCGGGGCTCGTGTACGTCCACGTGGTCGCCATCCGGGTCGTAGAGCACCGCGTCGTATGGAATGACCGTGCGGTGAGTCCCGGTACCGTCGCTCCGGACCCTGGCCGTCTGGATGTCGAGGCGCTCCGCCGCTTCCGCCGTCAAGGTCACGCGGATGACGTCGGTCCCCTTGACGTGCTCGACCACCGCCGGCTCAGAAGTCGCCTCCTCGACGGCCGTGCCTCCACACGCCGCCAGGAGCAGAGGGACGACGAGGAGTGCCGCGGCAATCCACCGACTCCCACGCCGCCTCATCCCTGCGGCTCCGAGATGGGCGTCTCCGTCGCAGCGACTCCACCGGCGATTCCGGACTCGCAGATCGTCGAGGAGATCCGTACGCTCGGTCTCGCGCCTCACGCTCGGCCGCGCGGCTGAACCCGAACCGCAGGTACAGGACCGGCAGCACGAAGAGGTTGAACGCGACCGAGGTGATCAGCCCGCCCACGAACACCACGGCCACCGGGTGCAGCAGCTCGAGGCCCGGCTCGCTGCCCATGATCAGGACCGGGCACGAAGACCAGCGCCGTCGCCAGCGCGGTCATCACGACCGGCGCAAGCCGTTCGCGCGCTGCCGCGCAGGACGAGGCTCGCCCCGAACGCTTCGCCCTCGTCTTGCTCGAGCTGACGAAAGCGATCGAAGAGCAGGACGCCGCTGCGGATGGCGAATCCGAACAGCGCGAACAGCGCGATGTACGAGCCGAACGAGAGAGTGCCGCCTGCCGCCAGGACAGCCGCCACGCCGCCCGCCACGCCGATCGGCGGCGTGAGGAGGCACAGCGCCGCCAGGCGCCAGCTCCCGAAGAACGCCTGCAGCAGGAGGAACATCCCGATCACGGCCGCGATCGCGATCGCGATCAGACGTCCGACCGGCTGCGTATCCGCCGCCAGCACCTCCGCGTGGTACTCGATCGGGAAGCGCGAGTCCCTGAAGGCGGCGCTGCACGTCGCTCACGACGGCGTCTCGATCCCGTCCGGAGACGCGTGGCGCCGACGTCGACGTACCGCGACACCGCCTGACGCTTGATCACGCCTGGGCTCGGAGCGATTCGCACGTCCGCGACGTCGCCGAGACGCACATGGCCGCCGCTCGGGCGTGTCGATCAGGAGGCCGCCGGACGCTGGTGAGGCTGTCGCGGGTCTCGCGGCGTGCCCCAGACCACGACGTCGAAGACCTTCTGCTGCTCGAACAGGCTGCCGACGACGAGGCCCGAGAGCAGCGTCGTCGCCGCCCGGCGGACGTCGCCGGGCTTGATCCCGTACCTCTCGGCCTTGGCGAGGTCGACCCTCACCTGGAGCGTCGGCTCCTCGGGCGGGCGGAGCACACGCGCGCTCGGCGATCCCGTCGATCCCGGACACTGCCTGCCGCACCTTCTCCGCCTGACGCTCGAGCGTCTTCAGATCCTCGCCGTAGACGCGAACGACGACGTCCTCGCTCGTTCCCGTCGAGCGCCGCCTGCACCCGGTCCTGCGAGTAGGTCTGGACGTCCTCGCGAGAGCCCGGGGTAGCCGTCGACCACGCGCTTGACCGCCGCCACGGTCGCGTCGTAGTCGGCGCCCGGATCGATGCTCACCCAGAGCTCGCCGGAGTTGGCGCCGACGATCTGGTCGCCGGTCACGGCCCGCCCGACGTGGCCGCCGACATCGCGGACACCGGGAACCGAGCGCAGCTCGCGACTGGCGAGCGCCGTGATCCGGTTCATCTCCGGAAGCGACGTCCCCGGCGGACCGTCCCACTGGATCAGCAGCGTCGTTCTCCTTGAACGTCGGCAGCAGCGACTGCCCGAGGAACGGCGCCGGACGCGGCGGCGAGCACCAGCATGGCATCCGACGGCGACGTACGCCGACGCGAGGCTTCGTGATGACTCGCGAGAGCCCCGCCTCGTAGCCGCCCTGGAGCCACCGTGACGAGCGGAGACTCGTCACGATCCACGGCCACTCGCCGACAGCAGCATCACGGTCAGCGCCGGCGTCGACGGTCAGCGACGACCACCATGGACGACGAGCAGCGCGACCAGGTAGGCCGCCGCCAGGTCCGGGAAGAACGCGCCCGAGAGCCGCTCGAGGAAGAAGACCGGCACCACCGCCAGCGCGACGACCAGGGTCGCGTAGAGCATCGGCCGGCGCACCTCGAGCGTCGCGTCGAGGACGGTCCTCGCAGTCGACTGGTCGGCGCCCTCGCGACGCTGCTGACGCAGGCGCCGCGTCGGTGTTCTCGACGCTGACGATCGCGTCGTCGATCACGAGCACGAGCGCGGCGACGAGCCCGGCCAGCACGATCGCGTTCATCGTCGTGCCGAACGCCCAGAGAACGAGCGCCGCGGTCGACGAGCGACGAGCGGGACGACGACGATGGCCGATCAGCGCCGTGCGCCACGCGAAGAAGAACGCGCCGAGCACGAGAGCGAGCAGGCCCAGGCCGATGATCAGGCGCGAGCGTGAGATTGTCGATCGACTTCTCGACGTACGTAGGCCGGCCGGTACACGGTGGTGTCGAACTGGATGCCCGAGAGACCGGGCTTCATCTCGTCGATCGCCTGCTCGACTCCGCGGGTCACCTGCGAGCAGATTTCGCCCCCGGGAACCTCTGGATGACGAGGAGGAGCCCGGGCTTGCCGCCGAGGACGGCGTCGCCGATCAGCGGCTGGTGATCCTCGACGACCGTGGCGACGTCGCCGAGCTGCAGCTTGCGGTCGCCCGTGCCCTCGAGGCTCACCCTCGCCAGATCCCCGGCTGTCTTGATCGGCGAGATGTGCTGGATGCCGAGCCGCTGGTTGGGGGTGTCGATGAAGCCGCCGGTGCCGGGCGTCGACGCCTCGACGAAGGTCAGCGGCGACACCCACAGGGCGTTGGCGGTGGTCTCGATCACCTGACCGAGAGCGACGCCCTGAGCTCGCAACCGCTCGGGATCGACCTGCACCTGCAGCTGCCGGTCCTGCTGACCCCAGACGGAGACGTTGGCGACGCCAGGTACGCCGACGAGACGGGGCGCGATCGTCCACCGCGCGAGCACGCCCATCTGGAGCGCCGAGACGCTCTCGGAGGAGACCCCGACCAGCATCACCCGGTCCGTGGACGACAGCGGCTGCAGCATTCGCGGCGGCTTCGACACCTGCGGCAACGCGTGCGCCTGGGTCAGCCGCTCGGCGACGACCTGCCGCGCCCGGAAGACGTCGGTGCCCGGCTCGAAGATCATGAGGATACGGGACAGCCCGGGCACCGACTCCGAGCGGATGTCGTCGAGGAACGCGATGCCGTTCAGCAGGTCCTGCTCGAGCGGAACGGTGATCAGCTGCTCGACCTCCGCCGCGGACAGCCCGAGCGCCTCGGTCTGGACCTCGACAGTCGTCGGCGTGAAATCCGGAAGGACCTCGACCGGCATCTTGTGCAGCTGGCTCGCACCCACGACAAGGGTGGCCGCCGCCGCCGCGACGACGAGCAATCGAAACGCGATGCTCGACCCGACGATCCAGCGCATCATCTCTCCTGGCCTCCATGAGTCCTGAGGGCGACCAACAGGAGCGGAAACTCGAGGCTCGGCGCAATGAGCGGGCGCATCACGACTCGCTGCCTCAGGCGGGTGCACCCGCCCGCCGTGCACGGCGTACCAAGCGAAATCGCCCAGCCGTAAACGCACCACGAACCCGCAGACATTTCTGCCCGTTTCCCCCTCCCTAATTTCCCCCTCAATTCCCAGGACGGAACCCCGCCTTCAGCGGGGTTGGCGCGTCCTTACGCCTTCGGAAATTGCGGGAATCGCGAACCTAACACATGACGATCGCCGTTTTCAAGGCCCGAGAGGTCTAGGTTTTGATGGGCTTGAGCGCGAGTCTTTTCCCCCGCCTATTCGCCACCTTCTCCGTACCGGGTTCACCCCGAGCCGCGAGCGGCATGGGCTCGCTTCAGATTCATTCCCCTTTCATCTCCACGCTCCACGATGTCCGCGATGGGGGAGATGCTTCAACGTGTACCGCGGCGGGCCATGACGTGGCTTGTGCTCGCCGGAGCGGCCGTTTTCTGCGTCCTGGGCCTTCAGAGCAGCGCAGCAGCGCCGGCGCCCCTGACCGTCACGGCCGGCCGTGACGACGTGGTCGTCTCTGTCGGTGGCGTGGGGCGGATCGTCGGGGCGAGCGGGGCGACCGACATTGCGATACCGGGAGCAACCGGAAGCAGCACCACGGCGTCTGGATCGGCAAGCGGTAGCGCTACAGCCCCGGCCGATGCGGTCTTCCCACACACGAGCGGCTACCTCCTGCGATTCCTGGTCAAGCCCGGCCAACACGTATCCGCCGGTCAGCCGTTGGCTCTGCTCGACGACGGCGGATCGGCATCCGCCGGCGTCAAGCAGTCGCAGAACGACCTGTCGGCGGCGTTGCTGGAGCTCGAGCAGAAGCAGACGAGCGACCCGTCGAAGGGACTTCCTCCCACGCGCGCAGAGCTCGTCGCGGCTGAATCAGCCGTCACCTCGGCCCGCCAGCGACTCGCGCGCCTGCTCGGCCCTCTGCGCCCCGCCGACCTGAGCGCCGCGCAGCTCGACCTCAAGCGCACGCTCGCCGATCTCGAGACCCTCCGCGGCGGGACGCCCGCCGCCCGCGCCGAGGCAATCCGCATCGCCAGGCAGAACGTCAGGCTCGCGCGGACGCGGCTCAACAGGCTGCTCGCGCCGCCGAACGCCAGCGACGTCAGCGCCGCCGACGCCGACGTGAAGAAGGCCGCAGCAGACCTTGCGGCGCTGCGGAACCCTCCACCCGCCCTGCTGCCTGAGGCTGTCAAGGCCGTCGAGAGCGGCGTAGCTGCAGCCAAGGACAGACTTGCGAAGCTGAAGGGAGCGCCGGATGCGCTCGTCGTCAGTACGGCGCAGATGGAGCTGGCGAAGGCGGAGGCCGACCTCGCCGTGCTGCAGAGAACGCCTGCTCCGCCGCTGCCCGAAGCGGTCGCGGCCGCCCAGCAGGCCGTGACCACGGCGCAGGTGAATCTCGCGGACGCCCAGGCGTCCGTGCCCAAGGATCCCGTCGCCGTCAGCGCCGCCCAGCTCGAGGTGGCCAGGGCGGTCGCCGAACTGGCCGCGCTCCAGAACCCAGCGGCAGCTCCGCTGGCCCAGGAGCTCGCCGCTTTGCAGACCTCGATCGACAACGCGCGCCTGAAGCTCGGAAAGGCGCAGGGGCCGCCCGATGCTGCCGACCTCAGCGCCGCCCAGCTGGAGCTCGACAAGGCGCTCGCCGACCTCGCCACGCTGAAGCGACCTGCGCCCGCTCCCCTGCCGGAGGCGATTGCCGCCGCCCGGCAGGCATTCGCCGCAGCGCGCCTGAAGCGCTCGAAGCTCGGACAGGCGAATCCCGCGGACGTCGCGGCAGCGCGCCTGGAGCTCCGGCGGGCGCGGGCCGACCTTCGCACGCTCAAGGCCGGCCCCACACCGACGGCGCTGGCGGCCGCCCGCGAGGCAGTCGCCTCCTCCCGCGCGAAGCTCGCGCAGCTAAAGGGACCGCCGCTCCGGGCCGACATCACTGCAGCCCGACTCGAGATCCGCAAAGCCGAGGCCGACCTGGGTGTGCTTCGTGCCCGCGGCGGACCTGCCACGCCGATCGACATCAAGCTTGCGCAGCTGAAGGTCGAGGCCGCCCAGGCCCGGGTCGCGAGCGCCGCCTCCGCCAATAGGCTGCGCACCGTTCGCGCTCCGGCGGCCGGCACCGTGACGGCACTCTCGACCGTGCCCGGGGCGCCGGTCGACAGCTCGACACCGGTCGCTACCGTGGCCGATCTCGATCACCTCGCGGTAATGGTGGGACTCAGTGAGTTCGATGCCGCCCCCGTGAAGAAGGGGATGTCGGCCGTCGTCAGCGTCGACGCCCTCGGCGGCAAGCGCTTCCAGGGCAAGGTGCTCTTCGCCGCACTCACCGGCGTCGACACGAGCGGGGTCGTCACATTCCCCGTCCTCATCGGCCTCACAAGCTCATCCGGCCTGAAACCGGGCATGAACGTCAGCGTCCGCATCATCGTCGCGCAGCGGCCCAACGTCGTCGAAGTACCGCTCGAGGCGGTGTCCAACGACGGAGACGAGCCTCCGACCGTCAAGGTCCTCACCGCCTCCGGCAAGGAGTCGCTCCGGGAGGTGAAGCTCGGGCTCGCGAACAACAAGGTCGTCGAGATCGTGAAGGGCCTTCGCGTCGGGGAGCGGGTCGTTCTCGCTGAGGGCGGCGAGGAAGGTGCGTAGTCACACCGACGGGGCGATCATCGAGCTCACCGACGTCGCGAAGTCGTACAAGAGCGGCGAGCTGGCAGTCGCGGCGCTCCGATCTGTCAGCTTCGTTGTCTCCGAGGGCGAGTTCGTCGCGATCATGGGCCCGTCCGGCTCGGGGAAGACGACGCTGCTCGGCATCCTCGGGTGCCTCGACCGGCCGACGACGGGCTCCTACCGGCTCGTCGGGCAGGAGGTATCCACGCTCGACGAGACCCGGCGAGCGCACGTCAGAGGCGGACGGATCGGCTTCGTCTTCCAGGCGTACAACCTCCTGCCGCGCTCGACCGCCTACAAGAACGTCGAGCTGCCGCTCGTCTATGCGGGCGTGCCGAGGCGCGAGCGGCGGGACCGCGTGCTCGAGGCACTCGCCGACGTAGGCCTCTCCGAGCGAGTCGGCCATCTACCGACCCAGCTCTCGGGTGGGGAGCAGCAGCGCGTCGCGATCGCCCGCGCGCTCGTCGTGCACCCGAGTGTGGTGCTCGCCGACGAGCCGACCGGCAACCTCGACTCGGCGAGCGCCGAGGAGGTGCTCAGGATCCTCGGCCGCGTGAACCGCCAGGGCGCGACGATCGTGATGGTCACCCACTCCAGCGAGGTGGCGGAGCACGCGTCGCGGATCGTGCGGCTCGCCGACGGTCTGGTCGTGGCGGACGAGCGTGTCGAGCGCCCGCTCGTGGTCGGAGCCGCGCGATGACAACGATGCTCGAGAACTGGCGCATCGCGCTCGGGGCACTCCGCGCGAACTGGTTCCGAGCCGCACTGACGGCGCTCGGCGTGGTCATCGGCGTCGCCGCGTTGGTGGCAGTCACGGCGGTCAGCGCGGGCGCCCAGTCCGAGGTCGCGGACAGCATCAGCAGACTCGGGGGAAACGTCGTGGTCGTCGACGGGGAGTTCATCAGCGTTGGCACGAGCCAGTCGGCGACCGACCGCACGATCACGGCTGAGGACATCGCCGCGATCTCGAATCTGCCGATGATCGACGCGGTCGCGCCGCATCAGGACATCGAGGGCCTCGTCGTCTCCGCCGGCCGCTTCAAGACGAACACGTGGCTCGTCGGGATGACCCCGGCCTACGCCGACGTCCAGAACCAGCGGGCCCGAAGCGGGCGGCTGATCTCGACAACAGACGTCGACTTCGGGCGCAGCGTCATCGTCCTCGGCCTGGCCCCCCTGCGCAGGCTCTTCCCGGGTCAGAACCCGATCGGGAAGACCGTGCGCGTGGGCAGCCACGAGTTCGAGGTCGTGGGCGTGCAGGACCGCAGAGGGAAGCTCGCCGACGAGAACCTCGACAACCGGATCTTCGTTCCGCTGCCGATCGTCACCCGGGTCCTGCTCGGCGGGGCCAACGTCGTGCACGTCGACGCCCGTGTCGCGAGCGAGGACGAGATCGAGCCGGCGATGGACGAGATCGAGACCATCCTCCGAAGCCAGCACCAGCTCCCGGCCTCCTACCCCGACGACTTCTCGGTCGAGGACCAGGCGAGCATCGTGAAGGAGGCGCAGAGAGCGACGGCCACTTTCCGCCTGCTCACGTTCGCCTTGGGCGGGATCGCGCTCCTCGTAGGGGGAATCGGGATCATGAACATGATGCTCGTCTCGGTCCGCGAGCGCACGCGTGAGATCGGCATCCGGAAGTCAGTGGGAGCCGATCCCTGGAAAGTTCAGGCGCAGTTCCTGATCGAGGCGGTTGTCCTCTCCACCCTCGGGGGTGTTGCCGGCATTCTCGCGGGCATCGCTGCGACGAACCTGATCAGCGACTTCGCCGGCTGGCAGACGCTCATCAGCGGCTCCTCCCTGGTGGTCGCGCTCGCCGTCGCGCTAGGCGTCGGCCTCTTCTTCGGCTACTACCCCGCGCGCCGCGCGGCGAGGCTCGACCCGATCGCGGCGCTGCGATTTGAGTAGGGGGAACCCGTGACTGCGGCGAGCTCCGCGGAGCAGGTGAGTACGGAAGCCGCAATGCTGCCGATCCACGAGATCGCGACGTTCCTGCGCGAGCACATCGGACAACGGACGACGGGCTACCTGAGCGGCGTGAACGATCCCAAGATGGTCTCCCACTGGATCGCGTGTCACAACAGCCCTCGCGACCAGGCGCAGATGCGGTTGCGCGAGGCCTACCAGGCCGCCCGAATGATCGTCGGCGCCTGCGGCGACGAGCCGGCAAAGGCGTGGTTCCACGGCTCCAATGCACGACTCGACGACAGGGCGCCAGCCTACGTGCTGAGGCACGCGAAGAACTGGGAGGACCTGCGGCAGATCGTCCCGGCCGCGCGAGCGTTCGCGGGAACGGCCGGTTGACGCCAACGATCGCGTCGCGAGTCGCTGCGAGCATCGTTGCGGCGGCAGCGCTGAGCACGGCCGCGGCGCCGGGGCACGCGGCCGTCGTCAAGGCTCCCCTGCCGGCAGTCCTCACCGAGACGGAGTCGAGCGCCGAGGACCTCGTCGACTATGCGCTTGCCGGAGAGCGGAGCAAGGTCGTTGCGACGGCAGCGAGCCTCGAGGCGGCCGCGAGCGGCCTCGCGGGGACCGCGCTCACGCGTGCCGGCGTGCCGTCCGCAACGGTCGCCCGGCTCGAGCAGAGGGCGAACCGCGTGGCGCAGCTCGCCCGCAGCGGCCCATTCGTGGAGATCATGCTCGCAGCGAACGCCGTCTCCCAGCTGATGCCTGCTCTGTATGCGCACTTCGAGGATCCCGTTCCCACGGCGATCCTGACCCTCGACTACCTCGACCGTGAGGCGCAGTTCCGCTCGCTCGCGCGACAGCCGCAGAAGGTCGCGAAGGCGGTGGTCGAGCCTCGAGCAAGCCTGGGCCAAAGTCCGGCCGCGCGTGACTGCGGCGGGTGGAGCCTCGGAGGTTGCGGCCTACGACCGCCACGTGGCGGCGATGAAGCGGCTCGACCCGGGAGCAGGCAAGAGGCTGCAAGCCGAGGCCGTCCGCGGGCTCGAGCTCGTTGACGAGCTCGAGAACGTCTTTACCTCTTGACGGACGTCAAGACGGCCGCTCCATCCTTGACCAAACCGACGCCGCGCACGTAGTACTTCCGCTCGGACGCGCCGGGTTCGAGCGGCGTCCATTCCCTGGTCTCCAGGGCGTGCCTCGACGAGACGTACGGCACGTCCAACTGCGCGGAAAGGCTCAGGATCTCGAAGTGATCCTCGGCGTGGCCTCTGTAGTACTCCTGGCGGAAGCTCTGACGGGCGTGCGGATGCGCCGGCATGACGATGCCGGGTAGCGCACCGTCGATCCCGGCCTGCCAGGAACCTTCTGTGGTCGTCACCCGGCCAAGGCTGTCGAGCTCGGCTGTCGCCTCACCGAAGTACCAGACATTGCCGTTGCGGTCCTGCGCAAACCAGTCGGCCGTGCGCTCCGCGAGCTTTCCCCCACGTAGAGGTTGTCACTTACGACGACACACCGAACCCCCAGAATCGTCTTCGTTCGAGCCGTCACGGTCACGACGTCGCGAGACGGCTCCCCCCTCTCGACGCCGCGGTAGACCCAGATCGTCCCCGCGGCGAGTGGATACCAGGCGTTGTCGACCTTGCTCGCAAACCTCTCCGGATCGATCTGCGCGCGTGGAATAACCACGAGCGCCTCGGAAGGCGCAGCGACCGCCGCACTGGCAACTGCCAGGATCGCGATCAGCCGTCGCATCCAACTCGCCTAACTCGTCCGACGAACGCCCCGCCGGGAGTCTAGACCGCCTGCTCGTCCGGAGCCGGGGCAGCGCCGGGCAGCACGACCCAGGCGTCTGCGCCGCCTCCGTTCTCGTTCGCGACGTGGGCGCTGCCGCCGTGTGCCTCGACGATCATTCGGACGATCGAGAGCCCGAGACCGGAGCCGCCCGAAGAGCGCGCCGGGTCGGCACGCGAGAAGCGCTCGAACGCCTGAGAGACGAACTCAGGCGCGAAGCCGTCGCCTTCGTCGTGCACGTGCAGCTCGACCTGCCCGTTCACCTGCGCCGCCGAGAGCCGTATCTCGCCCTTGCCGTGCCGGAGCGCGTTGTCGACGAGGTTCCCGAGCGCCTGCTCGAGCCTGATTCGGTCGCCACGCAGGTAGAGCTCCGAGGCAGCTGCGGTGGCGATCGGCCTGCCGGCTTCGCCGGCGCGCCATTCGTACCGGCCCGCGATCGAGGTGAGGAGCTCCGATGCTTCGAGCGTCTCGATCCGCAAGGGCAACTTGCCCTGATCGGAGCGCGCGATCAACAGGAGATCCTCGGCGAGCTGAACGAGCCGGTCGACCTCCGCCGACGACGCGCGAACCGCATCGCGCAGCTCTTGGGGCGACTGAGCATGGCGCAGAGCGAGCTCGAGCTCCGTCTTCAGGAGCGCGAGCGGCGTGCGCAACTCGTGCCCGGCGTCGGCAACGAAGCCGCGTTCGCGGTCGAGCGCGCTCTCGAGCCGCGCGAGCATGGCATTGAGCGTTTCGCCGAGTCGCTCAATCTCGTCCCTGGTCTCGGGCACCGGCAGCCGCTCGCCCGGCGTTTCGGCCGAGATCGCTGCGGCACGGCGGCGCATCGACTCGACCGGACGAAGCGCGAGGCCGGCGAGAGCGTAGCCGGCAAGTGAGGCAAGAACGAGCGCGATCGGGCCCGCGATGAGGAGCTCGTAGCGAAGGCTGGAAAGCGTCTCGGCGCGATCCTGGCGGGTGGCGCCGACGACGAGCACGAGGGGCCGGCCACGTCTCACGATCGGCGTGGCGAGAAGCCGCGAGGGCTCGTCGAGGCCGGGCACCGACGAGCGCTCGGCGAAGATCGGACCGACCCGAGCCTTGCGAAGTTCCGACACGCTCAACAACGAAGCTCGGCCGAGCGGCGGACTGGCATCGAGGACCCGGCCGCTGGCGTCGAGCAGCTGCGCGTAACTCTCCCCCCGCTCGACAAAGCGGCTGCCGCCGCGCAGTCGCAAGGGGAGCACCGGGGTCGCGGACGACAGCCGCCAGGTCGCTGGCGCGAAGCCCCAGCTGACGATCGAGCGCGAGGGAGAGGTGGGAGCCGACACGCAGATAGAGGAGGCAGCCGGTCAACGCCAGCACAACCGCCATCGCCACGGCGAACGCGGCCGCGACCCGGACCCGGATCGGGACACGTCTCACGCTCCGCCGTTCGCGCGCAGTCGGTAACCGGCGCCGCGGACCGTCTCGAGCGAGCGGCGACCGAACGGCTCGTCGATCTTGGTCCGCAGGTGACGGATATAGACGTCGACGACGTTCGAGCGGTTCTCGTAGGCGAAGTCCCAGGCGTGTTCGAGCAGATGGAGGCGCGAGAGCACCTCATCCGGCCGACGCATGAACGTCTCGAGCAGAGCGAACTCCTTCGCCGAGAGTTGGATCTCGGTCACGCCGCGCCAGACTCGGCGGGTTGCCGGGTCGAGACGCAGGTCGTCGACCTCGAGCACGGTAGGCCGCTCTGGTTCGCCCCGGCGGACTAGCGCACGCAGCCGTGCGACCAGCTCGGCGAAGGCGAACGGTTTGACGAGGTAGTCATCGGCACCATTGTCGAGGCCGGCGACGCGATCCTCCACCGACTCACGCGCGGTGAGCATGAGCACGGGCGCCCAGATGCCGCTCGTCCGCAGGCGCAGGCAGGTCTCGAACCCGCTTATTCCCGGCAACATCACGTCGAGAACGATCGCGTCGTATTCCGAGGCCTGGGCCATCCAGAGCGCATCTTCGCCGGTCGCCGCGATGTCGCATGCAAGCCCTTCCTTGGAGAGGCCGCGGCGGATAAGGCTCGCCATACGCAACTCGTCCTCGACGATCAGTACCCGCACGACCTCATTGTCCCAGGAGAGGATGAACGTGCGATGAGCAGCCAAGCGCTCATCTCACGTTCATCTTTCCCTCCTAACCTCGACGAAACCTGCAGGAGAGCGAGGAGGTGGCCCGTGACGGCGGCCGTCGAGGCCCATGGCGTCGCGAAGCGGTACGGATCGGTTGTGGCGGTCGAGGATCTCACCTTCGCGGTCCAGGCGGGCGAGGTTCTCGGCGTTCTCGGCCCGAACGGCGCCGGCAAGACGACGGCCATCCGGGTCCTCACCACCATCCTTGCGCCGAGCCGCGGCACCTTCTCGGTCGCGGGCGTCCCGCATCACAAACCGGCGGAGATCCGCCGGCGGATCGGCGTTCTGCCGGAGAGCGCCGGCTACCCCGAGCGGGAGACAGGCGAGGAGTTCCTCCGCTACCACGCCCGCCTCTTCGGGCAAACACGCACGAGCGCTCGTGCGGTTGCACGCGGACTGCTCGAAGAGGTTGGGCTGTTGGAGCGCCGCAGGTCACTGATCGCCTCGTACAGCCGGGGCATGCGGCAGCGCCTCGGCATCGCCCGTGCGCTCGTGAACGAGCCGCACGTCGTCTTCCTCGACGAGCCGACGCTGGGCCTCGACCCGGCAGGGCAGCGGCAGATCCTGGGGAACGTCCGCCGGATCGCGAACGAGCGCGGAACCACCGTGCTTCTCAGTACACATCTCCTCACCGAGGTCGAGGAGAACTGCTCGCGCGTGCTGATCCTGAACCGCGGCCACGTCGTCGCGGACGGAACGGTGTCAGAGATCGTCCGCCAGGCAGCCGCCCCGCGCAGCGGTCTCCTCCACGTCGCGCCGGAGCATGCCGAGCGCGCGCTGACCGTTCTCGCGGGCGCCCGCGGAGTCCAGGCGGTCGGGCCCGCAGACGGCCGGCCCGGCTTTGCTGACGGTCGTCTTCGCGCCCGCACGCGACGTCACGGATGCGTCTCTGAACGACGCGATCCGGGCCCTCCTCGACTCGGACGTCGCGTTGCTCTCCTTTGAGCTCGAGGGCGCACGGCTCAGCGACGCCTTCCTTGCCATGACCGAGGCTGCGTAGGTGGCACCCTGATGGCCGCAGTCGGACAGGCCGCTTCGCACCCAGTAACACAGAAGAGTCCGGCCGGCCGGACGATCGTGCTCGAGCAGGAGCTCCGCACTCTCTGGCTGGGCGGGCGCGGCCTCGTGATGTGCTTCGCGTTCAGCCTTCTCCTGAGCGCGATCGCCTACCTCGTGGCGACGAACACTGATCTCAACTTTCTCGAGCAGCGCGAGTCGGTGAACCTCACCCTCCAGGTTGCGATCGCAGTCGGCGCTCTGCTCGCGCTTCTCGCCGCAGCCGATTCGGTTAGCGGCGAGCGCGAGCGTGGAACGCTCGAGAGCCTCCTACTGACCCCCGTCCCCCGCCGCCGGATCGCGACCGGGAAGCTGCTCGCAGCGCTCTCGCTCTGGCTCGCTGCATTTGCGATCACCGTGCCCTACGTCTGGTTCCTCGGCCGGGGCACCGGTATTCTCGGCACTGCCTTGGCGGTCGGTCTGGTGGTCGGGTCGCTCCTCGCGGTCTTCCTCGCCTCGCTCGGGATGATCGTCAGCTTCTTCGCCAATTCGAACCGCGTCAGCCTGTCGGTGAGCCTGCTCCTGCTGCTCGCCGCCTTCGCGCCGACGCAGCTCCCGTCAGCCGCGACCAGCGGGTGGGCCGGCGAGCTCCTCCTCCGCATCAACCCGATCACCGCAGGCGAGCACTATGTCGGCAGGATCGTCGTCAACGCCCATCCCTGGCGCGAGGATGTCTCCTGGCTCGTCTCACCGCTCCTTGCGGCCGTCGTATTCGCACTCGCCGTCCCGGTCCTCGGCGCGCGATTCATCCGGCTACGGGGAGGCGTCTCGGGATGAGACGCGTCGTTCCGGTCGCCGTTCTCGTCGCGCTCATCCTGGCCGCCTCCGCGTCCGGTGCCGATGGGTCAGGCCAGATCTCCGTCACCGTCGATCGCACCCGGATCTCGACCAAGCTCGGAAAGAAACTCGCGTTCCGAACGACGATCGTCAATCGCGGCTCCACAGCCGCAAGCGGGCTCATCGCGCACCTCAACGTCCTCAGCCTGCGCAACGGCACGTACGTCGATCCCGAGGACTGGTCCTCGAACCGGACCCGTTACCTCGCGCCGATTCCGGCCGGCGGCTCGAGCAGGACGACTTGGCGAATGCAGGCGGTCAACGACGGAGACTTCGGTATCTACGTCGCCGTCCTTCCGGCCAGTGGCATCGCCCGCCCACCGGCAACAACCCCGACGATTCACCTCGCCGTCGCCCAGCGAAAGACGCTGAACTCGGGCGGAATCCTTCCGCTCGCGCTCGGCATCCCCGCTCTGATCGGAGTCGCGACGCTTAGCCTCGGGCTTCGCCGGCGCCGCGCAACGTAACAGCCGTCCGTTCTCCGGCTACCCGACTGTGAGTGGCGCCACCATGCCTCGCTGGCGGTGCCCGGCGACCGAGCACCAGAGCGTGTAGCGCCCGGCGGGAAGCTGGAGCGTCTTCGTGACGCGGCCGTTCGGCCCGATCTGCTTGAAGGCGATCGGCTTCGAGCCCTTCTTGTTCGCCTGGATGATCAGATCGTGGTTGTCCATCCCGAAGTTGATCAGCTGCACGATCGTCGGACGGCCCGCCGGAACCTTGAGCCGCGAGAGCGTGAATCGTGAACTCCTTCTCCACCACCTGGACGTAGGTGGGAGCGCCGGCGTCGGCACCCGCGCCGGCGCCGGCCGGCAGCAGGGTTGCGGCGGCCGTCACCGCGGCGAGTGATGCGAGTGCGAGCAGAGGGCGCAGGGTCACGGGGTCTCCTAGACGAGGTTGAAGCGCGGCAGCTTCTTGGCGTCGGGGAGGATGCGGTCGGAGTCGACGTCGAACCAGTGCTCGAGCAGGGAGGCGTAGACAGAGCGGAAGTCGACGTTGTGCTTCAGGTTGCCGTCACGGTCGAGCCCGCGTGCAAGACCCGGGAACTCGCCGACCATCTTGTGGCGCACGTTCGTGCCCATCAGGAAGCCGACGCCGCCCGCGCCGTGGTCGGTTCCGTTCGAGTCGTTCTGCTCGGCACGGCGCCCGAACTCGCTCCAGAGAAGCGTGACGACCCTGGAGCCGAGGTGACGGATCTCGAGGTCATGCTGGAACGCCGCGAGGCAGTCGGCGACCTCTTTCGCGCCGTTCGCGAGCGCGCCCGGCTCGTCGGAGTGCGTGTCGTAGGAGCCCGGCGCCTGCAACGCAACCGCGCGGATCGGGAAGCCGGCATGGAGCAATGCGGCGAGGCCGGCCAGCCGACGGCCGAAGTCGGTCTCCGGGTACTTCGCCTTCGTGTTGTAGTGCGCCTGACCGTCGTCGCCGACGAACCGCCCGAGCTGGCGGCGCAGCTGGTCTGCCTGGCCGACGGTCTGGCTTGCCTTCGTGAGGTACGGATCGGCCTCGTCGACGAGGCCGCCGAGCGAGCCGAGCGCCTCCTGGAGCAGTACGCCGGGGACGTCCCACACGTTGTGCGAGTCGAACCCGTAGTCGCCCGGGTTCGTCAGCGTCGCCACCGGCACGCGGGCGGTTGCGAGCGACGGCATCAGCGACGAGTCGAGCGAGAGGCCCTGCATCGCGTTGTCCTCGTCGCCGATCACGTCGAGCAGCCGGCCGAGCCAGCCGGTCGACTGCCGCGTGTCGAGCGCGCCGACCTCCCAGAAGTGGCGCGAGGTGAAGTGCGACTGGTCCGGGTGGTAGTAGCCGATCGCCGGGAACACCGTCAGCCGCCCGTGCTCGTGCAGGTGCGACAGCGACTCGAACGACGGGTGCCAGTGGAGCCGCGAGTCGCCGGAGAACTTGCGCCCGTCGCCCGGGTTGAGCGCGAGCGACGGACGCAGGCGCCGGTAGCGCGGGTCGCCGGTCGGATAGAGGAGCGAGAGCGAGTCCCAGCCGCCCGGCGCGAAGATCGTCACGAGCACGCGGTCGTTCCGTCCCGCCGCCGATGCGCGTGCGATCGCCTCGTCGAGTGCGCGCGGCGCGAGCGCTGCAGCGCCGTAGACCGTCAGGGCGGCGCCGAGCGAGCGGGAGAGGAAGGTGCGGCGGTCGAGTCCGGTGCCCGCAGGCTCCGGCATGCCCGGCTCGATCGCCGGCAGGCCCTGCCCGGCCTTGGCGATCCCGCGCCGCAGGAGCTGGGAGCGCGAGAACTCGGCACAGCTGTGGCAGTCACTCATGCCCGCTCCCGGCGACGGCAAAGCCGTCACCTCCGCTCCTTGAGAGCCTCCGTCTCTGCACGGGCTCCTGCCAAACGGCTCATGCGGTCTGCATCTCCGGGGATACGGCCACGAGGTGGCGGAGGGCGTTGTAGGTCATCATCGGGAACGTGCGCTGCCGGTCGTCGTCTGCGATCGCGGCGGCCATCGTCTTCTCGGCGTAGGCGAGCAGCGCCTTCCGGGTGTGGTCGGTGAGGCGCACTCCGCCCCAGTAGGCGATCGCCTTGTCGACGAGCTTGGCCGGGTCGCTCGGCGGCCGGTCCTTCGGGCTCGCGTGTTCCGCGTTGAACGCGTGCTTCTCGAGCGCGCGGCGGGCGATCAGCCAGCGCGCGCGGAATCTCGACGTGTCGAGCCAGCGGTCGTCGTTCCAGCCCGAGACGTTCGGCGGGTAGAAGAGCTGCTGTCCCGCCATCGCGTTCAGCCAGATCCAGTCCTCGGTCGTGATGCGGTCACCGCGGATCCGCAGCAGGCCGGCCGTGTAGACGACCGGCGACTTCGTCATCCGCGGTCCCTCGTAGAGGAGCGGGTGCTTGAGGATCGCCGACACCACCGGCCGGACGTTGTGGCCCGAGTGCACGTACAGGGTCTGGAGAGCGGCTCGCGGTCGCGTCGTCCGGCGGCACGGGGATGAAGTAGCCCCAGAGCTTGTTCACGAAGTAGGCCGGCGTGCTTCGGGTGGTCGATGCAGAGCCTGACCGCGCCCTTCCAGTTGAGGGCGCCGATCTTCCCGAAGACCACCTTCATGGCGTCGTCGTGGTTCTCGTGCTTGAAGCGGAAGCGCGTCCAGCCGTAGCCGTTCTGGTAGTCGGCGGTCCAGCCGGTCAGCGCGCGCGCCTGCTCGCGGACGTCGCGCTCCGATGTAGCCGTTGTCGACGCCGAGCGTGAAGAGCTCCATCAGCTCGCGGGCGTAGTTCTCGTTCGGAGCGCCCTTCACCGAGTTGAGACCGTTCAGGTAGAGCAGCATCGCCGGGTTGATCGTCACGCGCATGGCGAGACCCTCGAACGAGCCGAGCCCGATCTCGCGGAAGAGGTCGTTCTGCTGCAGCATGATGCGCTGGTTGCCGACGGTCTCGTTCGAGGTTGCGAACCAGTCGTGCCAGACGAGCGTCATCCGCTCGACGAGCGGTTGCGAGGTGCGCACCATGCGGTCGAGCCACCAGAGATGGTCGTGGCCGAACGCGTCCTTCGGTGCGATCCCGTGCCCGTCCACCGACGGTGGCTTGCCGACGAGCCTGTCGATCCCGTGCGGTTGGACGAGCGAGTCGACGGCTCGCTGAAGGCCTTTCTTCGCGAGCGCGTACTCCTCGCCTCCGCGCGGCCCGAAGCCGGCCCGCCAGAGAAGGCGCTCGGCCTGAGCGGGCCCGAACGGGCCCTTGTAGACCGCCAGCGACGCCATGAGAACCACATCGGCAGCGGGCGTCGTTCGTTTGAGGACCGGAATGCCCGATCCGAGGGATCATTTTCCTCGAGCGGCAGCGTTCGCGGCTGCGCGGCCGACCAGGCATGTCGGGATCTAGGTGCGAACGAACTCGAGGAGCTCGGAGAGATGTCCGTGCGCAAGACAAACGACGGTGTCGGCTCCGCCGTAGTAGATCGTCAGGCGATCCGCCTCGCGATCGACGAGGGCGGCGCAGGGGAAGACGACATTCGGCACGTCGCCCACCTGTTCGTAGGGCACCTGCGGCGACAGCAGGTAGGCGCTGCCGCGCTCCGTGACCCGCCACGGCTCGTCGAGGTCGAGCAGCGCCGCCCCCATCGAGTAGACGAAGCCGTTGCACGAGGTCAGCACGCCGTGGTAGACGAGCAGCCACCCGTGCTCGGTCTCGATCGGCGTCGGGCCGGCTCCGATCTTCGTCGACTCCCAGGTGAGCGGTCGGGGCGCCATCACGTGCCGGTGCCTGCCCCAGTGCACGAGGTCAGGGCTCTCGGAGTAGAAGATCTCGCCGAAGGGCGTGTGGCCGTTGTCGCTCGGGCGGCTCAGCATGGCGTACCGATCTCCGATCCGCCGCGGGAAGAGCACGCCGTTCCGGTTGAACGGCAGGAACGCGTTCTCGAGCTGGTGGAACGTCTCGAAGTCGTGCGTGTAGCCGACCCCGATCGTCGGGCCGTGGTAGCCGTTGCACCAGGTGGCGTAGTAGCGATCCTCGAGCCAGGTCACCCGCGGGTCGTAGGCGTGCTCGAACGGGCCCACCGTCTCGCCGAGGCGCGGTGTCCGCGGCCTCGAACGCGATCGGCTCCGCGTCGATCGCCCAGTCGATCCCGTCGGCGCTCCGCCCCGAGTGCAGGTTCATCACGCGTTGGGTGTCGTCGACGCGGAAGACGCCGGCGAAGCCGTCGCGGAACGGCACCACCGCGGAGTTGAAGATGCTGTTCGCCCGCGCGATGTGGTTGCGCGGGATGATCGGGTTGCGGCTCGACCGCCAGAGGACGTCGTTCGAGCCGGCCGGGCGATCTTCCCACGGGATGCCCGCAGGCGCGTCGCCGGAGAGTGCCCTGAGCGTCGTCATGCCGCCACGACCTCGGCCTCGTCGGCGACGGGCATCACGAAGTGGTCGTCCTCGACCTCGACCAGCTTGCCGCCGCTCCCGGCGAGCGCGTGCGGCGCGCCGTCGCGCGCGGCGGGCGCCGCGGCCAGCTCGGCCTCGACGTCCTTCCACTTCTTGTGCAGCTGCGGAACCGACATCAGGAGCGTCTTCGTGTACGGGTGGACGGGATTGCCGAAGACGCGCTCGGTCGTACCCATCTCGACCACGACGCCGCGCCGCATGATCATCGTCCTGTCGCTGATGTAGTTGCCGAGCGAGAGGTCGTGGGTGATGAAGAGGATCGCGAGGCCGTTCGCCTTCAGGTCGCCAAGCAGGTTGAGGACGTCGATGCGGGTCGACGCGTCGAGCATGCTGATGACCTCGTCGGCGACGAGCAGGCGGATGTCGAGCATCAGGGCCCTCGCGATCAGCATGCGCTGGAGCTGGCCGCCGCTCAACTGGTGCGGGTACTTGTTGATGACGTCGCCCGGGTTGAGGTTGACGGCCTCGAGCGAGGCGTGCAGCTTGGCCTGCCATTCCGAGGAGCCCATCCCGGGAAAGTACGCGCTGCGGATCATCGCGAACACGCGATCGGCCTTGAAGATCGGGTTGTAGGAGCTGAACGGGTCCTGGAAGACGCCCTGGACGTCGGCGTAGTAGGCCTTGAGCGCCCGGCCCTCCAGCGTCGAGACGTCGACGCCGTCGAAGGTGACCATGCCGCGCGTGGTGCGGACGAGCCGGAGGATCATCTTGCCGATCGTCGACTTCCCGCTCCCGCTCTCGCCGATCAGCGACACGACCTCGCCGGGACGCACGGCGAACGAGACGTCCTCCACGGCCAGCAGCTCGCCCGTCCCGAACGCACCCGTGCGGTAGGCCTTGCAGCAGGTGTCGAGCTCGAGCATCACGCGGCCGCCTTCCAGCAGGCGGAGGCGTGCTCCGGCCCGATCGTCTCGAACGGCGGCTCGTCCTCGCAGTGCGCGAACGCGAACGGGCAGCGCGCCCTGAAGCGGCAGCCGGTGGGAGGGTCGATCAGCGGCGGCGGACGGCCCGGGATGCCCTTCAGCCGCTTCTCGGCAAAGCGCACGCCGACCTCGGGAAGCGACGAGAGCAGGAGCTGGGTGTAGGGGTGCCTCGAGGCGTCGATGATCGTCGCGGCCGGCGCCTTCTCGGCGAGCTTGCCGGCGTACATGACCAGGATCGTGTCCGCGATCTGGTAGAGGACGGAGAGGTCGTGGGTGATCACGATCATGCTCTTCACGAAGCCGCGGTCGCGGAACTCCACGAGCAGCTCGGCCACCGCCCGCTGCGTCGAGACGTCGAGGGCGGAGGTCACCTCGTCCGCGATCAGGAGCGACGGATCGAGCACCGAGGAGAGGACCATCACCACCCGCTGCTTCATCCCGCCCGAGAGCTCGATCGGGTAGCGGTCGAGCACGTCGTCCGGCAGGCCGACGAGCTTGAGGCGGCGCTTGAACTCGGGCAGCACCGCATCGAGGTGCACCTGCCGCGAGCGCAGCAGCTCGGTCGCCATCGTGCCGATCCGGCGCGTCGGGTTGAGAGCGCTCAGCGCGTACTGCGGGATGATCGAGACCTCCTTGAACCGGTGGGCGTTCATCGCCCCTTCGTCCCAGATCGGCAGCTCCTGGCCGTCGAGGACGACATGCCCGGAGACGTACTTCATGCGCGTGTCCATGCGGATCAGGCTCTTGCCGAGCGTCGACTTGCCGCAGCCGGACTCGCCGGCGAGGCCCATGATCTCGCCGTCCGCGATCTCGAACGTCGCTCCGTCCACGGCCTTCACGTCGCCGCGAAGCGACTGGTAGTAGACGGTCAGCGCGTCGACGTGAGGCTCATGCCCGCTCCCGGCGCCGGCAAAGCCGGCACCTCCGCTCTCTGTTCGAGCCTCCGTCGAGCCTACGGCTCATGAGGCTCATCTCTCCCTCAGCTTCGGGTTGAAGATCTCGTCGAGGCCGACGTTCATCACGTACAGGCCGCCCACGATCAGGATGATCCCGACGCCGGGCGGGACGAACCACCACCAGGAGCCGAGCAGCAGGGCGCTCGCGAGGAACGCGTTGTTCATCATCAGCCCGAGCGACACCGAGGTCGACGGGCCGAGGCCGAGGAAGTCGAGCGAGGCGCCGATCAGGATCGCGCCGCCGAAGAGCAGGATGAACATCATCAGCAGGTAGGAGCTCATGTTCGGCGCGATCTCGCTCGTGATGATCTGCCGGCTCGAGCGCCCGCTCAGCCGTGCGATGTCGACGAAGTCGCGCGTCTTCAGCGAGAACGTCTGCGCGCGCACTGCCCGCGCCGCCCAGGGCCACGAGGTGAGCCCGATCAGCACGGCCTCGGTCGCGTAGCTGTGCACGTTCAGATAGGCCGCGACGATGATCAGGATCGCGAGGGTCGGGATCACGAGCACGACGTTCGTGAGCATGTTCAGGACGTCGTCGACGAGGCCGCCGCGGTAGCCGGCGGTGAAGCCGACCGCCGCGCCGATCACCCATGCGATCCCGCCTCCGACGATCCCGACCAGGAACGCCGCGCGCAGCCCGTGCACGAACTGCGAGAAGACGTCCTGGCCGAACGAGGTCGTCCCGAACCAGTACTCGGCGGAGGGCGGGCTGTCGGTGGGCCCGGTGAACGCGAGCGGCGGGTGCTTCGCGAGCATCGGGCCGAAGATCGCCATCGCAAACAGCGCGAGCACGAGCCCGAGGCCGAAGACGAACTTCCAGTTGCGCAACGCGAAATAGACGAACTCCGAGCGGTGCGCCGGCACCGGCGGCGCGCCGGGCTTCCCTTCCGAGCCGATCGCCGGGATGTCGAGCGAGGCCGCGCCGCCCGGGCCGAGGAGCTCCCGGTCGCCCGAGACCGTCATCAGGCGCCACCCTGCATCCCGACGCGCGTGCGCGGGTCGATGAAGACGTAGGCGATGTCGATGATCAGGTTCGCGATCAGGACGCCGATGATCAGGAAGAGGAAGATCCCCTGGATCAGGAAGTAGTCGCGGTTCTGGATCGCCGTCAGGGTAAGGCTCCCGAGGCCGGGATAGGAGAAGACGATCTCGACCACGATCGCGCCCGCGACGACCGCGCCGAGCGCGAGCGCGAGGCCCGTGATCTGCGGCAGCAAGGCGTTCCGGTAGGCGTACTTGCGGACGAGCTTGTTCGGCGCTCCGAGCGCGGCGAGGTAGTTCGAGTAGTCGGCCTCGAGCTCGTAGATGATCATGTTCCGCATCCCGATCGCCCAGCCGCCGAAGGCGACGAGGAAGAGCGCCATGAAGGGCAGGAACCAGTGGTAGACGAAGCTGCCCGCGAACTCGAGCGACCAGGTCGGTTGGAGCGCCATGCTGTAGGCGCCCGAGACCGGGAACCAGGCGAGAGTGCTGGCGAACAGCCAGACGAACACGATCCCGAGCCACATCTGCGGCGTCGCGGTCAACGTGTACGCGAGCGGGAGCACGGTGTTGTCGAGCGTCTTCCTCCGCGCGGCGAGCGCGCCGACCTTGTTCCCGGCCCAGAAGCTCAGAAGGACGGCCGGCACGAGCAGTGCGAGCGTGTACGGGAGCGCACCCATGATCAGATCGGAGACCGGCGTCGGGAAGCTCGCGATGCTGCGGCCGAGGTCGCCGTGGAAGAGCGCGGCCCAGAAGTTGAGGTACTGCTTCCAGACCGGGACGTCGAAGCCGAAGGCCTTCGTGTAGTAGCCGGAGAGCGCCTCGGACGACGAGGGCTGCGCCTGCATCCGCGAGAGCAGCCGGTCGATCGGGTCGCCAGGCATCAGGCGCGGGATCGCCCAGTCGATCGTGACCGCGACCCAGAACGTCACCAAGTAGATGAGGATCTTGCGTGCGAGGTATCGCGTCATCGGGATTCCCGTTGGCAAAGCGTCACACGGAACGGCAACACCCCTCCCGGTCGAAGCCGGGAGGGGTGTTGTGCGATCACCGTTCTGCGCTCCGCGTCTAGGTGTTCGCGGGGCGGATGCTGGTGAGCATGTCGATGCTCGTCATCTGCCAGAAGTTCCGCCAGGAGGAGGGCGTGAACTGCTTTCCGGTCGATGACGGCCAGCCCGTCCAGTACTCCGTGTTGACCATCGACCACATGCCGTTGTACCAAAGCGGAATTGCCGGAAGATCCTGCAGGAACGTCTTCTGCAGCTTCGACATCACTGCCTGGTAGGCCTTGGTGTTGGTCGAGGGAGTCTTGTCCAGCAGCTTCGTGAGGTTCCAGGCGGTCGGGTTCGAGTAGCGCTCGTAGTTGACCGTCGTCTGGTTCTTCGTGATCGGCAGCTGGAAGATGTACTGGTAGTACGTCCACGGCGTGTTCGAGTACTGCCGGTCGTTGCCGAGCAGCAGGTCGAAGTTCCCGTGGCCACGGTCGTCGGCCATCGTCCCGTACTCCGGGATAGGACGGCGTGATCTTGATCCCGGCTGCCTTCGCGCTGTCGGCGATCACCTGGATCGACGTCATCCAGTCGGACCACCCGTTCGGGCAGACGATGCTCAGATCGATCGGCGACCCGTCCTTGTTCTCGACGTAGCCGTCACCGTTCGTGTCCTTGTAGCCGGCCGCGGCCAGGATCGACTTGGCCTTGCCGACGTTGTACGAGAAGCCCCACTGCTTGACCACGGTCGTGTCGATCCACTTGTTCCAGATCGGCAACAGGCCCGTCGGGCTCGCCTTGTTCACGAGGCCCTGGTACGCCTTGTCGAGGATCTGGTTCATGTTGATCGAGGTGGCGAGTGCACGGCGGAACGCCCTGTCGTTCAGCGGCGCCTTCGTCGTGTTCGGGAACAGCCACGTCGTGTTCGCACCCAGGTGATACGGGGCCTTGTCGAAGTACGTCTTGAACTTCCCCTTGATCGCGTTCTTGGGCGCGAAGTTGTTGAAGAGGTCGATGTTCCCTGCGAGCAGGTTCGACAACGCGGCCGCGTTCGTGCCGTTCTTGATGTCGACCACGTACGTCGGCCCGACGGACTTCCCGAGGGCGTTCGTCGCCCACCAGTCGCCGCGCTTCTTCCAGACGACCGTGGTCGACGAGGCGCCGACGCCGGACTGGTACACGTAGGGGCCGGTGCCGATCAGCTTGCTCGTGTCGCCGAGGTTGCCCGAGGCGATGTCCGTGTTCGTGTAGCTCTTGAACACGTGCTGCGGGACGATCGCGACGTTGTAGCGATAGAAGTCGAACTGCTGGTAGCCGGGCTTGCCGGCGAACGTGAAGATCACGTCGTTCCCGGAGACTTTGGTGCTCTTCAGGCCGGTGTCGGCCCAGAGCGGGTGCTGCGGGTGCGTGGCGATCTTCGCCAGGTCGAAGCTGTACTTGACGTCCTGCGCCGTCATGGTCTGGCCGTCACTCCACTTGACGCCCGGCCTGATGCTCATGACATACGTGGTCGGTCGTCGTCCACTTTCCACCCGTTGCGAGCCACGGGATGAACGTGTCCTTCAGCGGGTTGTAGCGGAACGGCGTCTCGTACACGAACCCGACGAGTCCCGTCACGTAGTCCCAGTTCTTGGCGGGATTCAGGTCGGTGTTCGGCGACCACTGGTTCCCGCTCATGTAGAGCGTCTGGTCTCGCGGAAGAGAAACGAGCGGCGAGGCTTGCTTCGCGCCCGCGGCCACCACTCCGAACGAGGTGATTGCAACGATGGCGACGAGAGCGATCAGGCCGAGACCGATGACCTTTCCTTTCCTATTTCGTAACATTTCGTACTACCTCCCTTCGTTCCCCTCCGGTCGAGCGAGTCGACACATACCCAAGCCAGCTCGCGCTGTCATAGCGAGCTTGCCCCCGTAGAGGGGAGGCAACATCGGGGCCCGTACCGAGGCGGTATTCGGATTGTCCGTAACGTTCTGTCCTCAACTGGAGCTCGCCCGAGACCGCGATCGCGCACCACTGCCCCGAGAGACGGTTCATGAGCACCACGTCGCGGTCGGTCGACGAGCTTGCTGCTTTAGACGCCGGTGGCGGCCACAGGATGGCGACGGCCAAGGGAGTGGTCTGCCCAGCTCCCTTGCGTGCCTCGGTGGACTCGCTCCAGCGTCTCATCATGCCGGTTCGAACAGTCCATCACTTATCCGGTTAAGTGTCAAGTGCCATTTTCGCATCCACCTGGTCGGCGGCAACGAAGATCAGCGAGCAGATCCGCGCAGCCGTGCGGTGCTGCCTCGCGGCGTGAGCTCGCCGCGGACCGTCTCCACGTCTTCGGTCGCGCGGCCCTCGATGGCAGCGAGCAGGTGCCTCGTCGCAGTGATCCCGAAGGCTTCGATGTCGCGCGTGATCGCCGTCAATGGTGGATGCACGACCTGACTGATGAGCGAGTCGTCCCAACCGACGATCGACAAGTCATCGGGAACCGAGAAGCCCATCTGCTGTGCGACGCCGAGGCCGGTGACGGCGAGCAGGTCGCTGTCGAACACGATCGCCGTCGGCGGCTCCGGCGACGAGAGGAGCTTCCGCGTCGCGCGGGCGCCCTGCTCGACGCTGTAGTCGGTCTGGAGGACCCGGCCTTCGAGGCCGAGCTCGCGCGTCGTCCGCTCGAATGCGGCGATTCGCTGCACCGTGTGGTCGAACTCACCGACGCCGCTGACGTGCCCGATCCGGCTGTGGCCAAGCGCCGCGAGGTACTGCACCGCCTCGGCGATCACGGATCCCTCGTCGTGCCAGACCGCTGGTAAAGCCCGATTCTTGACCGGGCCACCAACGACCACCGCGGGAAGACCGAGTCGTACGAGCTCGTCGACACGCGGATCGTCGACGCGCAGGTCGACCATCAAGATGCCGTCTACACGATGCTCGCCCCACCAGCGCCGGTAGACCGCCATCTCCTCCTCAACGTTCTGCACGAGCTGAATCGTCAAGGCGATCGAGCGCGCCGAGAGCTCCGACTCGACCCCGGCGAGGAATTCCATGAAGAACGGCTCGAGCGCGAGCGTGCGAGCAGGTCGCGCGAGGACGAGACCGCAAGCGTCGGCGCGCGCGGCCGACAAGGCACGGGCCGCCCGGTTCGGGTACCACCCGAGCTCGCGGGCGATCGAGAGAATGCGATCGCGCGTGTCGTCCGAGACGCCGGGACGGCCGTTCAGCGCATAGGAGACGGCGCCTTTCGAGACACCCGCCCGCAGCGCGATGTCACGGATCGTGACTCTTCCGGCTATTTGATCGGACACCCCGAGCGCCTCCTAGTTGGCACTAAAGCGATCTACAGCGTATGATCTTTACCGGTTCAGCAATGCAGACTACCTGGAAGAACAGAGAGCACGGCTTTCCAGACGATTTCGTCTGGGGAGCGGCGACGTCCGCGTACCAGATCGAGGGTGCCGTCGCGGAGGATGGACGGGGCGAAAGCATCTGGGACCGATTCACCGCCACTCCGGGAAAGATCCTTGAACGGTGACGACGGCCGGGTGGCGTGCGACTCCTACCACCGCTACCGCGAGGACATGCGGCTCATGCGCGAGCTCGGTCTCGATGCCTATCGCTTCTCGATCGCGTGGGCGCGGATCCTCCCCGAGGGTCGAGGTCGAATCAACGAGCCTGGCCTCGATTTCTACGACCGGTTCGTCGACGAGCTGCTCGCAAACGGCATCGAGCCCTTCCTCACGCTTTACCACTGGGACTTGCCTCAGGCACTCGAGGACCGTGGAGGCTGGCCCGCGCGCGAGACCGTCGAGGCATTCGCGGAGTACACCGAGGTCGTCGCCGCGCGGCTCGGCGATCGCGTTCGACACTGGATCACCCAGAACGAGCCGTGGGTGATCGCCTGGCTCGGGTACGGAACGGGGCAAGACGCTCCCGGCCGGGTGAGCGAGGCGGACGCCGTCGCCGCCGGCCATCATGTGCTCCTCGCCCACGGTCGGGCAGTGCAGGTCCTCCGTCGGGACGTTCCCGGAGCGAAGGTCGGGATCACGATCGACCTGATCCCGATGCATCCGCTGACCGACTCCGTCGCCGATGGCGAGGCAGCCCGCCTCGAGGACGCCGTGCGAAATCGCTGGTTCCTCGATCCGCTCCTGCGCGGCGAGTATCCGGCCGAGGCCATGCCGCGCTTCGGCCCGATGCTTCCGAGCCTCGGGGCCGACGACTTGCGGACGATCTCCGAGCCGCTCGACTTCCTCGGAGTCAACTACTACCGGCGGCACGTGGTCCGGGCCGACCCTGCGAGTGGCATGCCGCAGGTCGTCCAGCCGGAGGGCAGCGAGTACACCGGAATGGGCTGGGAGATCCATCCGGACGCCCTCTCCGAGTTGCTGGTGCGGCTCCACGACGACTACGAGGTGCCACCGCTGTACATCACCGAGAACGGGGCAGCATTCGCCGACGAGCTAGTTGACGGGCACATCGACGACCCGCGGCGCATCGCCTATATCGAGCGTCATCTCGATGCCGCCTCGCACGCGCTCGCGGCAGGCGTGCCGCTCGCCGGCTACTTCGTGTGGTCGCTCCTCGACAACTTCGAGTGGTCGCGGGGGTACTCCCAGCGCTTCGGCATCGTGCACGTCGACTTCGAGACGCTCGAGCGGGTGCCGAAGACGAGCTATGCCTGGTACCGCGACTTCATCGCGGCCCAGCGTCACGCGCTCGCCGAGACGAGCTGACCGCCGGCGGCGAGTGACTTCGCCGAACGGGGACTCAGCGCTTCTCCCACCAACGTCACGGGACCGTCACCGGGCCTCTAGAGCAGCACCCGGCCGGCGGGCTGCTGGGAGAGAGGAGCAGGCGTCGAGAGCGACGCCAAAGGTACGGCACGCCGGAGCCACGCGTAAGGGGAAACGGGCTGCCCGTCCCCTGGGTGGAGCTCGAAATGCAGGTGTGGATGTATACCGTCGGCATCGCCCGAGTCGCCGACGTAGCCGATCAGCTCGCCGGCGCCCACGTTCTGGCCGTCCTTCAGTCCCGGTGCGTAGGCCACACCTGCGACGCACGAGCCACGGTTGTCGTTTCGCGCCGTCAGGTCGTTGTTCAGGTGGATGTACTGGTACGTCGTGCCGCTGCGCCCGTAGAGGTAGAGCATGCAGCCGGCCGTGGCCGAGGTCGTCCAGAACACGATCCGTCCGGCCTCGACGGCGACCACCGGCGCGTGCCTGTCCGCCAGAATGTCGTTCCCCGGGTGGCCGCCCTGCGCGCGCGGGTCGCCGAAGTCGTCGGTGTAGGAGACGTGCCCGACGACCGGGAAGACGAGCTGTGCGGGCACGGTTCCGCGTACAGGAAGCTGATGGGCGCCGACAGGCGTGGCAAGCGCCGCGGCGGCGGCGAGGGTGAGGAGGATGCTTCGGGCTGTCGGCCGGTGCGCTGACATGGCGTGGAATCGGCGGGCGCGAAGGGGAAGACGCTAGCAGACGCCGCCTCGCCCTCCCGGGCGACACTCGTCGATCAACGCTAGCCGACTCCGCCTTCGAGACGTGCCTCGACACCCACGAACAGGCCGCGACAGTCCTTCCGCGTCTCCTCGACAGCGGAGGCGACGGCGCGCAGGGCCTGGAGGTTGGTGATCGTCGTGCCGGAACCGTTGCTCGCCTGGCTCGACACGCCGACAATGGCGCTCGCGAGCTCCTCCGGAGTGCCCTCGCAGCCCGTTTGGACGCGTTGAAACGCCTCCGTGTACGGAGCGAGCGCGTTTCCAGTCGGATCGGCGCCCGCATGGTCAATCACGAAAAGTCCGCTGATCGCCCCGGATGTCTGCTCGGCCGTCGCCTTGTCGCCGGCGCCTCCGCACCCCGCCGCGGCGACGGCAAGGCCCACCGCGACGGTGCCGATAGCACGCACGAAATTCAAGCTCTTCTCCTCAAGAAGCCTCGGGACCCCCGCGCCGGTGTTCGCTCCGAAACCGCCCGCCCGAGCCTAGATGAAGGGCCGCCTCAGGAGGAGACGACGATGAAGTAGCTCTTCTTGCCTCCGGCCGAGAAGAACATCCATTGACCGGCCTTGAGCGTGAGCGTGAGCGTCCGTCTCCCGACGAACGACCGGCCCGACACCGTTACAGGCTCCTTGCTCAGCCGCTGCAGCATGAAGGCGCTCCTCGACGTCTCGTCGAGGACACTGATCTTGTACCGCCCCGATTTGAGCGACGAGACCTTCTTCCCCTTGAACAGGAGGCTGAGCTTTCCGGTGGTGCTCACATCCCCGTCAAGCGTGCCGCGCGCGGCCACAATCCGCGACCCGACGGCGTCGCTCTCGACGTTGCTCGACTTCGGACCCGACGTGCTTCCGGAAGCAGATCCTCCCGACGATCCGCTGCCGCTCGAGGCAGTGGCGGTGGCCTCCGTCCCGGCAGCCGACGTGCTGAAGACGACCCGCGTGAGTTGTGGATTGCGGTCGTCCTCGAACACGTACGTCGAGCTCGGCAGAAGCGTGACGGCGAACAGCTCGGTCGGATTGTCCCCGCCCAGCAGGTCGGTCTGGAGGTTCTCGCCGGGCCCGGAGAGGTGGAACATGTGGTGTGTGTCTTCGGCGTCGCCGACCTCGGTGCTGACGATCGCCTGGTAGGCGCCGGGCTGGATCACGGTGCCGGGAGCACTCGAGGTGCGGATGTGTGTCCCGCTCGCGGTAATCACCTCGAGGAAGCGACCCGAGTTGAGATTCAGCCGGAGCTGGGGCGAGGCGGCTTGGGAGCCGACAACGCCGAGCGCACCCGCAACGGCGAGAACGCCAATGACCGCGACGAGCCGGATGGGAGGTAGCACGAAGGTCATCCTTGCATCAAACCGAAGCCGGGAGGGCCTCGGAAGGCCCTCCCGGTTCGTTCCTTGTGTTGTGACTTGCTCTAGGCGACGCCTGCCGCCTTGAGCGTGTCGCGTACGCGAGCCGGCGTCATCGGGCCGGTGCGGATACGCACACCCGTGGCGTCGAAGAACGCGTTCGCAATCGCCGCCGGAATCGGGCAGATCGGCGGCTCGCCGGCGCCCGTCGGCAGCTTGTCCAGCCGCTGGACGACGACGTTCGTGATCGTCGGTGCGTCCTTGAAGCGCAGGATCGGGTACGTGACCCAGTCGAGCGATGTCACGCGCTGCTTGTTGAACGACACCGCTTCGTTCAAGGCACGGCTCACACCCATGATCGAACCGCCGACCATCTGGTTCTCGATCCCCTCGGGGTTGAACGCGAGGCCGGCGTCGATCGCGTTGTAGATGTGCTTGACGGTGATCTTGCCGGTCTTCTTGTTCACCTCGATGTCGACAACTGCCGCCGAGATTGCGGCGGTGCCGTGGGTGCCGTTGCCGAAGCCGCGGCCCGTCACGATGTTGTCCTTCGAGAGGTTCTGTGCTGCGACGCCCGGCTGCCAATTCGCGAGAGCGGCCGCCGCCTTCGTCGCCGAGATCCAGGCGTCGTCGGTCATGTTGGCCACACGGAAAGCGACCGGGTCGATCCCGGCCGCGTAGGCCAGCTCGTCCATCAGCTGCTCCGACGCGAATGCCGCGAGCTGTCCCTCGCCGCCGCTTCTCATCGACGCACCGCGGAAGTAGCCCTTGTAGACGTCGAGCGTCTTGCCGGTGTAGCGCTTGTTCGGCGAGATGTACGCGTCGCCCACGCTCGGGTCGTCGATCCTCGCACCCGTCATGCTCGTGGGATAGGCCCCGCCGGTCAGCTCTGTCGTGACGTCGATCGACGTCGAGTACGGCTGCGACATGAGCGTGAAGTCGTACGCGACGAGCTTGCCGCTCGCGTCGACCCCGGCACGGGCGTCGGTGATCTGAGCCGCCTGGAAGTAGTCCCAGCCGGTCTCGTCCCAGCGCATGAACTGCATGCGCACCGGCTGACCGGCCAGCTTGGACGTGAGCGCTGCTGCCTTGGCGGACTCCGACGCGCTCTGGCCCGAGCCGAACGAACTCGCGCCTTCGTAGTAGTACGAGCGCACGTTCTTCGCAGGGATGTTCAGCATGCCCGAGATCGCCGTCACGATTCCGAGCAGGTTCTGGCTCGAGCTGTAGATCGTCGCCGAGTCGCCGCGAACGTCCGCGACGGCACAGGACGGGCCGATCACGGCGCGGCTCCCATAGTGGTACATGTAGGTCGCCGACACCGACTTCGCGGCCGTCTTCAGCGCGGTGTCGACGTTACCGGTGTTCATGCGGAACGCCGCCTTCGCGTTCCCGGCGCTGTCGTCGGCCCGCATCTTGCTGAAGAGGTTCCCGGACGTGGAGAGCATCGGGCTCTCCTTCCAGGTCACCTTGAGCTGGGCTGCCGCCTGGATCGCGTCGTACTCGCGATCCGCGACGACGGCGAGGAAGTCGAGCTGACGGATGACGCGGGCGCTCGGGATGTTCTTGATCGAGCTCTCGTCGACCGAGACGATCGCTGCGCCGGTCCCGAAGGGCCCCTGACCGCGCGGCCGCACGACGCGACCGTGGATCATGCCCGGGATCCGGACGTTGTGGACGTAGGTGTACTTCCCGGAGATCTTGTCCGGGAGATCGACCCGCGGCACACGAGTTCCGACCACCGTGTACTGGCTGACCGGCTTCGACGGCGCCACACCCGGATTCAATGTGGGCGCGACGAGCTTCGTGTTGAACAGCCGATCGCCGATGAGTTCGCCGTAGGAGGCGGTCTTGCCGCCGCCAGAGACCACGCCGTCCTTGACCGACAGGCTCGCGACGGGCACACCGAGCTTCGTCGAAGCAAGGGCGAGCAACGCCTGCTTCGCAGTCGCGGATGCCGCGCGAAGCGGCGGGCCTGCGCTCGACTGGAGACCGGTGCTGCCACCCGTGCTGCCCGTGTTGACGACCTGCCAGCTGTCCCAGGCACCGTGACGGACACTCGACACCGGCACGTCGAGCTCTTCGGCGACGAGCATCATCAAGCCTGTGGTGACGCCGTTTCCGATCTCGATCTGGCTTGTCTTGAAGATCACCTTGTTGTCGGCGGTGATCGTGAGGTACGAGTCGACCTGCGTCGCATCCGGCAGATAGCCGGCCGACGTCGGCGCAGCGGCCCCGCTCGCCTTGCCGGCGAGCCCGGCGCCGGCGAGGCTGAAGCCCACGACGAGCGCCCCGCCGCCCTTGAGGAACGACGAGCGTGAGAACTCCTTCTTGAGCATCTCAGTCATGGTTACTTCCCACCCTTCGCCATCACAGCAGCGGCCTTCTGAATCGCCGTCAGAATCCTCGGATACGTCCCACAGCGACAGAGATGACCGTTCATCGCCGTGCGGATCTGCGCCTCAGTCGGACGCTTCGTCGTCGCCAACAGATCAGCAGCCTGGATCATCATCCCGTTCTGGCAGTAGCCACAATGCGGCACCTGCACATCAATCCACGCCTGCTGCAACGGATGCAAAGCAGCCGGAGAAGCAGCGGTCGTGCCGCGCTCCTGCGCCCACATCGCAGGCATACCCTCGAGCGTCGTGATCGCCTTGCCGCTCACAGCGGCAACAGGCGTCACACACGAGCGGATCTCCTTCCCGTCCAAGAGCACCGAGCAGGCACCACACTGCGCAAGACCACAACCAAACCGCGGCCCGTGCAGGTGAAGCTCGTTGTGCAACACGTACAGGAGCGGTGTGTCGAGGCTCGCGGTCACGTTGTGCACCAGACCGTTGACCTTGATCTTCAACTTGCTCGCCATTCGTCCCTCCTTCACGAAGAACGTTGATCACAGGCACGGCAGGCTTGCGCGCGCCCGCCTTGGATGATCCGCCCTGGTACGGGCGCTGGCTATCCACCGCCTGGGTGACGAGGCGGGTGATATGTCTCCTGGAGAGATCTGTTGAATGGGTCCGCTCCGGCGGGCCGTCAGGAGCGGACGAGCGGCTTGTACTTGATGCGGTGCGGCTCCAGGGCGTCCGCACCGCGGGTCTCCTTCACCCAGTCCGCGTACTCGGCCCACGTTCCCTCGAACCACGTGACCTGGCTGTCGCCCTCGAACGCAAGGATGTGCGTTGCCACACGGTCGAGGAACCAGCGATCGTGGGTGATCACGACCGCGCAGCCGGCAAAGTCGAGCAGTGCCTCCTCTAGCGCCCTCAGCGTGTCCACGTCGAGGTCGTTTGTCGGCTCGTCGAGCAGCAGGACATTGCCGCCCGACCGCAGCAGCTTCGCGAGGTGGACGCGGTTGCGCTCGCCACCCGAAAGGTCGCCGACGCGCTTCTGCTGGTCGGCGCTCCTGAAGTTGAACCAGCTCACGTACTGACGTGAGTTCACCTCGCGCCGGCCGAGCTCGATCGTGTCGAGGCCGCCGCTGATCTCCTTCCAGACGGTGCTCTTCGGGTCGAGGCTCGCCCGCGACTGGTCGACGTAGGCGAGCTGAACGGTCTCGCCGACTCTCAACGAGCCTGCGTCCGGTGTCTCCTCGCCGGCGATCATCCGGAAGAGCGTCGTCTTGCCGGCGCCGTTCGGGCCGACCACGCCGACGATCCCGGCAGGCGGCAGCGAGAAGCTCAGGCCTTCGAACAACAGCCTCTCCCCGAAGCCCTTGGCGACATCGTCGGCTTCGATCACGACGTCGCCCAGGCGCGGCCCGGACGGGATGTGAATCTCGACCCGTTCGAGCTTCACCTGCTGCTCCTCAGCGAAGAGCTTGTCGTAGGCACCGAGACGCGCTTTCGACTTGGCGTGCCGCGCGCGCGGGCTCATCCGCACCCACTCGAGCTCGCGCTGGAGCGTGCGACGGCGCGCCGAAGCCTGCTTCTCCTCGACCTGGAGCCGGGCCTGTTTCTGGTCGAGCCAGGACGAGTAGTTGCCCTGGAACGGCAGCCCGCGGCCGCGGTCGAGCTCGAGAATCCAGCCGGCCACGTTGTCGAGGAAGTAGCGGTCATGCGTGACGGCGACGACGGTGCCCTTGTAGTCGGCGAGGAAGCGCTCGAGCCAGGCGACCGATTCGGCGTCCAGATGGTTCGTCGGCTCGTCGAGCAGCAGCAGATCGGGCGAGGAGAGGAGGAGCCGGCAGAGAGCCACGCGGCGGCGTTCGCCGCCCGAAAGTGTCTCCACGTCGCGATCGCCCTCGGGGAGCCTCAGCGCGTCCATCGCGCGGTCGAGCATCGCGTCGAGCGACCACGCATCGCGCCGGTCGATCTGCTCCTGCACGGCCGACTGCTCGGCGAGCAACGCGTCGAAGTCGGCGTCGGGCTCAGCGAAGCGCGCGTTGATCGCAGCGAAGCGGTCGAGCAGGTCGCGGACCTCGCGCACGCCGTCCTCGACGTTGCCGCGCACGTCCCTGGCCGGGTCGAGCAGCGGCTCCTGCTCGAGCAGGCCGACCGTCGCTCCTGGAGCAGGTGCGGCGGTCCCGCTGGAAGTCTCCTCGACGCCGGCCATGATTCGCAGCAGCGTCGACTTGCCGGAGCCGTTCGGGCCGAGCACCCCGATCTTGGCCCCGGGGAGGAACGAGAGCGAGATGTTCGCGAGTACCTGTCTGTCCGGGCCGTAGAACTTGTCGACCCGGTACATGCTGAAGACGTAGTCGCTCACGGGCAGGCCACGATAACGGCCGGGCCGGCCTCGGGCGCGCAGCAGGTCGATGCGCTCCGGACCAAAGAAAATGCACCGAATCGGTTGCCCCCTCGTCCGGCCCCCCGACCAACCAGCGCTTCCGCGTCAGCCGCTCGGAAGACCCTCAACCTCAGGTGCTCCGTGTTCGGTGCACTCGGGAACCTACGGGAGCCGCAGCCACCCGGCAAGGCGCCCGTCCGAACGCGGGCCCGCAAATTGCGGAGAGAACGTTGGGCGCATCTCAGCAGATACGCGGCAGAGGGTCGCCGACGAGCATGTCGACGATCCGCGAGCCGCCGAGCGTCGTGTCGAGCAGGACGAGTCCCGCGGGGTCGGCGCGGACTTCACCGACGATCGCGGCTTCGCGTCCGAGGGGGTGCGCACGAAGCACCGCGAGCGCCTCGGCCGCGAACTCCGCCGCGACGATCGCGATCAGCTTGCCTTCGTTCGCCACGTAGAGCGGGTCGATCCCGAGAATCTCGCACGCGGCGGTCACCATCGGGCGAACGGGCAGCGCGCTCTCGTCGAGGACGACCGCCGTCCCGGCGGCGTCGGCGAGCTCGTTCAACGCCGTCGCGAGGCCGCCGCGCGTCGGATCGCGCATCCAGCGCAGACCGCCGAGAGCGAGGAGCGCCGCCGAAAGCTCATGGATCGCTGCCGTGTCGCTTTCGATCTCGGCCTCGAGTGCGAGGTCGCCGCGGGCGACCATCACGGCCATGCCGTGGTCTGCGAGCGTGCCGGAGAGGAGCACCCGGTCGCCGGGCCGAACGTGGGTCGGGCCGAGCTCGACGCCGTCTGCGACGGCGCCGACTCCGGCGGTCGTCACGTAGAGCCCGTCTGCCTTACCGCGCTCGACCACTTTCGTGTCGCCGGCCACGACCGCGACGCCGGCTGCCCGCGCCGCCGCGCCCATGGACACCACTATTCGCCGCAGGTCGGCCACGGGAAAGCCTTCCTCGATCACGAACCCGGCCGTGAGCCAGAGCGGCCGCGCGCCGGCCATCGCGAGGTCGTTGACGGTGCCGTTCACCGCCAGCTCGCCGATGTCGCCGCCCGGGAACTCGAGCGGATACACGACGTAGGAGTCGGTCGTCAGCGCGAGGCGGCCCGCGCCTGCGACGACTGCCGCGTCGCCGAGCGCGGCGAGCGCGTCGTTTCGAAGCTCCTCGAGGAAAAGCGCCTCGACGAGATCGCGGGTCGCCTTGCCGCCGGCTCCGTGGGCGAGCGTGATCAGCTCGTCCCGCAGCACAGCGCGCCTACGAGCCAACCATCTCCTTCGCCGGCTGCCGCTGGCGTCCGTAGGCGTAGAACGCGGCGCAGGCACCTTCGCTCGAGACCATGCACGTGCCGAGCGGCCGCTCCGGTGTGCAGGCCGTACCGAAGACGCCGCACTCCCACGGCTTGATCTGGCCCGTGAGCACCTCGCCGCAGCGGCACGCCTTCGGATCCTCGATCCGCGCGCCTGGCAGGGCGTACAGCTCCTCCGCGTCCCAGGCTGCGAACGCTGGGCGCAGACGCATCGCGCTGCGCGGCAGCGCACCGAGGCCGCGCCATTCGAAGTCGTCGCGCAGCTCCATCGTCTCGTCGATCGCCGCAAGCGCGCGGGCGTTGCCCTGGGGCCGCACCACGCGCGTGTACTGGTTCTCGACCTCGCAGCGGCCCTCGGCCCGCTGGCGCAGCAGCATGGCGATCGACTGGAGCAGGTCGATGGGCTCGAAGGCCGAGACGGCCACCGGCCGGCCGTACTCCTCGGCGATGAAGCGGTAGGCGTCGGTGCCGATCACCGTCGAGACGTGGCCGGGCCCGATGAAGGCGTCGACGCGCAGGCCCGGCGTCGCGAGGATCGCGCGCAGCGGCGGCTCGATCGTGACGTGGTTGCAGAAGACCGCGAAGTTCGGCGTGCCCTCCGCGCGTGCGCGCAGCAGCGTGACCGCGGTCGCCGGCGCGGTCGTCTCGAAGCCGATCGCGAAGAAGACGACGCGCCGCTCCGGCAGCTTCGCGGCGAGCGCGAGCGCGTCGAGGGGCGAGTAGACCATCCGCACGTCGGCGCCGCGGGCCTTCGCCTCGAGCAGCGAGCCACGCCCGCCGGGCACGCGGAGCATGTCGCCGAACGTGGCGAGCGTGACGCCGTCTTCCTCGGCGAGCGCGATCGCGTCGTCGACTCGGCCCATCGGGATCACGCACACCGGGCAGCCCGGCCCATGCACGAGCTCGACCTCCGGCGGGAGCAGGTCCTCGAGGCCGTGGCGGTAGATCGCGTGCGTGTGCCCGCCGCAGACCTCCATGATCCGCACCGTCTCGCCCGGCCGCACGAGCGAGGCGATCTCGGCGGCGAGCCCGCGGGCGAGCTCGGCCGAGCGGTACTCATCCACGTACTTCACGCCTCGACCTCCAGCCGCTCGAGCGCGAGCCCCGCGTGACAGAGCAGGACATCGCCGGGCACGGCCTCCGGCACGAGGTCGATCGCAACGCGCTCCTCGACGCCTGCGGCACGCACGACTGCCTCGACGCCGTCGACCGCGACCACGACGGCCTCGACCGCTTCGTCCGAGCAGGTGATGCAGCGCTCCGGGGTCATCCCACCGTCCCCTGGCGCAGCTCCTCGAGCTCGCGCTGCAGCTCCGCGCCGCGCTCGAGCAGCGCCAGCGTCTCGCGCGCGTCGTCCTCGTCGATGCGCGCGAGCGCGAAGCCGACGTGGATCAGCACCCAGTCGCCGACCTCGATCGGCGCGGCCGGCTCGTCGACAAGCGCGACGCTCACCTCGCGGCGCACACCCGAGATGTCGACCTTCGCGAGTCCGCCTTCGCGATCGACGACCTCCACCACCTGGCCGGGAATCCCTAGGCACATGACGTAAGCCTCGCTGCGGCGATGGCCGCCTGTCCATAGCTGACGCCGCCGTCGTTCGGCGGCACGAGCCGGTGCGAGAGGACGCGGAAGCCCTCCGCCTCGAGCCGGTGCCGCAGCGAGCCGAGCAGGCGGAGGTTCTGGAAGCTGCCGCCGGAGAGCACGACGGTGCGCGGCGCGCCCACCTCGGCGCATGCTCTGGCGAACGCGGCCGCGACGCCCTCGTGGAAGGCCGCGGCAATCTGCTCGCGCGGGCGGCCCGCGGCGAGATCGTCGTGCGCGGCCGCGACGAGGTCGGCGCCGCGGAGCCCGTCGCAGCGGTACGGCTCCGCCGGCGTGTCACCGGCGAGGTGTTCCAGTTCGATCGCGGCCTGGCCCTCGTAGCTGACGCGCTCGCGCACGCCGAGCAGGGCGGCGACGGCGTCGAAGAGCCTTCCGGCGCCTGAGGAGAGCGGCGCGTTCACCTTCAGGCTCTGGCGCACGAGCGGCCAGCGCTCGAACGGCACCGGCCGACTCGCGCGCTCGAGGTACGAGGCGCACATCCGCCACGGCTCGCGGATCGCCGCCTCTCCGCCGGGTAGCGGCACCTCCTCGAGGTGCGCGACGCGCTCGAACGAGACGAGGTCGCAGCGCAGCAGCTCGCCGCCCCAGAGCGTCCCGTCGGAGCCCAGGCCCGTGCCGTCGAGCACCACCGCAAGCACCTCGCCCGTATCACCGTGCTCGGCCAGGCAGGCCGCGGCATGAGCGTGGTGGTGCTGCACCTCGACAAGCGGCAGCCCCTGCTCCCGCGCCCACCTCGTCGACAGGTACTCGGGATGCAGGTCAGAAGCAACCGCGGCCGGCTCGACGCCAAGCATCTCGAGATAGAGCGCGAGGTCGGTGTGGAACGCGGCGTAGGCGGCCTCGGTGTCGAGGTCGCCGAGGTGGGGTGAAAGGAACGCCTCCGCGCCACGCGCGACGCAGAACGTGCTCTTCAGTTCCGCTCCCGCCGCGACGACCGGCACGGGCGCGGCGACAGGGAGCCGCAGGGCCGACGGCGCGTACCCGCGCGAGCGGCGCAGCGGGAAGCCCGCGCGAACGACGGAGTCCTCGCAGCGGCGGTGGATCGGCCGGTCGTGGGAGAGAAACGCGTCGGCGACGCCGGAGAGGCGGCTGCGCGCGTCTTCGTCGTCGATCGCGATCGGCTCGTCGGCACGGTTGCCGCTCGTCAATACGAGCGGAACCCCGGCGTCCGCGCAGAGCAGGTGATGAAGCGGCGTGTACGGCAGGAACACGCCGAGCCACGGCGCTCCAGGCGCTACCGAGGCGGCCACGGGCGCGCCGTCTCGGCGACGGCAGAGCACGATCGGGCGAGCCGGGCTCGCGAGCAGCGCCTCCTCCTCAGGGCTCAGCACCGCGAGCGCCCCCGGAACGGGCGTCATCACTGCGAACGGCTTTTCGTCCCGAAGTTTGCGCTGACGCAGCCGTGCGACTGCTTCCTCGGAGCTCGCATCGCAGGCCAGGTGGTAACCGCCGAGCCCCTTCACGGCAAGGATGCCGCCGTGTCGGAGGATCGCCACCGCGTCCTCGAGCGGCATCGAGAGGCGCGGCCCGCACACCGGGCAGGCGATGGGCTCGGCGTGGAAGCGGCGGTCGAGCGGGTCCTCGTACTCGCGCCGGCAGTCGGGGCAGAGCGGGAAGCCGGCCATCGTCGTATTCGGCCGGTCGTAGGGCACGGCCGTGACGATCGTGAAGCGCGGGCCGCAGTTCGTGCAGTTGACGAACGGGTAGCGGTAACGCCGGTCGGCAGGATCGAGCAGCTCGCGCAGGCAGTCCTCGCAGGTGGCGACGTCCGGTGGGACGAGCGCCGTGGGAGCACCCACCGCGTCGGGGCTCGGCAGGATGGCAAAGCTCGTGTCGTGCCGCGCCGAGCTCGGTACGGCGACGACCTCGGCGACGCGCGCGAGCGGAGGCGCCTCGGCCTCGACGGCGGCGACAAACCGCGCGAGCGCGGCCGGATCGCCCTCCACCTCGATCACGACCCCGTCGGCGTCGTTGAAGACGAACCCGGTCAGGCCGTGCCGCTCGGCGAGCCGGTGCACGAACGGCCTGAACCCGACGCCCTGCACCACTCCCCGCACGCGGAGGTGCACTCGCCTCGCCGCAACTGTCCGGGTCACATGCAAAGGCTGCACGTCCGGCACCATCATCGCAACCGGCGGGCACGGATTCGGCTTGCGGGATTCCCGCAACGCGCGGGTGTCACGTACCGATGCAGACCGGCGTGCAAGGATTCACGCTGGCGTTGCAACATGCGGAGCCCACTGTGACAGACCTCTCGCGCGCGGTGATCGGCCTCGACGGACTGGACGCGCTCGTCGGTGCGCTGCGCGACCGCGGCTACTGCGTCGTCGGCCCGACGCGGCGCGACGGCGCGATCGTCTACGAGGAGATCGCGTCGGCCGACGAGCTACCCGCCGGCTGGACGGAGGTGCAGGAGGCAGCCACGTATCGCCTCGAGCGCCGAGCCGATGAGGCGCGCTTCGGCTACCCGGTCGGCCCACAATCGTGGAAGCGCTACCTGCTGCCCGCGAAAGTGCGGCTCTGGCAGGCGCGCAAGCGCGATGGTGAGGCGCCCGAGATCGTGGAGGAGCCGCCACCGGAGCGGCCCTTCGCGCTGCTCGGCGTCCGCTCGTGCGACCTGCACGCGATCGCGATCCAGGATCGCGTCCTGATCGGAGGCGCCTACGTCGAGCGCGACTACGCCGGCCGGCGCGACGGCGCCTTTCTCGTCGCGGTCAACTGCGGTACGCCGGGCGGCACGTGCTTCTGCACCTCGATGGGCACCGGGCCCCGGGCCGAGAGCGGCTACGACCTCGTGCTGACCGAGCTGCTCGACGGAGAGCACCGCTTCCTCGCCGAGGTGGGCTCTGAGCGCGGCGCCGAGGTGCTCGCCGGCCTGGCGGGCGTCGAGGTCACGCAGGACGACCTGGACGCATCGGCACAGGTCACGCGAGACGCGGTCGCGCACATGGGCCGCACGGTCGAGTCGTTCGACCTGCGCGACCTGCTCGCTCGCAACAGGAACCATCCGCGATTCGACCAGACCGCCGACCGCTGCCTCACCTGCGGCAACTGCACCCTCGTCTGCCCGACCTGCTTCTGCACCTCGGTCGAGGACGTGAACGTGCTCACCGACGGCTCCGCCGAGCGCTGGCGGCACTGGGACTCCTGCTTCTCGATCGACTACTCGCACATCCACGGCGGCGCCGTGCGGCCCTCGTCTCGGGCGCGCTACCGCCAGTGGCTCACACACAAGTTCGGAACCTGGGTCGACCAGTTCGGCACCTCGGGGTGCGTCGGCTGCGGGCGCTGCATCACGTGGTGCCCGGTCGGGATCGACGTGACCGAGGAGCTCGCCGTGATCCGGGCGACCGACGGGGAGGTGGATCATGCAAACGCTTGACCAGATCGTCTCGGTGAGCCCCGTCTTCGAGGGCCTGGAGCCGGAGCAACTCCAGCTGATCGCGGGCTGCGCCCAGATCGCCGCCTTCGACCGAGGCGACCGCCTCTTCCGGGAGGGCGACCCGGCCGACACCTTCTTCCTCGTCCGTCGCGGCCGCGTCGCGCTGACGACGCACGTGCCCGGGCGCGGCGACGTCACGATCGAGACGCTCGAGGCGGGCGAGGTGATCGGCTGGTCCTGGCTCTTCGCGCCCTACCAGTGGCACTTCGACGCGCGTGCGGTCGAGAACGCCGGCGTGGTCGCTTTCGACGGCGCCTGCCTGCGCGGCAAGTGCGACGCCGACAACGTGCTCGGCTACGCCCTGATGCGCCGGTTCGCGCAGGTGATGATCGACCGGCTCCAGCACACGAGGACGCTCCTCCTGGACGTGTATGGCAACGGCTCCGACAGCTGAGCGGCCGTCCGGCGGGACGATGACCCCGGAGCCTTACCGGGTGGTCGCGCGCGCCCAGGAGACGGCAGACACCTGGACGCTGCGGCTCGAGCCGCTGGCGGCGCGCCCATCGCTCCCGGGCCTGGGCAGTTCGACATGCTCTACGCCTTCGGCGTCGGCGAGGTGCCGATCTCGACGAGCGGAGCTCCGAACGCAGGCGGCGAGCTCACGCACACGATCCGCGCCGTCGGCCCGGTCACGACTGCGCTCTGCGCCGCCGAGCCCGGCGACGTACTCGGCGTGCGCGGCCCGTTCGGCACGACGTGGCCGCTGGAGCAGGCGGCCGGCGGCGACCTGGTCGTCATCGCCGGCGGGATCGGGCTCGCGCCGGTTCGCCCTGCCGTCTACCACGCGCTCGCCCACCGCGACGACTACGGCGCGGTCGGCCTGCTCGTCGGCGCGCGGACGCCGTCCGACCTCCTCTACGTGCCCGAGCTCGAGCAGTGGCGCGCCCGCTTCGACCTCGAGGTGGGCGTCACGGTCGACAGCGCCGCCGGCGACTGGCACGGCCGCGTCGGTGTCGTCACGCGCCTCATCCCCGGCGCCGCCTTCGACCCGGCAACGGCGACGGCGCTCGTGGTCGGACCGGAGATCATGATGCGGTTCACGGTCGCAGCGCTGCTCGAGCGCGGCGTCCCGAAAGAGCGGATCTACATCTCGATGGAGCGGAACATGCGCTGCGGGGTCGGCCACTGCGGCCACTGCCAGCTCGGCCCGCTGCTGATCTGCCGCGACGGCCCGGTGTTCCGCTACGACGAGATCGAGCCGCTGATGGAGGTGCGCGAGTTGTGAGCGATGCCCCGAGGCCGAAGCTCGCCGTCTGGAAGTTCTCCTCCTGCGACGGCTGCCAGCTCACGCTGCTCGACTGCGAAGACGAGCTGCTTGCGATCGCCGGTGCGCTCGAGATCGCCTACTTCCCCGAGGCGACGAAGGCCGAGGTCGCGGGGCCGTACGACATCTCGCTCGTCGAGGGCTCGGTGACGACGGCGCACGACGAGAAGCGCATCCACGAGATCCGCGAGCAGTCGGGCCTCCTTGTCACGATCGGCGCCTGCGCCACCTCGGGAGGCATCCAGGCGCTGCGGAACTTCGCCGACGTGAAGGAGTGGATCCCGCTCGTCTACGCGAGCCCGGAGTTCATCTCGACGCTCGAGACCTCGACCCCGATCGCCGACCACGTCAAGGTCGACCTCGAGCTGCGCGGCTGCCCGATCTCGAAGGCCCAGCTCGTCGAGACGGTGGTCGCGCTCTTGAACGGGCGAGCTCCGGGCCTGTCCAAGACGAGCGTCTGCTTCGAATGCAAGGCGCGTGGCACCACGTGCGTGATGGTCGCCCACGGCACGCCGTGCCTCGGCCCGGTCACCCACGCCGGCTGCGGTGCGATCTGCCCGGCCTACAACCGCGGCTGCTACGGCTGCTTCGGGCCGATGGAGAGCCCGAACATGCCGGCGCTCGTGGCCCAGCTACGGGCTTTGGGCATGAACAACGGCGGCATCCTCCGCGCGCTCCGAACCTTCAACGCGAACGCGCCCGAGTTTCGGGAGGAGAGCTTGAAGCATGAGCCGTAGGCTCGACGGAGGCTCCGAGAGCGGAGGTGCCGGCTTCGCCGGCGCCGGGAGCGGGCATGAGCCGTAGGCTCGACGGAGGCTCCGAGAGCGGAGGCGCCGGCTTCGCCGGCGCCGGGAGCGGGCATGAGTGACGCGCCGCATACCCGCGAGATCCGCACCGACTACCTGGCGCGCGTCGAAGGCGAGGGCAGCCTGTTCGTCCGCGTCCGCGGCGACGAGGTGGAGGACGTGCAGTTCAAGATCTTCGAGCCGCCGCGCTTCTTCGAGGCGCTCCTTCGCGGCCGGCAGTTCACCGAGGCGCCCGACATCACCGCACGGATCTGCGGCATCTGCCCGATCGCCTACATCGCGAGCTCCTGCAATGCGATGGAGGCGGTGTGCGGGATCGAGCTCTCCGAGCAGGCGCGGCTGCTGCGCCGCCTCGTCTACTGCGGCGAGTGGATCGAGAGCCATGTCCTGCACATGGCGATGCTGCACGCGCCGGACTTCCTCGGGTACGACGGCGCCGTCGAGCTGGCGCGCGACCGGCGCGACCTCGTCGAGACGGCCCTACGGCTGAAGAAAGCCGGCAATCAAGTGATGCACGTGATCGGCGGGCGCGAGATCCACCCGATCAACCTCCGCGTCGGCGGCGTGTACCGCGCACCGTCGAAGGCCGAGCTCGCCGCGCTCGTGCCCGAGCTCGAATGGGCGCGCGAGGCGGCGCTCGAGCTGACGCGCTGGGTGGCCGGCTTCGACTTCCCCGACTTCGAGCAGGACTACGCCTTCGTCGCGCTGCGCCAACCCGGCGAGTACGCGATCGAGCGCGGCCGGATCGCCTCGAGCACCGGGCTCGACATCGACGTCTCCGAGTACGAGCAGCACTTCACCGAAAGCCACGTCGAGCGCTCGAACGCGCTCCACTCGACACTCGCGGGCGTCGGCAACTACCTCGTCGGGCCGCTCGCGCGCTACGCGCTGAACCACGACGAGCTCTCGCCGCTCGCGCTCGAGATCGCGGCTGAGGTCGGCCTCGGCGAGGTGTGCCGCAACCCGTTCCGCAGCATCATCGTGCGGGCGGTCGAGACGGTGTACGCCGCCGACGAGGCGCTCAGGATCATCGCGCAGTACGAGCCGCCCGAGCCGCCGTCCGTCGAGGCGGTGCCGCGTGCCGGCACGGGTCACGGCGCCACGGAGGCGCCGCGCGGGATCTGCTGGCACCGCTACGAGCTCGACGACGAGGGCACGATCCTCGACGCGAAGATCGTGCCGCCGACCTCCCAGAACCAGAAGACGATCGAGGCGGACCTGCTCGGCGTCGTGCGGCAGTCCCTGCACCTGCCAGACGACGAGCTCTCCCACCGCTGCGAGCAGACGATCCGAAACTACGACCCGTGCATCTCCTGCGCCACGCACTTCCTGCGGCTCGAAGTCGAGCGCCTGTGAAGGCAGCGGCGTGCCTCGGCAGCCGCTATCGCGGCGACGACGCCGTGGGGCCGCTCGTCGCCGAAGCGCTGCGCGCCGCGGGCGCCACGGTGCTCGACTGCGACGACGAGCCGACACGCCTGCTCGACGCGTGGGCAGGGCTCGAGCTGGTCGTGATCGTGGACGCGGTGCGCTCGGGCGCCGCCGCGGGAACCGTGCACCGGATCGAGGCGGGCGACGGGCCGCTCCCTCGCGACCTCGGCTTCGCCTCCACGCACGCGTTCTCGATCGCGGACACGCTGGAGCTCGGCAGGGCGCTCGGGCGGGCGCCGCGACGAGTCGTCGTCGTGGGAGTCGAGGGAGCCGCATTCGAGATGGGCGACCCGGTAACCCCCGCGGTCGAGGCGGCACTGCAAGGCGTGACCGCGTCCGTGCTCGCCGAGCTCCAGGAGAACTAGATGCACGAAAAAGCGCTGATGGACGACCTGATGGCGAAGATCGTCGCCGTCGCCGAGGCTGAGGGTGGCGGCCGCGTCGTGCGCATCCGTGTCCACCTCGGCGCGCTCTCGCATTTCACACAAGCTCATTTCCGCGAGCACTTCGACGACGCGGCGCGCGGGACCCTCGCCGAGGGAGCCGAGGTCGAAGCCGAGCTCGGCACCGACCTGACCGCGTCGAACGCGACCGGAGTCGTGCTCGAGAGCGTCGAGATCGACGTCGGCGGCGCGTAGGGGTCAGCCCAGCGCGCCGCCTTCGAGACGAGCCTCGACGGTAATGAAGAGCTTGTCGCAGTTCTGCGGTGCGGTGCCGACCTCGCGGGCAAGAGCCTGCAGAACGTCGAGGTTCGTGATCTGCGTGCCTGAGCCTGCAGTCGCCTGCTCGGAGACGTGCATGACCCGGTTTGCGAGCGCACCGGCGCCGATCGTGCAGCCTGCCCGGACGCGACGGAACGCCCGAGCGTAGGGAACGAGCGTGCCGGGTGCCGGGTCGGCGCCCAGATGGTCGATCACGAAGAGCACCGCAACCGGACCGGCGGCGCGCTCGGGCTCGTTCCCACCGCCGCAGCCCGCGACGAGCAAGAGCATCGAGAGGCCGAGGGCCCCAGCGGCGCTCCAGGTGACGAGCACAGACCTCAAGATCGTCCCCCTCCGTCCCGTCATCGTCTCTCGCCCCGAGGCGGCGGCGGCCGTCCGTCGCCGGCAGGCCGCCGAGCCTAGCGAAAGGCGTTTGCGAAGCGGCTACGCTGCCGGTCTCGGAGAGGTGTCCGAGCGGTCTAAGGAGCGCGACTGGAAATCGCGTACGTGCCGAAAGGTGCGTCGAGGGTTCAAATCCCTCTCTCTCCGCCAAATACAGAACCCCGCGGCCCTTCCTCGTGGGCCGCGGGGTTTGTCCTGTCCGACCTCGCGGCGCCCCGAGCCTCGCTGCCAGGCCACGAGTCCCCGGTGGTTGCGTAGTTCGTCGCAGGGGTTTGCGGGTCTGCCCGGATGCCGTCCGCATCGCACGCAATGGAAGATGGCAATGCGATGCAGACGGCTGAACAAGCGAGGGACCTGCCAGCCGGTTCTGCTGTGCTCCTTCGCGACTTGGTCGAGTTGCGCGGTGAGGTCGTGAGTGAGGGGCGTCAGTTACTGGAGGCGTGGCGGCCGGCGCTGCTCCGCCGTGCGTTTCTGCCCAGCGCGGTGAATCTCGCCCACTACATCGCGCTGCGCCGGAGGGACGTGCGGGCACTGCAGGAGGGGTTGATGCCGCTCGGGCTCTCATCGCTCGGGCGATGTGAGGGGCGCGTGCTCCCGAACCTCGATGCAGTGATCGCCTCCCTGGCCCGAATCCTCGACGCCGATCAGGACTCACTGCCGATCACGCATCCTCGCGCGGCCGCGTTCTACCGCGGCAACCGGCTCCTGCGGCGTCAAACGGAAGCAGTGTTCGGGCCGACGCCGGGACGGCGCGACGTGCGGATCATGGTCACCCTCTCGGCGAAGGAAGCCCGCGAGTACGACTACGTGCGCCGGCTCGTGGAGTCCGGCGCCGACGTCGTCCGCATCAACTGCGCGCACGACACGCCCGAGGAATGGACGGCGATGGCGGACAACGCTCGCCGGGCCGCGTTCGAGACGGGGCGCACGTGCCGGATCCTGATCGACCTGGAGGGTCCACGGGCTCGCACCGGCCGAGTGGCCGGTGTCGACGCGAACGTTCGCGTCGGCGTCGGAGACGCCGTGCGTCTGATCGCCGGCCGACCTGAACGCGCGCCCGATCCACCGCAGATCGAGTGCTCTCTGCCCGGCGCGATCCGGCAGCTGACGGCCGGGGCCGAGGTGTGCATCGACGAGGGACGCATCCGGCTCGTCTGCGAGGAGACGAGCGGGGACTCGGCGCTCCTGCGGGTCACCCGCGTCGAGTCGAAGGGCCGGATCCGCAGCGACAAGGGACTCAATTTCCCCGATACCGAACTCGCGCTGGACCCTCTGACCGCCAAGGACGTTGCCGACCTCGAGATCGTGGCCAGGCTCGCCGACATCGTCGGCTATTCGTTCGTTCAGACCGCCGCCGACGTCGCCCACCTTCAGGAGGAGCTCGCACGCCAGGCGCCCGACCGCCAGCTCGCGATCGCCGCCAAGATCGAGACCGCGCTCGCGGTCCGAAACCTCCCCGAGATCATCGTTCAGGGGGCCGGTACGCAACCGCTCGCGGTGATGATCGCGCGTGGGGATCTCGCAGTCGAGATCGGCTTCGGACGCCTTGCCGAGATCCAGGAGGAGATCCTCTGGCTCTGCGAGGCCGCCCACATTCCCGTCATCTGGGCGACGCACGTGCTCGACTCGTTCGTGCGCAAGGGGAGCCACTCGCGAGCGGAGATGACCGACGCGGCCATGGCCGAGCGCGCCGAGTGCGTGATGCTCAACAAAGGCCCTCACGTCCTGGACGCCGTTCGCGTCCTCGACGACGTGCTCGGCCGGATGGAAGCCCACCAGGACAAGAAGACCTCTCGTCTGCGTGCACTCCACTCCTGGTGAAAAGCGAAAGGAGACCCACGGTGACGCCACAGGAACTCGAACAGCAGACGGCCAGGCAAGTCGAGGCCCTACGCCAAGAGCTTGCCGACAAGGTCGCAGCCGAGCAGGTCGGGGAGACGTGCCGATTCCACTTCGAGCGGCTCTGCCTCCACGCCACGGTGAACGACTTCATCCCGCTCTTCGTCTACCGGTTCGCAAAGAACGACCTGCTCACGGGCAGGGCAGAGGATCTCCACCAGGCGGCCTGAACCCGATTCACCTCGGAACGCGCGCGCTCCCGGCCATCGGGAGCGGCTGACGAGCGGGCTCGGCTGCGCCCCAACGATCTTGTATTTGACGCGAATTGCATGACCCGCTTGCGCTTCTTCATCGCCCGCAAGATCACTTACGCGACGCCGACCAGGTCGCGCTCGTCGTAGGCGCCGGCTCGCCAGGAGCAACGCGGCACCTCGTTGCCGAGGTCGGAGAGGAGGCTCATCGCCCCGATCTCGCCGACGCGGGGCAAGACCCAGCGCTCGCCTCTCAGGCTTGGTCGGCCGTCGTTCAGCCGGCCCTACAACAGAACGTCGCGTAGGCGCCGAGGTCGAACGGGAGCAAGCGCGGGAAGCGGAGCCGCCGCTCGAGAGTCAGCCCGGGGCAGCGCCCGACCGCAGCCTCGACGTCGCGGTGGCTCGCGGGGTGGATCTCGGCGGGGTCATAGCCGACGAGGCGGAAGAACGAGTTCGTGGCCGCATTCCGAACCGGGGTGCCGAACACGAGTCGGCCGCCCGGCCGGACGACGCGGCGCAGCTCCTCGAGCGCCGAGTCGAGCTCGCGGAGATGCTCGAGAACGCTCAGGCAGACGAGGGCGTCGAACGTGCCGTCCTCAAACGGCAGCTCGTAGAGCGACGCGTCGAGCAGCTCGACGTCGAGGCCGAGGTTCGCCGCCATCCGCGCGACGCCGTCGAGACCAGCGTGGACGTCGACCCCGACCAGCCGGTTCGTGCGGAGGGCGAGCTCGGGCAGGAACACGCCGGAGCCGTATCCGACGTCGAGGAGCGACTCGAACGGCCCCTGGCCGAGCGCGATCAGGGCGTCGCGGAGCCGAGCCCGGTAGAGCGGCGCTGTGAAGAAGCGGTAGTAGTAGTCGATCGGGTCGTCTGCGTCCGGCTTCGTTACCAGTGCGCGCGGCGGCAGGGTCAGGCGCATCAGTCGGACTACTCTAGAGCCTTCGATGGGCGCCGCGGCACTCCCAAATCGACCCGAACCTCTCACTCCGCCCTGTCCCTACGCGGCCACGGCGCGCGCCTTCGACGAGCTGGCACCGCACGAGGAGCGTTGGGCGCGGCGCTCGCACGACTACCACGACCTCGTGACGGCGGTGCACCAGGCGATCGTTCCGGCCGGCGCGTCGGTGCTCGAGATCGGCAGCGGCGCCGGCGACCTGCTTGCCGCGCTCGACCCTGGCGACGGCGTCGGCGTCGACGTAAGCCGGGGCATGGTCGAGCTGGCGCGCGCCCGGCATCCGGAGCTGCAGTTCGAGCTCGCCGCGGGCGAGGACGTCGACCTCGGCCGGACGTTCGACTACATCGTCCTCTCCGACCTGCTCCCGTTCGTCGACGACCTGCTCGGGCTCTTCCACAACGTCGTCCGGCACTCCCACCGGGAGACGCGCATCATCGTCCACTCCTACAGTCAGCTCTGGCGGCCGGCGCTCCGACTGCTCGAGCTGCTGCGGGTGCGGCCGCGGAAACCGGTCCGAAACTGGGTGACGCCGCGAGACGTCGACAACCTACTGCGGCTCGCCGGCCTCGAGTCGGTGACCGAAACCCGCCGGATCCTGCTACCGGCGCAGATCCCGTTCCTCTCCGCCTTTTGCAACGGCTTCCTCGCGAATCTGTGGATCATCCGTCACCTGTGTCTCACCTACTGGATCGTTGCGCGCGTACAGCCGCCCGACACCCCGCGCGACCTCAGCGTCTCCGTCGTGGTGCCGGCGAAGAACGAGGCGGGGATGGTCGAGCGGATCGTCGCGGAGACGGCGTTCCTCGGCCCGCACAGCGAGCTGATCTTCGTCGAGGGCCACTCGACCGACGGCACCCGCGGCGAGATCCTGCGCCAGATCGCGCTCCACCCCGAGCGGACGATCGTCTACATCGAGCAGAGCGGCCACGGCAAGGGCGATGCGGTGCGGCTCGGCTTCGAACGGGCGAAGGGACGACATCCTGACGATTCTCGACGCCGACCTGACCGTCCGGCCGCACGACCTGCCACCGTTCCTCGACGCGACTCGCGAGCGGACGCGCGGAGTTCGTCAACGGCTCGCGGCTCGTCTACGGCATCGAGCCGGGCGCGATGCGGTTCCTGAACCTGATCGGGAACAAGGTGTTCTCGCTCGTCTTCAGCGCCCTGCTCGACCAGCCGATCAAGGACACGCTCTGCGGGACAAAGGCCCTCGAGCGCCATCGCTACGAGCAGATTGCGGCCGGCCGCGCTTACTTCGGCGACTTCGACCCGTTCGGCGACTTCGACCTCCTGCTCGGCGCCTCACGCCTGAACCTCAAGATCGTCGACCTTCCCGTCCGCTACCAGGCGCGGACGTACGGCGAGACGAAGATCTCGCGGTTCCGGCACGGCTGGTTGCTCCTGCAGATGTCGGTGTTCGCCTTCCGGAAGCTGAAGGTCGACCTCTACAGGCGCCGCCGCTAGGGACGGGCGTAGAGCACGATCGGCGTGCCGCCGCGCGGTCGCTCGTAGCGCCAGATCTCGCGGAACTTCCCGACGCCGGCCGGAACTGGATTGCCTTCCGAGATGAACAACCGCGCGTTCTTGGCCTCCGGGTCGTTGATCCCGACCCAGTCGACGTCAAGGCCACGCGCCCTGGCGAGCACGAGCAACTGGAAGGGCTGGAGGTTCGCATCGGAGAGGATCTCAAGGCGGTTTCCGTTCGCGAGGATACTCAGCATGTCCAACGTCTCCTCGGTTCCGAACCCCGACGGCCACCCGGTGACGAACCCGACCTTGTCGCCGGGCGGGTAGGCCGCGGCGGCCGGGTCATACGAGGCTCGCGCGTCGAAGACGAGCGCAGGCACAAGCAGCAACACACCCACCCCCACGCAGGCAGCGAGGACGCGACGGGTGTCGCCAAGGAGCCCGGTCGCGAGGCGAACGAGCTCGTCGGTGCCGATCGCAGCGAGCAGGAGAACGAAGGGGATTGCCGGGACGAGGTAGCGCGCGTAGACGTTCCCGGCGAGCAAGATCGCGGCGGCGATCTGGGCGAACGCCCAGACGGCGACGAGGGCGGTCAGTCGCGTCCGGTGCCACAGGCCGAGCACCAGGCCCGCGAGCGCGAAGGCGATCACCGGCCAGGTGAGGTACGCGGTCAGTTCTCCGCGGACGCCGGGCCACGACTCGTTGAAGTACCGCAGCGGATGGGCGCGGAGGTCAGCGAAGCTCCGAGTCACCCCGACGGAGCGCTCGACGTTGCCGAGGTTCGCGTAGGCGCTCGAGAGCTTCATCGTCAGCGTCGCAACCCACGCCATCAGCAAGGCGAGGGCGACGTTGCCGATCCAGAGGGCGGCGAGTCGGATCCGCCGCGATGACCGAAACGGGAAGTAGACGAGACTCAGCGGCAGCAGCACGAGGGCCGCCCGCCCACTCTCCTTGACCAGGAAGTCGAGCGCGAACGTCAACCCGAGCAGCACACCGATCGCGAAGCGCGGCATCCGCGCCAGCTCGATCTCGAGCAAGAGGCCGGCGGTCATCAGGCCGGCGATCACCGGGTCGCGCAGACCGAGGGACTGATAGAGGAAGAGGAACGGGGTGAAAAGTGCAAGGACGGCGAAGGCGATCGCGGCCGTTCGTCCTGCGTAGCGGAGGGCAATGAGCGTGCCCGAGGCCAGCGTGATCAGCCCGAAAACCACAACGACGAGGCGGATCGAGACGAGCGGGTCGAAGTCGAGGCTCATGAAGCCGAGCGTCATCCAGATCAGGCCTGGCCGGACACCCGCGGTGAGCGAGATCAGACGCTGGTCGGCATTGTCGCCAAGTTGCGCGTAGTAGCCGAGGATCGCCTCATCGAGGAAGTAGGGGAACTTTGCGACCAGCCAGAGCCGCGTCTCCAGGTAGACGGCCAGACCGAGCGCGACGAGGGTCGCAGCAGGGAGCCACGGGGCTACGCGCTCGCGCCAGGCTGCACGAATCGAGCCCGCCGCAGGACTGCCTGGCACGGCCATCGGCGGAGCCATCATATGCCGACCACCGGGGAAGGCCCGTTCGATTGGCCGCCACGCTCAGCCCGCTCCTGTCCCTGAGACGTCTCCGAGACAGGATTCAAAATCTCGCTCTCCGAGACTGAGGCCTGAGGCTCGCGGCGGCGCGAGCTCCGGTTGGCGTGCGTCAGTCGTGGACGCGCGCGATCAGCTCGTCGCGCTTCAGCACCCGCACGCGGTGGCTCGAGCGGACGAGACGGACCTCGTAGCCGGCGCCCTGCGGATAGAGCACCTTGTCGCCCGGCTCGACGTTCCCCACGTCGGGGCCGACTGCGGCGACGATGCCGGTGGCGCACTGGGCCGCCTCGTTGATCGGAACGATCAGCCCCGTTGCCGTCTCGGTCTCGTCGAGCGGCTCGATCACCAGGAAGTCGGCGAGTGGCTCGAGCGTGACGTCGTTGATGCGCGAGAGGGGATCGAGCATATGGAGAGACGTTAGCGCGCGAGACGGCCCGCGGCGACGATGCGCTGGAGGAACTGCTGTGTCCGCGGCTCTTGCGGGGCGGAAAAGATCTGCTCGGGCGGGCCCTGCTCGAGCACGACGCCCTCGTCGAGGAAGCAGATCCGATCGGCGATCTCGCGGGCGAAGCCCATCTCGTGGGTGGCGATGAGCATCGTCATGCCGCCCGCGGCCAGCTCGCGGATCACCTCGAGCACCTCGGCCACGAGCTCCGGGTCGAGCGCGCTCGTCACCTCGTCGAGCAGCATCAGGTCGGGCTCCATCGCGAGCGCACGCACGATCGCCGCCCGCTGCTGCTGACCGCCCGAGAGCCGGTCCGGGTACTCGGCCTGCTTGTCGGCGAGGCCGAACCGGGCGAGCAGCTCGGCGGCGCCGGCCTCGGCCTCAGCGCGCGACCGGCCGAGCACGGCCTGCGGCGCCAGCGTGACGTTCCGAAGGACGCTCATGTGCGGGAAGAGGTTGAACGCCTGGAAGACGATCCCGATCCGCCGCCGCACCTTGTTGACGTCGACGCCCGGGCGCGTGATCTCCTCGCCGTCGAGCAGGATTCGCCCCGCAGTCGACCGGCTCGATCAGGTTCACGCAGCGAAGGAGCGTCGACTTGCCCGAGCCGGACGCGCCGATCAGGCAGACGACCTCGTGCTCGGCGACCGAGAGGTCGATCCCGCGCAAGACCGCGAGCTTGTCGAACGACTTGCACACGCCTTGAACAGCCAGGACGTCTGTCATCCGCCGACCCCGGTCGCCTGCCGCCGGCGGCGGTCGCGGAGGATCAGCCAGTCCGTGAAGCGCGCGAGCGGGATCGTGATCGCGACGAAGAGCACCGCCGCCGCCAGGTACGGCGTGTAGTTGAAGGTCGCGTTGGTGTCGATCTGCGCCTGGTTGAACGCCTCCACCACTCCGAGCGTGCCGACGAGCGCCGTGTCCTTCTGCAGGCCGATGAAGTCGTTCAGGAGCGGCGGGATCACGCGTCGCACAGCCTGCGGCAGGATCACGTGGCGGAGCGCCTGCCCGCGTGAGAGCCCGAGCGACCGCGCCGCCGCCTCCTGCGAAGGGTGCACCGACTCGATCCCGGCGCGGTAGACCTCGGACACGTACGCCGTGTAGACGAGGACGAGCGCGACGATCCCCCAGAACACGGTCGAGGTCGGCACGCCCTGGAGCTGGAGCGCCGGCGCGCCGAAGCCGAGCACCGCGATCACGAGGATCGTCGGGACACCGCGGAAGAAGTCGGCGTAGACGATCGCGAGCGCGCGGAGCGGGAAGAAGACGTCGCCGGGAAGGCTGCGGATCACGGCGAGCACGAGCGCGAAGACGAGGATGAAGACCTCCGCGATGCAGAAGATCTTCACGTTCAGCAGGAAGGCCCGCGCGATCGCCGGCATCGAGTCGCGGAACTCGTCCCAGTTGAAGAAGGTGCTCTTGACCTCCGGCCAGTGCGCCGAGCGCGTGATCGCGAACGCGATCACGCCGAAGAAGACGACGGTGCTCGCAAGAGCGACCGCGACGCTGCGCCGGCCGCTGCCGCGGGAACGCCACCCGCCGAGGACCTTCGAGCTGCGGGCTTCTAGTTCAGGAGCCGTTACTTGAGGACCGGGGCGCCGGTCGCCTTCGCCAGCCACTGCTGCTGGATCTGCTGCAGCGTCCCGTTCTGCTTCAGGGTCGCGAGCGCCTCGTCGACGCAGGAGGCAAGCGAACTTCCCTTCGCGAACACCATCCCGAAGTGCTCACCGCCCGGGACGGCCGGGAACTGGCCGAGGATCGTGCCGTTCGGGACCTGCACCGCCGTGACGTAGAACGCCGTCGGCAGGTCGACCACGAGCCCGTCGATCTGCCCGTTCTTCAGCGCCTGGATCGCGCCGGCGTTCTGCGGGAAGACGGCGGGCGAGCTCGAGCGGCTTGATGTTGTTCTTGATGTAGTCGTAGCTCGTCGTGCCGAGCTGGGCGCCGAGCTTGTAGCCCTGCAGGCCGGCGACCGTGGTCACCTTGGCGATGTCGCTGCCCTTGAGCACGACGATCGCCTGGTTCTGGTCGTAGTAGGGCGAGCTGAACGTGACGACCTTCGCGCGGGCCGGCGTGATCGAGATCTGGTTGATGTCGAAGTCGAACGACTTCTTGCCGGGCGCGAACGACGCGGTTGAACGGGACGTACGTCCACTGAACCTCGCTGGGCGAGAAGCCGAGCTCCTTCGCGACCGCGTAGGCGACCGCCGACTCGAAGCCCTTGCCGGTCGACGGGTCGTTGATCTGCCACTTCGAGCCCTTCACCGAGCCGCCGCCGAACCACGGCGGGTAGGCCGGGTTGTCGGTGCCGATCGTCAGCACGCCCTGGTTGAGGAGCGTCAGGTTCTGCTTGTCGCACGGCGCCGACGAGGCGGAGGCATTGGTCGTCGCGGTCTCTGTCGAGGCAGTCGACTCCGTGGTCGAACCGTTGTCGCTGCCGCCGCAACCGGCCGCGACGAACGCGAGCAGCGACAACGGCAGGACGAGTGCGATCGCTGCCTTCCGCATAGCGTGCGAGCCTACCGCATGCGAATCGGCCGTCACGACGTCGCGCTCACGAACGAGGACAAGGTCTTCTTCCCGGCGCGCGGGCTCACCAAGGGCGACCTCGTCCGCTACTACCTCGACGTCGCCGACTACGCGCTGCCGCACCTGCGCCGGCGGCCGTTCCACATGAAGCGGTTCCCGAACGGCGTCGAGGGCGACTTCTTCCACCAGAAGCGCGTGCCGGCGAAGCACCCGGACTACGTGGACGAGGTGCCGGTCTCGTTCCCGAGCGGGCACTCGACCGTGTTCGCGATCGTCGACAACGCGGCCGCGCTCGCCTGGGTCGCGAACCTCGCCTGCATCGAGCTGCACACGTGGCACTCGCGCGTGCCCGAGATCGAGCTGCCCGACTACCTGCTGATCGACCTCGACCCGACGCGCGGACGGCCAGTGGCCGTACGTGCGCGAGATCGCGCTCGTCGTGCGCGAGGTGATGGACGAGCTCGGGCTCGCCTCGTACCCGAAGACCTCCGGCGCGACCGGCCTGCACATCCTCGCGCCGATCAGGCCCGAGCTGCCGTTCCCCGAGGTGCGCCGGTTCGCGAAGGCGCTCGCCGAGGAGGTCGAGCGGCGGGTCGGCGACCAGCGGATCGCGACGACGACCTGGCGCGTCGCCGACCGGATCGGCGTGTTCGTCGACTTCGGCCAGAACGCGCGCGACCGCACGATCGCGTCGGCCTACTCGGTGCGGCCCGTGCCTGACGCGCGCGTGTCGGCGCCGCTCCTCTGGCACGAGGTGCCAGACGTCGACCCGGCCGCGTTCACGATCGAGACGATGCGCGAGCGGATCGCCGACGATCGGCGACCCGATGCGCGGCATGTGGCGCCGCCGGCCGAGCCTGCGGCCGCGCTTCGGGCGCTCGGCCTCGAGCCGAGCCGCCCGCGCCCTGAGCAAACGGTCGCTTACACGACGCTTAAGAGAGCCCGGGTACGGTGGACCGATGCGCCTGCTGGGGGGTCCTCGCCGCGATCGTCGCCGTGCTCGCCCTGCCCGGCGTCGGCGTCGGCCTCGCCGTACGTCCGCTACGGGATCCAGGACGACGCGTGGCTCCGCTTCGGGCCGGGCACGCTCGAGCAGCGGCTCGACCGGCTCGAGTCGCTCGGCGTCGAGCTCGTGCGGCTGAACGTGATGTGGAGCGAGGTCGAGGCGCGCCAGGGCGCCTACGACTGGAGCGGCTACGACGCCGCGCTCGACGGGCCTGCACGCGCGCCACATCGAGACGGTGCTGACGCTCTACTCGACGCCCGCCTGGGCGAACGGCGGGCGCGCGACGAACTGGGCGCCGACGAGCGGCGCGACCTTCGCCGCCTTCGCGCGCCGCGCGGCGCTGCGCTACCCGTGGGTGAAGCGCTGGCTGATCTGGAACGAGCCGAACCAGCGGCGCTGGCTCCAGCCGACGACGCCGGCGGTCTACGTCAAGCGCCTGCTCAACCCGGCGTACGCCGCGATCCACAAGGCGCGGCCGGGCGCGCTCGTCGGCGGCGGCGTCACCGCGCCGCGCGCGGCCACCGGCGGCGTCTCGCCCGTCGGCGTGGATCGACGGCATGGCCGCGGCGGGCGCGCACCTCGACGCGTACGCGCACAACCCGTACTCGCTGAACCAGGCCGAGACGCCGTTCACCGGCGGCTGCGACCACTGCGACACGATCACGATGGCGACGCTCGACCGGCTCGTCGCCGGCGTCGGCCGCGCGTTCGGCCCGGGCAAGCGCATCTGGCTGACCGAGTTCGGCTACCAGACGAACCCGCCCGACCCGTACCTCGGCGTCTCGAAGGCGAAGCAGACGCTCTACATCGGCGAGGCGGCGCTGCGCGCCTACCTCGCGCCGCGGGTGGACATGCTGATCCAGTTCCTGATCCAGGACGAGCCCGAGATCGACCGCTGGCAGAGCGGCGTGCTCACCGCGCGGGGGCAGCATGAAGCCGTCGTACGCGGCGCTCCGGATCCCGCTCGCGCAGCGCTCGCGCACCGGCCGCACGACGACGCTGTGGGGCCAGGTCCGCCCGGGCACGGGCGCGCGGCGCTACCGGCTCGAGCAGCTCCGCAACGGCAGCTGGCACGCCGTCGTCGGCACGGCGAGCACGACCGCGGCCGGCTACTTCACGCGTGTCGTCCGCGGGGCGCCGGCGCCCAGTTCCGGGTGGTCGAGCGCGGCGACGGGACACGAGCCCCGTGCTCGCGTCACGACCTCGTCGTTCGACGTAGCGGCCGTGCCGTACGCATGCCCGCAGCCCGTGGCGCTGCCACGTCCGGCGGCGACTGGTGTCATCTCGGCCGTGCTCCTTGCGGCGGCGGTCGGGCTCGCCGCGCAGGCCACGGCCGGACGCCAAGAAGCCGCCGTCAAGCGCGTCCCGCCGCCGTTCCTCACCTTCACCGTCTTCTCGCAGACCGGGCTGCCGCTCAGCGACATCACCTGGACGGGCGACCGCTTCCTGTACGCGACCGAGACCGACGGGAAGTTCTCGGTCAGCGGCCCGACCGGCTCGCCGCTGACGCCGTTCGCGACGATCCCGAGCGAGATCGAGGAGGTGCGCTGCCGGCCCTCGCCGGGCGCGCACGGCTGGCCGGCCGGGTTCGTCTACTGCCACGCGCCGCACGGCGTCGTCTACCGGCTCGCGCCCGACGGCACGACGACCGTGTTCGCGACGCTGCCCGAGAACGACAAGCAGGACGGCGTGATCGTCTTCGACACGGCCGGCGACTACGGCTACGCGATGCTCGTGACGACGGGCGGCCCGCACGGCGACGGCGGCACCGTCTACGCGCTCGGCGCCGGACGCGAGCCTGCGCGCGTCGGCACGTTCCCCGGCCCGGGCGGCGCGGACAACCTCGAGCTGGCGCCGGCGCAGTTCGGCACCGCCTCGAACCAGCTCCTGATCGCGATCGACTACGACACGGCGGCGGCGCGGGCGCGGGCCGCGTGCTCGCGATGAGCCCGACGGCTCGGTGCGGACGCTCGTCAACTTCCCGGAGGGCCTCAACCCGATCGCGGTCGTCGGCCGCGGCGACGCCCCTCGCGGCGGCGCCAAGGCCGGGCTTCTACGTGACCGACACGACGTCGATGAACGTCTACTTCCTGCCGGCGTCCGTGCTCGCGCGCTACCCGAACGCGGTGATCGTCGGCACCGAGAAGACCGCGCACTTCTGGCTCGTCCGCGCGGGCACGACGGGCTTCGCGCAGCTCCGCCTGCACGGCAACCTCGAGAGCATGAGCGGCACCTGGAACCTCGAGGGCGCCGAGTACGTGCCCTGAGCGCGCGCGGCCGCCTACGAGGTGTGGACGCCCATCGTGATCGCGCCGGTCCAGCCCGAGGCCGTGCTCGTCAGCTTCAGTAGCCCCTTCGAGCCACCGTTGACGTAGATCGAGTCGTCGGCGTTCCGCTTGTCCCGCGTCCCGCGCGCGGCGTACGGGCGCTCCGGTAGACGACGTCGGTCGTCGCGTCGGGGAAGAAGAACTGGCCCGTGTGGACGACCGAGCCGCCGATGTGCACCTTGACGTGGATGTGCACGCCCGGCCCGGGTACCAGCCGGGGTAGACCGTGTCGAAGAGAGCGAGTCCCTTGGCGTCGGTGCGCTGGATCCCGCGCATGAACGTCCGGCTGCCGCTGCCGCTCCCGAAGCCGGAGTAGGCGCCGCCGGCGTCGGCGTGCCAGACGTCGACCGCGGCGCCCTTGATGGGCCTGCAGTTCGAGGCGTCGACCACGGTCGCCTTGAGCGTGAGCGGCGTACCGGGCCGGCCCTCGGTGATGTCGCGGCGGAGCTTCTCGTTCGCGATGTAGTAGGGGCCCTCGGTCAGCTCGGGCGTGAGCACGCACGTGACCGCGCCCGAGGCGACGGCCGCCGGCCCGGCCCCGGCCGTATCGGCCTCCAGGGCGGAGCCGCCGATCGCGGCAGCCGCCAGCCCGGCCAGCCGCACGAGCGACCCGCGGCGCGTCATCGTCGTTTCGTCCTGGGTGTTCTCGTCTGCGTTCATGCCCGCAGGCTAAGCGCCGCGCCTCGGCCGCTGCTGAGAGGGACCTGTGAATCTCCTGAGCGCACCGGGCATGTCAAGCTTCCTTGACATACAGGCCATGTCAAGTTACCTTGACACGCGACATGCGGAACGACGTCAAGGAGCGACGGCTCGAGCGAGGTCTCATCCAGTCCGAGCTCGCGTCCGAACTCGGCGTCTCGCGGCAGACGATCAACTCGATCGAGACCGGGAAGTACACGCCGTCGCTGCCGCTCGCCCTGGCGCTCGCCCGCTTCTTCGGTGCCTCGGTGGAGGAGATGTTCCATGCAGATGAGTAGGTCCAAGTGGTTCCTGCCACTCTTCTCGGTCGCGCTCGGGCTCGCGTTCTTCGCGGCCCAGTGGATCGGTGGCAACCCGCGCGAAGGGCTCGTCTCGCTCGCGATCATGACCGCATTCGGCGCGCTGATCCTGCTCGGCGGCAGCCGCAGCGAGACGATCCGCGGGCTGCGCGGCGACGGGCGCGACGAGCGGTTCCGGCAGATCGACGTCGTCGCCACGGCGATCGCCGGCATCGCCGTGATCACGGCGATCATCGTCGCGTTCGCGCGTCGAGCTCGCCGCGGCCACGACGGCTCCCCGTACGCCTGGCTCGGCGCGATCGCCGGGCTCGCCTACCTCGTCGCGGTCGTCGTGCTTGCGGATTCGCGGCTAACCCAGCAGCGACTCGACGCCGGGCGCGTTCGGGTCGCGCGGCGGGCGCAGCTCGCGCCACGTGCAGTCGCGCGGGCTCTTGTCGTCGCGCCAGCGGAGCCACTTCGTGCCGTGCCGGAAGCGGTTGCCCTGCACCTTGTCGTAGCGCACCTCGACCACGAGCTCCGGCCGCACGGCCGCCTCCTCGAGCTCGCCCGAGCCCCAGCGGTTCGGCTCCGAGAAGCGTTGCTCGGGCGCCTGCTCGAGCAGCGGCAGCACCCGCGCGGCCACCTCGGCGCGACGTGACGCGGCGACCGCGCACGAGCCGACGTAGTCGAGGCCGCCGTCCTCGCGGTAGAGCCCGAGCAGCAGCGTCGCGATGTTCTCCTGCGAGCCCTTCCAGCGGACGCCGACGACGACGCAGTCGGCGCTCTTGTGCTCCTTCACCTTGACCATGCCGTCGCGCGAGCCCGGCAGGTACGGCTTGCCGGCGCGCTTCGCGACGACGCCGTCGAGGCCGAGCGCCTCGAAGCGGTCGAGCCAGCCGCGCGCCTCGTCGAGGTCGCTCGTGCGCGGCGAGAGCCGAAAGCCGCGCGCGACGCGCTCGAGCTCGGCGCGCCGCTCCTCGAGCGGCCGCTCCCACACCGGCTCGCCGTCCCAGAGCAGCAGGTCGAAGACGACGTACTCGGCCGGGATCTCCGCCGACAGCTTGCGGATCCGCGACTCGGCCGGGTGGAGCCGCATCTGCATCGCGTCGAAGTCGAGCGCGCCGTCGCGCACGATCACGATCTCGCCGTCGAGCGCCGAGCGCGGCGGCAGCAGCTCGCCGAGCGGCCGCAGCTCCGGGAAGTAGCGCAGCAGCGGCCGGCCGTTCCGCGACCAGAGCGCGAGCTCCTCCGCCGACGTTCTCGAGCACGCCGCGAAAGCCGTCCCACTTCGGCTCGTACCGCCAGCCGTCGCCGGTCGGCAGCTCGCGCACGAGCTCGGCCTCCATCGGCGGGAACGGAATGGCGGAGTCGGGCGCGTCGCTCATCTTGTGTCTTCGACGGAGGTGCCGGCTTTGCCGGCGACTCCGCAACAGTACGGCTCGATCGAGGATCGACGGGGCCGTATCGAACAAGACGGTGGACCAACCGCAGCAGGAAGAAGGGGGCCCGTGGGGGAGACATGGTTTCCCCCACGCCCACTAAGCTCGTGCGGTGGGACGGGTAGCGGTCACCGGCGTCGGGGCGATCACGCCGCTCGGGCTCGACGTGCCGTCGACGTGGCGCGCGGCGCTCGCGGGCGAGAGCGGCGTGGACTTCATTCAAGCTTTCGACCCGAGCGACTTTCCGGTTCACATCGCCGGCGAGATCAAGGACTTCGACGCCACCACGGTCGCCTCGGCGAAGGAGGCGCGGAAGCTCGAGCGCTGCGTGCTGATCGCGCTCGGATCGAGCCGCGAGGCGCTCGCCGACGCCGGCCTGACCGACTTCGACCCCGATCGCGTCGGGATCATCTTCGGCTCGGCGATCGGCGGCGTGATGGGGATCGTCGAGCAGTCGGAGATCCTGCGCACGCGCGGCTGGGACCGCATGTCGCCGAGCTTCCTCCCCAACGTGCTCGTCGACACCGCGTCCGGGCAGATCGCGATCTCGCTCGGGATCAAGGGCCCGAACTACGCCGTCGTCTCGGCCTGCGCGACCGGCTCGCACGCGATCGGCGAGGCGGCGGAGCTGATCAAGCGCGGCGACGCCGACGTGATGATCGCGGGCGGCACCGAGGCCTGCATCCACCCGATCATCCTCGGCGGCTTCAGCGCCATGCGCGGCCTCGTGGCCGAGGACGAGGACCCGGCGCGCGCGTCACGGCCGTTCGACGCGACGCGCGCCGGCTTCGTGATGTCCGAGGGCGCCGGCGCCGTGCTGCTCGAGGACTGGGACTACGCCGAGCGCCGAGGCGCCACGATCTACGCCGAGGTGCTCGGCTACGGCGCGTCGAACGACGCGCACAGCCTCGCCCAGCCGGAGCCGGACGCGATCGGCGTCTCGACGATGATCCGCCGCGCGCTCGACCGCGCCGGGGTCGAGCCGGAGCGGGTCGGCTACATCAACGCGCACGGCACCGCCACCCCGCTCGGCGACGCCGCCGAGACGAAGGCGATCAAGGACGTCTTCGGCGCGCACGCGTACAAGCTGGCCGTCTCCTCGACGAAGTCGATGATGGGCCACACGTTCGGGGCGGCCGGCGCGATCGAGGCGATCATGTGCATCCTCGCCCTCCGCGACGGCATCCTTCCGCCGACGATCAACTACAACGAGCCCGACCCGGAGTGCGACCTCGACTACGTCCCGAACGTCGCGCGCGAGGTGCAGGTCGACGTCGCGCTCTCGAACGCGATGGGCCTCGGCGGCCACAACGGCTGCGTTCTGTTCGGCCGCCCTTAAGGCTACGCGCCCATTCCTCAGAGGCCCCGTTAACACTCGTGTGCTGTAGTGGGTGTCTTTCGAACCGACGAAAACGGAGGCAGGAATGCTCAGGACGACCTTGACCGTGCTCGTGACGGCGACCGTCTGTTTCGCGGTCGCGGCCACGACCGGGTTGGCGGCAAGCGCGGGGCGTGTGCTCAACCTGAAGGTCGGCGACACCGTGATCCAGTCGTCGAACAACTTCCACTGCCAGGTGCTCTCGAAGACGCAGATCGCCTGCGGCGGCAAGACGCTGAAGAACGCGATCAGCGTCTACTACGGACCGAAGCAGGTGAACGTCGTCAAGTTCAACGCCGCCGGCACGAAGGCGACGGTGCTTTTCGGCATCAAGCGGTAAGCAGGCGTTCGGGCAGGGCGGCGCGCTCGATCCGGTCGGTGAACGCGATCCCGCCCTCGATCGCCCGCTGCACGGGACATGACGCCGCGACTTTCTCGAGCCGAGCGAGCTGGTCGTCGCTGAGCGGGCCGTCGACGCGGATCGTGACCTCGCAGCTCCGCGGCACGGTCTTGTGCTCGTAGACCACGTCGACCTCGACCTGGCCGAGCTGCCAGCCCTTCGTCCGCGCGTACATCGCGATCGTCGTCCCCGCGCAGGCGGCGAGCGCAGCCGGCAGCAGCTCGTGCGGCGCGGGTGCACTGCCCTCGCCGCCGAGCGCGACGGGCTCATCCGTGTCGAGCCGGAAACGGCCGCCGACCAGGATCTCCTGCCGGAGCGTCCCGGGAACCGACCGTGCGCTGGCAACGAGACTCATCGCCCTCATTCAAGGCGCCGCGCTGCCGGGCGGCATCCGTTGATTCGCTGACCTGCGCTGCTCGTTTCCCGCGGGCGGGCGAAGATGACCCCATGCGGAAGGCCGCCGTCGTCGTGATCGCGCTGCTCGTCCCCTTGCTGTTCGTCGGCAACGGCCTCTACCTGCTCACCCACGGCTGGTTCGTGCGTGCCGAGTACGCCCGGCCAGGCTTCCCGCCCGACGAGCTCGGGATGAAGACGCCCGAGCGCACGCGTCTCGCGATCGTCGGCCTGCACTCGATCGTGCCCTGGCATCGCGACGGGACCGACCGGCTGCGCGAGGCGCGCCTGGACGACGGCAGCGTCGCGTTCGACGCGCACGAGCTACGGCACATGAGCGACGTGCGCCGGCTCCTCGGCATCCTGCTCGCGCTGCACGCGGTGGCGCTCGTCGCACTGATCGTGCTCGCGAGCGCGGCGAACGACCCGGCCGCTCGCGCGGAGCGCCCTCTGGACGGGCTCGCTCATCACGCTCGGGCTCGCCGCGTTCGTCGGGTTGCTGCTGATCGTCAACCCGGTGTGGTTCCTCACCGGCTTCCACACGATCTTCTTCAAGGGCTCGAGCTGGCGCTTCGCCGACGACGAGACGCTGCGACGCCTGTTCCCTGATCTCTTCTGGAGCGACACGACGCTGCTGCTCGGCGTGGGCGCAGTGCTCCAGGCGACGGCGGTGCTCGTCGCGATGTGGTGGCGGGCGCGCGGGCGACCGACGGCGTCCGAGCCGTAGGCTGCTCGACGGAGGCGACCAAAGAGCAGAGGTGCCGGCTTTGCCGGCGCCGGAGCGGGGTTCAGTCCGGCCGGGCCGCGAACTACTGTTGGCCGTCGATGGCGGGACGGACGCAGGACGCGCTCTACGCCGAGATCGACCTCGAGCTCTCGTGGTCCGAGGACGCACTCCCGCAGGCCGAGCGGACGAAGCACGTCCACGGCCTGCATCCGTACCTCGGCAAGTTCGTCCCGCAGCTTGTCGAGGTCTTCCTCCACCGCTACTTCGCGCCTGGGAGCTGCGTCTACGACCCGTTCGTGGGCTCCGGGACGACGCTCGTCGAGGCCAACGTCTTCGGCGCGGACACGATCGGCTGCGACATCTCCGCGTTCAACTGCCTGCTCACCGAGGTGAAGACCGCGCGCTACTCGTTGGGCGAGCTCGAGCTGCACCTGCGCGGGGCACTGGACGACGCGCGCCGTCACCCGGAGCCGTCACACGACCCCGGGCCGACCGCCGACCCCACGCCGTGGCTCGTCGAGTGGTTCGCGCCGCGCGCGCTGGAGGAGTTGTTCGCCTACCGCGCCTCGGTCGAACGGCTGCCTGAGCCGCACGCAAAGGTCGGCCGCGTGATCCTCGCGCGGGCGGCCCGGTCGGCCCGGCGGACGACGCACTTCGACCTCGACTTTCCCGATCGGCCCGCCACGGGGCCGTACCACTGCTTCAAGCACAAGCGGACGTGCCGCCCCACCGAGGAGGCGGCGAAGTTCCTCACCCGCTACACGAACGACACGATCCGCAGGATCCGCGAGTTCGCGCTGGTGCGAACGGCGCGCACGGTGACGGTGCTCCACGCGGACTCGCGCAACGTCGCCCTGCCGGTGAGGCCCGACGGCGTTTTTACCTCACCGCCCTATCCGGGTCTGATCGACTACCACGAGCAGCACCGCTACGCGTACGAGCTGCTCGGCCTGGTCGACCGGCGGGAGGAGGAGATCGGCGCCGCAGCCGCCGGGCGAGCGCGCGCCGCGGTCGAGAGCTACGTCGAGGCGATGAGCGCCGTGTTCGAGAACACGCGCCGCCAGCTCGCCGCGGACGGCCGCGTGCTGATCGTCGTCAACGACTCGAAGGCCCTCTACCCGAGCATCCTCGAAGCCGCCGGCCTCCAGGTCGAGGAACGGATCACCCGTCACGTGAACCGGCGGACGGGCCTGCGGGCGGGCGAGTACTTCGAGGACGTGCTGATCTGCCGCCCGCTGTAACGGCGTAGTGGCTTCGTCCACGGAGAGCTATCGCGCGCTCCTGCGGCTTGCGCCGGCGCGGCGACTCGTCTACGCGCTCACGGCTGCCTGCCTGACGTTCGGGATGGTTCCGCTGACGATCCTGCTGACGGTGCAGCGGGCGACCGGCTCCTACCCCGACGGCGGCTACGCGGTCGCCGCCTTCGGTCTGACAGCCGGCGCCTCGGCACCGTTCCGGGGCCGCCTCGTCGACCGCCGCGGGATGCGCACGTGGCTCCCGTTGATGGCCGGCGGCTACGGCGCGACCCTGATCGCACTTGACCTGGTCGGCCTCGCCTCCGGACCGACGTGGGCACTCGTCGCACTCGCCGGCCTCGCCGGGATCAGCGCGCCGCCGCTCTTTGCCTCGGCCCGGTCGCTCTGGCCGCACGCCGTCGAGGCCGCTCTCGTGCGCCGCGGCTATGCCATCACGTCGCTCATCAGCGATGTCGGCCAGGTCGCGGGGCCTGCGCTCGCGGGCGTGCTCTTCGTGTTCACGGACTGGACGGCTCTGCTCGTCTGCGCCGCGGCAGCCCTCCTTGCAGCCGCTCTCTGCGTGACGGGCGCCGATGCTCCGTCGGCCCGGGCGCGGCCCCGGCCGATGCCGAAGCTCTTCGAGAGCCGCGCGCTCGTCGGCCTGCTGGTCGTATCGATCCTCCTCGGCGCGGCGGTCGGCCTCGTGCAGGTCGCGGTGCCGACGATCGCCGGCGCAGTGGGGCTCGGGCTGGCTTGCCGGGCCGCTCCTCGCAGCGTTCGCCCTTGGCAGCGTGGCGGGCGCGCTCTGGTTCGGGAGCCGCAGCTGGCGGCGGTCGGTCCTCGATCGCTACCTGTACTCGGTGCTCGCGCTCGGGCTGCTGCTCGCGCCGGTCGGGCTCGCCTCGAGCTCGGGCGTCCTCGGCAGCGCTCCTCGTTCTGGCCGGACTCGCCTTCGGCCCGGCGACCGTGTCGGTGTTCGAAAGCCTCGACGTGCTCGCGCCAGGCGGCGGCGCCGAGGCACTGACCTGGGTGACGACCGCAGAGGCGGTGGGCTGGGCGGCCGGAGGCGCCGTCGCGGGCCTACTCGTCGTCCACGTCGCCGACTGGGCGCCGTTCCTGCTCGCCTCGGCGATCCTCGTTGTCCCGGTCGGGCTCGGCCTCGCGCTGCGTTCGAGCACGCGTCGTCGGGCGCTAGCCGAGATGGGCGAGTGACGCGCCATCCGAGGAGTCCGTCTCGTGACGATCGACGAGCGCGTGCCCCGAGAGCTCCTCCCTGCACCGCGGCTCGCAGCGCGCCGGTGCCGCGGCCGTGGACGATGCGGACGCTCTTCAGTCCGGCGAGGGCGGCGTCGTCGACGAACGCGCGCACGGCCTCGCGCGCGTCCTGCGCTCGCATGCCGCGCACGTCGAGCTCGTCCGAGACGTCGCCGCGGGCGCTGGCGAGAATGCGAACGGCGGGCTCAGGCACGGCCGGAGCGGAGCGCTGCGCGGACGGGCGCAAGCGTGCGAGGGGGATCCGGACACGGAGCCCGCCCGGGCCGAGCACCTCGGCCGTGTCGCCCTCGATCGCAGCGATCGTGCCGCGGACGCCCGAGTCGGGCGCCTCGACCGGGTCACCGGCCGCAAGCGGGGCGGTCGCCTCCACCGGACGCAGCGCGTGCAAGGCCTGCTCGGTCCGGCGCCCTCGCTCGGACGCCGCGCCGAGCCGCCGGTCGCGCTCGCCCTCCGCGGCCGGAGCGCTGCGCCGCTCGCGCTCACGGCGACGCGCCGCGCGGATCTCCTTGCGGAGCGCCTCCAGCTCGGCGCGCGCCTCGGCGAGGTCGCGCTCCGCCTCCGCCAGCGCGGCCTCGCGCGCCTTCCCTGCCGAGGCGCGCACGCGCTCGATCTCGGCTTCGAGGTCGGCGTTCAGCACTCTCTGCACGGTCCGCGAGCCGCGCGACCCGCTCGCGCTGCCCCTCGGCGGCGTCGCGCGCCTCCACGGCGTTGCGCTCGGCCACCTCCGCCTCGGCAAGCAGCTCGGCCGTCCGCAGCCGCGCCGGCTCGATCCGCGCGCGCGCATCCGCGACGACACTCGAGTCGAGCCCGAGCCGCTCCGCGATCTGGAGCGCGTGCGAGGTGCCGGGCCGGCCAAGCGCCACGCGGTACAGCGGCGCGTGCGTCTCGGTGTCGAAGCCGGTGGCCGCGTTGGCGACGCCGTTCGTCGCGCTCGCCCACTCCTTCAGCTCCGCGTAGTGGGTGGTCACGAGCGTGAGCCTGGCCTGCTCCGCGAGCCGGGCGAGCAGCGCCTGCGCAAGCGCCGAGCCCTCGACCGGATCGGTACCCGCCGCGAGCTCGTCGAGCAGCACCAGCGAGCGATCGGTCGCGGCATCGAGGATCGAGACGAGATTGCGCAGGTGCGCCGAGAACGTCGACAGGCTCATCTCGATCGACTGCTCGTCGCCGACGTCGGCCAGCACGTGGTCGAACACCGGCAGCGCCGCCTCGAGCGCGGGCGGGCGCAGTCCCGCCTGATGGAGCAGGGCCGCGAGGCCGAGCGTCTTCAGCGCGACGGTCTTGCCGCCGGTGTTCGGCCCGCTGATGACGAGGACGCGGAGGTCGCCGAGGTCGAGGTCGATCGGCACGGCGGATTCCTCGCCGAGCAGCGGATGCCGGGCGCCGAGCAGCCGCACGTCACCGGCGATCTCGACCGCGGCGCCACGCCAGCGTCGTGAGAGGGTGGCGCAGGCGAGGGCCAGGTCGACCGCGCCCGTCGCCTCGACCAGTGCCGCGAGCTCGCCCGCGCGGTCGCCGACGAGCGCCGAGAGCTCGCGCAGGATCCGCTCGACCTCCTCGCGCTCGGCGCTCGCCGCCTCGGCGAGTCGGTTGTTCAGCTCGACGATCGCGAACGGCTCGACGAAGAGCGTCTGTCCCGAGCTCGACGAGTCGTGGACGACGCCCGGCACCTTCCCGCGCGCCGAGACCTTCACGGCGAGCACGGGGCGTCCGCCGCGCTCGGTGACGAATCGTTCCTGCAGGAACTCGGCGCAGCTCGCTCGACCGTGCGACGCGAGTCAACTCCTCCGTGACGCGCTGCCGGCCGTTCCGCAACTCGGCGCGGAGCCGGCGAAGAAGCGGCGAGGCACTGTCGCGCACGTCCGAGCCGTCGTCCTCGACCGAGCGCTCGATCGTCTCGGCCGGCGTCGCAAGCGAGGGGTCGACGGGTGCGAGAAGCTCGCCGAGGAGCGGCGCGAGCTCGCGAGCCTCCACGAGCACCCGACGCGCCTCGAGCGCGATCGTCACCGCCGTGGCGATCTGCCGCAGCTCGCCGGCCCCGAGCACCCCGTCACGGGCAGCGCGGGTCGCCGCATCGCGCACATCCGCGAGGCCCGCGAGGGACGGCTCGGACGCGGCCTGGAGCAGCGCGGTCCCCTCCGCGGTCAGCGCCTGACGGCGAACGACCTCTGCCGGATTCGGTGAGGGGACGAGCTCCCGCGCAAGCTCGCCGCCGCGGGCGCTCTCGGCGACCCCGGCGAGGCGCTCGACGATCGCCGGGAACTCGAGCACGGCGAGCGCGTGCGGATCCACGGCCGCCAGTCTACGGTCGGCCTCTGCGCCGGTCGAGCTCCGGCTCAGGTCTCGAGACGACCGGTCTTCTCGGCCGCCCGCTTCTCGCTGCGACGCTCCTTGAGCGTCTTCTGTGCCGGCTTCTTCGCCGGCTTCTTCGGCTTCTGCGCGCCCTTCATCGACTCGAACCTCCTCGAAGTTGCAGACTGAACTGAGTCTACGCCCACGACCGGCGCGAAGGTGCGGGCCCGGGCCGCAAACGCAGAGCCGGGGTCGCAACGTGCCTCGAAATGCCGGACGACGTACATTCCAGCGATGAGGCCAGATCATCCACGTCAAGACGTATGAAGCAACCGCCCCTCTACAGACTGCTCGTGTGCACCGGCTTCCGAGGCTGGTTCGGGCGCCTCTACCGCGTCGAGCTGCGTGGGCGCGACCGGATTCCGGCACAGGGGCCGGCGATCCTCGTCGCAAACCACGAGTCGATGATCGACCCGTGGCTACTCGGCCTCACGACCAAGCGGCCCATCCGCTTCATGGCAAAGGCCGAGCTCTGGGGCTATCCGGTGGTGCGGAACCTGATGGACGGGCTCGGCACGTTTCCGGTCTCGCGCGGCGTCGGCGACCGCGAGGCGGTCGGGCGCGCCGGCGGGCTGCTCGCGGAGGGCGAGCTGCTCGGCATGTTCCCGCAGGGCACGTGTCTGCCCTACCGCCACCGTCCGTGGCTCCGCGGCGCCGCTCGGCTCGCGCTCTCGACCGGCGCGCCGGTCGTGCCGGTGTGCATCGTCGGCAGCGAGCGGGCGCTCCGTCCCGGCAAGTTCAAGGTCGGCCTGCCCCGGATCCGCATCCTCGTCGGCGAGCCGATCGAGGTTCCGCAAGGCCGTCCCACGGTCGCCGCGGCGAAGGAGCTGACCGCCCGCATCGAGCGCGCGATCGAGGAAGCCCGTGCGCCGTACGGCCCGCCGGCGCACGCGTGGTACCCCGAAGACCGCGCCGCCTGACCTGCGCTACGCCCCGAGCTGCTCGCGCAGCCGGCGCAGCGAGGCGCGCAGGTCGGCCACCTCCGAGCGAAGTTGCCGGAGCTCCCGCTGGACCTCCGCGAGTGCGTCTGTCTCGCCGGCCGCGACCGGCGGCGGCGCAGGCTCTTCCCGCGCCGGCCGGCTCCTCTTCGCCGAGCAGGTGTGCGTACCGCTCCTCCTTCTGCCCGGGCCGGCGCGGCAGTCGCGCGACGAGCTCGCGCGCGGCCATCGCGTCGAGCGTCTGCTCGATCTCGGCCAGCGAGCCGAAGCGGGACAGCCGTTCCGTGCGCTGGTTGAGCTCGCCGAGCGTCTGCGGGCCGCGCAGCATCAGCACCGCGAGCAGCGCCAGCTCCTTGCCCGAGAGCCCGAGCGCATCGTCGAGCAGGTGCCGGTACTTGGCCGCGCGGCTGCCCGGGCCGCTCGCGAGTCGAACCCAGCCCAGACGCGAGAGACGTTCGAGCGCGGCCCGGATCGTCGGCTCGTCGTAGGCGACCACCGGGTCGCGGTTCGTGGACTGATTGCACGCGGCGCGGAGCGCGTTCAGCGAGAGCGGATAGGCGTCGGGCGTCGTTCGCTGCTTCTCGATCAGGCAGCCGACGACCCGCAGCCCCACCGCATCCGCCTCCACGGGCGAAGCCTACGCACCCGGTGCGGAAGCGCGCGCAACCTCACGCTGCCGGGCTGAAGGAATCTTGAGGTGAGGCGCTTGACGGAATAGTCACGCGGTGACTACATTGACCTGCAGGACGCCATCCTCCTCCTAAGCGCGAAGTGACGAGTCGCGTTCGGGTTGAAGCCGGGGAGGTCTCGCCACCTCCCCGGCACCCTTTTCGAAAGACGTGCGCAGAAGCCGGAAGACGCGCCGTTCCTTCTCGGAACATCGAGGTGCAGACAGGCCTTTCGTCTGCCATAGTCGCGCGATGCGGTCGTCCGAGGATGCGGACGCATGACACGGCTTGCGAGCGCTGTTGCCGCGCTCGCGGCGGTCGGCTCGCTCGGCCTCGGCGCGTCCTCGGCCGCCACGACTCCGATCGGCGCTCATGCTGCCGCACTGCGGGCGGCGGCCGCGCAGGTCGACCGGAGCCTGACCGAGGTCAACGCGCTCCTCAGCCGCAGTCCCCGCGACCCGGCCGCCGTGCTCGCAGCCGGGAGGCGGCTCGCCGCCGCCGCGACCCGTGCACGCGACACGCTCGCCGTGTACCGCTCAGGCGGCCTCCGCGACGGGACGCTCGAGGAGTTCGTCCTCCTGCGGACGGTGGAGCAGCAGTTGCTCGAGGCCGACGCCGGCTTCGGCACGCTCGCCGGGAAGCCGCCGCCGAAGCCCTCGGCGGCCGACCAGCAGGCGGCTCGGCGTCAGGCCCACGGACTCGATCCGCTCGTCGGGCAACTCGTCGAGGCGAAGCTCGACGTCGCGGGGCTCGGCGAGGTGCTCACCGACCCGAGCCTGAAGACGATCAAGGGCCAGCTCGTCGGCCAGCTCGACGCGCGGCTGCAGACACAGCTCGAGGAGCAGATTCGCCGGGTGACCGGCCTGGGGCTCGCGATCGGCGTGCCGCTGCGCGAGCAGGTGCGAGGCGCCGCCGAGGCCTACGTCGGGCGCCTGCTCTCGAAGCTGCTCGTCCAGGCCGGGCCAGGCGGCATCATCATCCAGCTGCTGGCGGGCGACAAGATCAACCCGGCACGCCTCGTCGCCCTGCTCGGCAAGGAGCTGCGCGAGGCGCTCCGCAACAAGGGCTCGGTCGGCCCCCGGGCCGACCGTTCGATCGCGAGCCTCGCGAAGCTCGAGCAGGAGATCGTCTCCCTGAGCCCAAACGCACAGCTCTCGCAGGTGCGGAGGCTGATGCGCCGCGCAGCGGCGGCGGTCGCCGCGACGAAGTTTCTCGAGGGCGACCTCCGGCGCTCGAAGGACCCGAAGGCGAAGGACCGGCTCGAGCGCCTGATCGAGGCACGCGAATCGCTTGCCGCCCACGTGCGGAGCTATTCAGCCGTGATCGACTCCGAGCCCTTCGGGCGCGACCTCGAGCAATCCCGGCAGCGCGCCGACCGCATCCGCGCCGACGTCGAGGGGCTCGCCGGCAAGCTCGGCCCGGGCGCCATCCCGACCGCGGCCGTGTGCACGCCGAGCACGTTCAAGATCGAGTACTTCCTTGCCAGCGGCCTCAAGGGTGGCGAGTACGACGCGCACCTCTCGGAGCTGATCAAGCAGGACGAGTTCAACTCCAAGTGCCTCTGGGTGGCGACCGGCCCGACGGACGAGGCCTTCGTCGTCTTCATCGCCTTCGCGCCGCCCACCGCGCCGGGGCGGCTCGCGGCCGGCGATTGCGCGAGGACGAACCCGAGCCCCTTCTACAGCGACAAGCGCTACCTCTCCGTCGGCGGCGGTCACCGGAAGACCGGCCAGCAGGCTGTCGGCGGCGACGTCGTCGTGCTCAAGCAGGTGCTCGCCGCAGCCGAGGCCGCCGGCGTCGGCCAGGCCTGCCCATGAGCGGTATACAGTCGCGCTGACGTGTCCCTGCAGGAACGCAGTGCAGCCGACCTTCGTCCGGGAGGCTCGCGAGCAGCACGTGGCGCGGGGCGTCTCGATGCCGTCGCTCGTCGTCGCGCGGGCGCGCGGCGCGCTGATCTGGGACGTCGACGGCCGCGAGTACATCGACTTCGCCGGTGGCCTCGGCTGCCAGAACCTCGGCCACAACGAGCCCGCGGTCGTGCAGGCGATCCACGAGCAGGTCGACGCGCTACCTGCACCAGTGCTTCATGGTCGGGATGTACGAGCCGTACATCGACGTCTGCCGGCGGCTCGGCGAGCTCTCGCCCTGCCGGGGCGGCGAGCAGCGCTCGGTGCTCTTCAACTCGGGCGCCGAGGCGGTCGAGAACGCCGTCAAGATCGCCCGGGTGGCTACCGGTCGCCCCGCGGTCGTCGTCTTCGACAACGCCTTCCACGGCCGAACGCTGCTCGCGATGACGATGACCTCGAAGGTCGTCCCGTACAAGCGCGGTTTCGGCCCGTTCGCGCCCGAGGTGTACCGCACGCCGGCGCCGTATCCGTTCCGCGGCGTCTCCGAGGACGACGCGATCGCGGCGCTCGAGCAGCTCTTCAAGGCGCGACGTCGATCCGCAGTCGGTCGCCTGTGCCGTGCTCGAGCCCGTCCAGGGAGAGGGCGGCTTCGTCCCGATGACGCCCGATTTCCCGAGGCGGCTTCAGGAGCTGCTCGACACGCACGGGATCCTCTACGTCGACGACGAGGTGCAGTCCGGCTGCGGCCGCACCGGGCCCGTCTGGGCGATCGAGCACTACGGCGTCGAGCCGGACCTGCTCGTCGCCGGCAAGTCGCTCGGCGGCGGCCTGCCGCTCGCCGTCGGTCACCGGGCGCGCCGAGGTGATGGACGCGGTCGCGCCCGGCGGCCTCGGCGGCACCTTCGGCGGCAACCCGGTCTCGTGCGCGGCGGCGAAGGCCGTGCTCGACGCAGCTCGCGAGCGTGCGGCCGCGTGCGGAGGAGATCGGCGCCCGCCTTCGTGCGGCGCTCGAAGCGATGGCACCCCCCGGCTCGGATGTGCGCGGCCTCGGGCCGATGCTCGGGCTCGAGCTGCCGGAGCAGATCGCCGCGACCGCGCGGCGGCCGTCGTCCGCACGGCACGCGAGCAGGGCCTGCTCCTGCTGACGTGCGGCCTCTACGGCAACGTGATCCGGATCCTCGTCCCGTTCGCGGTCACCGACGAGCAGCTCGAGCGCGGCCTCGAGATCCTGGAGCGCGCGCTTGGCGGCTGACGTCGAGGTCGTCGGCGGCCGCAAGACCTACGGCGACGTGGTCGCCGTCGACGACGTCGACCTCCAGGTCGGCGAGGGCGAGTTCTTCACGCTGCTCGGCCCGTCCGGCTCCGGCAAGACGACGACGCTGCGGATGATCGCCGGCTTCGAGCAGCCCGACGCCGGCACGATCCGGCTCGGCGGCGAAGACGTCACGCACCGGCCGCCCTACTCGCGCGACGTCAACACCGTCTTCCAGGACTACGCGCTCTTCCCGCACATGACCGTCGCCGAGAACGTCGGCTACGGCCTCAAGGTGAAGGGCGTCAAGCGCGGCCGAGCGCGCACGGCAGGTCGACGAGGTGCTGAAGACGGTGCGGCTCGACGGGCTACGGCGACCGCAAGCCGGTCCAGCTCTCGGGCGGCCAGCGCCAGCGCGTCGCGCTCGCGCGCGCGATCGTCAACCGCCCGAAGGTGCTCCTGCTCGACGAGCCGCTCGGCGCGCTCGACCTGAAGCTGCGCCAGGAGATGCAGGTCTTCCTGAAGTCGCTCCAGCGCGAGCTCGGCATGACCTTCCTCTACGTCACGCACGACCAGGAGGAGGCGCTGACGATGAGCGACTCACGTCGCCGTCTTCAACGAGGGCAGGATCGAGCAGATCGGGACGCCGACCGAGATCTACGAGCGGCCGGCGACCGAGTTCGTCGCCGACTTCGTCGGCACGTCGAACATCCTCGAGCGCGACGGGCGGCGCCTCGTGCCTCCGGCCCGAGCGGATCGCGTTTCGCCGGCGACGGGCGAACCGGCGACGATCGACGACGTCGTCTTCGTCGGCGCGTTCACGCGCTACGTCGTCACGACCAACCGCGGCGAGCGGCTGACCGTCGTACGTCAGAGCGACGGCTCCACCCTCGAGCGCGGCACGCAGGTTCACCTCGCCTGGCGCGACGAGGACGCCTTCGAGCTTACCCGCACGCAATCCGAACCACAGGAGGACAGATGAGCAAGCGCACGTGGGCGGCATTCCTCGTGCTGGCGCGTCGGGCTTGCCTTCCCGGCTGCAGGCGTCACGCAAGTCGAGCGCCGGCACGCTCAACATGATCGCGTGGGAGGGCTACACGCAGGCGCAGTGGGTCAAGCCGTTCGAGAAGAGCACCGGCTGCAAGGTGAACGCGAAGTACGCCGGCTCCTCGGACGAGATGGTCACGCTCATGCGCTCGGGCGGCGGCGGCCAGTACGACATGGTCTCGGCATCCGGCGACGCGAGCCTGCGCCTGATCTACGGCAAGGACGTCCAGGCCGTCGACCCGGCGAAGATCCCCGACTTCAAGAACTTCGGCGAAGGCGTTCCAGTCGCCGCCGAACAACACGGTCGACGGCAAGCACTACGGCATCTCGCTGCAGTGGGGCCCGAACACGCTGCTCTACAACACGCAGAAGGTGAAGCCGGCGCCCGACGTCGTGGGCGTCGATCTACAGCTCGAAGTACAAGGGCAAGGTCACCGTCCCCGACAACCCGATCCAGATCGCGGACGCGGCGCTCTACCTGATGAAGACGAAGCCGGCGCTCGGGATCAACGATCCGTACGAGCTGAACTCCGACCCAGTTCGCCGCGGCGATCGCCCTGCTGAAGAAGCAGAAGCCGCTGATCAAGAAGTACTGGGCGCTCGCCTCGGACGAGATCGACCTGTTCAAGAACGGCGACGCCGTGATCGGCGCCGTCGTGGCCGTACCAGACGAACACGCTCCAGGACGCGAAGGCGCCGGTGAAGGACATCGTGCCGAGGGAGGGCGCGACCGGCTGGCTCGACACGTGGATGGTCTCGTCGAAGACGAAGAACCTCGACTGCGCCTACAAGTGGCTCGCCTGGATCTCGACGCCGAAGGTGCAGGCGCAGCAGGCCGTCTACTTCGGCGAGACGCCGGTGAACAAGCTCGCGTGCGCGGAGATGGACAAGATCTCCAAGGGCTCGTGCGCGAAGTACCACGCCGACGCGCCGCTCTCGTACTTCAAGCAGATCCACTTCTGGAAGACGCCGATCGCCGACTGCGGCAACGGCAAGAAGGACTGCATGGACTACACGAAGTGGCAGCAGGCCTGGACCAGCCTCAAGGGCTGAGCGGGGCTCGTGCTCCGGAGCGCGCCGCCGCGTCGGCGGCGCGCTCTGGCGCCGCCCGTGGCTCAAGGGCGTCTCGGTCCTCGCGCCGCCGGCGGTCGCGTTCGTCGCGGTCTACATCGCGGCGCTCGTGCGCGCTCTTCGTCTCGTCGTTCTGGACGGTCGACTCGTTCACGGGCCAGCTCGTCCACGACTGGACGATCGTCAACTACCAGACGCTCTGGAACGACGAGGTCTACCGCCGCGTCGCGCTGCGGACGATCACGATCGCGGCCGCTGTGACGATCGCCGACGCGCTGATCGCGTTCCCGTTCGCCTACTTCATGGCGCGGGTCGCGCGGGCCGCGCATGCGCGCGGCTGCTGTTCGTGCTCGTGCTGCTGCCGCTCTGGGCCTCGTACCTCGCCCGGGTCTACTCGTGGCGGCTGATCCTCAACTCGCGACGGCCTGCTCAACTGGGTGCTGAACGGGCTCGGGCTGCCGGACGCGAACATCGCCTACACGAACACGGCGATGTGGCTCGTGTTCACCTACATCTGGCTGCCGTTCATGATCCTGCCGATCTACGCGTCGCTCGAGCGGATCCCGCACTCCTACATCGAGGCCTCGCGCGACCTCGGCGCGCAAGGGCTTCCGGACGCTCCGCACGGTGATCCTGCCGCTCGCGCTGCCGGGCATCGTCGCCGGCTCGATCTTCACCTTCTCGCTGACGCTCGGCGACTACATCACCCCGGTGCTCGTCGGCGGCACGTCGAGCCAGTTCATCGGCAACGTCGTCTACGACTCCGTCAACCAGTCGAGCAACCTGCCGTTCGCCGCCGCGTTCGCGGTCGTGCCGCTCGCCGTGATGGGCGTCTACCTCGTGATCGCGCGCCGGCTCGGCGCGTTCGAGGCGCTCTGATGGAGACGGCGCGGCACACGGATCGGGCTCGGCGTCTGGGTGGCGCTCGTGCTCGCGTTCCTCTACATCCCGATCGGCGTCATCTGCCTCTACGCGTTCAACTCGTCGAACGTGCAGAGCTGGCCGATCGCCGGGCTGACGACGAAGTGGTTCTCGCCGGCGCTCCACAACGGCGACATGCAGCAGGCGCTCTGGCTGTCGCTGAAGGCGGCGACGCTCGCGACCGCGATCGCGCTCGTGCTCGGCTCGGCGGCGTCGTTCGGCGTGCACCGCTTCCGCTTCTTCGGCCGCGAGGCGATCTCGTTCCTGCTCGTGCTGCCGATCGCGCTGCCGGGGATCATCACCGGCATGGCGCTGAACTCGTACTTCACCTTCTGGAAGGTCAACTTCGGGCTCTGGACGATCGTGATCGGCCACGCGACCTTCTGCGTCGTCGTCGTCTACAACAACGTGCTCGCGCGGCTGCGGCGCGTGCCCGGCTCGCTGACCGAGGCCTCGATGGACCTCGGCGCCGACGGCTGGCAGACGTTCCGGCTCGTCACGTTGCCGACGATCTCGACCGCGCTGATCTCCGGCGGCGCTGCTCGCCTTCGCGCTCTCGTTCGACGAGGTGATCGTGACCACGTTCACGGCCGGCGCCCAGAACACGCTGCCGATCTGGATCTTCGGCCAGATCCGGCTCGGCCAGGAGCTGCCGCAGGTGAACGTCGTCGTCTTCGTGATCCTGGCGCCTGACGATCATCCCCGTCGTTCTCGCCCAGCGGCTGACCCGCGAAAGCGGCATCCTGCGCACCGAATAGGAGGGACACAGTGAGCAACTCTCATCGCAACCAGATCCTGATCGGCGGCACGTGGACAGACGCCGCGTCGGGCGAGACGATGGACGTGCTCAACCCGGCGACGGAGGAGACGATCGCGCGCGTCCCGCGCTGCGGCGCCGAAGACGTCGACGCGGCGGTCGCGGCCGCGAAGCAGGCGCTGCCGGAGTGGCTCGAGACGACGCCGGGCGAGCGCGCCGAGCTGCTGCTGAAGCTCGCCGACGTGATCGACGAGAACGCCGAGGAGCTGGCCGAGATCGAGTCGCGAAACGTCGGCAAGCCGCTCTCGTATGCCCGCGACGAGATGCCGGTCTGCTCCGACAACCTCCGCTTCTTCGCCGGCGCCGCGCGCCTGCTCGAGGGCAAGAGCGCCGGCGAGTACATGCGCGGCTACACGTCGATGATCCGGCGCGAGCCGCTCGGGATCGTCGGCGGGATCGCGCCGTGGAACTACCCGCTGATGATGGCCGTCTGGAAGCTCGCACCGGCGCTCGCCGCCGGCAACGTGCAGGTGCTGAAGCCGTCCGAGCAGACGCCGCTCTCGCTGCTCCGCTTCGCCGAGCTGGCGCAGGACGTGATCCCGGCCGGCGTGCTGAACGTCGTCACCGGCGACGGCGTCCCGGTCGGCGAGCGGATCGTCACGCACCCCGACGTCCGCCTCGTCTCGCTGACCGGCGACGTCGAGACCGGCAAGACGATCGCGCGGACCGCGGCCGACACGCTCAAGCGCGTCCACCTCGAGCTCGGCGGCAAGGCGCCGGTGATCGTCTTCGACGACGCCGACCCGGCGGCGGTCGCGGAGGGGATCAAGATCGCCGGCTACTGGAACTCCGGCCAGGACTGCACCGCCGCCTCGCGCGTGATCGCCGGGCCGAAGATCTACGACCGGCTGCTCGAGGAGCTCGTGCCCGCGGTCGAGTCGCTGCACGTCGGCGACCCGGCCGCCGGGCGACGAGATCGAGATGGGCCCGCTGATCTCGAAGGACCAGCAGGAGCGCGTGCTTCGGCTTCCTCGAGCGCGCGGCGGGCGCGACGGTGCTCACGGGCGGCGGGGGCGGCTCCGGCGCGCGGCTTCTTCGTCGAGCCGACCGTCGTCACCGGCGTCGGCGCAGGCCGACGAGATCGTCCAGCGCGAGGTCTTCGGCCCGGTCGTGACCGTGCAGCGGTTCGCCGACGACGCCGAGGCGATCGCGTGGGCGAACGACGTCGAGCTACGGCCTCGCCGCGTCGGTGTGGACGCGCGACGTCGGCCGCGCGCTGAACGCCGCGCGCGGCGCTCCAGTTCGGGACGGTCTGGATCAACGACCACATCCCGCTCGTCTCCGAGATGCCGCACGGCGGCTACAAGCAGTCGGGCTACGGCAAGGACCTCTCGGCCTACTCGCTCGAGGACTACACGCAGATCAAGCACGTGATGGCCAAGCTCGCGTGACGCAAGATCGAGGCCCGCGCCTCTCGAAGCCGGCGGCATCCCGCCCTTGCGTCAACGCGCCGCGAGCCATACGATCGAGCTCTGACCGTGCCCGGTGGCGGCGCCCCGCATGGCGACTTCTCAGCGTCGAGATCGGAGGGAAGAGATGCAGGACGTTCAGCAGGTGATGGCCCGGCGATCGCTGGGCCAGGCCGAGAAGAGTTATTCCCTGACGGTGAACGGGCTGTCGCGGAAGGTCGAGGCGACGGCGGATACGCCGCTTCTGTTCGTGCTCAGGGAGCAATTGCACCTCAAGGGCCCGCGCTTCGGCTGCGGTCTCGCGCAGTGCGGCACGTGCACCGTCCACCTGGACGGTGAGCCGATCCGCTCGTGCGTGACGCCGGTGGCGAGCGCCACCGGGAAGAAGATCGTCACGCTCGAGGGGCTCGCGGCGGCATACCACAACGCCAACCCGAAGGTGTCCGTGACGCCGACCGTGACGCCGACGGTGAAGCTCCATCCAGTGCAGGAGGCGTGGATCGAGGCACAGGTGCCGCAGTGTGGGTACTGCCAGAACGGGTGGATCATGTACTCGGCGGCGATGCTCGGCACGCGGCCGGGCGCGACGACGGCGGAGATGAAGCGCTACCTCTCGGGCCTGAAGTGCCGGTGCGCGACGCACGCGCAGATCCTCGAGGCGATCGGCCTCGCCGCCAAGAAGATGGCCTGAGGAGGGGGTGGAGATGACTTCCAAGACCGACAAGGAATTCTCGCGCCGCGTGTTCGTGAAGGGCGGCGGATCGCTCGCGGTCGGGTTCTCCCTCGCCGGCGTCGTGGCCGGAGAGACGCTCGCCAAGGGCATGAAGGCCGGGAAAGCGACGGCGACGAGGACATGGCCGCGGCCGCCGGTGGATCAGGTGGACTCGTTCCTGGAGATCCGTCCCGACAACTCGGTCGTCGCGAAGTTCGGCAAGGGAACGGCAGCACAGGGAACGAGCACGGGCATCCTGATGATGTACGCCGACGAGCTCGACGTGCCGCTCTCGAGCATCAGCATGATCGTCGGCGACACCTACCTCACCCCGGACCAGGTCGGAGCGAGCGGCTCGAACGGCACCTCGACAGAGTGGGTGACGATCAGGCAGGTGGCAGCGACGGCACGGCAGAAGCTGCTCAGCCTCGCGTCGGCGAAGCTCGGCGTACCGGTGGCGAGCCTGAGCGTGAAGGACGGCGTCGTCTCCGGCGCTGGAACATCGCAGACAGTCACCTACGGCCAGCTCATCGGCGGGCAGACGTTCAACCTGGCGATCTCCGCGTCGGCGCCGCAGAAGAGCCCGTCGCAGTTCAAGGTGATGGGGACGCCGCAGCGGACGGTCGAGATCCCGAGGATCGTCACCGGCACACACGAGTATGCGGCCGACATGCGGCTCCCGGGGATGCTCTACGCAACCCACGTCCGTCCGCCGGTCGCGGGCGCAACGCTCGTCAAGGTCAACGGCCCGCACAACCTGCCCGGCGTCGTCAAGGTGGTCGCGAAGGGCAACTACCTGGCAGTGGTCGCGAAGTCGCAGTGGCAGTCGATCCAGGCTGCGCACGCGCTCGACGTGACGTGGAAGTCGCCGGCGACGCCGCAGCTGCCGAACGGATACGACGCGTTCTACGACTACCTCGCGAACGGTCCGAAGACGTCGCAGTCGGTGACTAGAGTCGGCGACGCGCCGGGTGCGATCGCGAAGGCCGCGAAAGTCGTGGAGGCGACCTACAAGATCGACTTCCAGGGCCACTCGACCGTCGGCCCGTCTGCTGCACTCGCCGACTACAGGGACGGCTCCTGTGTCGTCTGGATGGGCGGTCAGAAGCCGTACGGCCAGCAGGGCGCGATCACCGACATGCTCAAGACGCTGATCAACCCGAACATCACCCTGGACAACGTCCGCGTGATCTACGTCCACGGCGCGAGCTCGTTCGGCCGTGGCGAGTCGGACGACGTCTCGATGGAGGCCGCGTACCTGTCCGCGCTGGTCGGGGCGCCCGTGCGCGTTCAATGGACGCGTGCGGAGGCAAGCAGCTGGGACACGAAGGGCGCACCCGGGCTCGTCGCCGTCCAGGCCGGGCTCGATGCCTCGAACAAGGTCGTCGGCTTCAACTGGTGGTCGTCGTCGGTCAAGAAGCAGCCGTTCGCGGCGATCACCATCGGCGACACGCTGCTCGGCCAGCTCATGGGCTACACGCCGAGCCGCTGGGACGACAGCTTCCTCAGCTACTCGGGGTACGGCTACCCGAACGTGCAGATGACGGCCTACAACGTCCCGTGGACGCAGGCGATCGGCACCGGCCTCTGGTCGGCGCACCTCCGATCGCCCACCGGCACGCAGCTCTCGTTTGCAGCCGAGAGCTTCGAGGACGAGCTCGCCGCGGCGGCCGGCCTCGATCCGGTCGCCTACCGCCTCACCTACCTGAGCAATCCGCGCCAGATCAGGGTCGTAAAGGAGGCGGCGAAGGCGTCCGGCTGGGAGTCGCGGCCGGGGCCGAACCCGGCCAACTCGTCCAACGCCACCGTCGTCAGCGGGCGCGGCATCGCGCTCAAGGCCGGCGGCACGGCGGCGATCGTCGCCGTCGTCAAGGTCAACCGGAAGACGGGCAAGGTGCAGGTGACGAGGATCACGAGCGCGAACGACCATGGCTTCGTGGTCAATCCCGCCGCCCTCACGACGACGGTCAAGGCGGCCGTGATGTACGGGACGAGCCGGGCGCTGTTCGAGCGCACGACCTTCGACTCCGAGAAGGTGACGACGGTCGACTGGAACAGCTACCACATCCTCGGAATCGAGGATGCGCCGAAGACGAAGGTCGTCCTGATCGGCGCCGACGGCATCGCTCCCGACGGGACGTTCACCGCCCCGCAGGGTGCCGCCGAGCCCGCACAGGACGCAACACCGGCGGCGATCGCCAACGCGATCTACGACGCCACCGGCGTTCGGGTCAGGCGTATGCCGATGACCCCGGACGTCGTGCTCGCAGCCCTCAAGGCCGCGGGCAAGGCGCTCTAGGCGTCCACGGATGGGTGGCGGGCACGAGACCCGCCCGCCACCCATCCGCACCACCGGCTGCAGCGGCCTGCGAGACTGGGCCGATGAGCGACCCCGCCGCCGCTCGCGCCGAGACCGTCGTCTTCATCCCGGCGTGGAACGAGGAGGCGAACCTGCCGGCGGTACTCGACGAGCTGCACGTCGTGCTGCCCGACGTGGACGTGCTCGTCGTCGACGACGGCTCGACCGACCGCACGGCCGAGGTCGCGCGCGCAGGCGGCGCCGAGGTGCTCTCGTTCGGCGCCAACCGCGGGCTACCGGCCGGGATCGCGGCAGGGTACGGCTACGCGGCCGAGCACGGCTACCGCTTCTGCGGACGGGTCGACGCCGACGGCCAGCACCCGCCGCGCGAGCTGCAGCGTCTGCTCGCGCTCGTGCGCGCCGACGCCTGCGACGTCGCAGTCGGCTCGCGCTTCGTCTCGGGCGAGGGCTACCCCGAGCGGCGCTACGAGGCCGAGCCGATGCGGAAGTTCGGCCACTTCGTGCTGCGGCGCGCGATGCGCTGGCGGCTCGACCGGCCGCTGATGGACGCGACGAGCGGCATGTACGCGGTCAACGAGCGGGCGATGCCGATCCTCGCCGAGCCGTACCAGGCGGGTGCGCCCGAGGTCGAAGGGCTCACGCGCCTCGCGGCCGCGGGCTTGCGCATTGAAGAGGTTCCGGTGGACATGCGAGAGCGCGCGAGCGGCGAGTCGAAGCTCCAGGGCAAGAAGGCGGCGATGCTCGTGCTCACGGTCGGCGCCGTGCTCCTCCTCGGTGCGCGGGCGCGCAAGGGCCGCAAGAGCGGCTGAAGCCGGCCCGAGCGCCCGCTACCAGTCGGTCGGGCGGTAGTCCTTCAGGAACTGCCCCCAGACGTGTGCTCGCCGGTGTTGAAGCCGTCGATGATCGGATCGACGATGCGCGCGGCGCCGTCGACGATGTCGAGCGGCGGGTGGAAGCCGTGCTCGGCGGTCTTGCGCGCGGCGATCTGCGCCGGGATCCTCGTCGGTCACCCAGCCGGTGTCGACGCTGTTCATGTGGATGCCGTCGGCGTGGTAGTCGGCCGCCGAGGTGCGCGTCATCATGTTCAGCGCGGCCTTCGCCATGTTCGTGTGCGGGTGCCGCGTCGTCTTGAAGCGGCGGTAGAACTGCCCCTCGACCGCCGACACGTTGACGATGTGCTTGTCGCGCTCGGGCGTGCGCAGCATCAGCGGCTTGAGGCGCGCGTTGAGGACGAACGGCGCGACGGCGTTGACGAGCTGCACCTCGAGCAGCTCGACCGACGAGACCTCGGCGAGCAGCAGCCGCCACGAGTTGCGCTCGCGCAGGTCGACCTGCTGCAGGTCCTGGTCGAGGCGGCCCTCGGGGAAGAGCTGCGCGAGCTCGGCCGAGCGCACTTCGCCTGCCGGCCACCGGAAGCGCGGGCAGGGCGTCGCCGGCCGACAGGATGTCGGAGCGGCGCAGGCCCTCGTACGCGCCGAGCAGCGCGTCGCGCGTGCGCGGGCAGGCGCTCGGCCGACGCCGTCTCGCGCTCCATCATGTGGCGGTAGAAGTCGGGCGGTCGGCGCACCGTCTGGCAGGCGTTGTTGATGATGAAGTCGAGCCGGTCGCGCGTTGAGCAGACGTGCTGGCAGAACGCCTCGACGCTCGGCGTGTGGCGCAGGTCGAGGCCGAAGATCTCGAGCCGGTCGCCCCACTCCTCGAAGTCGGGCTCCGCGGCGTAGCGGGCCGCCGCGTCGCGCGGGAAGCGCGTCGTGACGATCAGCTGCGCGCCGGCGCGCAGCAGCTTGATCCCCGCCTGGTAGCCGATCTTGACGCGCCCGCCGGTGAGCAGCGCGACGCGGCCGCGGAGGTCGGCGGTCTCCGTCGCGCTTGGCGTAGTTGAAGTCGCCGCAGCGCCGGGCAGAGCTGGTCGTAGAAGGGGTGGATGCCGACGTAGAGCTGCTTGCAGACGTAGCAGTGCTGCGGCTCGACCACCTCGCGGAACTCCGGATCGCCGTTCACCTCGGTTTGCTCGAAGGCCTCGGGCGGGAAGACGTTCGGCGTCGTGAACACCGGCTTCTCGCGCAGGACCCGGATGCCGGTGTCGGCGAGCACCGCCCGGTCGCGCTCGGCCTTCGCGGCCTTCTCGTTTCGCCGCACGGCCTTGCTGGAGCGGCGCCGCTGGACGAGATCCGGCTCGTAGAGATCGCCGGCTGCCCGCAGAAGCCGCGTTCGCTCCTCCACCGTCAGCGACCCGAGCAGGCCGCGGTCGCGGACGATCTCCTCGAGGACGGCGATGACGGCCTTCAACCTCTCCGCATCCATCGGGGAGGGCTCGAGCCACTCGTCGCGCGGAGCCACCGACATGACTCCGCAGGGTAGCGATCGCCCCCGGCAGGCAGCTTCCGCTCGCTGTCGAACCTTCCCCACGTGGCTCTGCATTCCCGGTGGACCCGCGGTGCGCCGCGGTGGAGGCGGTCTTTGCTTGCCTGCATCGCGGCCTTCGGCGGCGGCGCGCTCGTCGGCGTCTGCACCCCTGCAGGCGGCGTAACCAGTCCGCCGCGGCTCGACGGTGCGCCAACGCTGCGGATCGACAGCGAGCTCCCCGCCTGGATCGCGCCGGGCGCGAAGCTCACGGTGTCCGGCTGGGCCGCGGCGAACGAGCGCGTCTCGCTCGTGGTCGGCGGACGGCGGATCGTCGCCGGCACGAGCGGCGAACTCGGCCGCTTCGCCTTGACCGGCCCGGCTCCGGCGTCCGGACGCCCGCTGATCGAAGTCGTGAGCGGCAACCGGCGCCTCCGTGCCGGCCGGCTGGTCGTTCGGCCCGTGCTGCTCGCAGCCGCCGGCGACATCACGCCCGGCGAAGGCGTGAGCGAGGCCGTCGTCCAGAGGGGGGACGCGTACCCGTGGACCTCCGTCGCGCGCATCCTGCGCGGCGCCGACATCGCGACCGCGAATCTCGAAGGCGTGATCTCCGACCGCGGCGCCCCGGTGGCCGGCAAGGAGTATCACTTCCGCGGCGGGCCCGGCCTGCTCCGCGGGGCCGTGCGTGTCGCCGGGATCGACGTGCTCACGGTGGCGAACAACCACAGCCTCGACTTCGGTCGCGAGGCGTTCCTCGACACGCTCGCCGCCGCACGACGCGCCGGCCTCCGCACGGTCGGCGGCGGTGCAACGCTCGACTCGGCGCGCCGGCCCGCGATCCTCACCGCTGGAGGGTTGCGCATCGCACTGCTCGGCTACTCCGATGTGCGCCCGCTCGGCTTCGATGCAGGGCCCGACTGGGCCGGGACCGCGCGCGCCGACGCTGCGACGATCGCAGCCGACATCACTGCCGCACGCCGACGTGCCGACCTTGTGGTCGTCTGGTTCCACTGGGGCATCGAGCTCGAGCAGGAGCCGAACGCCCGCCAGCGCGAGCTCGCAGAGTCGGCGCTCGCGGCGGGTGCCAGCGTCGTGCTCGGCGCACATCCGCATGTGCTCCAGCCCGTCACCCGTCGTGGACGGCAACTCGTCGCGTGGAGCCTCGGCAACTTCATCTTCCCGTCGGGCGCGCCCTCGACGAGGAGCACCGGGATCCTGGTCGCTGCGCTCGGTGCCCGCGGCGTCACCGGCTTTAGGGTCGTGCCGGGGACGATCCACGGCTTCAAGCCTGAGCTCGACGCGGCCCCGCTGCGTACCGTCGTGTCGGGCCGTCGCTCCTGACGCCCATTCGAGCACCCCAACAACCCGCATACGCGAACGTCTGACACCGAGATGGCCCTTGCAGACGTACGCCTTCCGGACCGATCGACCGTACGTGGTCGCGAAGGCGGTCTTTTTCCGCCATGGTGTAGTTGATGAGGCACCTACCGGCCAGGCGGTTCGTGCTCGCTCTCGTCGCCCTCGCATCGGGCGCTGCAATCGTGCTCGGGGTCGCCTCGGCCGCCAGGACAGAAGCCGCGCGCCAGTCCGGCGCAGCGCATCCGCTGCTCGGAATCAAGGGCGACGTCGCACGCTACAAGAGCCAGACGGGCCTCGATCCGACCGTCGTCCAGGCGTTCCTCGGCTGGGGTCAGGGCCAGAACTTCGGTTCGCCGTTCGCCGTTCTCTTCCCCACGCTGGCCCCGATCCCGATGATCCACCTCGGCACCGGCGGCAGGGACCGCAAGGAGACGATCACTCCGGCTGACATCGCGTCCGGCAAGGGCGACTCGTACCTGCTCGCCTTGAACCACGCGATCACGAGCTGGGGCAAGGCGCTCTACGTCCGGCCGATGGCCGAGATGAACAACTCGAGCGCGTTCTACTCCGGGTTCAACGCAAACGGCACGCCGAAGGACGCCGCCCACGCCCCGGCGCGGTACCGCGAGGCGTTCGCGCGCATCTACGTGATCCTCCACGGCGGCACGGCCGCCGCCGTCAACGCGAAGCTCCAGAAGCTCGGGCTGCCGGCCGTCCAAGGAGAGGAGCCGCTGACAAACCCCTTCCCGCAGCTGCGCGTCGTCTGGAGCCCCCTCGCCTCGGACAATCCCAGGGTTCCCGGGAACGCCGCCAAGGAGTACTTCCCCGGAGCAGCCTACGTCGACGTGATGGGCGGCGACATCTACGACGAGGCGCTCACCGACACTGCGCCGTGGGGCGGCCTCGAGGCTCTGTTCCAGGCGGCGCACACCCGGGGGAAGCCGTTCTCGGTTCCGGAGGCCGGGCTCTCGAGCGTCGACGACCCGGCGTTCGTCAGGCACATGTGCTCGTTCCTGCGCTCCCACCCGACAACCGAGATGCACGCCTACTACGAGAGCAAGCCCGGGTCGGTATGGGATCTGGGGTCGAAGCCGAAGAGCCTCGCCGCGTACCGCGAGTGCATGACGCCTCTCGCCGGCAAGCTCCCGTCGTGGGCGGCCGCGAACGCGCCCGGCGGCGGAGCCAGCGTGGTCGCCCTGAAGCTGACGCCGCGACCGGCCGCGGGGACGGCTCCGCACGCGGTCACGTTCGCGATCAGCGCCAAGCTCACCGTCCCGATCCAGCAGTGGCTGCTCGTCTTCGACGACGGCACCGAGACCGGAGGCTCGGGCCCGCCGCCCGCAACCGTCAAGCACACCTACGCGAAGGACGGCGTCTACCCGGCGACGCTGATCGTCTTCCCGTTTCCGCCGTTCACGACTGCGAACGCGCGCTTCTACACCTCGGCCGACGTGACCGTCGGCACGAGCGCGGCGCCGGTCGTCAGCTTCGTGCCGACACCGGACTCAGGAGCCGCGCCGCTTGCCGTCTCGTTCCGAACCGAGCTCGACCTCTCCGGCCCCGTGTCGAGCTGGGAGATGGTCTTCGACGACGGCAAGACGCGCGACGGCACGGGCGCACCGCCCCACTTCGCCGGTCACACCTTCGAGACGGGCGGCGACTACAGCGTGCTCCTGACCGTGAACCAGTCGGGCGGCCGCCGCTTCATGACGCTCGCCGACGTCTCCGCCGGCGGTGGTGGCGGTGGAGGCGGCGGCGGAGGCGGCGGACGGCGGCGGCGGCGGGCGGAGGCACCACGCCGCCGGCGACCGCAACCAAGACCGGGACGGTGCTCGTGAACGGCAAGCCGTTCACCGGCGGGCCGATCCCCTACAACTCGACTGTGGACGTCACCAAGGGCACGCTCCTGCTCACGACCGACACGGGCAAGCTCAAGCTCTACGGCCAGGGCGGCATCACGGCCAAGTTCAAGCTCGTCCGCGGCACCGACAAGGGCAAGGCGATCGTCGAGCTCCAGCTCAAGGGCGGCAACTTCAGCGTCTGCCCGAAGCGCAAGACCAGCAGCGCCTTCGCCACGGCCGCCGCGACCACGGTGCGCCAGCTCTGGGGCGACGGCAAGGGCAAGTTCAGGACGAAGGGCCGTTACTCCTCGGCAACGGTTCGAGGCACGAACTGGCTGACGGCCGACCGCTGCGACGGAACGCTCACGAAGGTCCGGCGCGGTGTGGTCGAGGTGAACGACGTGAAGAAGAAGCAGAAGATCCGGGTCGCCGCCGGCAAGAGCTACCTCGCGAAGCCGTAGGAACGGAGCCCGGCCGCGGTCCGGCTCCCGGGCTCGGGAGCCGCGCGAGCACGAACCGGCTAGCGACGGTCGACCGGCGGGCCGGCCTGGTGGATCACCGAGACGATTTGCTCGGGACGGATCCAGTCGTTCGAAAGCTCGATCCCGCCCGCGCGGTCGACGGCGTCGAGCAGCGGCTTCGACCAGAGGTGCTCGAGCAGGACGAGTGCCGCCGACATGTTCTTCGGCAGGGCCTGCGTGACGCGGAAGACGTCGTCCTCGTCGAACAGGTGACCGTCGGCGAGGTCGGCCGCGCCGGCCATGGCGCCCCTCTCGATCCCCGCCGGACCGAACGCCGCGAATCCAGCCAGCGCCCCGACGTAGGAGCCGAACGAGACAGCTTCCTCCCAGTCGAGGTCGCTCGCCGTCGTCACCATCACGTTGCCGAGCGAGTCCTTCCGCACCATGAGCATGTCGACGATGCGGACGATTCCCTCCTGCTTCAGGCGCTCGAGCTCGGGCAGGATCTCGCCCTTGAAGCGATTGCCGTCGAACGCGAGGCTGATCATCTGGATCGGCCCCATCGACTCCATCGTGGCGGGTTTGAACTCGCCGGGCTGCTCGAGATCGCTCATCAAGGCGAACCATAGTCAGCGGGCGAGCTCAGCGGTGCGCCGCCCGGGACCTGCGCCTCCGTCGACCGCGTCGCGCTCGTGCCCCCGCGGGCGGCGACGACCGCCGCGCCTGCCGCGAGCAAGGCAACCGCGATCTCGATCGAGCGCCGGCGCACGAGCCGCACCCTGGTAGAGCGCCCGAGACAACCGCCGCAAGCGCGCGCCGGGTGCGCGAAGATGCGCGGCGATGAGGATCCGCGCCGCGGTTCTGGAGGAGTTCGGGCGACCCCTTGTCGTCCAGGAGGTCGAGCTTGCCGAGCCGAAGGCGGGCGAGGCGCTCGTACGGCTGGCCGCGTGCGGGGTCTGCCACACCGACCTGTACACCGCTTCGGGCGCGGATCCGACCGGGTACGCGCCGTGCGTGCTCGGCCACGAGGGCGCTGGAGTCGTGGAGCGGATCGGCAACGGCGTAACGCTCGTGAAGCCGGGCGACCACGTGATCACCCTGTTCGCGCCCGAATGCGGCAGGTGTATCCATTGCCTGAGTCCGAAGACCAACCGCTGCGTGGCGATTCGCGACCAGCAGAACGCCGGCTATCTGCCCGACGGGACGACGCGCCTCTCCCGCGACGGCGAGCCGCTGCGCCACTTCATGGGCACCTCGACCTTCGCCGAGTACACCGTGATGCCGGAGATCGCGCTCGCGAGGGTGAGCCCAGAGGCGCCGGCCGAGGGCTGCGCGCCGTTTGCCTGCGGCCTCTCGACCGGCATCGGCGCCGCTCTCTACACGGCCGCTGTCGAGCCTGGCGCAACCGTGGCGGTGTTCGGTTGCGGCCTCGTCGGGCTCGGCGCCGTGATCGGCGCGCGCCTCGCCGGAGCGGAGCGGATCATCGCGCTCGACCTCTCCGAGGATCGGCTCGCGGAAGCCCGCCATCACGGCGCCACCGACATCCGCATCGCCGGCGCGGACGCGGTCGAGTGGATCCGCGGCGAGACAGGCGGCTTCGGGGCCGACTTCACCTTCGAGGCGACCGGCAGCGTCAAGGTGATGCAGCAGGCGGTCGAGGCAGCACGCGAGGCGTGGGGGCTCGCAACCATGTGCGGCGTCGCGGGCAAGGGCGAGTTGCTCGAGGTGCTGCCGCGCCTCCTGATCACCGGGCGCCGCGTCACCGGCACGTCCTTCGGCGGCGTCAAGGGACGCACCCAGGTACCGCTGCTCGTCGACCGCTGGCTCGCCGGCGAGATCGACGTCGAGGCGCTCATCTCACACCGACTCACCCTCGAGCAGGTGAACGACGGCTTCGAGCTGATGGAGGCGAAGGACGGCATCCGCAGCGTGATCGCGCTCTCCTGACGGCTGCCGAGCCCGGCCGTCGTGAACGACGGCTGTCAACCCAGCTCGAGGGATGGATGAAGCGACGAAGGCCGACCAATACTGCGGCGGTGGCTTCAGGCCGTCTCATCAGGTGGAGGTGGGGAAGCAACCGTCTGGGGGCGCGCGCCGGGCTGCGGCGCGGCGCGCGCCTCCAGACGACCGGCCCGGTCAGGCACCGAGCCGAGTGGAAACGCCGCGCGAGCGGCCCGGGGGGAGGAGCGAGATGATCGTCGAGATCGACGCACGGAGGATCCAGGGCAACGGCGGCGAGGTCTGCTGGCAGCTCGATGACGGGGGGCACGTGATCACCGTGACCGATGCCGAGGGAACGGTGCAGGCCCGCCTGCTCGTCGCGGACGGCCTCAAGGCCCGTGAGCTCTTCAAGCACACGTTCGCCCTCACCGCCGTCCCGAACCTGTTCGACCGCACGATCGCCTGACCCGGCTTCCCGCTCGTCGGCACGACCATCGCGGGCCCCGGTACCGAGGTCGACCGCGAGGTTGCGGTCGCGGCGATCGACGCGGGGATCGAGTACTAGCCGGGATCGTCCTGCGCAAACACGACAGCGAGCAGGGACTCGATGTCGACATCGCGCTGGATCGGCAGCCCGAGAGGCACGTCGGTTCGGACGCTGTAGCGGTTGCGCCGTCCCTCCCGCTCGCGCTCGACGTACCCGGCCCTCGCGAGGTCGGCGACGATGCGCTGCGTTGCGCGCTCGGTTATGTGCAGCAGCCCGGCGATGTCCCGCATCCGGATCCGCGGGTCGTGAGCGATCAGGAGCAGTGTCTTGCCGTGGTTCGTGAGGAACGCGAAATCCGGCACGGGGAGCGAGGCATCGATCTTTGCTGATGTCGACGACATGAGTATCGCGACACATAGTACACGATATCTATATACGCGAAAAAAAATACGCGAAACAAATATCGTGTGTATAGTGCTCGCATCGACAACCTGACCGGGGACAGAACCCGGCCCGCTTGTCGAGCAGCATCGTGCGCCTCTGAGGTTGGACGGTCAGTCGTTCTGCCGAATGCAACTCGCGTGCGCCGGAGATCGAATCCAACAGAGAGGTACTCGTATGAGACGTATTCCGTTGTTGCTGGTCGTCATGGCCGGCGTCGTTGTCTTCGCGTCCGGCTCCGCGCTTGCGGCGGCCGTGCGGACCACCGCGAGCCCGCCGGTCAACAGCTCGCTGCCCACCATCGCCGGCACGGCCGAGAAGGGGCAGACGTTGACGGCCTCGAACGGCTCGTGGGGCGGTGTCACGCCGATCGCCTACGACTACCAGTGGCAGCGCTGTAATGCGGTTGCCAGCAGTTGCAACTCGATCGGCAGGGCGACGAACCAGAACTACGTCGCTTCGCAGAACGACGTCGGCAAGACGATCCGCGTTCAGGTGACGGGCACGAACGCCGACGGCAAGAGCCAGGCGCTGTCGGCTGCGACCGGCGCGATCACCGCTAACGGCACCGTTCCGACGAACACGAAGCAGCCGGACCCTTCCGGAACGGCGACCGCAGGCCAGACGGTCACGGTCGATACCGGAATCTGGGCGGGCCTCAAGCCGATCACGTTCACCTATCAGTGGCAGAGCTGCACAGCCGTCAACCCGGTCTGCAAGGACATCGCAGGGGTGACCGGTTCGAGCTACAAGATCGACCCGAGCCAGATCGGCTCACAGCTGCGTGCGACGGTCACCGCCACGAACTCGGTCGGCAAGAACTCGGCCTCCTCCAACCTCACGACCGCTGTCCTCGCGCAGGCGAGCTCACCGGTCAACTCGACCCTGCCGGCGATCTCAGGCACCAGCTCGGTCGGCCAGACGCTGCACGCTTCGACAGGTAGCTGGACGGGCGTCACTTCCAACGAGTTCAGCTACCAGTGGAGTCGCTGTAACCCGGACGGGAACGGCTGCGCCAGCGTCTCCGGGGCGACCGGTCAGACCTACGGCGTTCGGCTCGCCGACTCGCACATGGCGATCCGCGTGAACGTCACGGCGAAGAATGCGAACGGCTCGTCGACTGCGACCTCTGCAGCTTCGGTGATCGGCGTGGTCTTCACCGCCAAGTTCAACGCGGTGCTCCGGACCGGCCAGGAGCTCAGGCGCCCGCTACGGGACGACATACCGTTCTTCCGGGCACTTCACCGCGAAGGTCACGGGCAAGACACTCAGGTGGACGCTGACGTTCTCCCACCTGACCGGCCGGCCGACGGTCGCGCACCTGAACAAGGGCGGCCGCGGCACGAACGGCGTCGCGTTCAAGTCGCTCTGCTACCGCTGCATGTCGCCGGCTCACGGCACGGTGACGCTGACCGCATCCCAGCTCGACGCGATGCTGCGCGGTCGGGCCTACGTGAACATCCACACGACGAAGAACACGCAGGGCGAGATCCGCGGACAGATCGCCCGCGTGAGCTAGACAAGCATCGAAGAGGCAGGAGCCAGGTCTCGCGTTCGGGCAGCAGCGCTGCGAACGCGAGACCTGGCGGCCTCCCCGTCGTGGACTTGCACTCAGCGTGGAGACGTGGGCCGCCTCGACCGCCGGCGTCGGTCCTTCGATGGTGGCGGTCGGCCTCGCTGAACAAAGAGTGCGGCGCGAATCGGTCGCGGGTGCGGCGATCCCACTGCTACTAGCGCAAACGCGGATGCTGGGGCATAGTGCGAAACAGGTGAACGAGCACACCGAGAGACGGAGCGTGACCCGCGAGAGCTACCGGTTCAGCGGCCCCCTCAAGTGCACCGAGTGCGGCGCGGTCGGCGAGGCGGACGCCCCTGGTTGGCGCGGCTACCGAACCGACGAGCCGGAAACCGACGACGTGCCGGCGATCGCGTTCTACTGCGCGTACTGCGCGATCCGCGAGTTCGGCTGAGAGGCCGGGTCTCGGGGGAAGGTCACCCCCTGGTCTCGCCGGGAGTCCCTGGACAAGGGACGGCTGGCCGATCCCACGTGCCGTCCTGGTCGGCGGCGAGAAGACGCTGAGCCAGATCAAGTAGTACGCCGCCTGCGACGGCCGGCTCAAGGGTCGCGGGCCGCGCGCCGATTTGGCGTCTGTGAACGACCTCGCCTCACCGCTCGCTCCGCGCGCCGATGACCGCGGCGATGTGGGACCGGCTCCGGGCGGCGCCGCCGAGGCGCGAGCTGCTCCCGCCGGTCGTGCGGCTCTACCTGCTCGTGGGGATCGCCGCGCTCGCGGCGTTCTACGCGATGCCGTACGACACGCTCTTCCAGGACACGATCTACTACCCGGCGATCGGGCTCGCGTCGGTCGTCGCGATCGTGGCGGGGGTCGTCTGGTACCGGCCGTCCCCACCCGCTGCCGTGGCTCCTCTTCGCCGCCGGGCCAGCTTCTCTTCGTCGCGGGCGACGTGCTCTTCGGCGTGCTACGAGCACATCGTCGGCGAGACGCCGTTCCCGTCGCCGGCCGACGCGCTCTACCTGCTCGCCTACCCGGTGCTGGCGGCCGGTCTCTGGCTGCTCGTCCGCCAGCGCTCGACCCGGACCGACTGGACGAGCCTGATCGACGCCGCCACGGTCACCGTCGCGCTCGGGATCGTGGCCTGGGAGCTGCTGATCGTCCCGTACACGCGCGACGACACGCTCTCGACGGCCGAGAAGCTCGTCTCGATCGCCTACCCGCTCGGCGACGTGCTCCTGCTCGCGGTGGCCGCGCGGCTCCTGTTCGGCACCGCGGTGCGGACGGTCTCGTACGTCCTGATCGTCCTCTCGCTGGTCGTGCCTGCTCGTCGCCGACCCGCTCTACGCGCTGTTCACGATCCGCGGCGACCACGGCTCCGGCAGCGCGATCGACGCCGGCTGGATCCTCGCGTACCTCCTCTTCGGCGCCGCCGCGCTGCACCCGTCGATGCAGCGAACCTCCGAGCCCGCGCCCGAGACGGCGCCGAAGCTCACGCCGCGGGCGTCTCGCGCTCCTCGCCGCGGCCGCGCTCGCCGCGCCCGCGGTGCTCGCCTTCCAGCCGGAGCGCGTCGGCGTCGCCTGCACGGCGTTGCTGATCGTGCTCGTGGGCGCGCGGCTCGCCGGGATCGTCGCGAGCCACGAGCGCGCGCTCGCCCGCGAGTCGCAGCTGCGGGCGGCGGCGGCGACGCTGGTGGCGGCGACCACCGACGAGGAGATCCACCGCGCCGCGGTCGAGACCGCGGTCGCGTTCGCGGGCGGCGCGGAGGCCCGGGCGACGCTCGTGCTCGAGAGCGACGCCGGTCGCGACGGCCGGCGAGAGCCCGGGCCCCGAGGCCGCGCGCACACGTCTTCCCGCTCGTCGTGATGGGCGAGCGGCGCGGCATGCTCGAGGTCGAGACGGCCGGCGGCGTCCAGCGCGAGGACCGCGCGGCGCTCGAGACGCTCTCCGACCAGGTCGCGCTCGCGCTCGAGACCGTCGCCCGCGCGAGGGAGAAGGCGGACGCCGAGCGGCGGCGCGTCCGCGACCTCTTCTCACGGTTCGTGCCGGAGGCCGTGGTCGAGGAGGTGCTCGCGCAGGCCGACGGCGCGCGCCTCGGCGGCCGGGCGCTCGACGGCACGATCATGTTCACCGACCTCCGCGGCTTCACGAGCTTCTCCGAGTCGCGGCCGGCCGACGAGGTGATCGACGGTCGTCAACCGGATCCTCTCCGAGCAGACCGAGACGATCATGGCGCACGGCGGCACGATCATCGCCTACCTCGGCGACGGACTGATGGCCGCGTTCGGCGCGCCGATCGAGCAGCGAGACCACGCCGACCGCGCGCTCGCGCGCCGCACGCGAGCTGATCGGGACGACGCTGCCGGCGCTCAACGACTGGATGCGCGAGCAGGGCTACGGCGACGGCTTCCGGATGGGGATCGGCCTCAACAGCGGCTGCTTCATCTCAGGAAACGTCGGCCACGAGCGCCGCCTCGAGTACACGGCGATCGGCGACGTGTGCAACACCGCCTCGCGGATCGAGGGGCTCACGAAGGGAACGCGGCACATGCTGCTCTTCTCCGACGCGACGCGCGAGGCGCTCGCTGCCGAGCCCGCCGACCTCGTCGACTTCGGCGACGCCGCGATCCGCGGCCGCGTCGCGCACACCGACCTCTGGTCGCTCGAGTCGATCTCGGACGCCGAGTCCGCAGAGGCAGCAGTACGGGCTCCGCGCCTCCGGAGCTAGTCGGCCTTCGTTTCGGCACAGCGGTAGGTCAGGAGCACCGACCCCTTCGGGAACGCCTTGACGTCCACGAGCTCCAGGCCGACCTGCTGGTCGATGTCGCGGAAGTAGGTCTTCCCCGCGCCGAGCACGACCGGGCAGACGACGATGCGCAACTCGTCGATCAGTCCCGTCCCGAGCAGACTCGAGACGAGGCCACCGCTCGCGAGGATGACCATGTCCTTGCCGTCCTTGGCCTTGAGATCGCGCAACGTCTTCTCGACGTCGTGATCGACGACCGTGGCGTTGTCGTAGGCACCCCAGGTGGCTTCCTCGAGGGCGCCCGGGCTCGAGAAGACGAGCTTGGGCGGCTTGTTCATCAGGTCGGCGAACTCGTTCTCTTCGAACGGCCAGTACTGGCTGAACCCTTGATAGGTGATGCGTCCGAGAAGGATCGTGTCGATCTCTTCTCCGAGCATCTTGCTGTTGTCTGGGATGCTTTCCGCGACGTACGGCATCAGCCAGCCAAGGTCGCCTTCGCCGTTCGGACCTTCCATGTACCCGTCGAGGGTCGTCGCGACCCACGTGATGATCTTCCGCATGGATTCCGGCGGACGCTACCGGCCGAGGACGTAGGTGTCGGGAAACGACGGGCCATTTTCGCCGTCCCCGGGCAGCCAGCGAACCCGTGCTCGGAGGACCTGAGAAGACTCGTGAGTGGCCTCGGGGCGAATTTGGGGGCGCCGCCGTGCGCCCATCCGGACGGGAGAGCTTCCTTGTGTCCCCAGCTGAATTCAGGGCCATTCTCCGTTCCGCCGAACACTGCGTGTTCTTGCCTCGCGAGCGATTCCCGCTTCCCCCGCTCCTCCGCAGTCGCGCTCACTCGAGACTCTGGGCGTACGACCTGCGGACGAACGTGCACTCCTCGCTCGAACAGCCTGATCTGCAGTCAGCCGTGTGGGGAGGTCCTGGGAAGTCTCACGCCGAGACGGGCGGTTCTTGGGCGTTCGAAGGCGGAAACCGTGCGACCGACAGAAGGAGCCAAGAGCGACGGGCTCCGCCGACGCAACCGCCCGTCTCTAGGCTCCGACCCGGTGGTAGGTGTAGGTCACCTCCGCACTGACGACGCTGACGATGACCACGAGGTCCTTGAAGTCCTTGTACCCCGCGGAGAGCGGCATCGTGTACGTCTTGGCGGCCTGCGCAGGGCTCGGATAGTTGATGCTGAGGTCCTGCCGGAAATCGGGAGCGCGTGCGCTCATCTGGACAAACAGCGGCTGAGATGGCTCCACGCTCTCGGCCTTGAGGGAAAGCGTGACCGAAGCCGACTTCCCGGGGGTAAGCGTACTCGGCACCTGCCACGTGTACGTGACCTTCCACTCGCCGCCCTTGCCTGCACCGCCATAGGGACCCGTGTGGTCCCAGACGGCCTTCCCGCCCGCGGCGTCGATCGTCAACTCGGGCGCGTTCGGATTGGTCACCTTGGTCGACGTGAGCACGAACGAGCCCGCCTGGCTCGTCGTCGTGGTCTTAGGCGTCGGTGTGGGCTTACGACAAACGTGACGCGCGGGCACGCCCTGTGTTGTACGGAGGATCGTGCCGCCCGGGAGGGCGGCGCCATTGAAGTCGAACTTGTCTTCGGAGGCCACGCTCCAGCTCATCGCGCCGCCCGACACCTTCGCGCCGCCTTTACCGTGGGTGATCGTGTACGTGCCCTGCACGCGGTCGTCGCCGAGCTGGTCACCTGTGATGAAAACACCCTCGAAGTGACCGAAGTCGCCACTGGTGCCGTGCTGCCAGTCAGCCGTGACCGTCCGGCCAGTCTGCGTCATCGTCCATTCACCGACGGCGGTGTCGCAGAGCGGCCAGCCGGTCGCAGCCGCGTTCTTCCACGTGCCGGTGAGGTCGATCCTCTTCCTGTAGTTGATCAGCCCTCCTGTACCCCCAATGAGGTAGCGGCCAAGGCCGCCCTTGCAGATCTCGAGCGTGCGGGGGTACTGGTCGGGGATATGCGCCTCGCACAGCTTCTCCATGTCCGCAGCGAACTTGGCGGCGATCTCCGTTCGCGTCCACGTCCGGTAGTCGATGAACTTGCCGTTGATCTTGTCCCAGACCAACGCGCCCGAGAAGGCGGCGTCATGAAGGTTGCAGGCGTCGCGGAAGTTGATTTCGTACCTCGGCTGAAGCGGATGGAGGGGGTCGAAAAACGTCGAGCTGTCCGTGACCGAGTTGATCACCCCCGGCTCCGCACTTGCTTTGCCGGGGCCGCAGCCGTTCGACACGGTCTCGATCGCGACCCAACCCGGCGGGCGCTTCGCCGGCAGCGGTTCGGGGTAGTCGGTGAGCGCCTTGGAGGCCTCCGCCATCAGGCCCCCCTGATCCGCGGACGTCGCCGCACCGGCACCGGACGCGACAACCAAGCCAAGCGCCGAAAGCGCGATCGCCGCACACGTGAGCCGCCGCACAAGTCGATTCTCCCGCCTCCGCGTAAGCGTGTCAACGTGCGGTCGACGCATTCCCGAGGGGCCGGGCAGGGGTTCATCAGAACGCGCTTACTCGGTGAGGCCGAGTGGCCAATTTGTCACTGAAACCCTTGGCCTTTGCAGGTACTTCAGCGTCGCGCGGTCGACCACGCGTCGCGCATCGCCTTCGAAGATCACGTCGATGCCATCGAGCCGCAGCGACAACGTGCACGCCGGATTCCGGCGAGGTTGCGCGACTTTCGCGTCTCGGGGCCGCTGGCGAAGTAGAGGTAGCTGTTGTGCTCGGCAACGCCGATGCCTGCTGAATGCGGATGTCCGTTGGGGCGAACCGTGCAGAGAAAGCAGGGGATCTCCGGCCCGAGCGAGCCAATGCCGAGCGCCTGCAGAGCACGATTCCAAGGCATGAGCTCCTCCTCGTACAACTCCGCCAAGTTGACGGTCTCCCGGAGCGCGCGAATGCTCACGTTGCTCCTCTCGTAGCCGGCCGTAGTAGATGGTATGACCCGGGAACATCGCTCAACTATCGTCCCGCGGCGAACCGACTTCTGCAGTCCCACGTATGGCTAAGGCGAGTTCGGCGACCCGGACGAAACACGACTCTCACCCCCCAATGGCGAGTGCAGTCCTCAGCTCACCGCTTTCTTCACGAGCGCGCCGATCCTTGCCTCTTCGGCGGCGGTCAACTTCTTCAGCGCGAAGGCGGTCGGCCACATGGCGCCTTCGTCGAGGTTCGCCGTGTCGCTGAAGCCGAACGTCGCGTACCTCGTCTTGAACTTCTGCGCGCTCTGGAAGAAGCAGACGACCTTGCCGTCCATGGCGTACGCGGGCATCCCGTACCAGGTTCTCGGCGAGAGGGCTGGCGCGCTGGCTTTGATGATGGCATGGAGCCGCTCGGCCATGGCGCGATCCGGTTCCGGCATCTCGGCGATCTTCGCGAGCACGTCGTTTTCCCCGTCCGCCTTGCCGGCGCGTGGTCCGCGGCGTGCGGCCGCCTTCAACTCTTGGGCGCGCTCCTTCATCGCGGCTCGTTCCTCGTCCGTGAATCCCTGGGACGCCTTGCCGGTAGTGCTCGTCGCGGACTTCTTCGTGCCCTTCTTTGCAGGTCTCGTCTCAGCCATTGCAAAGCACCTCCGTGCATAGCACGTTGTCAAATCGACAACTGCGTATGGGCCTAACTGGGCATCTGTCAAACCTTCATGCTCTGGCCCTCTTCCAGAGTCTCACGGTCGGGCCTAGGAAACAAGATCGCCGGAAATCCACCTATACCTAACCGGTCGTCGCAAGCGATCAACCTCACGGGCCCGTGCGAAGAACTCCGGGCGGCCCGTCGTAGCTGGCATGGCCGTTCCCGGCGTACGCCAATCACGTTCGCTTTTCAGGCGCTCGCTCGCAGCCGGCCTTCGGCGGCGAACCGATTCACGCCGAAGCCGGCAATCTGTTTTACTCGGGGGACAGACAAGAGGCGGTCTCTTGCCGACCGCGCCCACGGGCGCCTAATGAAAGGGCGTGAGCTGTGTCGCACCTCGGAAAATCGCACCTCATGATCATGTGGACGGTGGGCCCTGATGAGGTGGCCGAGGGAGATCGGCTTTTCGCGAGCCACGCCGAATGGATGAAGGGGCATCCCCGCGAGGGCGATACAGCGCTGCTGGACTACGCCGTCTCCAAAGGCGCGGAACTGTCGAACCCGTTGGACCCGAACTCGGAACCCACCGGCAGGACGATCTTCGTGCTCGACGAGCACTACCAATCGCCGGCCGGCATCGCCAGGCACTGGCAGGAAGCGGTGGAGAACTGGCCGGACCTGTCAGGGGTGATGGCGTGGAGCGCCAAAGCCACGGTGGCGACGTTGCACAACGGAACGGCCGTACACGCACTCTGGTAGAGCCGCCTGATGTATCGAGCGGCTCGCCGTTTGTCGCATTCGGCAAGAGTTCGAGATAGCACCGGGATAGCACGAGACGTGCGGGTGCCGGCGTTTCACATCAAAAGAGCATCGGGCGAGGACGCGGCCATGCAATCGCTCCGGCGCTCACCGGCACGCAGGGTGGGGGATAGTCTGCGGGCGTGGCAGCCCGGACGGCGGTGCTTTCCGAGGGACAGCTCACCCTGCTTGCCGAGTACGGCGAGGAGCGGCGCGCGGAGGTCGGCGACGTGCTCTTTCGGGTCGGTGACCGACGCTATCCGCTGATCGCGATCATCGAAGGCGAGGCGGCCGTCCTCGACCAGACCGGTGCGGAGATCAACCGCCACGGCCCGGGCGGCTTCCTCGGGGAGTCGAACCTGCTCTCGGGGCAGACCGTGTTCTTCACGGCCGTGGTGACCGAGCCGCTGCGCTACATCGCTGTCGAGCGTGAGGAGTTGCGAACGCTCTTGTTTGAGGACAGCGCGCTCAGCGACCTGTTGCTCTGGACGTTCATGGCTCGCCGGGAGGGGCTTCAGGCGCGGGACGGTGTCGGTGCCGAGATCGTCGGGCCGCATTCGTCCGAGGCGACGCGACGGCTCGTCGAGTTCGCGCGCCGCAACCGGCTGCCGTTTACGTGGCTGGACACCGACCGGCCCGAGCATGCGGAGGGGCTTGCCCAGATCTCCGGGCTCGCGGACGACGAGATCCCGCTCGTGCGCCTGCCGGGAGGGCCTGAGCTTCGGAATCCCTCCGCCGGTGAGGTGTCTCGGGCGCTGGGCATCGGGCTCGATCTCGACCAGGCGGAGACGGTCGACCTGCTCGTCGTCGGCGGCGGCCCGGCCGGGCTCGGCGCCGCCGTCTACGGCGCGTCGGAGGGGCTGGACACGCTCGTGGTCGAGGGCAGCGCTCTCGGCGGTCAGGCGGGAACGTCGCGGAGGATCGAGAACTACCTCGGCTTCCCGGCGGGCATCAGCGGCTCGGAGCTGACGGTTCGCGCCGTCGGCCAGGCGCGGAAGTTCGGCGCCCGCATGGCCACGCCGTACCGCGCCGTCGCGCTCGAGCCCGGCGCCGAGCGGCACCTCGTCCGGCTCGAGAGCGGCCAGGAGATGAGGGCACGCGCCGTCGTTCTTGCGACCGGCGCCGAGTACCGCCGGCTTCCGATCCCCGAGATCGAGTCGTACGAAGGCGTCAGCATCTTCTACGCCGCGGGGCCACAGGAGGCCCGGCGCTGCAGCGCCACGCGGGTCGGTGTCGTCGGCGGCGGGAACTCGGCGGCCCAGGCGGCGATCTGGCTCGCCCGCGGTGGCGCGCTCGTGACGCTCTTCCACCGCCGGGCCGACCTCAGCGAGACGATGTCGGACTACCTGATCCACGACCTCGAGCGCGCCGGCGTCCTCGTCCGGGGACGCAGCGAGATCGCCGCGCTGCACGGCGCCGAGGGCCAGCTCGAGGCGGCGACGCTCCGCGACGGCGAGCGGATTCCGCTCTCCTTCCTCTTCCTCTTCCTCGGAGCCGCACCGAACACCGACTGGCTCGGTGGCACGGTCGCGCTCGACGAGGACGGCTTCGTCCTCACGGGCCAGAGGGCCGGTGCCGAGGGCATCCTGGAGACGAGCGTGCCCGGCGTCTTCGCGGTGGGCGATGTTCGCTCGGGGTCGGTCAAGCGTTGCGCCACCGCGGTCGGCGAGGGAGCGATGGTCGTGCGCTTCGTCCACGAGCGCTTCTCCGCCCACGTCGTCGAGGCTACGCCCGCCGCCGGCGGCTGACACCGCTCGACGCTCCGCCCTACGCCGCCGACTTCTCCCACATCGAGACGTGCCTGCGGTCGTCCGCTTGACGGCCTGACCTCGATCTCGTCACTGCCGTGCGCCGGCCGGCGATCGAGAGTAGGGTCGACTCCACCCAACGCAAGGAGGAGCTCGAATGAGCATCGTCGTCCGCTTCAGCCCCACGGCCCTGACGAGCGAGAAGTACGACGAGTCGCTCCGGCGTCTCGAGGCGGCGGGCGCGTGGCCTCCGGACGGACTCGACTACCACGTCTGCTTCGGGTCCGAAGGGAACCTGCTCGTGAGCGAGATCTGGGACTCCCGGGAGCAACTCGACGCGTTCGGCGAACGGTTGATGCCGATCCTGGGCGACGTCGGAATCGGGTTCGACAGGGACCCGGAGATCTTCGAGGTCCACGAGGTGATCAGGCGCTAGCGAGCCACCGCCTGGCCGGTTGCGCTTAGAAACGTGCCGACGCGACGGCTACATCCACATCAGCGTCCAAAGCCAGCGTCGAGCAGCTTCGCCGCGGCTTGCTCGCGCCCGCCGTCGACGAGACCGGCGTAGACCTGGCCGGTGACGCGCGAGTTTGCGTGCCGGGCGAGCGCGGCCGCCTCGGCGAGCGAGGCGCCGGCTGCGAGCGCGACCGCGACGTAGCTGTGGCGCAGGTCATGCAGGCCGACCGGCTCGCGGTCGTCGCCGTTGAGGCTGGCCGCGGCGCCGACGCGGAGCGCGTTGCGGCGTGACTGCGGGCGGCCGCGGCTCGTGGTGAAGACGAGCGCATCGGGACGGGCGAGCTTCAGGTCGAGGCCGGCCTGTCTGCTGCGGTGGTCGTGCAGCTCGCGCGCAAGCGCGGGCTTGTCGAAACATGGCAGGTGTTTCGCGCCGGTTCGCGCCCGTTCGGTTCTAGCTGGAAATCAGCCCTTTTCGCATCGAGGCGTTCGCGCCCGTTCGGAGTGAGCGAACGTTGAGCGCGACCATCGCGACCAGATTTCGCGTGGATTCTCACGGCGGACAAAACCCTGGCCTGCATGCTCGTTGGATTCGTTTGTTCCTCGACCGTCCTCGCCGTACGGAGCGCCGGGAGTCATCGGCTCAGGTCAGCTTCTGGCCGTCGGCAAGTGCTTCGTAGTTCTCGTACAGCTGCGGTACCCCGGCCTTCGCGCGCGCACGTTTGGCAGCTGGAGCGACTTTCGCCCACGATCCTTCGACCCAGAGCCAGTCATAGACGAGCTCGCGATCGAGGAGGCCGTTCTTGACGAGTGTTCCGATCGTCTCACCGAACATCAGCACCTTCGACACGCCTGGGTCTTCAACGTCCGCCTTTTCGGGATCGAAGTGATCGGACATAACGTCCCGAGCTGCTTCGTCGATGCCTGCCATCGACCCCCACTTGGCGAGTTCGACCATGAGCATCGCGTCATCATGTGTCGCTGTCATCAGGACCTCCGATCGTCGCTGTGGCGAAACTGGCAGCCCGAAGATCATCTGTCAACCGGCAGCCAGGCGAGTGCAACGGTAGACGCGGCGGCGTTTTCGAGACGAGCGCGACCATCTCGCGACCACAAGCCCGAATCGGTTTACTCCCGAGAACACGAAAAGCCCGCCTGAGCGGGCCTTTCGTGTGATGGGCGGTACTGGGCTCGAACCAGTGACCCCCAGCTTGTCGAGCTGGTGCTAAATCGCTGATTTGCAGGGAGTTTCTCCGCTGTGGGGAAGTATTTGGGGAAGTCCCATGGCGGAGAGGACGGTCTTGGGCGGGCGTAAACGGAGCCGTGACTCACAGCGTTCTCGACCCCAGGTCAGTCCTCGCTGCACCTCTTCGAAGTCCAGGCGCGCTCGCCGCGGTAGAGCCGGATGTCCTCCTCAACCAGGAACGCCTTTCGGTCCGGCAAGCCTGTGCCCGGATGATCGCCGTGTACTCGCCGCGAGCGTTCGGTCGAAAGCCCCGCCCGCTTCGAACGAACCCCGAGAGCCACCCGGATTCGGGCACCAGCAGGCGGTCTGGAAACTCGACTCGGAGCATGTCGTTCACAACCAGAGCTCGGCGTCCGTCGGCTGGTCGGGCGTCGACGCCAGAAGCTGCTCGAGTGCCGCAATGAGCACTCCGGGGTCGCTACGCGGCCATCGCTTCTCGGTCGTGAAGACGACGCCGGCATGGTTGTCACCCGCGCCAAGAAGCGCCTCGGCCAGCGGGCGGAAGTCGCGAACGTTCTCGGTGACAACTGCGCGCCCGTGTGAGCGCGCATGGCTGAACACCTCGTCGTCCGGCGCGCCGCGCCCGGGGTCCTCGTGAACTGACACGACATCGTGTCCCCGAGCCCGCAACTGCTCGGCAATGACGGTCGGGTACATCTCGTCGAGCAGAAGCTTCAAGAAGCGGCCTGGCGGGCGCGTGCGACGCGCTCGGCCGCCTCAGCTGCCTCCTCGTTCCGTCGGATCCAGTCGTCGATCTCTACTCGGTGCGCGTCGTAGTAGCGAAGTGCGGCCTCGATCGCGGTCGCCGGCTGGTCGAGCCAACTCGCCGTGCGCTCCACGTCGTCGAAGCTGCGATGGACGCTGACGACCTCCCAGATGTCCGGGCCGCTCACCAACCCAGGACGACGGCCTGCCGGTCCTGAGCGGAAGACGATTCCTGGGTACTCGTCCATCTCGATGCCCTCGGCGACATATCGCTGAATGAGCGTCGAACGCGAATTGCCCTCGACCTGGGCGCGTCGGTCGAGTCGCTCGAGCGTGTCACTCGGGTACCGGGTGGAAACCGGGCCTGGTGATGTCTTGTTGTCCATACGCAGATTGTAGTACACGCGTACACGTGTGTAGTGCATCCAGGCACGGAAGGCCCCTCCGAGAGCTGCTCCTGCGCGCCGATCCCGAAGCCGTCGCCGTTCGTGGTCTCCGCGCCGAGCTGCGAATGGAGGCTCTGGTCGATCAGCGAGTGCTCCGGCCGGTAGATCAGGTCCTCGATGCGCACGGGCGAGCCCGAGTATGCGAGCCAGCGGCACATGACGATCTCCTTTCTCTCGTGGTGGAGGCCCGAGAGCCAAGTCTCCGCTCCCGCATCCGGAGACGGCATGCCTCGGCGCTCGGCGAACTACGGATCGCAGCCGCAGACTCCGATCACGAGCCGGCAGTCGCCGTCGCGGGCTCAGCCGCCGTTCCGGCTGGGGCGGCGCGAGCGCGGCCGAGGTCGCGCGAGATGTGGACGGCCGCGGAGGTGAGCGGCGCGGCGAGGACGAGCCCGATCATCCCGAGCACGCACCCCGCCGCGATCGTCACGACGAGGACGACCAGCGGGTTGAGGCCGAGGGAGGAGCCCATCGCGAACGGCTGCACGACGTTCTGGAGCAGGCCGTTCGCGAGCAGAACGACCACGAGCATGATCGCCGCGGTGGTCGTCCCCTCCGACCCGAGCGCGATCAGGACGGCGAACGTGCCGGCGACGAACGCGCCGATGTACGGGACGTAGGCGCAGATGAAGGTGACGAGGGCGATCGTCCCGGCGAGCGGCACGCCGAGGATCACGGAGGCGATCCCGACGACGATCGCGTTGAAGGTGGCGATAATCGTCACGCCGCGGAAGTACCCGCGCAGAGAACGAATCACGTCGCCCGTGATCGTCGATGCGACCGGCTGCGGCACGCCGAGATGACCGTCGACCCAGCGGCGCATCGAAGGGCCGTCCTTGAGCAGCAGGAACATGCTGAGCGCCGCGAGCGAGAGCCCGAAGAGGATCGAGGCCACCCCCTCGATCCCGCCGATCACACCGGTCACGAGCGTGGAGATCGCCTTCGGCGCGTCGGAGCTCGCGCTCGAGTTGGCCGCCGAAGCGCCCGACTCGTCGACTCCGAGGCTCTCGGCCCAGCTCTGGAGCTTGTCGGCCGCCGCGCTCGCGTTCTGCGAGATCTCACCGCTCTGGGCCTTGAGGCCGCCGAGCACGACGAGCAGCACGACGACGGCCAGCGCGACCAGCGCGAGCAGCACGATCGCCGCACCGCCGATGCGCCGGACCCGGTGCCGCTCGAGCCAGGCGACGACCGGCATCGCCACCGTCGCCACGATCGTCGCCGCGACGAGCGGGCCGACGATCGTGGCCGTCACTCCGAGCAGCCACACGAGGCCGACGACCAGGAGCGCGAACCCGACGACGAGCCAGGACGTGCGGCCGAGGTCATTGAGCCAGCGCGGCGCCGCGAACGACGTCTCGAGCCGGCGTGCCTCGAGCTCCGGCGAGTCCAAGTCCGGGCTCACCGACGACACGTGCGCTCGCCGGATCTGCCGCTGCCTCGAAGTGTGCTCACTCATTCCTCCGCGGCGAGCGCTTCGCGGCGCGCACCTCGGTGACCTCGACGTTGAGCGTTGCCCCGGCCACGATCAGGCGGCCGCCGAGGTAGAACCAGAAGAGGAGCGTCGTCACGATGCCCACGATGCCGTAGAGCTGCGTGGCGCTCTCGAGCTTCGGGCCGAGGAAGTAGACGGTGAACACGTGCATCGCCTGGAGCCCCACGCCGACGACCACCGCTCCAGGCATGAGCTCGAGCCAGCCCGTGGCTGCGTTCGGCAGGCTGTGCGACGCGAGCAGCCAGAGGCCGAACGCGACACCGAGGACGAGCATCGTCGCGGCGAACCCGCCGATCTGGCTCTGCTCCCGGACATACCGGGCAGCGGCCATCGCGGCGATGAAGCCGAACGTGCAACCGTTGAAGAGCAGCGAGCTGCGGAGCGGCTTGTCGAGCCTCGGAGGGACGATTCCCCAGATGGTCGCGTGGGCGAGCGAGAGCGCCTTGCTGCACGTGTAGCCCGTCCAGAGCACCAGATAGCTCCCGACGAGGAGCAGCCACCACTCGTTCCCGTCCGACGAGCCGGTGAGCTCGGCGACCGCCTTGGCCGTCCAGCCGGTGACGCCGTGCTGCTCGAGCGACGACTCAACGGCGTTCGGATCGAAGAACCCGAGCACGCCCCCGACGACCACCGACACCGCGAGCATCCAGAAGAAGATGCGATACGCGATCCCGCCGGCGAGCACCATCGCGGCGACGCGCCGCTGTCGCTCCGCGGTGCGGAAGCCCACGTCGACCGACGCGTGGTTCCCCCGCTCGCGAACAGCGCGGTCTCCGACCTTCTTCGCCGTGAGCTTCGACCACGCTGCTGCTCGCTTGACCCGGCCCGGCCTGGCCTCCGCGACGGTGCCCGTCTGGTCGTCCGGCATGTCACTCGATTCGGAGCGATTCCCGACGGGAGCCGCGTCAGGTTCGGGCGCGGCCGGCTGATCGCCGGTCGACTCTGCGGGTGCCGTTGGGTGCTCGAGTGGCATGAACTTGCTCTCCCGGTCTCTTAACGGCGTGACGAGCACGAGCAAGTCTCCCGCCTCGACGATGCAGGGCCATCCGACCGAACCCTCTTCTTCCGGCGGGGAACTACCGATTCCGCTGGGGATCGTCGGGAGTCGAGCCTACAGGTCCTTGCGATACCAGCGCGCGGTGCTGCCGACGGGACAGCCCTCGAGCACGCCCACGGTCTCGTAGCCGAGCCGCTCGTAGAGGCCTGGCGCGAGCAGGTCGTAGGCGCGGAACTGGACGAGCGCGCACCCCCGCCGCCTGGCTTCGGCCTCCGCGCCGGCCATGAGAGCTCGTGCCAGTCCGCGCCCGCGACACGGCTTGTCGACCCACATCGCCTGTAGCTCACAGCACCCGCCCCACACGATCCCCGAGATGCCGGCGACGACCCGGCCGTCGTCGTCGCGGACGAAGATCCCGAACTCCTCGTCGTCGCCCAGGCCGGCGGCGGCAATGGCAGCCGCAGCGACCCGCTCCTCGAGCAGCGCCAGGTCGGCCGGATCCGGCGAGTCCTCGACGACGAGACGGTACGAGCCGTCCACGGGTTGAGCCCAGGCAAGAATCTCCCTAGGCGACGAGCATCTGCTCCAGCAGTGCCGCGTTGTCGAAGTAGTTCCGGAACGCAGAGATCGTGTCCCCGCTGAACTCCGCCACGAACGCGGCGCCGAGCAGGATCTCGCGACCGTTCGGCTCGATCACGGTGTCCTCGTCGATCACGAACGGGCCCGAGAAGACCGCGTTCACCCGGTACTCGGCATAGCCCTTGTTCCCCACGACGTCGAGGGCGTCGATCTTCACGGACAGGTTCGAGAGGCTTGCGTCGCGCTCCGCGACCACCTCTGCCAGCTCGCCGCGCGAGGCGACCAGCATGTTCGGCGACCAGCCGCTCACATCGTCCGTGAACAGCTCCGGCAAGGCGTCGACCTCACCGGTGAGGCAAGCCTCGAGCGCGCGTTCCAGCACGCCGGCACGACCACTCCGAGCCATGACACTCCTCCTTCTCGTGCGTTGCGTTAGATGCCGAGGGCCTTGGCCTTGGCGGCCGAGAACTCCTCGTCGGTCAGCACGCCGGAGGCGTGCAGATCGGCCAGGCGCTGAATCTCGTCGGCCTGGCTGTCTCCGCTGGTCGGAGCGGGAGGCGGCGGCGCCGGCGGCGCCTGCGGCGCCTCCTCCTCGTACCCGGCGTCGTCCTGTCGGCCCGCTCTGCCGGCCGCGTACGCTGCTCCACCGGCGACCAGCATCGTCCTGCGGCGCGTCCTTCGACGGATCATTCCCATTGCAGCCTCCTCTCGTCACCGTGGGCGATCTCACATCCATCGATCCGGCGATCCCACGAGCACCGGATCGCTGCCCACTCTGCTCCACCGCTTGCACACGGGCATCATCCGAAGGGGATGAACCCGGCGGGCCGAGGTCGGGTCGATCAGCGCCCGCTCTCGACGAGCGCACACCTGAGTCCGTCGGGCGATCCGGAGACCCGTCGACGGTAATCGACGTGCAGCACGGCGCCTGACCCGACGTGCAGCGGGTCGGGGAGCACCCACACCGAGGTCGCCCAGCTGGACGTCGGCCACGTCCAGGGATCGAGGGTGTGCTCGATCGCCCCGTAGAGGGCGGCGCGGAACGTGACGGCGACGGCGTTCACCGTGCCCGGCTCGTCGAGGACGAGGTCGGCGGAGGCGCGAACCGACGCCTCCGCGAACGTCGCCAGATCCAGGGTCGCGAGTGTGACCGGTGGGCCCACGGGCGGCCAGCCGGCGACCACCTCCGTCTCGGTCAGCATGTTGACGGGGCCCGGGACGGCGGCTTCGAGGAGTGCTTGGAAGTCCATGCCGTATAGCCTCCGCCAGCGCTCGACCGCCGCCCGCCCGATCGCGCGCTGCCTGGCGTCGCCGTCCGGGAGGCGAAGTGGCCGGGCCAGCAGCGTCAGCGTGTGGGGGATCAGCCGCGCGCCGGGTTTCAGCAGGCGGCGGCGGGCGTCGAGCGTCGTCTCGAGGATCTCCTCCTCGAGCGGCTCGTTGCCGATGATCTCCGCAACCAGCACGTCGGCCGGCTCGGGCAGCTCGAGCTCGCGCGACCAGCCGGGAACGAGCGTGACCGTGTCGGTCACGCCGTTGGCCGCGAAGACCCGCGCGGCGACCTCCGCGATGTCGCTGGCCTCCACCGCGTAGACACGGCGTGCCCCGCCCGGGCCGCGGCGACCGCGAGCACGCCGCTCCCGGTGCCGATGTCGAGCACGACGTCCCCCGGTCGCACCGCCGCGACGATCGCGGCGAGGTAGTCGCCCGTCCTGCGCTCGTCGTGCAGCATCCGGGCGTGCTCCACCGGGTCGGCCCAGCCGCTCGCCGGCCCGCGGCCGGCGTCCGGCCGCACGAGGGCGCCTTCCTCGATCAGCATGTTGAGGACGTTCATCGTGGGCGCGAAGTCGGTGGCAGGCGCCTCGCGCTCGAGCCGCTCGATCGCCTCGCCGAGAGCGAGCGGCTGAGCGAACAGCGACAGGGTCGCGTAGCCGCGAGGGCCGAGGTCGACGATCGTCCCGTCCGGCGCGTCGAGCAGAACATGCCCCGCCGCGTCGAAGCGCGTCCGCACTCCGGGCGCGAGCTGAAGCACCGTCTCCGGCGAGAGGTCCGCGTCCGGCAAGCGACTCACGGCGGGCTCCCGGTACGAGATCGGCTCGGCGACTCCTCTAGCGCGTTCTCGCCGGTGTAGGACATCGCGACGGTCCCTACGCGAAGACGTTGACCGCGCGGGCGATCACCAGGCCGACGACCGTCAACGAGATCAGGGACTGGAGCGCCATCGTCAGCTTCGCCCAGCGGGCCATCGGCAGGACGTCGGTCGGGCTGAATGCGGTGCTCGTGGTGAGCCCGAGGATGAGGTAGTCGACGTACAGCGGCTGCCAGCCGGGCGGCGCGAGCTCCGGGCTCATCTGCTGGGTGAACGCAAAGTCGGGGAACTCGCGCTCTCCGACCGACCGCGCGAACGGCCCGCCGCCGTCGAGCAGCCAGTAGAAGAGCCCGAAGATCAGACAGTTCCCGAGCCAGATCAGCGCCCCCGAAGAGAGCAACGAGGTCGCCGAGTTCGTCACCGGCCCTCCGCGCACGAGGTCGGTGATCAGGATCGCGGTGGCGAGCAACGTGACGGCCATGAGCGCCACGAGCAGGACGACGGCCAGCGGTCGCAGCCAGCGCCTTCGCCGGCTCAGCGTCGCCGGGTTCGCGGCGAGCAGCGCGAGCAGCAGCGCGATCTCGATGCCCGGAACGAGCCACGGCGGCCCGAGAGACTCCCGATGGGGCTGCACCACCCGCAGCACGATCGTGATCGCGATGAACGAACCGAATGCGAGCGCGATCGGCCAGCGCGGCTCGACGGCTACCGCCTCGTCACGCTTCTGGTCGGCGGCCTCGGCGGGAGGTTCTGTCATCTCGGTCTCGGTCGACGTCGAGTCGGGAGGATCTAGCCCGCGCAGCGTCGCCTCGAGGCGAGCCGCCGCTCACCAGGGGCGTTCACCCCGCGACACCCGCGGCGACCGGCTGCCGGAGCACGCCGTCCACGAGGCCGTCGACGAACGCCCTTGCCTGCTCCTCGAAGTCGGGCTTCAGGTTCGGCGGCGGCATCTTCAAGAAGAAGACGCGCTCCTGGGGCTCGCCGTGCTTCATGTACCCAAGCCACGAGAGCATCGACTTGACCTGTCCCCCGGCGACGACGAAGTGCGTCTTGTCCGTGAACCGCCCGCCGTTTCTCTCGGCGAGCTTGCGCTGCTGCCGGAGGTTGATGCTGAAGTAGCGGCGCGAGATCGACGCGGTTGCGAACGGCTTCCCGCTCAGCACCGCCTTCGCCTCGGGCGACTCGAGGTACGAGCGGATCGGCATGCTCGTCTGGAACCACCAGGTGGGAGATGCGAGCACGACCAGGTCGTAGTCGCCCGCCTGCGCCTCCAAAGGAATGCGGATCTCGCCGGTCTTGTGGCGGAGCTGCGCCGGGAGAATCGACGCGATCTGGGGGATGGGATGCTTCATCGGGAACTCCGAGAGCTTCGTCACCCAGCGCTCGTCGGTGAACTCGATCTTCGCTTTCGCGACGTCGCAGCCCCGTGCCTCCAGTGCCTGTGCCATCGCCTCCGCGACCCGGCCGGACTGCCGGCTGAGCGTGTAGTAGACGACGAGCACCTTGGGCTTGCTGTCCTCGCTCATTCGTTCTCCTCTCCATTCGAACCTGCTTCCGGCTTGGGGAGCCCGAGCTCGCGGGCGAGCGCTCGATCCCTCACCTTGTCGGGGAGCGCCGCCACGACCGCGACTTCCTTCCCGCCGTGGCCGGCCAGGTACCTGGTCTTGGGCTTGTCCGACGTGAGCGCGTGCGCAATGGCCTTCGCGATCACCAGGGGTGGATCCGCGTCCGCGGCCGCCTTCTCGGTGGCCGTACGGACCGCAGCGATCTGCTCTGCGTAGAGCCGGTGCGCCGTCTCGCCGAGCTTCTGCTCGAGGTCGTCGAGCTCAGCGTACGTCTTCCCGAAGATCGCGGTCTCGACGGGCGCGACCTCGATCAGGGACACGTGGATCCCCCACTGCCGCAGCTCGAGCCGCAGCGCGTCGGTGATCGCCCTGATCCCGAACTTCGAGGCGCTGTAAGCGCCGTTCAGCGGCAGCACCAGAAGGCCTCCGATCGAGCCCACGTTCACGATCCGGCCGCCGCCCTGCCGGATCAGGGGCAGGAACGCCTGCACCATCGCGACGGGGCCGAACAGGTTGACCTCGAGTTGCCTCCGGAAGTCGGCCATCGGCTGGAACTCGATCGGCGCCGGCTTGGCGATACCGGCGTTGTTGACCAGTCCGGCCAGGCCGCGATCCCCGACGGCTTCCAGGACGGTGCCTGCGGCCGCCGAGATCGTCGATCCCTTGGTGACGTCGATGATCACCGGCGTCAGCCTCTCCCCGGCTTGGGCTCGCAAGGCGTCGCCGTCCTTCGCCCGCCGCACCCCGGCGAAGACGTGAAACCCGTTCCGGGCGAGGTGAAGTGCGGTGGCGGCGCCGATGCCTGTGGAGGTGCCCGTGACGACGACGAAGCCACGGTCCTCGATCTGGCTGCTCACGCTGTGAACCCCCTTTTGTCGATGATCGGCTTTGCGCCCGCCTCGAGCTCCGCGTCGAGGTCGTAGCCGAGTGCGAGGCCGAGCTTCGGCGCCGCGGAGACAACCCTCGGCGCCCCGAGCACCGGGATCGCCGCGACGAGAGTTCCGACGATCTCTTCGGCACTCGCGCCTGCCTGGCGCGCGGACTCGACGTACGGCACGTACGACTGGGGCGCGGCGTCCAGAGCGATGAGCGCACCGATCTGAACGAGCGCGTGCTCCTTCGGACAGAGGCGAGAAGCCGTGAGGTCGCCCTCCTCGCTACAAAGCGCCTCGTCGAAGAAGCGACCGACACCGATGGTCAGCTGGCGCAGCATGAGCCGGAAATCCTCCAAAGCTGGTGACGCCTCCAGGAAGCCTGTAGTCGGTGCGCCAACAGTAAGCCCCCGTCCCGGGGCACTTCCTCATCCCGAAGAGATGATCTTCGCCGCCGGGTCGAGCGCGGCCTCCGCAAGACCGAGCTCCACTGCACGTTCCACGGCATCGCCGCGTGAGGAGACGCCGAGCTTGCGGTAGATCGAGATCGCATGGGTCTTGACCGTGTTGCGCGAGACGAAGAGCCGTTTCCCGATCTCCTCGAAGGTGAGGTGCGTCGTGAGCAGGGGAAGCAGCCTGAGCTCGGCGGCGGTGAGGGTCGCCGCGCCGGCCGACGCGGGCCGACCGGCCCCGAGGGTGCGCTTCCGCAACGTCGCGAGCTCCTGTTCGAGGACGGCGAGCTCGGGATGATGGCGAAGCACCTCACCCGCATCGAAGAGGACCGCCCTGGCGCCCTTGAGATCACCGATCGCGATGGACGAACGGGCCATCTCGACAAGCGTTTGCACGGCATGGAACGGAATGGCGCGGAGCAGCTCCGGCCGCAGCCGTTGGGCTCTCGAGAGCGCACGCTCCGCGCCCGGCGAATCTCCGGACGAGATGGCGGTGCGCGCCTCGGCGACCAACAGCAGCGCCGGCGGAAGGTCAGCCTGGACGTGCTCCTGCTCGAACGCCGCGCGGCTTCGGGAGACCATGACCTGCGCCGCAGGCAGGTCGTCTCGCTCGAGCACGAGAAGCGCACGTTGGGACGCCGCGGTCGCGCCGACGAACGTGTCGCCGCTCCGGTCGGCTGCGTCGAGGGCCTCCTCCAGCCTCCGGTCCGCGCCGGCGTCGCCCTGAAGCAGAAGCGCGTTCGCGAGCAGCCACAACGCCACCGGGCGAAGCGAACTGAGCGGCTCCAACTCCGCGACCGCGAGCTCGGCGTCTCGACGCATCCGGTCGGGGCCGTGGCGGCACAGCATCGCCTCGCCCGTCGCGATCCATGGACGCAGGCTCGCACTCCCGTCGGAGTGAGGGCCGGTGCGACCCTCGGCGCGTTTTGCGACGTCGAGCCAGCGCCCGGCCTTGAAGAGACGACCGCCGAGCGCGTGCGCCAGGGAGCCGACGATGGCGACCTCCGGGTAGCGGTCGAGGAGGGCTCCGTCGTCGAAGCGGTCGAGCCAGCCCTCGACCGACGCCCGCCTGTCGGAGCACGAGAGCGGCAAGGCGAGCGAGACGAGCAGGTGCGCCATCCGGTCGAGATCGTCCGAGGCCACCGCATAGGACATCGCCTCCTCGAGCAGGTGGTGCGCCTCGCACCAGTCCGAGGCACGGCGCAACAGATCGTCCGCCGCACCGGGGTCGGTTCGGTCGAGCTCACGGCGGAGCGCGCTGCGGATGAACCCGCGGTAGCGGTACCACTCGCGTTCGCGGTCGAGTGGGACGAGGAAGAGGTGCGAGCGCTCGATCGACCCGAGCATGCGCGCCGAGTCGCGGCGCCCGAGCACGGCGTCGCAGATGCGTGCGCCGAGCCTGTCGAGCACGGATGACTGCGTCAGGAACGCCAGCTCTCTGGTCGAGAGGCCCGAGAGGTGCTCGGTCCGGACGTAGTCGTCGACGAAGCGCCCGCCGCGCGCGCCACGTTGCGCCGGCGCGAGGGAGGCCTCGGGCGGATCCAGCGTCTCGAGATAGAGCCCGGCCGCCCAACCGTCCGCATCTGAAACGAGCTCGTGCACGACGTCGGCGGGGCGCTCCACCCCGTCGGCAGAGAGCAGCGCTCGCGCCTCGGACGGTGTGAGAGCGAGCTCGCCGGGGCCTACATCGAGTACTTGCCGCGAGGCCCTCAGGCGGACGACAACCGAGGTCTCCTCGCTGCGGCCGCTGAGCACGACCTGCGACCCGGGCGGGATCTGGTCCGCCAGGGCGCGCAGCGCCTCGAGGGACTCCGTCGCGGTGACGAGATGGACGTCGTCGAGCACGAGCACGAACGGCGCCGGCGCTTCCGCGAGCACGGTGCGCACCTGAGCCGCGGAAGTCAGGCCGATCGAGGCCTGCTCGCGGAGTCGCGAACGGGCACTGGGGGGCTCCACGATCTCGGCACACTCGAGTGCGTCGTTCACGCGGCCGAGCAGGAGCACCGGATCGTTGTCGCTGCGGTCGATGGTCAGCCAGGCGAAGGGCCGTCCATCGTGGGAGGCCCACTGGGCGAGCGCGGTGGTCTTGCCGTACCCGGCCGGCGCGACCATGCTGACAACCGGGAGCTCATGGGCGCCCTCGAGGTGCCGGATCAGCCCATCGCGCCAGACGCAGGCCGCACGCGTGATCGGGACGCCGCCACGCTCCACCGGCGCGCTACGAGGCAGGGCGGTTCCCGTCGTCATTCCGCCTCCGACGCAGCCAGAACGATCCCGCGACTCGTCATGGCGTTGCTCTCAGCGCAGGCTTCGGCATACGTAGCCACGCGGTCGATCGTGAAGGCCTCATGGGTTTGTCCACATCCGTAAGAACTACTGATCGCGCTACCGAAACCCGACTCGAAGTAGCGCGAGCCTAAACGGTTGACGTCTCGATCGAGTGCTCGCTCGCGTGGAGGACACGCGCCTTGGCGAATTTCCTGGAGCTGCTCGTGATGCCTTTGTTCGTCGGCAGCTTCTTCCAGCCCCACATAATCGGAGTCGTGACAGTTGCCACCCCCGGTCCGCTCGACCTGAACGAGGAGAAGATCGCGATCCCGGGCCTGCGGTCGGGGACCGTTGCACGCGATGCGGTCGTCGCCCGGCTCACACGCTCGATCGGGACGAACGTCGTGTGCCTCGCTGCGCCGAGCGGCTACGGGAAGACGACCGTTCTCGCCCAGTGGGCAGCGACGGACGACAGGCCGTTCGCGTGGCTGAGGGTCGACGAAAGCGACAACGACGCGTTCTTGCTGCTCCGCTATGTCCTTGCCTCGCTGGCGCGTGCGGGGCTCCTCGACGCCACCCGGGCCGACGTGCAGCCGGCTGTGGCGGCCTACTGGTCGGCCTTCCTGCCGCGGGTCTGCCGTGCCGTCTCGGAGATCGGGAGGCCGTTCGTCCTCGTGCTCGACGACGTCCACAAGCTCGAGTCGACCGACGTCGTCGACGCACTCGGGATGCTGATCCGGTCGTTGCCGACCCGATCCCAGCTCGCCCTTGGCGGCCACACCGAGCTCGTCCCTCTCGTCGCGGCGATGCGGGCCAGCGGCGCTCTGCTCGACCTCGGCTCGTCCGATCTGGCACTCACGCACGAGGAGTCGGTGGCGCTGCTCGCCGCGGCCGGGGTGGAGCTCACCGAGGATGCGACGCAAATGCTCACCGGCCACGCTGAGGGTTGGGCCGCCGGCCTCTACCTCTCTGCGCTTGCGCTCAAGTCCTCCGACCACGTTTCGGTAGCCGTCGGCGACACGGGCGGCTTCGTCAGCGACTACCTCTGGACGAAGCACCTGTCGTCGTTGCCGGGGAAGGAGTTGACGTTCCTCACGAGCTCGTCGGTGCTCGAGCGCATGAGTGCCCCACTCTGCGACGCCGTGCTCGAGCGCCGCGACTCCGGGCCGGATCCTCGACCGGCTCGAGCATTCGAATCTCTTCCTCGTCCCGCTCGACCGCGAGCGTCGATGGTTTCGCTACCACGAGCTCTTCCGAGCCGCGCTGAGGGACGAGCTCGATCGAAGCAAACCTGCCGCGGCGGCCGATCTACGCCTCCGGGCGGCGGACTGGTGCGAGGCGAACGGGCTGCGCGAGGAAGCGATGGAGTACGCCCTCGCCTCCGGCGACACGGATCGAATGTCGCGACTGCTCGTCGCGCTCGGACCGCCGCTGTTCAGGTCGGGCCGGATCGCCACGGTCCTGCGCTGGCTCGAGCTGTTCGATGACAGAGAGACCATCGACCGCTATCCGGCGGTCGCGGTGATCGCGGCCATTCTCCACGCGCAGGCGGGCAACGCATTCCAGGCGGAGAGGTGGCTCGACGCCGCTGAGAGGGCGGCCCGAGACGTCCCCGCACCCGACGGCAGCACCAGCATCCGCGCCTGGGTGGCAACCGCCTCCGCGCTGATCTGCCGTAACGGAGTCAAGCGGATGCGCCGGGACGCGGAGCTGGCAGTCGCCGAGCTCGCACCCCTCAGCCCGCTCCGGGGCCCGGCCGTGTGGATGCTCGCGGTCGCGCTCCTGCTCGACGGCGACCCGGACGCCGACGCGAGGCTCGAGGAAGCCGCCGACGCCGCCGAGGCGACCGGGGCCGTCTTCGCCGGCGTCTGCTCGCACGCGCAGCGTGCGATCCTCGCGCTGGACCACGGCGATGTGGACGCAGCCAGGTCGCTGATCTCGAAGGCCCAGGCGCTGCTCGCGGCAGGACGATTCCAGGACTACCTGGCGACGGCCCTGCTGCTCGTCGCCGACGCACGCCTGGAGATCCGTGCCGGCGAGGAAGCGCGTGCTCGACGCCGCCTCGCAGAGGCGCAGCGGCTGCGGCCCTACATGACCCGCGCGATTCCGTACTACTCGGTCAAGACGCTCGCGGAGATGTCGCGCGCGTACCTCGACCTCGGCGATGCGAACGCCGCGCGCGCCGTCCTCATGGACGCAACGGAGGTGCTGCGCGAGCGACCCGACCTCGGCACCCTCGGTTCCGAGGTCGGGCCGCTTCGGGAAAGGGCGGCCGTCGCATCGCGGGTGGCCGGCTGGGAGTCGAGCCTGACGGCGGCCGAGCTGCGGCTGCTCCCCCTGCTCACGACACACCTCACGTTTCGGGAGATCGGCCAGCGGCTCGCCATCTCGCGCAACACCGTGAAGACACAGGCGATCTCGATCTACCGAAAGCTCGCCGTCACCTCTCGCAGCGCGGCCGTGCGGCGCGCGGAGGAGCTCGGCCTTTTGGAGTCGTCGCACCGGGCGTGAGAGCAAGGAGGGCGTCTCCCGCGAGGAGATGCCCTCCATGCTTCCGTCAGGTCGACGAGGACGAGGACGAGCAGTCGTACGAGTCGATGCTCGACTGCACCGTCTTCGCGAGTCCCTCCGCCGCGCTCTGGACGTCGGCTGTCGAACCGCCGCTCGTGAGGTTCCCGACCGCGCTCTCGAAGCTGTTCCAGGCGCTGTCGAGCGCATCCTGGTTGGAGTCGGACAGGTCCTTCGCGTCGCTCTTCACGCTGCCCCAATCGTTCTGGACGCTGTCGATGTCGGACTGGACCTGATCCTGCGAAGCGGTCTTCGGATCGAGCGAGTCGAGGCTCGTCAACGAGCTCTGCAGGGCCTGCAGGCTGCTGCAGTACTGCCGCTCCTCGACGGACTGCGAGTTGGCCAGCACTCCGATCACGATCGCAAGCCCGAGGCCGCCTGCGACGAGCGTGATGATCCACCCTCTCCGGCTCATGACCGGACCTCCCCACCCTCGTCGGAGGTGATCGCCAGGCCGTAGATGACCAGCGTGCCGAGCCCGATCATCGCGATCGAGAACCACGGCGCCAGGCCGATCACCAGGAAGCTCTCGACGATCACCCAGATCGCCCAGATGTAGCCGACCACGCGCCCGAACCCGCCGCCCACGAGCAGCGACACGCCGGCGAAGACGGCGAGACCCGCGATGACGAGGTCCCAGATCCCCCACACCCAGAGCTGGTCGCCGAACACCGAGTTCGTCAGGTCGCTGATCTGGCTGCCGCCTGCGAGGTAGTTGATCCCGGAGATGATCCGGACGAAGCAGACGCTGAACATGACCATCGCTGCGAAGGTCAGCCAGCCGGATCGCCGGACCTCCATGGCTTGAGTCGACATCGATCCTCCCGTTCGTCGGTTGTGCGCAAGTGCTTGCGCGACGCAAATCCAGACGGGTGGAATCCTGGCGCGCGGGCTCGTCGGCCTCATCACCCCGATCGCATGAACCCAGCGGCCCCTCGCCGGAGCGAGCTTCATCCCCATCGGGTGATGCCCGCCCGCGACGCCCTGTGCTTCGCTTGGCAACCGTGAGCTGCCGCCTGCGACGCCCACCCCTTCACGACGAGACCTGCCTGCCATGACCGGACTCCGCGCACGCCTCCGGCCTCGGCCGGTTCGTCACGATCCTCGAGGGGATCCGGCCCTACAAGCGCGACCTGCTGTCGCGGGACGTGATCGCAGGGATCACGCTCGCTGCGCTCGCGATCCCCGAGGTGATGGGGTACACGAAGATCGCCGGCACGCCCGTGATCACGGGGCTCTACACGATCCTGCTGCCGGCGGTCGCGTTCGCGGTCCTGGGCTCCTCGCGCCACCTCGTGGTCGGAGGCGACTCGGCCACGGCCGCGATCCTCTACGCCGGGATCGCGGGCCTCAGCGTCTCGGGCCTCCAGCCCAACACGCCCGAGTGGCTCGCCTACGCGAGCCTGGCCGCGCTCATCACCGGGGGGCTCCTGATCCTGGCGCGGATCGCGAGGCTCGGCTTCCTCGCCGACTTCATCTCCCGCACCGTGCTCGTCGGCTTCCTCACCGGCGTCGGGATCCAGGTGGCGCTCGGTCAGCTCGCCGGCATGCTCGGCGTCGCGTCGCCGAGCGTCTCGCTCGACCACCTGAGCGGCACGGTGATCAAGTTCTGGGACACGCTGAAGGAGATCCCGGACACCTCGGGCGCGACGCTCGCCGTCTCCGCTGTCCGTGATCGCGATCCTGTACGTCTTCGGGCGGTGGATCAAGGCGATCCCGGGCGGCCTCGTCGCGGTCGTGGGCATGATCGCGATCAGCTGGGCCTTCGACCTCCAGGCCCACGGGGTCTCCATCCTCGGGCCGGTCCCGAGCGGGCTGCCGACCTTCGGATTCCCGAGCGGCGTCGGCTGGGACCAGGTGCCGGAGCTGCTCGCGACGTCGGTCTCGATGTTCCTCGTGATCATCGCGCAGAGCGCCGCCACCTCGCGCGCGTACGCGGTCAAGTACCAGGATCGCTTCGTCGAGAACAACGACCTCGTCGGGTTGAGCTTCGCGAACCTCGCGGCGGGCCTGAGCAGCACGTTCGTCGTCAACGGCAGCCCCACGAAGACCGAGATGGCCGACGAGGCCAAGAGCCGGACGCAGGTCGCCATGCTGACGATGGCGGTGATGGTGGCGATCGTGCTGCTCTTCCTCACGTACCCGCTCCAGTTCATGCCGAACGCGGTGCTCTCGGCCGTCGTCTTCGTGATCGGCCTCAAGCTGATCGACCTCGCGAACATGAAGGAGATCTGGCGGCTGCGCCGCGACGAGTTCTGGGTCGCGGCCCTGACTGCGGCCGTGGTGGTCGGCGTCGGCGTCGAGCAGGGCATCATCCTCGCGATCGTCCTCTCGGTGATCCTGCACGTGAAGCGCCACTACGAGCCGCACGACGCCGTGGTCACCCGGGACGAGCAGGGCCGGATCACCTTGCAGAAGCCGGCCCCCGGCGCTGTCACCGAGCCGGGCCTCGTCGTCTATCGCTTCGGCGTCGGGCTCTTCTACGCCAACGCGACGCGCCTGTCGGAAGAGGCGCTCGAGCTCGTCGGCGGCCCCGAGCCGCCACGGTGGTTCGTGCTCCACGCCGACGCGATCGACGACGTCGACTACACGGGCGGCAAGACGCTGGTCGGAGCTCGCCGAGCAACTCGCCGAGCGAGGCGTCGTGTTCGCCGTCGCCGAGGCGCAGGACAGCGTGCGCCGTGAGCTCGATCGCTTCGGACTGACGGACAAGATCGGCGCAGACGCGCTACTTCGAGACGGTCCACGACGCGATCGACGCGTTCCGCGCGGCGTAAGCACGCGACGGGGCGGGCCGGTGACCTTCATCCGATCCGGGTGATGAACCGGAGCGGCGACTCCTGGATCCTGAGGGCGATGGGGCGACAACGGCCCACCGACGATCGAAGCCAAGGGATCGCAAGGAGAAGGAGGTAGGGAATGGCAATCGGACCAGTCCAGCTGCTCGTGCTCGGCTTCGAGCACCCGGACTTCCACGGCGAGGTGATCGAGGAGCTCGAGAAGCTCCGCGAGAGCGACACCGTGCGCGTGATCGACTCGCTCGCCGTCTACAAGGACGCCGCCGGCGAGATGGAGGTGATGCACCTCAGCAACCTCACCAAGGACGAGGCGATCGAGTTCGGCAGCAAGGTGGCCGCGCTGATCGGTCTCGGGATCGACGGCGAGGAGGGCATGGAAGCCGGTGCCGAGCTCGGCGCCGAGGCGGCGGCCGAGGAGGGCATTCACGTCTTCAACGACGAGGACGCATGGGACGTCCTCGAGGACATCCCGAACGACTCGGCTGCTGCGCTGCTCCTGATCGAGCACCACTGGGCCGTGCCGCTGCGCGACGCGATCGTGCGGGCGGGCGGCATCGGGATCAGCGACGGCTTCATCCACCCGGCCGATCTCGTCGCGATCGGGCTTGCCTCGGCGGCCGAGGCCGAGGAGCTGGCAGCGATGCATCCGAGCACGGCGCCCGTCGCGTAACAGCACGGTTCAGCGCAAGCAAACACTCGACCACGGAGGTCTGGAGAGATGAGAGCCCGCAGAGTTGCTAGAAGAACCGCGCGTCGCACCGCCCGGCGCCGCTAGTCGAGAAGACCGGCTCGGCACGGTCCCGCGAACGCCGGGGCCGCGCCGAGCCGATGCCGTCGTGAGGCGCCGAGACAGCGCCCAAACCCGGAGAGGAGGTCGGAAACCATGAGCACGATGAAGATCGAGCACCCGAGCGTCGACGAACGTCGAGCGAAGGGCAAGGAATCGCGTGAGCAGGCGGCTCCGTCGGCCCACGCCGGCTGGAAGCCGGCCGACGACCGTCCCGACCCGGTCGCCCTGCTCGAGGCGCAGAACGAGACGCGTGAGCCGGACCTCGTGCCGGTGCGTCACGGGCGGATGATGGTCTCCCCGTTCACCTTCTACCGGGGCGCGGCCAAGATCATGGCCGCCGACCTCCAGCACACGCCCCGCGCCGGTCTGACCGTTCAGCTCTGCGGCGACGCTCACCTGTCGAACTTCGGCGTGTACGCCTCGCCCGAGCGGACGCTGCTGTTCGACCTGAACGATTTCGACGAGACGCTTCCCGGCCCGTTCGAGTACGACGTGAAGCGCATGTCCGCGAGCTTCACGATCGCGGCGCGCAACAACGGCTTCAGCAAGGCCGAGGCGCGCGACGCGGCGCTCGCCTCCGCGAGCAGCCTACCGGACGACGATGGCCGAGTTCGCGGAGATGACCACGATGGAGATCTGGTACGCCCACCTCTCCGAGGCGACGCTGATGGCGGCCGTCGAGAGCTTCGCCGGCCAGGGCAAGAACAAGCCCAAGAAGAAGACGGCGAAGGATGAGGAAAAGAGGGTCAAGAAGCAGGCCGAGAAGGCTCGCACGCGCGACAGCCTGCAGGCGCTGTCGAAGCTCGGCGAGGTCGTCGACGGCCGGTACCGGATCGTCAGCCAGCCACCCATCGTCGTCCCGGCGCGTGAGCTGGAAGCGATGTACGGCTTCTCCTCCGAGCAGCTGCAGCAAGCGATCCACGAGCAGTTCCGCGCCTACCGGGCCACGTTGCAGGACGACCGGCGCCACCTGCTCGAGAAGTTCGAGGTCATCGACATGGCACGCAAGGTCGTGGGCGTCGGCAGCGTCGGCACGCGGGCGTTCATCGTCTTGCTCCAGGGGCGTGATCAGCAGGATCCCCTGTTCCTGCAGGTCAAGGAGGCGACGGCCTCGGTGCTCGAGGACCATCTGCCGAAGAGCCGCTACAAGCAACCCGGCGAGCGCGTCGTCCAGGGCCAGCGGCTGATGCAGGCCGCGAGCGACATCTTCCTGGGCTGGACGAAGGGTGAGCAGGCCGATCGCTTCCTGTACTGGCGCCAGCTCCGCGACATGAAGGGCTCGGCGATCGTCGAGGCGATGTCGCCGGCGGCCCTCGCGTTCTACGCCCGCTGGTGCGGCTGGACGCTCGCCCGCGCGCACGCCCGCTCCGGAGACCCGATCGCGATCGCCGCGTACCTCGGCAAGAGCGACGGGTTCGAGCGGTCGGTCACCGACTTCTCCGAGCGCTACGCCGATCAGAACGACCGGGACTACCAGGCCTTCATCGAGGCGATCCGCTCCGGTCGACTGACGGCGATCGAGGGCGTCTGACCCCGTCGATGTTGGCGGGCGACGATGGTGCACCGCAGAGCAGCGGTCGCGTCCAGGCGGCCGAGGAATGGCTCGGCCGCCGGGCCGACACGGGTCTCGGTCGGCTCGGGATGGGATGGTTTCGGCGCTACTTCGAGGCGAGCGACAACTCGGGCTCGGCGGCGACCCTGTATGCGTTCCTGTCCGTGTTCCCGACCGCGCTCGCCGGCGTCGCGTACTTCCACTCGGCCGGCGGCGACGCGAACGCGTTCGCAGACCGTCTGGTCGCCCATCTCGGGCTGACCGGATCCGGAGCAAGCCTCGTGCGCGACACGTTCGGCACGGCCTCGACGAATGCGCTTGCGGCCACCTTCGTGGTCGTCGTCAGCTTTCTCGTGTGGGGTCTCGGAATCGGCCAGATCTACCAGCAGGTCTATGCCCGCGCCTGGCGGATCGAGGTCGGGTCGCCGGCCGACCAGGGACTGTTCGCGATCTGGTACCTCGCCCTCACTGCGGGCGTCGGGCTCCTGGTCGTCTCCGCGCAGCAGCTCCGGACCGCCGGCTGGCTCGTCCTCGTCCCCGTCTGGCTCGTCGCCTCGACCGCCTTCTGGCTCTGGACGCCGCGCCTCCTCCTCCACCGGAAGATCGGGTCCGCGCCCTGCTTCCCGGCGCCCTCCTCGCCTCGGTCTGCGTCGGCGGCGGAGTCGCAACCGCGCCGCTCTGGTTCGGCGGTTGGGTGAACTCGTACGGGAGGTACTTCGGCTCGTCCGGCGTCATGATCGCGATCGTCGCCTACGTGTTCGTCCTGGCCACGATCTCGCTGGTCTGCGCGGTCTTCTCCCCCGTCTGGAGCGACTGGCGCCGAGCCGAGCGCGAACGACGCCCCTAGACGGGCGTCGGTTCGCCGCCGAGCGCGGCTACGGCGTCGCGAACGGTCGGGAAGATGTTCTCCGGGCCGAGCGCATCGACGACGCCGTCGGCCCGCATCAGCTCGATCACGGCCCCGGTCGCGCGTGAGAGCTGCAATCGCACGCCGCGGTCGCCGAGCGTTCGCCTCAGATCCGCGAGCGCGGCGTCACCCGTGGAGTCGACGTCGGCAACTTGCGCGAAGTCCAGGATCACCGTGCTCGGGGGCGGGTCGGCGGCGGCCACCGTCGCGAGCACGTCGTCCGTGAAGACCTCGGCGTTGGCGAACACGAGCGGAGCCTCGAAGCGGTGGATCAGGACGCCCGGGATCGCCGTCGCGTCCGCGTGCGTCTCGATGTCCACGAACGCGGTTCCTGCGCGGTTCCGACCCATGATCGCGGTGTGCGGATGGTCGAGCCTGCGGATCAGCAGCCCCAGGCTCAGAGCCACGCCGATCACCACGCCGGCGAGGATCCCGATCAGGATCACACCGAGCAACGCTCCGGCAGCGAGCGCGAACTCGTTCCGGTGGACTCGCCAGAGTTGCGTGAGCTTGGAGGGGTCGATCATCCCCGAGACGGCGTGGATGACGATCGCCGCAAGCGTCGCCTCCGGAAGATTCTCGAACAGTCCCGCCAGGAAGAGGATCGTCAGCAGGACCGCGACCGAGGTGACGGCGAGGAGGATCGGCGACTTGCCGCCGGCGCCCTCCGCCGCAGCCGACTTCGAGAGGCTCCCCGTGACCGTGAAGCCCTGGAGCGCTCCCGCGCCGATGTTCGCCGCGCCGTAGCCGATCATCTCCTGGCTGGCGTCGACCCGGTATCCGCCCTTCGCTCCGTACGCCTTCGCGATCGCCACCGACTGGGCAAAGCCGACGATCACGATCGCCAGCGCTCCGGGAACGAGCCCCCACAGCTCGTCCCAGCTGATGCCCGACCAGGGGACGAAGTCGAAACCGGTCGGCACCGTCCCCACGACGGACACACCGTGACCCTCGAGATCGAACGCCTTGACTGCGCCGATTGCGAGCACGACCACGATCAACGCCCCCGGCGCCTTGGGGACGAACCGTGCGAGGGCGAAGAGGGCCGCGAGGGAGAGGACTCCGACTGCCACCGTCCACCACTCCCAGCTGCCGATGTCGCGGAGCGTGTCCACGAAGACCTGCACCGTGTCGCCCGAGGGCTTCGCGACGCCGACGAGCTTCGGAAACTGGCCGACGGCGATGTAGAGCCCCAGCCCGATGATGAAGCCGTCGAGCACGGGCTTGGCGAAGAACCGCGCGACGAACCCCATCCGCAGCAGGCCGAGGAGGACGTAGATCACTCCGACCATCAGGGCCAGGACAGCCGACAGGGCGATCGCCTGGCTCGCGGTCGTGGTGCTCGTCGTCGCAGCCGCCACGGCGACAGCCGAGATCGACGCCACCGTCGCGCTCGGGCCGACGAAGAGCTGCCGGCACCCGCCGAACACGACATAGCCGATCAGCGCAAGCGGCACGGCGTAGAGGCCGTACTGCGGCGGGACGCCAGCGATCGCCGCGTACGCGATCGACTCGGGGACGATGAGCGCCCAGACGGTCAGGCCTGCGACGGTGTCTTTCGTCAGGAAGCCGCGGTCGTACCGTGGCAGCCACGAGAGAATCGGGACGTACCGCCGGAGCCGGTTGCCCGCCACGGTCCCGCTGCTCGAGCCTCCGTCGTTCACGCGGTGAGCATGCCCCTCACCGCCCGTACGAGCATCATCCCGCTCGGATGAAAAGGGGTCAGCCGGGCGAGGTGCGCGTACGGGCGTCGACGACGTCGAGCACCCGCGTCAAGGAGCGCTTCGTCAGGAACGAGACAGCGGTCCGCTGCCCGGGACGGTCGGCCGGAAGTCGATGCGCCAGCGCACGACCGTGCCTCCCTCCGGAGACTCGTCGAGCGCCACCGAGCCCCTGTAGTCCCGAACCGGGGCGCCCGAGAGCAGGCGATAGGTGTACGCCTGCCCCGGCCCCACGGAGGTGATCTTCTCGCGGTAGCGGCCACGACCCAGCCTCACGACGCGGATCAGGCCCGTGCAGTCGGCGGAGCCGGCGCGCTCCACGGTCACGTCGACGCCGGGGCCCGGCGACGACGCGGGGTCGCCGAGGATGTCCCATACGCGGTCGGTGGGGGCGGCGAGCGATCTCGTGAGCGTGAAGGCGCTCATGGCATGGCCCTGGCCATCGGCGGGCTGATCCTCCGTCAGCCCGCGAGCCCGGCGCCGGCTTCCTCGAGCCCCGCTTTCAGCTCCTTCGCGCTCGCCTTGTCGATCTGGGAGGTCGACTTGCGGATCGCGTTGGCGAGCGTCTCGTCGACCACGTCGGCGTCTTCGTGCTCGTAGACGGCGATGATCCCGGCCGAGCCCGGGGGAAGCGCGTCGTCCATCTTCTCCGCGATTCCCGCCTCCAGGCGCTTGCGGGCGAACTTGCCCGCGAGCCC
>CAVVQY010000017.1:0-100025 GCA_963750545.1 uncultured Actinomycetes bacterium | reverse complement strand
GGCGGTCGCCTTGCGAGCGCCGCCAGATCATCCCGGCGAGGCCCGCCGCGACGAGCAGGATCGCGACGCCGCCGAGGATGACGAGCGGTCGCGGCACGGAGTCGCCCTTGTCCGTGGCGGCCACGACGACGGTCGCCGTCGGCTCGCTGTTCGCCGTGACCACGCGCTGGAGCGCGCGGCGGATGTCGTCGCTCGCGCTCGAGTACAGCTCCAAATCGGGTTGCAGATGCGTGATCGCCTGGTGGTAACAGGCGATCGGGTACGTCCTGTCGACCGAGCCGTCGGCCGCCCAGTCGAGCACGACGCTCTTCCAGCAGGGCGCGGCAGACGCCGGGCCGGCCAGCGCGCAGAAGAGCGCGCCTACGACGGCGAGGCGCCCGAGAAACGACATCGTATGACCACGGCCCAACACCGGCGGAGTCTTCCGCACGCCGACCTGCATCCGGTACGGGCGTTGTAAGGCGATTGTTCGGGTACGCACGGGCATCTACGGCGTGCTGGCGCCGCCGCGGTCCATCCGCCGCCAGATCATCCCGACCACGCCCGCTGCGACGAGCAGGATCGCGAGCCCGCCGAGGATCAGGAGCGGTAGCGGGAACGAGTCCGCCTCGCCCGGGTTCAGCTTGTCGAGGGCGCGGGCGATGCCCTTGGGCTTCGGCCGGCCCGGGCTCGTCGTGGTCGTCGGTGGTGTTACCACCGCGGTTGTCGTCGTCGCCGCGGTCGTCGTGGTGGTCTCGGCCGGGACGCTCGACGTGGCGGTCGTGGTCGTCGTGGTCGTCGTGGCCGTCGTCTGGTCTTGCAGAGCGACCACCCTTGTCATCGCGCGCAGGATGTCGTCCTTCGCGCTCGAGTAGAGCTGGGCGTCGGTCGGCAGGTGATCGACGGCCTGCCGGTAGCACGGGATCGGGTAGGTCTTGTCGATCGTGCCGTCGTACCAGTCGGTGAGGAGGCTCTTCCAGCACGGCGGCGCCGCGGCGGCGGGTCCCGCGAATGCGAGCAGGAGCAAGCCCGCGAGGAAGATGGCGCGCAGGGAGCGCTTCGGGGTTCGAGTCACAGGATTGGCAAACGGGACGTCGATCGCGGCGTATCTTGCCGAGTCATTCGGTCGGCGACGTGTGGCCGGTTTGGGGGGCGTAGGGCGATTGTGTCTGACGCCCGACACGTCAGGGCGCAATGCTAGCGTCGCGCTCCATGCGGGCGGCAGCCCAACAGTGGTCGCCCCTCGTCGCGGCCCTTGCGCTGACCGCGGCGGCGCTCTTCTTCGGAGGCGGCTCCCGCAACGGGTCGCTGCCGTGGCTCGGCGGCGCGGCGATCCTGCTCGCGCTCTCGTTCGCGGCGACGCGACCGCTCCCGGGCGGGCTGCTCCCGTTCGCGCCGCTCGCAGCACTCGCCGTCTGGTCGGCGCTCTCGGTCGCGTGGTCGATCGAGCCCGACCGCAGCTGGGCCTACGCCAATCGCGGCCTCGTCTACCTCGCCTTCGCGCTCGTGGGCGCGTTCGCCGCGGACCGGATTCGCGAGCTGATGCTCGGCCTGGCGGCGATCCTCGGCGCGGTCTGCGTCTGGTCGCTCGCCGGGAAGGTGCTGCCCTGGCTCTACGACGACTACGAGCGCATCGCGCGGCTCCGCGCACCGGTCGGCTACTGGAACGCCCTCGCGCTGCTCGGTGCGATTGCCCTGCCCATCGGGCTGTGCCTCGCGACTCGGCGGCGCGTCCTGGGGACGCTCCTCGTCTACGGCTGGGTCGTCGCGATCGCGCTGACCTTCTCGCGCGGCGGGGCGATCGTGGCCGTGCTCGTCGTCGCGGCCTGGATGGTGCTCTCCCGCGCCTGGGTCGCGACGCTCGCGACGCTCGTCGCGGCCGGCGTGCCCGCGGCGGCCGTGATCGCCGTCGGCTTCTCGCTTGCGGGCGTCACGAGCGACGGGCAGTCGCACTCGACGCGTGTACGCGACGGCCTCGTGTTCGGCCTCGCGCTCCTCGCCGGCGCGGGCGCTGCGGCACTGCTCGCGCGCGTGCCGCCGCCCGAGCCGGTCGCCGCCGTTCGCCGCGCGGGGCTCGCGCTGCTCGCAGTCATGGCCGCCGCGGCGATCGTCGTCGGCGCGACCCAGGCGCGCTCGTGGTGGGACTCCTTCACGAGCCCGACGGTGGCGCAGCTCCCGAACACCGCCGACCGCTTCCGCGAGGCGGGCTCGAACTACCGCTGGCTCTGGTGGAAGCAGGCGTGGCGAGGCTGGGAGGAGCACCCGGTCGCCGGAACCGGCGCGGGCTCGTTCGGCTTCACGAACCTCCGCTACCGCACGTCGAGCCTCGACCACGGAACCGAGCCACACAGCCTGCCGGTGCAGTTCCTGACCGAGACGGGCGTCGTCGGGCTGCTGCTCTTCGTTCTCGCCGGAGCCGGCCTCGTGGGCGCCGCCCGCCGCCGTGCGGGGCCGCAGCTCGCGCTCGCGCTCGCCCTGCCCGCGTACCTCGCGCACGGCCTGATCGACATCGACTGGGACTTCGCCGCCGTGACCGCCCCCGTCTTCCTGATCGCCGGCGCGGTCGCGGCGCGACCCGCCGAGGCGCGGCGCTTGTCGGCGCCGGCCCTGCTCGCGTGCGGCGGCGTCGCCTTCGCTGTCGTCTGCTCGCTCTTCGCCGTGTGGCTCGGCGACCGCTGGACGGGACAGGCATCCGAAGCGCTCGACCGCCCGGCCCGCGCCGTCGCCCTCGCGAAGCGGGCCCGCTCGGTCAACCCGCTGGCGGTCGAGCCGCTCTTCGTCCAGGCCCTGGCGGAGCAGCTCCGCGGCAATCCTGCCGAGGCGCTCGGCCTCCTCCAGGAGGCGACGAGGCTCCAGCCCGAGAACAAGGAGACGTGGTTCGCGCTCGGCGAGTTCGACCTCGTCGTCCGCAACTGCCCGAGGACGGCCCTCCTCGAGCTCGACCGGTTCACGCAACTCGACCCGCAGGACCCGGGCAACAAGGAGTACGACCGAGCGCTGAAGCTGGTCAACTCCGGCAGGCCAATCTGCTAGCGCCGGCTCGCCCGCGTTCCGGGGCGTTCGATCGTCAGCCGGATCCTCGGCCGGCCTCGGCCCCGCCTGACGTCACCGGTGGAGGGTGATGCAGCAGGCGCAAGCCGCGGCTCGTCGGTCGCAGGCCACGTTGGCGGTTGCCGACCGCACTCACCGTGGTGTTGAAGGCGGCGCTACATACCCATCGCGTGGTGAGGAGCCGCTCCTGAGCAGGGATTTCGCGTCGTTGTGTGGCTCGCGCCATCACGAAGACAACACCTAGACAGGACTCTGCAACGTCAATGGTGGTCTTCGCGTCGTCAGCTCTCGATCCGTCTTCGTTCCATCGCGAGGCGGGCCTAACTGGGCATCTTTCAACCCTCCGAAACCCCTGTCGAACTTCTTCTTCCATGGATGGTTCGTGCAACAGCCGCAAAGCGGAGCGGCCCCTGGGGCACCGCTCCGCTCCGGTGAGAGATCTGGGTCAGCGGGCGAGTGGCCGGCCGCGGGAATGACGGACGAGGATCATGCTCGCGCCGAACAGGAGCACAAGCATCAGCGCGGACGACGCTCCGATCGCGGCCGCGCTCCAGGCGAACCCGCTCTCGACGCTCACACCCGTCGAACCGGGTGCCGGGCCGGTCACCGGCTCGCCTCGCTCGAGCACATCGACGTGACCCAAGAGATGGGCCGAGTTGACGCGCTGGCCTGCAGTCGCGCGCTCGGCTGCATCGAGGTAACCGACGCTCTCGGGGGATGTTGCCCGGATGACTTGCGAGCGCTCGTGCGCGTCTCCGTAATCCGCGACCGATGTCTGCACGCTCCGCGCTGGGGCCGCCGCGCTCGTTCGCGTCGCGATAGCTCGCCCGAGGCCCCGCGGCGACGGCGGTCGAGGCGAGCGCAAGCAGTCCGGTTGCCAGAGCAACCGTCGCGCCGATCAGTGTCTTGCTTTTCATGACGACCTCCTGTTTTCCCGATCGCACCGCGCGATCGACTGAAGCCAGAATCGGGGACGCCTGTTGCCGAACGCCTGCGAAACGGTTACAACCGGTTGCGGCGAGCCCTGTGGAGTTCCGTCTTCTTGGTGCACTTGAGGTCGATGACGACGGCCGTGACGTCGCGCTGGGCCCGAAGCAGCAGAGCTTGCTCGCGATTCTGCTCCTCCACCGCGGGGAGGTCGTCCCGGCGGATCGGCTGATCGACGATCTCTACGGCGGGCGCCCGCCGGCGAGCGCGCTACGGAGCCTGCACGCGCACCTCTCGCGGCTCCGCAAGGCCCTTGGCGACGGGAGCCTGCGCACGATCCAGGGTGGATACGCGCTCGACGTCGAGGCCGGAAGCGTCGACCTCGACCGCCTGGAGGAGCTTGCCCAGCGGGGCCGGCGGGCGCTGTCGGCGGGCGATGCGGCCGGTGCTGCGAGCGTACTCGCCGACGCACTCGGTCTCTGGCGTGGCGCTCCACTCGCCGAGTTTCGTTACGCCGACTGGGCGCAGCCTGAGATCACTCGCCTCGAGGAGCAGAGGCTCTCGATCCTCGAGGACCGGATCGAGGCCGAGCTTGCGCTCGGCCGCCACGGTGAGCTCGTCGGAGAGCTGGAGGCGCTCGTTCACGAGCATCCGTTGAGGGAGCGGCTGCGCGGCCAGCTGATGCTCGCGCTGTACCGCTCGGGGCGTCAGGCAGAAGCACTCGACGTCTACCAGGACACCCGGCGAACGCTCGTCGACGAGCTGGGCATCGAGCCCGGCCGCTCGCTGCGCGAGCTCGAGCAGGCGGTGCTCCGTCAGGACCCCGGCCTCGATCTCCCGGCCGAGGAGCGCCCCGAAACCAAGGCGCCCCCGGGCCCACCCGCGCTCGAGCCGGCCGCGGAGCCTGTTGCGCGCGAGCTTCGAAAGACCGTCACCGTCGTCCATGTCGGGCTCGCAACGACGGCGTCCGTGCCCGGCGCGGGCCTCGACCCTGAGGCCCTTCGACGTGTCAGCGGCCGCGTCTTCGGTGACGTCCAGACCTCGGTCGATCGTCACGGAGGGACGGTCGAGGCTGTGACCGGCGATGCGATCACGGCCGTCTTCGGACTGCCTGCCGTCCACGAGGACGATGCGCTCCGCGCAGTGCGAGCCACGGCCGAGATTACGGAGCGACTCGCGAATCTGGCTTCGGAGCTGGAGAGCAACCGCTCGGTGCGGTTCGAGTTCAGGATCGGCCTGAGCACCGGCGAGGTCGTGACCGGGCGCGAAGTCGGGCTTCAGCTTCGGGCAACGGGCGAGCCGCTCCACCTGTCGGCCCAGCTCGCGCAAGCAGCGAGCGTGGGCGACGCTCTCCTCGACGAGCGGACGCGCCGGCTCGTTCGCGAAACGGCGTTGGTCGAGGATTCCGGGGTGGGGTCGACGCCCGGCTTCCGCCTCCTCTCGGTCGAACACGTGGCACCCGGGTACGCCAGCCGGCTGGAGTCGCCCATGGTCGGCCGCGACCGCGAGCGCCGCCGCTTGCACGACGCCTACGAGCAGGCGGTAGCCGATCGCTCGTGCCAGCTCTTCACGGTGCTCGGCGCCGCCGGCGTCGGAAAGTCACGGCTCGTCCGCGAATTCCTCGAGCACATGGACCACGACACGGGGCTGGCACGCGGTCGGTGCCTGCCCTACGGCGAAGGGATCACGTACTGGCCCGTCCTCGAAGCCGTCATGGATGTGGCCGGGATCGCCGATACGGAGTCGCCGGCGCGAATTCGGCTGCGGCTCGCCGAGCTGCTCGCGGGTGAGGAGGACGCCGATCGCATCTCACTGCGGATGACCGAGGTGCTCGGCCTGTCCGCGGCCGACGCCGGGGTCGAGGAGAGCTTCCCGGTGATTCGACGGTTCTTCGAGGCCCTCGCCGCCCGTCGACCGCTCGTCGTGGTGTTCGACGACATCCACTGGGGCGAGGCGACGTTCCTCGACCTCGTCGAGCACCTCGCCGACTGGTCGAAGGGAGTGCCTGTCCTGCTTCTCTGCATGGCTCGACCCGAGCTCCTCGATGTCCGCCCAGCGTGGGGCGGCGGAAAGCTCAACTCGACGTCCGTGCTCCTCGAGCCGCTGTCGGAAGACGAATGCTCTCAGCTCGTCGCGAACCTCGTCGGCGAGGCCGAGCTCGCCGAGGAGGTCGGAACCCGCATCGCCGACGCGGCCGAGGGGAATCCGCTCTTCGTCGAGGAGATGCTCTCGATGCTCATCGACGACGGTCTGCTCGTGCGCGAGGATGGTCGCTGGACGGCAGCGGGCGACCTGACGACGGTCCCGGTCCCGCCGACCATCCAGGCGCTGCTCGCCGCTCGCCTGGATCGCCTCACCGGCGACGAGCAGGCCGTGATCGAGCGGGCGGCCGTCGAGGGCAAGCTGTTCCACAAGGGCTCGGTCGAGGCGCTCACGAGCGACCTGCTCGATTCCGAGGTCGCCGAACACCTGGGCTCCCTCGTTCGCAAAGAGCTGATCAGGCCGGACAAGCCGTTTTTCTCGGGCGAGGACGCCTACCGCTTCCGCCACCTGCTGATCAGGGATGCCGCGTACGAGTCGATTCCGAAGGAGGTTCGAACCGGGCTCCACGAGCTGCACGCCGACTGGCTCGCGGCGAAGACCAGCTCGGTCGAGTACGACGAGATCGTCGGGTACCACCTCGAGCAGGCGTTTCGCTACCGAGCGGAGCTCGGCCCGGTCGACGAGACGACGCGCTCGTTGGGTCGTCGTGCCGCCGAGCGGCTCGGAACGGCGGGGCGCCGCGCGTTCATGCGGGACAACGCTCCAGCCGGCTTGAACCTGATCTCGCGCAGCGTCGCGCTGCTCTCACCCGACGATCCTCTCCGCGTCGAGCTCGTTCCGAACGTTCGCGCCATCCAGGGTCTGCCCGACCTGAGCTGGGCCGACCGCGTGCTGACGGAGGCCGTCGAGGCCGCGGCCACGACCGGTGACCGAGGCCTGGCCGCTCACGCGCTCGTCCAGCGCGGCTTTCTGCGTCTGTTCACGGGCTCCGAGGTGACCCCGGCGGAGCTCTTCGACGTCTCCGATCGCGCCATCGCAGTCTTCGAGGCGCTCGGCGACGAGCTCGGCCTGGCGCGCGCCTGGAGGCTCGTCTCCCAGGCGCACTACCTCGACCGCCGCGGCGCGGCGACAGCGGAAGCATCGGAGCGGGCGCTCACGCATTCCCGTCTCGCCCGAGATCGCTTCGAGGAACGCGAGATCGTCAGGTATCTCGCAATCGCGCTCCTGCTCGGGCCGGCCCCGGCGCCCGAAGCGTTTGCCCGCTGCGAGGAGCTCCTCGCGGAGACGTGGGACGACCCCATGCTCCCGGCCGAGATCTCGGGTGCCGCTGCGGCGCTCGTCGCCATGCAGGGACGGGTGGCCGAGGCCGAAGAGCTGATCGGCCGGGCTCGAAGGGCGATGGAGGAGGCCGGTGAATCGATCTGGGTCGTCACCTTCTGGTACTCGTTCGCGGTCTTTCACGGCGACGCGATCTCGGCCGAGGCCGAGCTTCGGCCAGCATACGAGGCTCTCGGACGGATCGGCGAGAGCACCCATTTCTCGTCGATGGCCCACGCTCTTTCCGATGTCCTCTACCTCCAGGGTCGTTACGACGAGGCCGAGCAGCTCACCGAGGAGTGCGAGCTCGCGGCGCGCCCGAACGACATCCACTCCCAGATCCTGTGGCGCTCGACACGCGCGAAGATCTTCGCCCGCAGGCAGGCGTTCGACGAGGCCGAACGACTCGCCCGTGAAGCAGTCGAGTTCGCAGAGGCGAGCGACTTCCTGCTGGCCCATGCCGCAGCGCTCGGAGATCTCGCCGAGGTCCTGGAGCTGAGCGGACACCCGGAGGGAGCGGCGCACGCTCTGGAGCAAGCAATCGAGCTCTCCGAGCGCAAGGGGAACGTACTGGCAGCCGACAACTCCCGGGCTCGGCTCGCTGACCTCCGCTGATCGCTGGAAGCGCCTTGGTCCTGTGGCGTCGAAACCCGCCGTCTCGAGCGGGTTCCGCGCATGGACGGTCCTGGACTCGAACCAGCAACCCCCGCCAGTCAATCTCGTCTCGCCCACTGCGATCTGTCCGGCGGCAACATGCTGCACTCGAAACATGTGCCGAAGCTCTCACGCACATTCGTGCCATCACGGGGACCACACGACTAACGCGAGACGCGCTCTGACGGAAACTCCAAACAGCATGGCGCCGTTCGTTTGTGCGAGGCAACCACGCATGAGGAATGAGCAACCGCGTCGGCTCCGGCGACCACGAAACCCGCTTGAACACAGGGCTGCAGGGCTGTGAACGGAGCGTCGCGCCGGACCCTACATGCCCATCGCGTGGTTCATAGCCGCCGATTAGCAGGGATTTTGTGGAGATCTGAGTCGCGTGACATCACGACGACACCACCTAGACAGGACTCTACGACGCACAGAAGGTGTATCCGAGCCAGGTGGCGGCCAACGAAGAACGCGCGACGGTGATGACTCCCGTTGTGACTGTAGGGGCCCCAGCGTTGGGTGTTTCACGAGATGGATCGGCCCGACGACCGAAACGGCCGGCTCTCTAGCTTGCGGGGATCACCGCCGCTGTGCCGCTCCTGCGGCACTCGCAGCTCGTTTCTCGTGCGGGGATTTCTCTGCCCGATACGGGTTCGCGGCCGAGAGGTCGTGATCGGGTCGAGCTCGGTGAGAAGCTGATCTGTGCGCGCCGGCTGTGCGATCGGGAGTTCGAGCAGCGGGTATGGAACCAGCGGTTCTGCTCAAAGCGGTGTCAGCGGCTGGAGCGGAAGCGTGACCCGTCGCGTTACGGGGTGGCGCATCAGCGGAAACGACGCCAGTGGGCTCGTACGGTCAACCTCGGGCTTGTGTCGTGCGCGCTTGTGGGTTGCTGATCGAGCCGGGCTCGACGTTCTCGGCAAGCTCGGCGAGCTCGTCATCGGTCAGGCGGGAAGCAGCGGCACGCGCCATCTCGCGCTCGAGCACCCGGCGCACGACGATCAGGTCATTGAGCAACGAGAGGTCGCGGTCGTACTCGAGCTCATATGTTCTAGGGGTGACGGCCGCGGCTCAAATGAAGGTCGGGCTCGGGACGGCCCCGCTCGGCGGCCTCTACGAGTCCGTATCGGCGGAGGCCGCACGCGACACGGTCGATGCTGCGTGGGCGCTCGGCATCCGCTGCTTCGACACGGCGCCGCTGTATGGCTCGGGGCTCGCGGAGCAGCGTCTCGGGCAGGCGCTCGCCGGCCGGCCCCGCAACGCGTACACGGTCTCGACGAAGGTCGGGCGCGTACTGAGGCCCGGCAAGGCGAATCCGGAGTTCGACGGCACGCCGCCGCTCGAGCCGGTCTTCGACTACAGCAGGGAGGGCGTTCGCCGCTCGCTCGCCGAGAGCCTCGAGCGCCTCCAGCTCGACGCGGTCGACATCGCGCTCCTCCACGATCCGGAGGACCACGTGGAAGACGCGCGACGCGCGATCGAGACCGTGCGTGAGCTGGCGCCACGGGTTGGCGTGGGCACGAACGTCGTGCGAACCGCGCTCGAGTTCGTCGAGCGCGGCGACATCGACACCGTTCTCCTGGCCGGTCGGTACACCCTCCTCGACCGCTCCGCCGGCGACGAGCTCCTGCCGCTCTGCGCCGAGCGTCGCATCGACGTGGTGGCTGCAGGCGTCTTCAACAGCGGCATCCTCGCCGGCGGCTCGACCTTCGACTACCTCGCTGCTCCGCCCGCGCTCCTCGAGCGCCGCCGCGCGCTGAAGGCCACATGCGCCCACTACGGCGTGCCGCTTGCGGCTGCCGCGATTCAGTTCCCCTTTCGCCATCCCGCAGTGACGTCGATCCTGGTCGGTGCACGCACACCCGCGGAGATCCAGGAGGACATGCGGCTGCTGCAGCACCCGATTCCCGGCGAGCTCTGGTCTGAGCTCGAGCGCACGGTCGAGCTTTGAAAGATCAGATGGTCTGCGTCGCCGCCTGCGGGCGCTCGAGCTGCTCGTCGTCGGCCGCAGTTCGGGTCGAGACGCGGACGCCGAGGCTTGAAAAACTGTAGGGCAGAGCCGCCCTGCTGATCCGGGCGAGCATCGGGGCGACGCGCCCCGACGAGCTCACCCGACTGACGGGATCAATCGGAAGTCGATACGCGTCAGCGAATGACTCGTGCCGAGCGACCGGCCATGAGGCGCTCGACCTCCGGCAGGGTGGCCATGGACACATCGCCGGGCGTCGTCATCGCGAGTGCTCCGTGCGCGACGCCGTAGGCGAGAGCCGTGTCGAGGTCGCGGCCGTCGAGCAGGCCGTAGATCAGCCCGGAGGCGAACGAGTCGCCTCCGCCGACGCGGTCGAAGATCTCGAGCCGCTGCATCTGCGGTCCCAGGTGGAAGGCATGGCGGTCGTGGCACACGGCGCCCCAGTCGTTCCGTGTCGCGGTGTGGGCCTGGCGGAGCGTGATCGCGACGAGCGCCAGGTGCGGATGGTCGTCGATCACGTGCCGCAGCAGCTCCGCGTAGGTCCGTGGGTCGAGTTGGAGGAGGTCGTCGTCGATGCCGTCGAGCGAGTAGCCGAGCGCCGCCGAGAGGTCCTCCTCGTTCCCGAGCAGCACGTCGACGGTCTCGACGAGGCGGGCGTTGACCTCGGCCGCGCGTCCGGTGCCGCCCGAGGACGCCCACAGCGAGGGGCGGTAGTTGAGGTCGAACGAGACGATCGTCCCGTGGCGGCGGGCGGCTTGCATCGCCTCGAGCGCCAGCGCCGCCGTGTCCTGTGAGAGCGCTCCGAACACGCCGCCGCAGTGGAACCAGCGGGCCCCCTCCGTGCCGAAGATCCGCTCCCAGTCGACGTCGCCCGGCCGAAGCTTCGATGCTGCCGAGTGGGCCCGGTCGGAGCAGCCGAGTGCGGGCCGGACGCCGAAGCCCCGTTCGGTGAAGTTGAGCCCGTTGCGGACCTCGCGACCGACACCGTCGTACGGAAGCCAGCCGAGATGCGCCTGCTCCACACCCCCCTGGTAGATCAGATCCTCGATCAGGCGGCCGACGGGGTTGTCGGCCAGAGAGGTCACGATCGCCGTGCGCAGACCGAAGCAGCGCTTGAGTGCGCGGGCGACGTTGTACTCGCCGCCGCCCTCGCAGACGTCGAAGCTCCGGGTGGTCGCGATTCGGTGGTCGCCGGGGTCGAGGCGCAACATGACCTCTCCCAGCGCGACGAGGTCCCAGCGGCACTCGTCTCGCTCGCGAAGGATCACCGGGCGAGCTCCACCGCTTCGCGTGCGAGTCGTTCGATCTCGTCGAAGCGCCGCTCCGCAAGCAGCCGCCCGTCGGCGAGCCAGCTTCCGCCGCACGTGAGCACGGACGGAACCTCGAGGTAGGAGCGGAGCGACGAGGGCCCGACGCCTCCGGTCGGCATGAACCGCACGTCGGGAAAGACGGCGCTCATCGCCGCGACGAACGGCGGGCCGCCGAGCAGCGAGGCCGGGAAGAGCTTCACGATCCGGCAGCCGAGGCTTCGCACGCGGCCGATCTCGCTCGCCGTGGCGGCGCCCGGGACGAACGGCAAGCCCAGCTCGCGGCAGGCGTCGATCACGGCTTCGTCCGTTCCGGGCGCGACTGCGAACGCTGCGCCGGCATCGTGGGCTCGCCGCACCTGCTCGACGGTGAGCACCGTGCCCGCACCGACGACGAAGTCGTCGATCTGCGAGACGCGCGCGATCGCCTCCGCGGCCGCTTCGGTGCGGAAGGTGATCTCGGCGCAGCCGAGACCTCCGCGCGCGAGTGCCCGGCATGCGGTCTCGGCCGTCTCGGCGTCGGGCGCGCTCAGCACCGCGATCACCCGGTCGCGCTCGAGCCGCTCCGGCAGCCCGCTCACCGTGCGAGCCAGCCGCCGTCGACCGGCAGGACGACGCCGTGCACGTAGTCGGCGGCGGCGGAGGCGAGGAAGACCGCGGCGCCTGCGATGTCCTCGGGCCGGCCCCAGCGACCTGCCGGGATGCGCTCGAGGATCTGCCTCGCGCGCGTCGGGTCGTCACGGAGGGCCTGGGTGTTGTCGGTGTCGATGTAGCCGGGCGCGATCGCGTTGACGTTGACGCCGCGTGGCGCCCATTCGTTGGCGAGCGCCTTGGTGAGCTGGGCGACGCCGCCCTTGCTGGCCGCGTAGCCGGGCACGTTGATGCCGCCCTGGAACGACAGCAGCGACGCGACGAAGATGATCTTCCCGCGGGCTCGCTCGAGCATGCCTTTGGCGAGCTCGCGCGTCAGCACGAATTGCGCGCTGAGGTTCACCTCCAGGACGTCGTCCCAGTCGGCGTCCGTGTGCTCGGCTGCGGGCGCGCGGCGGATGGTGCCGGCGTTGTTCACCAGCACGTCGACGGCCGGCCCGACGGCGAGCGCGTCCACGAGGGCGTAGACGGCGCGGCGGTCGGTGAAGTCGCAGCGATGCCCGGTGAACCGGCGGCCGCGCGCCTCGACCTCGCGCCCGACGTCGCCGCCGTCCGCCTCGAGGTTCGCGCTGACGCCGATCACGTCGGCGCCCGCCTCGGCGAAGGCGATCGCGACTGCCCTCCCGATGCCGCGCCTGCAGCCGGTGACCAGCACCGTCGAGCCGTCGAGGCCCGACGAGTTGCCGCCGTTCACGGCCGGCAGTCCATGAGCACCTTCATCGCCGAGGGGTCCGCGCTCAGCGAGCCGAAGACCTCCGGCAGCCGTTCGAGCGGCTCCACAGCGGTGATCAGCTCGTCGAGCGGGAGGGTGCCCGCGGCGAGAAGGCCGATCGCGTGCTCGTAGTCGGCCGGCTCGTAGACGCGCGCGCCGACGATCGTGAGCTCCTTCCAGAAGACGTCGAAGAGCCGCACCGGCGGCGGCTCCGGGAAGATCGCGACCACGACGACACGCCCGCGGATGCATGCGAGCTCGGTCATCAGCCCGACGCCCGCAGCCGAGCCCGAGACCTCGAACACGACGTCGGCTCCCGCGCCGTCCGTCCGCTCGAGCACCTCCCGCGGCAGATCGGCCGCGGCCGGATCGACGGCGTCCAGCCCCAGGCTCGTCGCCAGGCTCCGCCGCGACGCGTTGACCTCGCTGAGGACGACGCCGGCTCCGAGCGAGCTCGCCACGAGGCTGATGAGCAGGCCGATCGGGCCGCCGCCGATCACGACGACGGACTCGCCGGCTGCGACCTCGCCGCGGCGCGTGTCGTGGCAGGCGACCGCCAGCGGCTCGGCGAGCGCGGCCAGACGCAGGTCGAGTCCGGGCGGCAGCTTGTGGATCGTGAACGCCGGCACGGTCCACGACTGCTGGAACGCCCCCGGGCTGTCGATTCCCATGAACTTCAGGTTGCGGGAGATGTGGCTGAAGCCCTTGTCCGCCGCCGTCTCGCCGCGCGTATCGAGCGGTCGTACGACGACCGCATCCCCGGGCTCGATGCCGTCGACCTCCGGGCCGACCTCGGCCACGGTGCCCGACATCTCGTGGCCGATCACCTGATGAGCTCCGACGCGCTTGTCCATGTGGCCGTGGGCGATGTGGAGGTCAGTGCCGCAGACGCCGCAGTAGGCGACGTCGAGCCGCACCTCGCCTGGGCCCGGCGCCGTCCGCTCGGACGCGCCGACAGAGAACCGGCCGTCGCCCTCGTAGTAGACCGCGGTCACTTGGAGGGCTCTCCGCCGGAGAGGACGGCGCGCGCGTCCTCGTTCTCGATCAGCTGCCTGAGCCATTGCTCGCCCTCGGAGAGGTGGATCAGATCGGCGGCACTCGCGCGTTCGGCGTCGCGGTCGAGCAGCGCGCGGTAGATGTCCCAGTGGCGCCGCTTCGTCGTCTCGATCGCGTCCTGCTCCCTGACCGAGCGCCAGAGGCGGGCTCTGAGCGTGCCGCCGGAGAGGTTCTGGATCAGCGAGGCGAGCGTGGCGTTCCCGGAGGCTGTGACGATGATGCGGTGGAACTCCTCGTCGGCCGCGATGAACGCCTGCGTCGTCTCGGCGGCGTCCATGTCGGCGAGGCAGGCCTCGAGCGCGGCGAAGTCGTCCTCGTCGAGCCGTGCCGCCGCCATCCCGGTCGCGACCGGCTCGAGGATCCGTCGCACCTGGTGCAGCTCGAGCAGCGTCGGCCCCGTCAGCAGGTCGCTGACGAAGCCCATCCCCGTCAGCAGCATTTCCGGCTCGAGGCTCGTCACGTAGGTGCCGTCCCCGACGCGCGGCTCGAGCACGCCGATCAGCGTCAGCGCGCGCACCGCCTCGCGCAGCGAGTTCCGCGAGAGGCCGAGCCGCTGCGCGAGGTCCTGCTCCTTCGGAAGCTTGGAGTCGGCGGCGAACTCGCCGGACATGATCAGGTTCTTGATCTTCGCGATCGCCTGATCGGTCAGCGGGGTCATGCGCCGCCTCCGCGCGTCGCGGCCGGAACCCGTTCGAGGTCGTAGAGACGAAGCGCGGTTCCCGAGAGGAGCCGCTCGGCGTCGGCCGGCGCGACGTCCTCGACGACGCGGACGGTCTCGCTGCCAGACCTTCTCGTAGCTGCCGTTCAGGAGCGCCACCGGCCAGTCGCTGCCGCAGACGAGCCGGTCGGCCCCGAAGTGCTCGACGGCGACGGCGACGGCGTCGCGCAGGTCGCGGGCGCCCCAGTCGGGCGAGGCCAGCATCGTGTTCAGCCCCGAGATCTTGGCGGCCACGTTGGGCTGCGCCGCCGCCGCCGCGAGCGACGCGGCCCAGTCGCCCATCTCGCCGGTCCCGAGCGGCGGCTTGCCGAGGTGGTCGATCACGATCGTGAGCCCGGGGAACGACGCGGCGAGCTCCGGCACGTCGCCGAGATGGCGCGGGAAGACGCACGGAAGCTCGAGGATCAGCTGCCGCTCCTCCAGCAGAGCGAGGCTCTCGAGCACCTCGTCCTGGAGGATCCAGTGCGGGTCGCTCTCGTCGTGGATCAGGTGCCGGAAGCCCCGGAGCTTCGGCCGGCGCAGGAGCTCGTCGAGCCGCTCGCGCGTCCGCTCGGGCGAGAGCAGGTCGATCCAGGCGATCACGCCGCCGATCCACGCGTGCTCGGCTGCGTGCTCGAACATGGAGTCGGTGTCGAGGTCGGAGCAGGCGGCCTGGACGAGCACGGTCGTCCCGACTCCGGCGCGGTCGAGCAGCGGCTCGAGGTCGGCGGGCTCGAACGTCCGCCTGATCGCGTCGTGCTCGTCCGTCATCCAGGGCTGGGCCTCCCTGTCGAGGTTCCAGAAGTGGTGGTGTGCATCGACGATCATCGTGGTCATGGCTCCGATTCTGACGTTCGGGCTCCCTGGAGAGGCCCCGCCGCCCCCGCGGCCGGCGGGGCGCTCTCCCGAGAGCTAGCCTGCCTAGTACTTGCTCGCGTTCGCCTTCGTGACGAGCGCGGTGCCGGTGTCGACGTTCTTCGGCACCTTCTTGCCCGTGACGGCGTTGTAGAGCGTCGCGATGCCGAGCGAGCCCATCTTCGACGGGAACTGCGCGACGCTGGCGGTCTCGGTGCCTGCCTTGATCGCCTTCACCTCGTCGGGAGAGGCGTCGAAGCCGACCAGGATGATCGCGCCGGGCTTGATCCCGGCGTTCTTGATCGACTGGATCGCCCCGAGCGCCGGCGGCCCGCAGGCGGAGTAGATCGCCGTCAGGTTCTTGTTCGCCGTCAGGATCGTCTGGGCGGCGGCCGCGCCCTTCGTCTGGTCGCAGTCGGTCTCGAGCTTCGAGACGACCTTGATCTTGCTCTTCAGCGCGCCGAGCCCCGCGAGCATGCCCGTGACGCGGTCGACGAGCGCCGGGTTGCCGGGGACGCCTTCGAGGATCCCGAGCGTGTCGCCCGCCTTCAGCTTCGTCGCGAGGTACTTGCCCGGCGAGCACGCCGCCGTTGAAGTTGTTCGTCGCGACGACCGACGACTTGTTCTTCCACGTGGGGATGTCGTTGTCGATCAGGACGACCTTGACTCCCTGCTTGATCGCCTTGTCGAGCGCCGCCGACACGGCCGGGCTCGTCGGGGTGATCGCGATGCCCTTCACACCCTGGGCGAGCATGTTCTGGATCGCGGCGATCTCGCCCGCGTCGTCCGTGCCGCTCTTGCCGCTGGCGTAGATCACCGACGCGCCCGGCGTGGACTTGTCCCAGGCCTTCGCCGCGTCGACGAGGGTGAAGTAGAAGTCGACCGGGAACTTCGTGATGAAGCCGAGCTTGACCGTGTCGTCCTGCTTTGCAGGCTTCGCGCTCGCAGTCATCGCGAGCACCGACGCCGCCGCGAGCACGGTCACGAAGACCGCGCCGCCGAACAGCCGTTTCTTCGACATCGTGCGTCCTTTCTCGAGGCATACAGACTTGACGCGGATCGCGTTCGATCCGCCTGGACGTCGCCTCCGCAGCCCTGCAGTAGCGGCGGAAGTCTCCGCTTCGGTGGCCGTCTCCGGCCACGCCGGCGGGTGCTGCTCAGTCTCGGATCACTCGCCACCTCCCACGATCAGCGAGACGATCTCCTTGTAGGTCTCCGCGGTCGGGATCAGCTCGCCGACCTTGCGACCGCGCCGCAGCACGACGGCGCGGTCGGCGACCTCCATCACGTGATCCATGGCATGCGAGACGACGAGCACCGCCTTGTTCTCGCTGCGCAGCCGCAGGATCAGATCGAGCACCTTGCGCGCCTCGCGCACACCGAGCGCCGCGGTCGGCTCGTCGAGGATCACGACCTTCGACGCGAACGCCGCGGCGCGGCTGACCGCGACCGCCTGGCGCTGGCCGCCCGACATGAGACCGACGACGGCGTTGAAGTCGGGCAGCGTCACCTGGAGACGCTCGAGCACCTCGCGCGTCTCCTCGGTCATCTTCCGGCGCTTCAGCAGGCGCAGCGAGCGCGGCAGCCAGGAGGGCCCGGCGAGCTCGCGGCCGGCGTAGAAGTTGTCGGTCGGCCGCAGGTTGTCGAACAGCGCCAGATCCTGGTAGACGGTCTCGATCCCGAGCGCGCGCGCGTCGGCCGGCGCGTGGATCGCGACCTGCTCGCCGTCCATCCGGATCGTGCCGCTGTCGAGGCGGTGGACGCCGCTCAGGCACTTGATCAGCGTCGACTTGCCGGCTCCGTTGTCGCCGAGCAGCGCGAGCACCTCGCCGCAGCGAAGATCGAGGTCGATCCCGTCGAGGGCGCCGACCGCGCCGAAGCGCTTGGTCGCGCCGCGGACCGCGAGGACCGGGACGCTCTGCACCGGCGGTCGAGGCGAGCGCGCTCATGCGTGCCTCGTTGCCTGCAGGACCCGCACGCGGCCCTCGACGTAGCCGCGGAGCACGTCGGCCTCGACGGCCAGGAGCACGACGACGCCGATCGCCATCAGCTGGTAGAAGGCATCGACGTTGTGCAGGTTGAGCGCGTTGCGGATCACGCCGATCGTGAACGCCCCGACGAGCGCGTTGCCGACGTTGCCGCGGCCGCCGGCGAACGCGGCGCCGCCGATGATCACGGCCGCGATCGAGTCGAGCTCGGCGAGGTCGCCCGCCGTCGGCGAGCCGCCGTCGATCAGGCCGGCGGTGAGCAGGCCGGCGACGCCGGCGGCGAGCCCGCTGAGGACGTAGACCGTCACGAGCACCCGGCGCGTCGGGATGCTCGAGCGACGCGCCGCCTCGGGATTGCCGCCGACGGCGTACAGCCAGCGGCCCCACACCAGCCTCGTGGTCAGCAGCAGGCAGACGAGCGCGAGCGCCGATCACGACGAAGATCGAGTACGGAATCCAGTCGATCGAGCCGCCGCCGATCGTCTGCACGATCGGCGGCATGCCCGGGATCAGCGTCCCGTCCGAGGCCCAGAGCGCGAGGCCCCTGACGATGCTGAGCGTCGCGAGCGTGACGATGAACGGGTGCGGCACGCGGCCGTAGACGAAGATCAGCCCGTTCGCGCAACCGACGGCGAGCCCGGTGCCGAGGATCGCGGCGATCGACAGCACGCTCGAGCTCGTGTCGCCGTAGACGATCGCGCCGACGACGCCCGAGAGCGCGATCGTCGAGCCGACCGAGAGGTCGATGCCGCGCGTCACGATCACGAGCAGCTGCCCGAGCGCGAGCACGGCGATCACCGAGGTCTGCGAGAAGACGTTGCCGATGTTCCGCGTCGTGAAGAACACCGGCGTCGTCAGGCTGACGACGACGATCAGCAGGAGCAGGATCAGCGCAGGCCCGGCACGCAGGGTGAGCAGCCCGCCCTGGAGCAGGCTGTAGCGATCGAACCGGAGGATCCCGCGGCGCCGTCTGCTCGCTCCGACTTCGCCGCCGACACGGTCATTCGCCGCCCACCGCGACCTCGACCGACGACCAGACGGGCCCGGCCGGGAACTCGTGCTCGTCGAGCGACGCCGGCAGCATCTCGATGCTGTAGCCGGGAGCCGTCGGGGCGACGTAGCGGCCGTCACGGACGACGGCGGGATGGCGGAAGTGCTCGTGCAGGTGGTCGACCCACTCGACCACCCGGTCGTCGAGCGAGCCGCTGACCGCGATGTAGTCGAAGAACGCCAGGTGCTGGACGTACTCGCACAGCCCGACGCCGCCCGCGTGCGGGCACACCGGGATGCCGTACTTCGCCGCGAGCAGCAGCACGGCGATCGCCTCGTTCACGCCGCCGATCCGGCACGCGTCGATCTGGCAGACGTCGATCGCCTGCGCCTGGAAGAGCTGCTTGAAGATGACGCGATTCTGGACGTGCTCGCCCGTCGCGACGCGGATGGGCGCGATCGCGCGGCGGATGCGCGCGTGGCCGAGCACGTCGTCGGGGCTCGTCGGCTCCTCGATCCACCACGGCTCGTGGACGGCCAGCCGCTCCATCGCCGCCAGCGCCTCGTCGACGCCCCAGACCTGGTTCGCGTCCATCATCAGGACGCCGTCGGGCCCGAGCGCGCGGCGGATCAGGCCGGCGCGGCGGTCGTCCGACTCGATGTCGGCCCCGACCTTCATCTTCACGTGGCGTGAAGCCGGCCGCCAGCGCCTCGCGGACGCGCGCCTCGACCTTGTCGTCGGAGTAGCCGAGCCAGCCCGCCGAGGTCGTGTACGCCGGATAGCCCGAGGCGACGATCTCCGCCTCGCGAGCGGCGGCCCCACGCCGCGCGTCGCGCAGCAGGTCGACCGCCTCCTCCCGGCTCAAGGCGTCCTCGATGTAGCGGAAGTCGACGCAGCCGACGAGCTCCTCGGGCGAGAGATCGCAGAGGAGCTTCCAGACCGGCTTGCCCTCGCGCTTGGCCCAGAGATCCCAGACGGCGTTGACGACCGCGGCCGTGGCGAGATGGATGACGCCCTTCTCGGGCCCGAGCCAGCGCAACTGCGTGTCGGAGACGAGGCTCCGCCAGAAGCCGCTCATGTCCGCCACGATGCCCTCGAGCGTGCGGCCGACGACCAGAGGCTCGAGCGCCCGGACGGCGGCGACGCACACCTCGGTCCCGCGCCCGCTCGTGAAGGTCAGGCCGTGCCCTTCGATGCCGTCGTCGGCTGTCGTACGCAGGACGACGTAGGCCGCCGAGTAGTCGGGATCGGTGTGCATCGCGTCCGAGCCGTCGAGCCAGCGAGACGTCGGAAAGCGAATGTCGCGCGCTTCGAGCGTCGTGATCCTCGTCGGATCACTCACGCCTGTTCCTCGCCCAAAGCAAGAACGGCCCGATCTTTAAAGCGTGCAACGGGACGTTCTGTCGCCACCACGGGGCTATTTAGGCATAAACATCCGATCTTTGTCAACCAGAGTGACGACTTGCTCGTGTGCGCGATGCTGTCAGACGGGTCGTCCGATAGCTGGACCGGTGCGTCTGCCGACTGCTCACGGTCGGCGCGCGCACAGCCGGAGAGTGCGGCGGGAACTCGTCAGGCGAGCGCTGCGAGGGAACCACCGAAACAACGCGCCCAGACCGGGTTGACCGGCCGTCCCGCTCGCACGTCATCACCCTGACAACACGCGCCGGTCAGTAAAGGTCAGCTCGGTACTCGGATCGCGTGTTCTCGCTCGTCGAGGTGACAACTAATCACGGGCGAGGAATGAGCAACCAAGGCACTTCTGACCGCCTCAAACCCCCATGATCACAGGGCTTGAGGCGAAGCCGAGCGTGGTGTCGCGAGACCCTACATGCCCATTGCGTGGTAGCCGCTGTCCACGTACAGCGTCGTGCCGGTGACGTTGCGCGCGTCGTCGCCGAGCAGGTAGGCGGCCGCGCCCCCGACGTCGTCGGCGTCGACGTGGCGGTGGAGCGGTGAGCGCTCCTCGACGATCGCCTCCATCGTCGGGAAGCCGGCGATCGAGCGCGCGGCGAGCGTCCGCACCGGACCGGCCGAGACGGCGTTGACGCGGATGTTCTTCTGGCCGAGGTCCCACGCGAGGTACTTGACGCTCGAGTCGAGGGTCGCCTTGGCGACGCCCATCACGTTGTAGTGGGGCACGGCCCGCTCACCGCCGAGGTAGGTCATCGTCAGGATCGAGCCGCCGCCGGCAGCCTCCATCAGCGGCTCGGCCGCGCGGGCGCAGGCGACGAGCGAGTACGCGCTGACGTCGAGCGCCATCCAGAAGCGGTCGCGCGGCGTGTCGGTGAAGCGGCCCTCGAGATCCTCCGCGGCCGCGAACGCGACCGAGTGGACGAGCACGTCGAGCTGCCCGCCGAAGGTGTCGGACACCTCCGAGAAGACGTGCGCCACCTGTTCGTCGGAGCGGACGTCGAGCTCGGTGACGAGCGGGCTCGCGACCGACTCGGCGAGCTCGCGCACGTTGCCCTCGATGCGCTCGCCCTGGTAGGTGAACGCGAGCTGCGCGCCGCCGGCCGCGAGGCGGCGCGCGATCGCCCACGCGATCGAGCGCTTGTTGGCGACGCCGAGGACGAGACCGCGCTTGCCTTCGAACACGCGGCGACTCTATCCGCGGCTCGGCTAGTGTCGGCGGCGATGCGCGTCGCGGTCGTCACGGGAGCTTCCTCCGGCATCGGCGCCGAGCTGTGCCGCGCAGCTCGGGCGAGCGCGGCTGGCACGTCGTCGGTCTCTCGCGGCGGCCAGCGCCCGACGCGCACGAGCACGAGGAGTGCGACGTCTCGAACCGCGAGGCGGTCGCCGCGGTCGCGGCCCGCGTGCTCGAGCGGCATCCGCGGATCGAGCTGCTCGTCAACAACGCCGGCCACAAGGGCCCGCCGAAGTTCCTCGGCGTCGACCCCGAGGCGCATCGAGTCCGTCGTGCATACGAACTTCCTCGGCTCGGTGTGGTGCCTCAACGCCTTCCTCCCCGGCCTCGGGCCCGGCTCGCATGTGGTCAACATGATCTCCGTCGCGGGCACGGTCGCCTACGGGCCGTACTCCGCCGCCAAAGCACGCCCAGCTCGCGTTCTCGCGCTCCGTCGCGGTCGAGCTCGCGGGACGCGGCGTCTCAGTGCACACGATCGTCCCGGGCTTCGCCGAGACGCCTGGGTTCCCGCAAGAGGGCAGGTTCCCCTTCCCGCTGCACTACCTCGTCGCGACGCCGAACCTCATCGTCAAGCGCACGCTCCGCGCGATCGAGTACGACCAGCGTGAAATCGTGGTGCCGCGCTGGTACCTCCCGGCCTCGTGGGCGCAGGCGCTCTTCCCGGGCTTCCTCGCGCGGTTGATGGGGCGAGTCGGCCTATGAGTCGACGACCACGCGGCTGGCCCTCGCAGGGCCGCTCTCGATCCGAGAGGCGAGCTCGTGGGTGATCGTGCCGGCGAGGAGGGCGTGCTCCTCCAGCGGCAGGCCTGGTCCGACGATCGTGACCGGCGTGCCCGCCGGAAGCTCGCGGTCGAGCGCGACCGCGAACGCGTCCATCGAGATCGTGCCGACGACCCGACGCCGCTCGCCCGCGACGAGCACCTCCGTGCCCGTCAGGTCGCGGCGGAAGCCGTCCGCGTAGCCGACCGGGACGAGGCCGATCCAGGTCTCGCGCTCGGCGACGAAGCGACGGCCGTAGCCCGTCGATTCGCCCGATCGCAGGAGCTTCACAAGCTCCAGCTCGCTCCTCCAGGAAAGCGCAGGCTCGAGCCCGTCCTCGGCCGCCGACGTGCCGAACGGCGAGAGCCCGTAGAGCGCGATCCCGCAGCGCGCCGCGTCGAAGCGCGCCTCGGGCAGCCGCAGCGCGGCGGCGCTGTTGGCGGCGTGGCGGGTGAGGTGCGCGTACGGCGCGGTTGCCACGCGAAAGCGCTCGACCTGCGCGCGCGCGAAGTCGAGATCCGAGTCGGCGGTTGCGAGGTGGGTCGCCAGGCCGACGACCTCGCGCGGCAGCGACGTCAGCTCGGAGAGCCCCCACCGCCCCATGCCCGTGTCGACCTTGACGTGAACCGGAACGCCTTCCGGGATCGCGTCGTTGCTTACGACGAGCTCGAGCCTCGCCTCGCGGGCCGCGGCGATCTCGCGATCGGACGCCGGCCCCATGACAACGATTCGTGCCTCGGCGAAGTCGAGCCGCAGTGCGAGTGCCTCCGGCACGGTGGCGACGCAGAGCGCCGTCGCGCCGGCCTCGAGCGCCGCCCGCGCGCAGTCGGCCGCGCCGTGGCCGTAGGCATTCGCCTTCACCACCGCCCACAGCTCGGCGCCGCCGAGCGCGTCCAGCAACCGGCGCGCGTTGCGCCGCACCGCGCCCAGGTCGATCGTGAGCTCGCTCCGCATCAGGCGAGCGACGGCCACTGCCAGCCGTCGCCGCTGAGCGCCCGCTGCAACGCCGGCAGCAGATCGCTCGCAACGAGCCCGACCTGCGGCTCGACGAGCCGGGATGCAAGGCCGTGCGCGACCGCGGCCGCGGCGGCGGCGAGCTGCGGCTCGAGGCCCTTCGCGAGGAACGCGGCGACGACGCCCGTGAGCACGTCTCCCGTTCCTGCGGTCGCGAGAGACGGCTGCCCGTAGCCCGTGACGAGTACGCCTTCGCGCGGCGCGGCGACCAGCGTGTCGCCTCCCTTGAGCAGCACCACCGAGCCGTACAGCGACGCGGCACGCCGTACCGCGTGGAGCCGGTGTGCATCCACTTCGGCCGAGGTCGCGTCGAGAAGCCGGGCGAGCTCCCCGGCGTGCGGCGTGAGCACCGTCGGCGCAGCCCGCGTGAACGACTCGAGCTCCCAGAGTGCATCGGCATCGAGCACGACCGGCAACTCGAGACGCTCGAGCAGGACGCGGACGAGCTGGCGCGTGCCGTCGCTTCGGCCGAGCCCGGGGCCGATCGCAACCGCGTCGGCGCGCTCGGCGACCTCGAGCACCGCGTCGGCGGCACGGGCCAGAAGCCGGCCGGCCGAGTCCTCGGCCAGCGGCCACTTGACCGCTTCGAGCAGGCGCGACTCGATCACCGGCAACGTCGACTCCGGCGCAGCGACCGCCACGTAGCCGGCGTCGGCGCGGAACGCGGCGAGTGCGGTGAGCATCGGCGCTCCGGTGAACCCGCGCGAGCCGCCCACGACAAGGACGCTGCCGGCGCGGTACTTCGTGCTCGAGCGCGTCTTTCGCGGTACGGCGGCGAGCACCGTCCCGGGGACGAGCGAGTGCTCGTGCTCGGGAGTCGCGAGCCCGATCGACGCGACCTGCACCGCTCCCGCGTGGAGGCGGCCGGGGGAGACCGCAAGGCCGACCTTGGCTGCGCCGAAGGTCACCGTCACCGCGGCCCGGACCGCCGCGCCGGCCACCTCGCCGGTCGAGGCGTCGACCCCCGAGGGCACGTCAACCGCAACAACCGGCTTGCCGCTCGCGTTGATCCGCTCGATCATGCGTGCCGCGTCCTCGCGCGGCGCCTCGCTGAGCCCGATCCCGAGGAGCGCGTCCACGATCACGTCTGGCTCGCCCAGGTCGCCGAGCCCCTCGACCACGGTCACGTCACGGCCCGCTTCGTGCAGGACGCGCGCGCAGACGCGGCCGTCACCGCCGTTGTTGCCGCCGCCGCAGACGACGGCCACGCGGCCCGGGAAGCGCGCAAGCACGACCTGCGCGACGGCGCTGCCGGCCCGCTCCATCAGCTCCTCGAGCGGCCCCTCGTGCGCCTCCTCGGCGCGCCGCGTCTCCTCCGCGGTGACGAGCGCCTCCAGGCGGGGCTGGACCCGCGGCTCCTCCGCCGGCTCGCTCACCCGTCCACGGCCTCGCGGTCGAGCACGACGGCAACCGCCGCCGCCAGTTCGCGCGAGTGCGTCATCGAGAGCTCGATCCGACCCGCGCCGATCCTCTCGGCGTAGCGCGCCGTGCGCCCGCTCAGCTGGACGCCGGGCTTCGGCCGGCCGACGATCTCGATCTCCTTCCAGGTGAAGTAGACGCCTGAGCCGAGCGCCTTGCCAACCGCCTCCTTGGCTGCGAAGCGGCCGGCGTAGTGCTGCGGTGGGTTCGGTTTCGAGTCGCAGTAGGCGCGCTCGCCGGCGGTGAAGCAGCGCTCGCGGAAGCCGTCCCCGTGCCGCTCGAGCGCTCGCCGCACGCGGTCGATCTCGATCAGGTCGACGCCGACGCGCAAACGGTCCTAGAGGTTCAGCTCGAGCCAGTCGGGGAGCTGGGCGATCGACGAGACGATCCCGTCTGGCATCACGCCCGTCTCCTCGAGCTCGTCAGGGCGGAACTTGCCGGTGCGCACGAGGACGGTTCGCATGCCGTGCTTCTGCGCGCCGACGACGTCCCCCTCGATGTCGTCGCCGACCATCCAGGCAAGCTCGGGATCGGCGTCGATCGTCTCGAGCGCCGCGCGGAAGTACTCCGGGCTCGGCTTGCCGAGCACGGTTGCCTCGATCCCCGAGGCGTACTCGAGCCCGGCCACGAACGCGCCCGCGTCGAGGCGCGGCCCCTCGGCCGTTTGCCACCAGCGGTTGCGGTGCAGGCAGTAGAAGTCCGCCCCGGCCTGCAGCTCGAGGAACGCACGGTTGAGGTTGAGATACGAAAAGATCCGCCCCGGTTCCTCGGTCTCGTCGGCGCCGCCGACGAGCACGGCGTCCGCGTTCATGCCGATCAGCTCGAGACCCTCGAGGTCCTCGACGATGCCGGGCATCGTCAGCGCGAGCACCCGTTTGCCCGCGAGCACGCGCGCTGCGACGCTTCCGGTCGTCTGGAGCTCGTCGTCTGCGATTGAGAACCCGAGCGATCGCAGGTGCTCGCCGAGCTGAGCGCGCGACGTCATGGTCGAGTTCGTGACGAAGCGAATCCGGTGCCCGGCGGCCCTCAGCCGGCGCACGGCGTCGACGGCGCCGGGGATCGGTTCGCCGGAGACGTGCAGCACACCGTCGACGTCGAGGAGAATCGCCGCCATGGACATCGAGTCTATTCGCTCGGAAGTCGCGTTCCGCTTCTCGCGGTCGAGCGGCCCCGGTGGACAGCACGCGCAGAAGAGCTCGACCCGCGTCGAGGCGCTCTTCGACGTCGAGGGCTCCGCCGCACTGACCGACGCCGAGCGGCAGCGCGTGCTCGAGCGGCTCGGCCCGGTCGTCCGCTCGATCGCCCAGGACGAGCGCTCGCAACTCCGTAATCGCGAGCTCGCGACGGACCGAATCGTCGAGCAGCTGCGCGAGGCGACCCGCATTCGGCGGCCGCGGCGGCCGACGAAGCCGAGCGCCGGCGCACGCGAGCGCCGCCTCGAGGGAAAACGCAGACAGGCGCAAACAAAGCGCCTGCGCCGCCCGCCGGACGACTGACCAGGCTCCGAGGAGCGCTGCTACTCGACGGTGACGGTCTTTGCGAGGTTGCGCGGCTGGTCGACGTTGAGGCCGCGCAGACGGGCGATCCGGTAGGCGAGGAGCTGAAGCGGCAAGGTCGCGAGCACCGCCTGGAGAAAGGCCGGCGACTTCGGGACGTAGATCACGTCGTTCGCGTGGTGCTGAATGTCCTCGTTGCCGTCGGTCGCGATCGCGATCACATGCGCGTCGCGCGCGCGACACTCCTGGATGTTCGAGACGATCTTGTCGTAGACGTGGATGTTCGTCGCCACGCAGACGATCGGTGTCCCCTCGCCGACGAGCGCGATCGGCCCGTGCTTCATCTCGCCGGCCGAGTAGGCCTCGGTCGGGATGTAGGAGATCTCCTTCAGCTTCAGTGCTCCCTCGAGCGCGATCGGCAGCCCGATGTGGCGACCGAGGAAGAAGAAGAACGGCTCCTGGTAGAAGCGCTGCGCGATCTCGTCGATCGGATGGCTGCCGTCGAGGAACCTCTGCATCTTCACGGGGAGCCGGTAGACCTCGTCGAGGATGAACTCGATCTCGTCCGGCGGCAGCGTCTCGCGGGTGCGTGCCAGCTCGAGCCCGATCAGGTACATGAGGCCGACCTGTGCGGAGAAGGTCTTGGTCGCGGCGACGCCGACCTCGAGCCCGGTGCGGGTGTAGAGGACGGAGTCGACCTCGCGCGTGATCTGTGAGCCCATCTGATTCGTGATCGCGACCGTGCGCGCGCCGAGCTGGCGCGCGAGCTGCATTGCCTGGATCGTGTCGCGCGTCTCGCCCGACTGGGAGATGCCGATCACGAGCGTGTCCTTGTCGAGCACCGGGCGGCGGTAGATCCACTCGCTCGCGATGTCGGGCTCGACAGGGACGCGACCCCACTCCTCGATCACGTAGCGGCCCACGACGCCGGCGTGGTACGCAGTGCCGCATGCGACGATCACGATCCGGCGCAACTTGCGCAGCTCGTCTTCGGTCATGCCGAAACCGTCGAGCACGAGCCGCCCGTGCCGCACGCGATCGCCGATCGTCTCAGCGAAGCCCTCCGGTTGTTCGTAGATCTCCTTGAGCATGAACGTCTCGAAGCCCGAGCGCTCAGCGACCTCCTCGTCCCACTCGATCTCGTGCACCTCGAGCTCGACCGCCTCGCCGTCGGCGGCGCGGACGAAGCGGACGCTGCGGGGCGTCAACTCGATCACGTCGCCATCGCCCGGGTACTGAACGCGCCGTGCCTCGGCCAGGAACGCCGCGACATTGGAGGCGACGAAGTTCTCTCCGTCACCGAGCCCGACGACGAGCGGCGTCTGGTGGCGCACGCCGACGAGCCGCTCGGGCTCGTCGTGGTGGATGACGACGAACGAGAAGTGGCCTTCGAGGCGCGCGAACACCGCGCGCACGGCCTCGACGAGATCGCCGTCGTAGAAGGTCTCGAGCAGGTGCGCCACAACTTCGGCGTCGGTCTCGGAGCTGAAGCGATGGCCGCCGGCAACGAGCTCGGCTTTCAGCTCGCGGTAGTTCTCGACGATGCCGTTGAGCACGATCGCGAGCTTGCCCTCGTCGCAGCCCGTGAGCGGGTGCGCGTTCTCCTCGTTCACGATCCCGTGGGTCGCCCAGCGAGTGTGACCCAGGCCCGTCGTCGCGTGCGAGCCGTTCGAGCCGACCGCCCGCTTCAGGTTCGCGAGGTTTCCGACCGCCCGGACGTAGTCGAGCTCGTCCTCCTCGAGCAGCGCGATACCGGCGGAGTCGTAGCCGCGAAACTCGAGCCGCTCCAGGCCGGTGATCAGAAAGTCCTTGGCCGGCCGATCGCCGACGTATCCGATGATTCCGCACATTCGGTGGCTCCCCGTGTACTTTGCCTGGCCTTGGTGACGTTTGCGCGCCAGGCCCCGTTGATATCCGTCCGAAGGTTTCTGGAAACACGAAAGCCCGGCCGCTTGCGTCGTCCCTGCCGGGGACGCTCAGCCGAGCTCTCTCTGAACAAGTTCGGCGATGCTAGCACAGGCTTTTCGGGCGACCTCCGCGTCCTCGGCCTCAACGAGGACGCGGATCAGCGGCTCGGTCCCTGACGGGCGCACGAGCACGCGGCCCCTTTCGCCGAGCTCGCTGTTCGCATGCTCGACGGCCTCGTGAATGGCCGGCGTCAGCGCTCGCGAAGCGACGGCGATGTTCTCCTTGGCCTGCGCATAGCGAGGCATGACCGCGGCAGCCTCGCTCAGCCGCCTGCCGCGCAACGCGCCGCACAGGAGCAGCGCAGCCGCGAGCCCGTCGCCGGTGACGTGGTCGCGCAGATAGATGACGTGCCCGGACTGCTCGCCGCCGAGGTCGCCCCCTTCTCGCCAGAGCGCCTCGAGGACGTAGCGATCGCCGACGTCGGTGGTCACGACGCGGATTCCGCGCTCGGCCATCAGCTTGTGAAAGCCGTGATTCGTCATCTGCGTGACGGCGACGAGGTCGACGCCGAGATCGAGCGCGAGGATCGCAACGATGGCGTCGCCGTCGACCAGCTCGCCACGCTCGTCGACCGCCAGGACGCGGTCACCGTCCCCGTCGAACGCGACGCCGAGGTCGAAGCCGCCGTTTCGGACAAGCGCCTGGAGCGCAGCCATGTCGGTCGCACCACAACCAACGTTGATGTTCATTCCGTCGGGCTCGTTTCCGATCGCCTGAACCTCGGCGCCGAGGCGCTCGAACACTCGCGGCGCAAGGCCGGCAAACGCGCCGTTTGCACAGTCGAGCGCGATCCGCAGCCCGTCGAGATCGGAGCCGAAGTGCGTGAGAACGTGCTCGAAGTAGGCGGCGGCGCCCAACTCGCCGGCGTCCTCGACCGCACCCTGCTCGTTCGACGGGGGAAGATCCAGCAACGCCTCGATCTCCTCCTCGGCCGCGTCAGTGAGCTTCCGGCCGCGGACGAAGAGCTTGACGCCGTTGTACTCGGGCGGATTGTGCGAGGCCGAGATGACGACGCCGAGATCGAGCCCGGCGAGTGCCACGGCGGGCGTCGGCAGAACGCCGCCGAGCACCGCCGTCGCACCCTCCGAGACGACGCCGCGAGCAAGGGCCTGCTCGAGCTCAACCCCGGACGCACGCGTGTCTCGGCCGATGAAGACCCGGCGCGCGCCGCTCCAGACAGTCACCGCCCGCCCGAGCCGCTCGGCGAGCTCCAACGTGAGGAACTCCCCGACGACCCCGCGGACACCATCCGTTCCGAAGTAACGACGAGTCATCGGCCAGGAGCCTAGAGACAGAACCATCGCTTTGACGAAGGTGCGGGCTTTGCCCGTGCCTTCGCCGAGACCACGGACTGAAACGGATCGACGACCGGATCACCGATCGAGGCGCCAACCGTAACCAAGCGGTAAAGCGCAGCTTTAGCGCTTCGAGAACTGGGGCGCCTTGCGCGCCTTGTGCAGGCCGGCCTTCTTGCGCTCGACCTGGCGTGCGTCGCGCGTCAGGTAGCCCTGCCGCTTGAGCAGCACCCGGAAGTCCGGGTTCACCTCGACGAGCGCGCGGGCGATGCCGTGGCGGACCGCACCGGCCTGGCCGGAAGGGCCGCCGCCGTGGACGCGCACCCTGAGGTCGTACTGGCCCTCGAGCTCGGTCACTTTGAGGGGCGCCAGCACGGCAACCCGGTGCATCAGACGGGGGAAGTACTCCTCGAGAGTCTTTCCGTTGATCCAGGTCTTGCCGTCGCCGGGACGAAGGATCACCCGCGCGACGGAGGTCTTGCGCTTCCCTGTGCCGAGGTACTGGGCGAGTGGGCGCTGCGAGATCGTCGACATCAGAAGGGCCCCGACATCAGAAGGGCTTCGGCGCCTGCGCCTCGTGGGGATGGTCGGGTCCGGCGTAGATCTTGAGCTTCGTAATCTGCTGGCGCGCGAGCCGGTTACGCGGAAGCATGCCCTTCACCGCCTTGCGCAGCACCTCCGTCGGACGGCGCTCGAGCTGCTCGCGCAGCGGGCGCTCCTTGAGGCCGCCGGGGTAGCCCGAGTGGCGGTAGTACATCTTGTCGTCGAGCTTGTTGCCGGTGACCGCGATCTTCTCGGCGTTCACGACCACCACGAAGTCACCCGTGTCGACGTGGGCGGTGTACTGAGGCTTGCCCTTGCCGCGAAGGCGGTCGGCGATCTGGGTGGCCAGCCGGCCGAGGATCTGCCCTTCGGCATCGACGATGTACCACTCACGGCTGATCTCGCCTGTCTTGGCGCTGTAGGTCTTCATACCCGAGGCTTTCTAGTGGAATTTCAAACCGAGAAACGGCGCACCAGGCGCACGCCGACCGGGGATGGTAGCAGCAGGATCCAGAGGGCGGGCACGGCCGCCAGCGCTGCGGTCGAGGCTGCGAGCGGCACCGAGCCGCCGATCGTGTAGATCACGCCGCCCCCGAGAGCGAGGGCTGCTCCGGTAAGGCTCGAGGTGAGATCGGCGAGGCCGATCAGCCTGCCCCGTTCGTTCGGCGCCGCCAGCGTGACGAGCTGCGTACTCGCAGCGACGTAGGCGAGGTTCCAGCCGAGACCGAGTCCGAAGAGCGACAGCGACATGCCGGCGATCCCGTCGAGCCAGGCCAGACCGGCGTTCGAGACGGCCATCAACAGGAGGCCGATCGCCATCGAGCGGTTGCGGCCGATCCTGTCGACCAGGTCGCCGGCGACGAGGACGAGGCCGTACATGCCGACGATGTGCGCGCTGATCACGGTGAAGATGTCGCCGTGGTTGTGACCATGACCGACGGCGACGTAGCCCGCGAGGTTCATCACGCCGACCATGACAGCGAAGCTCGCGATCGACGCGAGCATGGCCGTGCGCACGCCCGGCCGCCGCAGTATCTCGGCGAGCGGCGCGGGAGGAGCAGCGTCCTCGGCTTCTGTCGCGAAGGCCTTGGAGAGCTCCTTCGGGTCCGGGCGGACGGCGAACGAGATCAGGAACCCAGCGAGCGCGAACAGTGACGAGGCGAGCCAGGGCCAGGCGAGCTGCTCCGGCGTCAACTCGCGACCGGCGAACATCGGGCCGAAGACGAGCGGCCCGAAGACGGCCCCCGACACGGCGCCGAAGAGCACGTACGACATGCCGCGGGCGCGGCGCTCCGGCGGGAACATCTCCGCAGCCGCAGCGCGCGAGAGGAGGACGATCGCCGCCGCAGCGCCACAGAAGCCGAGTCCGAGGAAGACGAGCTCACCGGAGTCCGACCAGCAGCCGAGAGCGACGACCACGGGCCCGGCCATGCCGAAGCCGAAGCCGCCGCGGATCACAGGCATTCGCCCCACGCGGTCGGAGATGCGGCCGGCAGGGCCGACGGCAAGCGCCCCCGCGATCAGGAAGACAGCCGGGCCGAGGCCGAGAATCCCTTCGAATCCCGTGACCGCAACGAGCGTCACCGTGCCGAGCGCGACGGCGAGTTGCACCATCCCCGACAGGCAGACGAGCCCGCCCGCGAGCACGATCGCGTTGCGCCGGGTCGGGCTCACCGCACCCCCCGTCTCAGAGAAGTCACAGAGACGGCGGACAACCCGTGACGAACGCCGGCCGGCCGTTGGACGAAACCCGGCATCGCCGCTCGCGGTGTGTGCGAGTCAGGCGACGCCGACGCCCGGAAGGTTCAGGCGATACGTGTTGACCGACTTGAGGTCGCCGGGACCGATCAGCAGCACGCCCTGCGCGCCGGTGAACTTGCCCGTCCCGCCGACGATCCGGACGCTGACGAACCCCTTCTTCAGCGACTTCATGGCCCCCTTGAACTTGATCGTCCCCTGCCCCGGGAACGTCGCCTCGCCCACCACCCTGACATCGGTCGAGCTCGTATAGGTCTGGGTGCCCGCCTCCCAGCCGATCGGCTGGTTCTTCTTCTGCTTGCCGAAGATCGGGCCGATCGTCAGCAGCAACGCCTTGTACTCGATGTAGTCGCCCTTGTTCTCCCGACCCTTCGGCGACGAGTCGTGCGGAACCGTCACCCGCGTCACCGAGAGGATCGTGATCGTCATCTTCTTCGCCTGCGCAGCGGGAACGTATGCCGTCGCCAAGAGAACTACCAGGAGCAGAGACAGCCGCCGAACCACTCGCCCATTGTGCCCGACGATGCAAGGGGTCGTCGAACCGACGCTCGTGATGTGACCGGCAACGTTGCCCCGTTACACCGCTAGGCGATCGTGCCCGGCAGCGTGAGCTTGTAGACGTTCGGCGCGCGCTTGTCGCCGGGCCCGACCGTGAGCGTGCCGGTCGCCGCGGCATAGCGACCCGTCCCGCCCGCAACCGGGATCTGGAACCCGCCGGCGATGGGCTTGACGGCGCCCTTGATCTTGATCGAACCGCCCGGGAGCCTTGCCGTGCCGTCGAAGCGCGCGGTGTGCGGACTCGTGAACGTCATCGTGCCGCGGTCGCTGCCGACGATCGCGCCCTTCGACTTGCCGAACTGGCGGACCGCGTTCACGAGCCTGTCCCGGTAGATGATCCTGTCGCCTGTGCTGCTTCCCTTCGGCTTCTTGTCGATCGGCTTGATCGTGATCACGACTGACGTGACCTGGATCGTCAGCGTCTCGGCCTGCGCCACACCCGGAGCGGCGAGCGCTGCGATGGCGATCAGGAGAGCTGCCCGCCGAACCGTGCCCACTTTCCGCCGAACCATGTCACCGAGGTTACTCCCACTCGATCGTTGCCGGGGGCTTCGACGTGACGTCCAGCACGACCCGGTTCACGGCCGGGATCTCGTTCACGAGCCTCGACGCGACGAGCTCGACGAGGTCGTAAGGCAGGCGTGCCCAGTCGGCCGTCATCGCGTCGTCGGAGGTGACGGCACGGATCGCGATCGGGTAGCCATACGTGCGCCCGTCGCCCTGGACGCCGACCGAGCGGATCGCCGGCAGTACAGCGAACGACTGCCAGAGATCGCGGTAGAGACCTGCGCGGCGGATCTCCTCCTGCAGAATCGCATCCGCCTCGCGCAGGATCTCGAGCCGCTCGAAGGTGACCTCGCCGATGATCCTGATCGCGAGGCCCGGGCCCGGGAACGGCTGGCGCCACACCATCCGCTCGGGCATCCCGAGCTCTCCCCCCACGCGCCGTACCTCGTCCTTGAAGAGCATGCGCAGCGGCTCGACGAGCTCCATTCTCATGTCGGCCGGAAGGCCGCCCACGTTGTGGTGGCTCTTGATCGTCTCGGCGACCCCGTCGGTGCCGCCGGACTCGATCACATCGGAGTAGAGGGTGCCTTGAACGAGCCAACGTACGTCACCGAGCTTGCGAGCTTCGTCCTCGAAGACTCGGATGAACTCCTCGCCGATCCGCATTCGCTTCTCTTCCGGGTCGGTCACGCCCGCGAGACGCGCGAGGAACCGGTCTTGTGCCTGCACGTGGACGAGCGGCACCCCGAAGTGGCCGCCGAAGGTTTCCACCACTTGCGCCGCCTCGTCCTGGCGCAAGAGACCGTGGTCGACGAACACGCACGTCAGCTGTTCACCGACGGCCTTGTGCACGAGCAGCGCCGCGACCGCGCTGTCGACGCCGCCCGAGAGGCCGCAGAGGACGGTGTCGCTGCCGACCTGCGCGCGGATCCGCTCGACCTGCTCCTCGATCACGGCCGCGGGCGTCCACGAGGGCGATGCACCGGCGATCCCGTAGAGGAAGTTCTTCAGCACCTGCTGACCGTGAGGTGAGTGCACGACCTCGGGGTGGAACTGCACGCCGTAGAGCCGACGGCGGTCGTCCTCGAAGGCAGCGATCGGCGTGGCGGCCGACCCGGCGACGACACGCGCACCGGCGGGGGGCGCAACGACCGAGTCGCGGTGCGACATCCACACCTGCTGCTCGGACGGAAGGTCGCGGAAGAGCTCGCTCTCGCTCGCCCTCAGCTCGGCCTTGCCGAACTCGGCGACGCCCGTGCGGTCGACGCGGCCGCCGAGCTCGAGCGCCATCAGCTGCATGCCGTAGCAGATGCCGAGCGTCGGCACGCCGAGCTCATAGATGCCCGGGTCGACGTGCGGGGCACCCTCGGCGTAGACCGACGCCGGGCCGCCCGAGAGAATCAACGCGGCCGGGTTGCGCCGCCGGATCTCGTCCGCGGAAGCCCGGTACGAGACGAGCTCCGAGTAGACGCGCGCCTCCCGCACACGGCGCGCGATCAGCTGCGAGTACTGGCCACCCAGGTCGACCACCAGGACTGGACGCTCCTCGGGGAGCACCTCGTGCCTGAGTGAAATGACCTCAGCTACGTCTGTAATTGGGCGCGTCTTTCATGATCGTGATGTCGTGCGGATGCGACTCGCGCAGCCCGGCGCCCGTGATGCGGACGAAGCGAGCGGTCTTCATCGCGTCGATCGTCGGCGCGCCGCAGTAGCCCATCGCCTGGCGGAGGCCGCCGACGATCTGGTGCAGGACGCCCGCGAGTGGGCCCTTGTAGGTGACCCGGCCCTCGATCCCTTCGGGCACGAGCTTCTCGACGTCCTCGACGTCGCCCTGGAAGTAGCGGTCCTTCGAGAAGCCGCGCGCCTTCATCGCGCCGAGCGAGCCCATGCCGCGGAACTCCTTGTAGCGCTCGCCTTGCTGGAAGACGACGTCGCCGGGCGACTCGTCGGTGCCGGCGAGCATCGAGCCGAGCATGACCGTGTCCGCACCGGCCGCGACTGCCTTCGCCACGTCGCCCGAAGATGTGATGCCGCCGTCGCCGATCACGGGCACGCCGTAGCGCGACGCCACCTCGGCTACGTCGTGGATCGCCGTCACCTGCGGCACGCCCACGCCCGCGACGACGCGAGTCGTACAGATCGAACCCGGCCCGATGCCGACCTTGAGCGCATCCGCACCCGCGTCGAGCAGCGCCTCGGCCGCCTCGCCGGTCGCGATGTTGCCGGCCACCACCTCGAACTCGCCGGAGAGGCCTCGGATCCTGGCCACCATCTCGATCACGCCGCGGGAGTGGCCGTGAGCGGTGTCGACGACGAGCACGTCGGCGCCGGCTGCGATCAGCGCCTCCGCGCGTTCGTGGGCGTCCGGGCCGACGCCGACCGCAGCGCCGACGCGCAGGCGCCCGCGCGGGTCCTTCGTCGCGCGCGGGAACTCGATCCGCTTCTGGATGTCCTTGACCGTGATCAGGCCCTTGAGCACGCCGTCCGTGTCGACGACGGGCAACTTCTCGATCCGGTGCTGATGCAGCAGCCGCTCGGCTTCCTCGAGGGTCGTCCCGACCGACGCCGTGACGAGCCCCTCGCTCGTCATCACCGCCGACACCGCCTGGAAGACGTCCTTCTCGAAGCGAAGGTCGCGGTTCGTGAGGATGCCGACGAGGCGGCCCTCGTCGTCGGTGATCGGCACACCCGAGACGTGGTAGTGCTCCATCAGCGCCAGCGCGTCGGCGACCTTCGCGTGTGGCGGCAGCGTCAGCGGCTCGACGATCATCCCTGCCTCCGAGCGCTTGACCTTGTCGATCTCGCCGACCTGCTCGGAGATCGAGAGGTTTCGGTGGACGATCCCGATCCCGCCCTCGCGGGCGAGCGCGATCGCCATCCGCGCCTCCGTGACCGTGTCCATCGCCGCCGAGACGATCGGGACGTTGAGCGCGATCGTGCGCGTCAGCCGCGTTGCCGTCGAGACGTCGTTCGGAAGAACAGCCGACTCGGCCGGGACGAGCAGAACGTCGTCGAAGGTGAGGCCTTCCCGGCCGAACTTCTCCGAGCGAGAGAGGTCGGTGCGCGAGAGCTCGGATTCGACCGCGAATCTCTCGACGTCCATCGGGCAACGATACCCGCGACGTCGGGCGCTGGACGGTTGATTCCAGCCTAGACCGGCGACTCGGCGACCGGGCTCAGCTCGGACACCTCGACAGCCGGCTGGAGACGGCCCGCGTGACGCGGGTCGAAGCGGCCCGCCCCGAGCTCGAACGTCGACGCCGCGCCGGCGGCCACCGCGGCTCGCAGCTGATCCTCTGCCGGACGCCCGGCGCTGCGCGCGGCGATGAACGCACCGAGCAGCGTGTCGCCGGCGCCAACCTTCGACATGGGCTCGACGCGCGGTGCGACGACCCGGTAACGCCGTGCCACGCGGTCCTCGCGGAGAAGGGCGAAGCAGCCCGACTCGGTCGTGATGATCACGTTGCGGGCTCCTGCGTCGGCAATCTGGTCGAGCGCGAGAGCGAAGTCCTCGTCGTCGTGGAACTCGTGGCCGACCACGGCCTCGGCCTCGCGCTGGTTCGGCGAGACGAGGAGCGGCTCCGCTTCGAGTCCGAGGCGCAGCGGCTCGCCGTCGCAGTCGAGCGCGGCCGCGATGCCCTTGCGGCCAAGCGCGTTGATCGCCTCACCGTAGAAGTCATCGTCGACATCGCGCGGCAGCGAACCTGCGAAGACGACGAGCTCGGCGCCCTGGGTCAGGTAGTCGAGCTTCTCTAGCAGCAGCTCGAGCTCCTCCTGGCGGACCGCAGGCCCCCACTCGTTGATCTCGGTGAAGGTGCCGTCTGCCGGGTCGACGACTGCCGTCGAGGTGCGCGACTCGCCCTCGATGCGCACGAAGTCGTTGAGGATCGCCTCCGCGGTCAACTCCTCGAGGATCCGCGTTCCGGTCTGGCCGCCGGCGAGGCCCGTGGCGACGACCGGGACACGCAGCGCCTTCAGCGTGCGCGCGACGTTGATCCCCTTGCCGCCGGCGAGCGCGAGCCCGGAGCTTGCCCGATGACGCTGGCCCCGCTGGAAGTTCGGGACGGTCAGTGTGCGGTCGATCGCCGCATTGAGCGTGACGGTGACGATCATGTGATGACGATCAGGTGACGAGCCCCAGCACGTTGTGCACGGTGCGCTTCGTGTACCACCCTAACCGCCCGGACATACCTGGACGAGCGACCGCCCGCGAGGCGACGAGCGGGCGGCGCCCGAGCAGGCGGCCACCGGAGCGGATCTCGACCCGTCCTACGACCTGCCCGCGCCGAACCGGAAGCGACAGCGTCACCGGGACGACGACCTTCTCGACGAGCGGCCGGCCCGGACGCACGACCAACCGCAGCGGACGCGAAGCGATGAGCGCCATCGTGCCGCGCCCATACGGCAAGCGCGCCTCGCCGTAGGTGCGATCGAGACTGACCGCCTCGACCACCCGGTAGCGCGAGAGCCCCCAGGCAAGCAGGGTCTGAAGATCAGAGTTTCGCTGCGTGCGCGACGGGCTGCCGAGAATGGTCGCGTAGATCGTCCCGGTGTCCCCACGCACGGCCGCGACCTGCGACCAGCCGGCGTCGTCGGTGTGGCCGGTCTTCACGCCGATCACGCCGGGGAGGACCCCCAGCAAGTCGTTCCAGGTGTGCAGTTCCCGCCCGCCGCTGATCACGGCGGTCACCTGCTTCACCGTCCTCGAGATGAACGGGAGACGCATCGCGTCCTGTGCGAGCGCCGTCACGTCGTGGGCACTCGAGTACGCGCCAGGGGCGTCGAGCCCATCGGGGCGCACGAAGTGCGAGTCGTCGAGCCCGAGCGCAGCGGCCTTCGCGTTCATGAGCTCCGCGAACGACGCGAAGTCGGGCGAGACGGCGAGCGCGAGCGCGTCGGCCGCGTTGTTCGCCGACTGGATCAGCGCCGCCTCCGCCAGTTCGCGCACGGTGAGCTTCTCGCCGTCGCGCAGGTAGATGCTCTCCTGCCCGACCGCAGCCGCGCGCGGATCGACGTCGACGACGTCCGAGAGCCCCAGGTGGTCGAGCGCGACGAGCACCGTCATCAGCTTCGTGATCGACGCGATCGCGAGGCGTGTGTGTGCGCCGGACGATGCGAGCACCTCACCGGTGCCGGCGTTCGCGACCAGCCAGGCGCGCGCCTGCGGCTGCGGTGGCGCGGCCACCGCCTGAGCCGTCGGGAATGCCGCTGCCAGGCAGACGACGGCGAGGACGCGCCTCAACGCAGGCGAATCTTGTCGCCGATGAAGAGCGACGTCGGCTCGACCTGCGGGTTCAGGCGCTGCAGCTGCGCGACCGAAACGCCCGTTGAGGCCGCGATCGTCGTGAGCGTGTCCCCGGCGCGCACGACGTAGACGCGCTTCGCCGCGACCCTCACGGTCGGCTTGACGTGCGCGGCCGGGGTCTTCCTTGGCGTCTTCGTCGCACCCGACCGGTCGTTCATCCCGGTGCGCACGAGCGCCACGACGAGCGTCGCCGCCAGAAGTGCCGCTGCAGGGGCGACGAACGACCGCCACGGACGTCCGGTCACGGCTACCAACCGGACACCGCCCAGATCTCCTGCCGCAGCCGCGCGGCCTCGGCGCCGGCCGCTGTGCGGTAGTCCTCGCCCGTCTCGCGCGATGCGTAGATGACCGAACGCGCAGCGTTCACAAGGGCGCTCGCAGGGCCGCTGGTGAAGGCTCGTGCGAGGTCGGACGGCGAGGCGCCCTGCGCGCCGATCCCGGGCAGCAGCAGCACGGCTTGCGGCATCAGCTTCCGTGCCTCGCCGACGGCGCGCGGGTGCGTCGCGCCGACGACCGCGCCGACCGCGGAGAGGCCGTTCTCGCCGACGACCTCCGCGCCCCACTCGGCGACGAGCCCGGCCACGTGGTGCCACATCGGCCGCCCGTCCGAGAGCGTGACGTCCTGCACGTCGCCGCCGGCGTTCGAGGTCTTGACCACGCAGAAGAAGCCGGTGCCGTAGCGGCGGGCCGCGGCGAGGTAGGGCTCGACCGACTCGCGCCCCAGCCACGGATTGACCGTGAGGGCATCCGCCAGGGGTTCGTCGCCCTCGAGGTACGCGGCGGCGTACGCGCGGGCCGTCGAGCCGACGTCGCCCCGCTTGCCATCGGCGATCACGAGCAGGCCTGCGCGACGGGCGTAGCCACAGACCTCCACGAACGCCGCTATCCCGTCGACGCCGAGCGCCTCGAAGAATGCAAGCTGTGGCTTGACCGCGACCGCGTGAGGAGCCACCGCGTCGACGATGCCGCAGCAGAAACGCGCGACGTCGCCGCGAAGCTCGACCGGGAGCAGGTCGGGGCGCGGATCGAGCCCTACGACGAGCTGGCTGCGCTTGCGCTCGACCTCGCTCGCGAGTCGGTCGGCGAACGTTAGCGTCGCAACAGACATGCGTCGTCAGCTTAGAGGCGTATCACGACGGAGGGCCGCTCATGCGGCCCTCGATCGAAAAACCAACTTCGAGCGTCGGTCAGCCGCCCTTCACCGCCGCCTTCAACTGGCTGCCGGCGCTGAACTTGGGCACGGTCGTCGCGGCGATCTGTACGCGCTCGCCGGTCCGGGGGTTGACGCCCTGACGGGCGGCACGGTCGGCCGCCGAGAACTTTCCGAACCCCGTGAAGTTGATCGAGTCGCGGGACCTCAACGTCTCGGTCACTGCCTCCATGAAGGCGTCGACGGCCTTGCCCGCATCGCGGGTCGTGAGACCGCTCTTCTGGGCGACCTTCTGAATGAACTCCTGCTTCGTCAAAGCCTTCCTCCTGAGTTGGGGTGGCGATAGTCAGATCTTGGCGGGAAACCCTAACAATGCGGTCGGATACCGCTCAACCATGCGCTTTTGCGGCACTTTTCCGCAGCTCGGAGGCCCGAAAGAGCGCTCGGAGGCGCACGGCGGCCCGCGCGAGCCCGTCGACTCCGCCCTCCTCGCGGTCGACGACGCAGACCGCAGTGGACACGCGCAGACCCGCCTCGCGGAGCGCAGCGACGGCCTCGAGGGCCGCTCCGCCCGAGGTGACGACGTCCTCGACCAGGCAGACACACTCGCCGGGCTCGAAGGCGCCTTCGATCCGGTTTCCGGTGCCGTAGCCCTTCGCCTCGCCGCGCACGATCACGAACGGCAGGCCCGACTCGAGCGAGGCCGCGGCTGCGAGCGGCACAGCCCCGAGCTCGGGCGCCGCCAGCCGTACGGCGTCGGGCTCGTGCTCGGAGACGACCGCGGCGATCGCCTCGCCGAGCGGACGCAGGAGGTCGGGGCGGGTGCTGAAGCGGTACTTGTCGAGGTAGTACGAGCTGCGCCTTCCCGACCGGAGGACGAAGTCGCCCTCGAGGAGCGCGGCGTCGGTGAGAGCGCCGGCGAGCCCGTCGTCCATGGTCAGTGCCGCGCGACGGCCATCAACTCGCGCGCCAGCGCCAGCAGCCGCTCCGCCTCGGGTGAGCCGTCCGCGATCGAAGCCATCGATCCGTCCTCGGCGTAGACGTCGACCCGCTCCCGGCGGCGCGCTGCGCGGCGGCGGTAGAGCACGGAGCCGGCGAGCGAGCCGGCCGCGAGCACCATCCCGGTGAGCGAGCCTACGCGGGGGCATCGGACTTCCTCCGTGACTTCGGCCGCGCGGGCTTCTGGACGGGCGGGGCCCCGTCCTCGATGCTCCGCAGGCAGTGCTTGAGGTCGTAGAAGACGAGTCCGACGGTCGGGTCGGGTCGGGTCGTCGCGGCGATCACGCGGCCGCTGCGGCGGACGACGAAGACGCTGCCGTCGAGTGTCGCTGCCTCGAGCTGTGCGAGATCGGGCAGGCCGCGCGACTCGCGCAATGCTTCGGCCTGCTCGAGCAGCTTGGCGATGCCGGCAGCGAAGCGCTCGGCCCGGCCGACGTCGTCGGCCGTCGAGGCCATGATCGTCCCGTTCTCGTCGACGATGACGACGTCCACCACCTGTGACGAAATCTCGGTCAGGTCGGCAAGTGCCTGGGGAGCGTCCATGGCCCGGAGCATACTGCGGTGTCGTGCCCCCTTCAGGCGACATGCGCCTCGACCCGGGCCGGCACCTACGAGCGGTGCTCGCGAAGTTCTTCGCCGACCGCGGGACGCACCTGGCCGCGATGATCGCCTACTTCGCGCTGCTCTCGTTCGTCCCGCTCCTCTTCCTCTCTCTCTCGGTGCTCGGCGCCGCCCACCAGGCAGACGCGAATTCGTTCTTCGTGCGCGAGCTGCAGCGAACGTTCCCGAGCACGTCGGTGGACTCGATCCTGCACGCGGTGCGGGCGATCCAGCAGAACGCCACCGCGCTCGGCCTCGTCGGCGGCGCGTTCCTGCTCTGGTCGTCCCTCTCGCTCTTCAGCGTGCTCGAGAGCGCGTTCAACATCGTCTACGACCGCCCCAACCGCGGCTTCCTGCGGGGGAAGGCGCTGGCGTCGATGATGATGGTCGGCTCGCTCGTCGTCCTCTTCGCCGCGCTCGTGGTGGGCTCGGTCGGCTCCGAGCTCCTCCGGCGGCACGCGAACCTCGTTGACAACACGACGTTCGCGACCCTCGTCTCGGTCGCCGTCTCGCTCGCCGGCATCTTCGTCTTCCTCGCCTCCGCCTACTTCGTGCTCACGAACGCAGACCTGAGCTGGCGCGAGGTGCTCCCTGGCGCGGTCGCAGCGGCGGTGATCCTCGAGGGAACGTTCCAGCTCCTACCGGAGTTCGTGCTCGTGTCGGGCCACAACCCGGTGCTGAGAGCGCTCTCGTGGCAGGCGCTCCTTCTCGTCTGGCTCTACGTGATGGCGAACGTGACCGTGCTCGGGGCGGAGGTCAACTGGCACCTTCGGAACGCGGGGGGAAACCTCCGGTTTCCCCTCGCAGGCCCCCATCCGACACGTGACAGCTCGTATCGGATGGCGACTGCACACGCAGTTGCGATCCGCAGGTGATGTCTTCTTGTCGGGATGGTGCGCGGTTCGCTCCGGCGCAGACCCCGGCGAAGCCGGCATCTCCGCCCTGGAACTACACCCGAAAAGGACGCCCTCGGCTACAGGCGCTCGCGCCACCGCACCTCGGCCACAAGCGCCTTCGCGGCCTTGCCTCGATGCGAGTTCTCACGCTTCCACTCGTCGCCGAGCTCGGCGACCGTCCGGTCGTGTCCGTCCGGGACGAAGATCGGGTCGTAGCCGAAGCCGCCGTCGCCGCGGCGCTCGGTCGCGATCGCGCCTTCGAGGACGCCGCCGCCACGAAACTCCCCGCCGTCCGGAGACACTGCGACGAGCTCGGCGACCATCCGTGCGCTGCGGTTCGGCTCGCCGCCGAGCCGCTCGAGCAGCGCGTCGGCCGGGTCGCCGGACGCCCAACGTGCCGAGCGCAGCCCAGGCGCGCCGCCGAGCGCATCGCACTCGATGCCGGAGTCCTCGCCGAGCACCCAGACGCCGGGCTCTGCAAGCGCGCGGCCGAAGTGCGCCTTGAGCCGCGCGTTCTCCTCGTAGGTCACCCCTGTCTCCTCCGGCCATTCGTCGGCGCGCAGGGGCTCGATCTCCCAGCCGGGAAGCGCCTCGCGCAGCTCGGCGAGCTTGTTCGCGTTCTGCGAGGCGAGTCTCGCCCTCGGCGTCAGCTCCGCCGCCCTACCCTCACGACGTCCCCGACATTGGAGAGCGTGACAACGCTAAGCGCGAGGAGCATCGATCGCCTCCTGCTGGCGTGAGGCGAGCTCCTCGATCCCGGCGCCGGCGAGATCGAGCATCGCGTCGAGCCGCGCCCGGTCGAACGGCACCTTCTCGGCGGTCGCCTGCACCTCGACGAGTCGCCCGTCGGCGGTCATCACGACGTTGACGTCGACGTCGGCGGTCGAGTCCTCGGCGTAGTTCAGGTCGAGCAGCGTCTCGCCCTCGACGACGCCGACCGAGACCGCGCCGACCGAGCCGGTGAGCGCCTTCGAGAGCCCGAAGAGGTCGAGCGCCCGCCAGGCCGCGACGTAGGCGCCGCAGATCGCCGCGCAACGCGTGCCGCCGTCGGCCTGGAGCACGTCGCAGTCGAGCCACACCGTCCGCTCGCCGAGCGCCTCGAAGTCGACGACCGACCGCACCGAGCGCCCGATCAGCCGCTGGATCTCGACCGTACGCCCGCCCTGCTTTCCGCGCGCGGCCTCGCGCTCGGTGCGCTCGCCCGTCGAGGCGGGCAGGAGCGAGTACTCGGCCGTGACCCAGCCGCGGCCGGTGCGGTGGAGCCAGCGCGGCACGCGCTCCTCGACCGACGCCGTGCAGAGCACGCGCGTCGAGCCCTGCGACCAGAGCACGACGCCGTGCGGCTGCTCCAGGAACGCAGGGTCGGCGACGATCGGGCGCAGCTCGTCGGGCCGGCGCCCGTCCGCCCGCGTCACGCGGCGGCCCGCTCGAGCTCGGCGACGGTGACCCGGCGGACGTGCTCGAGCGGAAGCTGGAGGAAGCGCTCGCCGAGCTCGCGGAAGAGCTGCGGATCGCCGGTTGTGAGGAACCGGTAGGCACCGTCGCGGCCGCGGTCGTTCTCCCAGCCCTTGCCCGCGAGCGTGGCCGCGACCTCGCGCGCGGTCTCCTCGGCGGAGAAGACGAGCGTCACGTCGCGCCCGAAGACCCGCTGGAAGACCGGCCGGATCAGCGGGTAGTGCGTGCAGCCGAGAATGACCGTGTCGCAGCCGGCCGCCTTGAGCGGCCCGGCGTACTCGCCCACCGCGTCGACGGTCTGCTCGCCGGCCTCGATCAGCGGCACGAGCTTCGGGCAGGCGACCGCGGTGAAGCGCACACCGGCGTCGAGCGTCCGCACGAGCGCCTCGTAGCGCGCGGCCGTGACCGTCGCCTGCGTCGCGAGCAGGCCGATGCGCCGGTTGCGCGTGACGCGGACGGCGGCGTAGGCCTCGGGCGTGATCACGCCGACGACCGGCACGGCGAGCGACTCCTGCAGCGCCGGCAGCGCCGCCGAGGTGGCGGCGTTGCACGCGACCACGATCAGCTTCACGCCCTGCGTCTCGAGGTAGCCGGCGATCTCGAACGCGAAGCGGCGGATCTCGGCCAGCGGGCGCGGCCCGTACGGCAGCCGCGCGTGGTCGCCGAGGTAGACGAAGTCCTCGTTCGGCATCGTCACCAGGCACTCGTGGAGCACGGTCAGGCCGCCCACGCCGGAGTCGAACACGCCGATCGGTCGTGGATCCATCGGGCGATTCTAGGATCAACCCGTGACGACGCCCATCCGCATCGGCACCTGCTCGTGGGCCGACGACGCGCTCATCAAGCACTGGTACCCGAAAGGGGTGCCGCCCAGAGAGCGGCTCGCCTGGTACGCGGAGCGGTTCTCGACGGTCGAGGTCGACTCGACCTACTACCGCGTGCCGGACGAGAAGATGGTGCAGGGCTGGGCCGACCGCACGCCGCCCGGCTTCGTGATGCACGTGAAGGCGTTCGGCCTGATGACGCGCCACCCGGTGCGCCTCGAGCAGCTCCCGCCCGACCTGCGCGAGGGCATGCCGCTCGACGACCGCGGCCGCGTCGACCGCCCGCCGCGCGAGCAGCGCGCCGTCGTCTTCCGCGCGTTCCTCGACGCGCTCGAGCCGCTGCGGGCGGCGGGCAAGCTCGGCGGGATCCTCTTCCAGCTGCCGCCGTACGTCGTCTGGAAGCCGGCGTCGCTCGACTACCTCGAGTGGGCCCGCGAGCAGCTCGGAGCCGACCGGATGCTGGTCGAGTTCCGGCACCGCTCCTGGTTCGAGGAGGGGATCCGCGAGGAGCTCCTGCGCTGGCTCGAGGAGCGGGCGATGTCGTACGTCACGGTCGACGCGCCGAGGCTCGACGCGCGCAACGTCCCGCGCACCGTCGTCGCGGCCACGACGCCGCTCGCCTACGTCCGCTTCCACGGCCGCAACGCGGCGACGTGGAACGCGCGCGGCGGCGGCGCGGCGCAGCGCTTCGACTACCTCTACGGCGAGGACGAGCTGCGCGAGTGGGTCGAGCCGCTGCGCGAGCTCGCGGCGCAGAGTCGAAGAGGCGTACGCGTTCTTCAACAACAACAACCAGACGAACGGCGTCGCCCAGGCCCCGGCGGGCGCGCAGCTGCTGCGGAGCTTGCTGGAAGAGGAGCAGGTGCCTGTGGCCTAGCCGGCCGTTCGAGAACGCCCCCACCCTGGGTGGGGGCCGAACCCCGCCGCCCTCGCGGCCGACACTACCCGTCGTCGGGGTCTCCGACTTGTGACAATTGAGCAACGATTCGTCCACAGCCGCGGCCGCCTCGCGCGCTCCGTTGCCAGGCCGTCGAGCGCTCCATCAGCTATGTCTCGATCGGCAACTCGGTGCGCGACCACTCGTGCCACGAGCCGGCGTAGTTCCGCGCGTCGTAGCCGAGCTGCCGCAGCATCTGCGCGGCGAACGCCGAGCGCGAGCCGCTGTGGCAGTAGACGACGACCTCGTCGCCCGGCCGCCAGGCCGAGCCGCTCGCCGACCTCGTCCGTGGTCATCAGGAGCAGGTCGTCGACGCTGAGGTTGGACGCGCGCCCGGGATGTGACCCTGGCGCGGGTCGCACGGCGCGCCGAGGGTGCCGTCGTACTCGTGGTCGTGGCGCACGTCGACGACCGTCACCTCGCCGAGACGCCTCGACAGCTCCTCGAGCTCGATCTCGCTCACAGCGCCCCCACCACCTCGAGCTCGCGCGCGATCGACGGCCGCGCGGACAGCTCGTCGACCCACTCGTCGACCGCGGAAGGCAGCTCGAAGCCGAACCGGTCCCGCGCCCGCAGCACCCACGGAACGTACGCGACGTCGGAGAAGAGGCTGAGCCCGACCGGCAGCGCGGCGAGCCGCTCGCTCGAGCGCGTTCGGCTCGCCGCGGCGGAAGGCGTAGTAGTCGTCGCCGAGCAGCTCGTCGAAGCGGAACACCGCGAGCCGCGCCCGCGCCCGGGCGCCGAGGTCGGCCGGGAGCAGCGCCGGCTCCGGGTACCGCTCCTCGAGGTACTCCATGATCACGGCCGACTCGGGCAGGACGAAGCCGTCGTCGAGAATCGGCACGCGGCCGATCGGGTTCAGGTCGTAGATCCACGCCGGGCGGTCGCGAAGGTCGATCTCGACCGTCTCGTAGTCGAGCGCCTTCTCGGCGAGCACGATCCGGACGCGGGCGCAGTACGGGCACGCGGCCGCGTCGTAGAGCTTCACGGCTCGAGCCCCATCATCCGCGCGATCGTCTCGTACAGCTCGTCCGCCGGCGGCAGGTCGGCAGGCGAGATCGCCGTTCGCATCACGCGCCGCACCTCGTCGCGGTCGGCGCCGGTGAGGCGCGCGACGAGCGTCGGGTTCGCCTCCAGCGCAAGCTCGTCGCCCTTCGGCAGCTCGCCGTAGAACGTCGGCACCGAGAGGTACTCGTCGACCATCCGCCCGCGCTCGTAGAGCCGGAAGCGCACGACCGCTCCCTGCTCGAGCGCGAGCGCGACGACGACGGCGCCGAGCCGGTGCGAGAGCTCGCGCGCGAAGCGCCACTGCGCCTCGCGGTCGGTGTCGATCAGCGGGTCGCCGATCCGGATCCAGCCGTTCGCGGCGGCGCGAACCTCGGGCGCCTCGAGCCGCGGCACGAACTGCGCGATCGCGCGCTCGACGGACGGGTCGTCGTCGCTCTGGACGTGCACGACGCCGCGCGAGTCGGCCGACCCGAGTGTCGTCGAGCCGCCGCTCGAGCTCGTCGAGCGGCGTCGCCATGACGAGCGCGACCTCCTCGAAGCCGAGCTGCGCCCACACCGCGCGCGCGACCGTGTTCGTCGTGAGCACGTCGAGGCTGACGCGCGTCCGCGCCCTTCTCCTTCACCTCGGCCACGCACGCACGGACGAGCGCCTTCGCGACGCCCTGGCGGCGCGCGCGCGGCCGGACGTAGACGAGCCACGAGGTGCGAGCGGCCGCGGTCGGGCGCCGAGGCGCGGGCCATGCCGGCCGCGCCCTCGTCGTCCTCGGCGAGATAGACGGCGCCGCCGTCGATGTCGCGGCGCACGTCCGCCCACTCCTCCTCCCAGGTCTCGGGCGCCGTGCCCGGCGGCTCGGGAACCTCGCGCTCGAACTCCTCCCAGAGCTCGCGCAGCGCGGCCTCGTCGGCGGTCGTGGCGCGGCGGATGTTCATGCCGGCGGCGCGACGCGCAGGCCCGTCAGCAGGTAGTGGGCGGAGAGGTTCTGGAACGGATCGAGGCGGGGACCGAGCTCGTGCACGTCGAGACCGTAGAAGGTTTCGGCCGCCTTGCGCAGACCGAGGTCGCCGGCCGGCCACGCGCGCGGGCGCGCGAGGTGGCGCGCGAGGAACCATTCGGCCGTCCACGGGCCGAGGCCGCGGATCGCCGTCAGTCGCGCGCGGATCTCGTCGTCGGGGAGGTCGGCGAGCTCGTCGAGGTCGAGGTCGGCGCGCGCGAGGCCGACGACGTACTCGGCCTTGCGGCGCGAGAAGCCGAGCGCGACGAGCTCGTCCTCGCTCGCGCGGCGAGGCTCTCGCGCGTCGGGAAGCCGAACGCGATCCGCCCGCGGCGCGCCGAAGCGCTCGATCAGCCGCGTGCGGATCGCGAACGCCGCGAAGAGCGAGACCTGCTGCGCGGTGATCGAGGTGACGAGGCTCTCGAAGGGATCGGGCGCGAGCGGCGGGCGGAAGCCCGCGAGCTTCGGCACGAGCTCGCCGAGCACGGGCTGCACGGCCGCCCAGGCCGCGAACGCGTCGAGGTCGAACTCGAGCCCGAGCAGCTTCGCGACCACCGGCCCGGTCTCGTCGTCGAGCGGCTCGACGTCGACGCCGCCGGGCGCAGCCTCGATCCGCACGTCTCGCCCGTCGACGACGCGGTAGAGGCCGCCCTCGTGCCAGAGGTTCGCGAGGTCGACGCCGAACGTGCGGAAGCGCTCGGTCGAGAGCGCGAAGTCGTACGGCTCAGGTAAGCGCAGCAGCAACGTCGTCGAAGGTCTCGAACGGCTCGTAGGGCACGTCTCGTGAGTCGAGGTAGTCGGCGAGCTCGCGGCGCGCGAAGACGCGGTCGGCCGCGAGCGCGGCGCAGCGGTCGGAGTAGCCGTCGCCGACGTAGACGAGCGGCCGCTCGGCCGGCAGCGCGCGCCGCTTGCAGAGGTCGCCGCAGACCGGGCACGGCGTGTCGTCGTCCCAGAGGATGCGCCAGCCGTCGGGCCGCGGGTCGAGCCGGTTCGCGCGGACGTCGACCGCGACCCCCTCGCGAGCGAGGATCGGCGCGATCGTCTCGTGGAAGCCGCTCGAGAGCACGAGCGGGTCGAACCGCGCGGCGAGCTCGCGAAACCCGGCACGCACCTCGGCCTCGACGAGGAGAAACGCAACCGCCTCGTCGAGCGGCGCGGTGATCGTCGCGATCTGCATCTCCATCACGTCGCGAAAGGACAGCGTCGTCCCGAGCCCGTCCTCGGTGCGGTCGAAAGTCGAGCTGGTCGCCGAACCGCTCGAGCAGCATCCACTGCGTGTCGCGGACGGTGACCGTGCCGTCCCAGTCGAGCACGAGCTTCACGGGCCGCGTCGGCACCGGCGAGGCTAGCCGCGCCGACCCGTGGTGCACCGAACGGACGCTGGTAGAACGTGCGCGTAGGTCGGCCGGCGAGCGGATCGAGCGCGAGGTCGCGCGCTGGGAGGGCGTGACCGTCCACTCGCACCGGTTCGGCGGCGTCGAGTTCCGTCTCGGCAAGCGCGAGCTCGGCCACCTGCACGGCGACCGCCTCGCCGACCTGCCGTTCAAGCGCACCATTCGCGACATGCTCGTCGAGACCGGCCGTGCTCAGCCGCACCACGTCCTGCCGGAGTCGGGCTGGGTCTCGAAGCCGATCGAGACCGACGAGGACGCGGACGAGGTGATCGAGCTCTTCCGCCTGAGCTACGAGCGGGCCCGGATCGCGCAGGCCGCGCGCGAACCCTAACGCGCCGCGGCTCCGCCCTCATCACGGCCGATGAACGAGACCGCATGCCCGCGCGCGTTCGCGGCGCGCGCCTCGTCCTCGTCGAGCGCACCCACGCGCAGCAGCAGCTCGAACTCGTCCCGCAGGTGCGTCCGCATCATCTCCGGGCCGTCGGTGGCGATCGTGAACGGGACGCCGTGCTCGACGAACGTCCGGAACGTCTCGCGCACCTCCTCCTCGCCCGACAGCGCCTTCGTCAGCAGGTTCGAGGTCGGGCAGATCTCGAGCGTGATCTCCGCCTCGCGCAGCGCCTCCATCAGCTCCGGCTCCTGCGCGGCGAGGATGCCGTGGCCGATCCGGTCCGGCCGGAGCACGTCCACGACCTCGCGGATCTCCTCGACGCCGAACCGGCCGCCCTCCTCGCCGACGTGGATCGTGACGCCGAGGCCGGCCGCGCGCGCCGTCTCGACGGGGTCGCAGATCGCCGTGTAGTCGTACCGCTCGCCGCCCGGCCGTGGGCCGGCGATGTCGACGCCGACGATGCCTCGCGGCGCGTAGCGGATCGCCTTCTCGACCACGACCATGTTCTGCCGGGCGCTGAACGTCCGGTCCATCATCAGGATCAGCCCGGCTCGCACCTGCGGGTACTCGAGCGAGGCGCGGTCGAGGCCGCGGATCGCGGCGAGGATGATGTGGTCGAGGTCCTGCTCGCCGCCGCGGTTTCGCTTCATCGGGTTGAAGCGCAGCTCGAGCGTCGTGATCCGCTGCGAGCGGTAGGCGCCCCCGATCGCGCCGTGGACCGACCGCTCCACGGCGAGCGGCGAGGACTGGATCAGCTCGGTCAAGTGGTAGATCCGGTCGAGCGAGTCGAGATCGGGCACGCCGCGCGGGTCGGAGACCGTCACCATCGCGTCGAACTCCCAGAAGTCGCGCGTCGGGAGGGCGATCCCCTGCTCGTGCGCGAGGCTCCACATGATGTCCGAGGCGACCGAGCCGCCAAGGTGGGTGTGCAGCTCGGCGAGGCCGTCGGCGAAGAGCGCGTCGAGACTCATCGGAGCGGCGGCTCGGGAGGGTCCATGCCGGCAAGCGCGGGTGGGACGCGGCGCCGGACCGGCTGTGCAACCGGCAGCTCGGTTTGCTTCCAGGCCTCGAAGCCCCCGACGACGTCACCAGCTCGGGCGAAACCCAGATCGACGAGGGTCGCGGCGGCCAGGCTCGACGAGCAGCCGTGGTCGCAGAGGATGATGACCTGTCGGTCCAGACCGCCCACGTGCGTGTTCCGCCAGGCGCTCTCCGGCGAGAGCCTCCACTCGAGCACCGTGCGCGGGATGTGCACGGATCCGGGCACGACTCCCGAGTACTCGCGGTCCGCGTCGGAGCGGATGTCGACGATCAACGCGCCATTGCGCACCGCGGCGAAAGCATCGGCAGGGCTCAGGCGCTCGATCCTGCCTCGCGCGATCTCGAGGAGCTCGTCGAGAGTGAGGTGCTGGCCGGCGAGCACGACGGGATGATCCGCAAATCGCCGTGCCCTGTCCAACGTCAAGCGGTCGCGCGGAGCGCGACCCACGTGAACGGCTGGACGCGGCCGGATGGCGTGACGTGCTCCTCCCGCCGCTCCTCGACCAGCTCGAAGACCGGCCCGAACACGGACGCGAGCGCGGCGGGGTCGTAGCGTGCGACGGGAAGCCCGGAGCAGGTGCCCGGACCGTCGGACGCGAACGTCGCAAGCACGACCGCTCCACCGGGTGCAAGCGCGTGCTGCAGCGAGCGGAGGTAACGCCGGCGGTCGTCGGCCTCGACGAAGAAGTGGAACAGCGCTCGGTCGTGCCAGAGGCTGAAGCGCCGGTCCGGACGCCAGTGGCGGACATCTTCCTCCACGAAGACGACCTGCGCGGCACTCGGACCCAGCCGATTCCGCGCCGCCTCGAGAGCCGGAGTCGCGAGGTCGAGCACGGTCACGTCGGTGAAGCTGCGAGCGAGCAGTCGTCCCGCGAGCGACGACGCTCCACCGCCGACGTCGACGACCGCCTCGCGAGGGTCGACCCCGAGCGCGTCGATCAGTTCGAGCGAGACGGCCGGCTCGCGCTGGTGCCAGCTGAGGGTCGAGAGATCGTCGCGGCGGTAGACGTCGTCCCAATGCTCGGCGCGAGAGGGCGGCACCTTCCGAGTCTAGGGATCGCGGCGCCGCGTACGATCGCCCGGTGAGTCCGAGTCCGCGTTCTCGTCCCGACCGGCTCCACCGGCTGCCGCAGCAGTACTTCGCCTCCCTGCTCCGGCGCGTCGCCGACGCCGCGAACGGACGGCGGCCCGCATGTGATCGACCTCGGACGCGGCAACCCCGAGGTGGGGCCGCCACCGCACGTGGTCGAGGCGCTCCGGAGCCGCCGGGGCCAGGTCGGACGTGCACGGGTACGCGCCCTTCCGGGGACTGCCGCGGTTGAACGAGGCGATTGCCGCTCGCTACCGCGACCTCTACGGCGCGGACATCGATCCGGAGCGCGAGGTCGCGATCGTGCCCGGCACGAAGACGGCCGTGGTCGAGCTCGGACTGGCGCTCGCTCAGCGCAACGAGACGATCCTGGTTCCCGATCCCGGTTACCCGGACTACCCCTCGGGCGTCGCGCTCGCCGGGGCCGACCTCGGGCTGCTGCCGCTCGACCCTACCGCCGGCTGGGCGCCCGACTTCGACGCCGCTCCGCCTGCGGTCGCCGCGTTCCTCAACTACCCGTCGAACCCGTGCGCCGCGTGCGCGCCGCCCGGCACCTTCGAGGCGGCGGTCACCTACGCAGAGCGCACCGGCGCGGCGATCGTCTCTGACGCCGCGTACATCGACCTCGTCTACGACGGTCGCGTCCCGGAGAGCTTCCTGGCGACGCCCGGGGCAAAGGACGTTGGCGTGGAGATGTGGACGATGTCGAAGACGTTCGGGATGGCGGGCTGGCGGATCGGCTTCGTCGTCGGCAACGCCGAGATCGTCGAGCGGGTGAACATGCTGGGCGACCACTCGCGGGTCGGCATGTTCGCGGCGCTCCAGGAGGCGGCGATCGCCGCGCTCACCGGCCCGCAGGACTCGGTCGAGGAGCGGCGGGCGACGTACGAACGGCGGCGCGACCGGCTTTTCGCCGCGCTCCCGGAGCCGCCGCTCTGCGAGGGCAGCTTCTACGTCTGGTTGCGGCTCCCGGACGGGCTGACGCCGGAGCGGCTGCTCGTCGAGCATCGGGTCGCCGTCGCACCCGGCGAGGGCTTCGGCCCGAGCGGCGCGGGCTGGGCGCGGCTCTCGCTCGCCGTCACCGACGAGGTGCTCGACCTCGGGATCGACCGGCTCGCGCCCGCTCTCGCGGCGGCGTACGCATGAAGATAGGGATCATCGTTCCGTTCTCCTGGTCGTACTGGGGCGGCGTCGTCGAGCACGCCGAGAACCAGGCAGACGCGCTGCGGGCGCGCGGCCACGAGGTGAAGCTCGTGATGGGGCACGACCCGCCTGGCCGCCTGACGCGGCTGCTCCATCCACGCACCGGCCGCCACGGCGACCTGCCGCCCGACGTGATCCCCGTCGGCCGCTCGGTGCTCGTGCCGGCAAACGGCTCGCTGCCGAACATCGTCCTCTCGCCGCGCTCGATCAACCGCGTCCGCGAGGTGCTGCGCGAACAGCGCTTCGACCTCGTTCATCTGCACGAGCCGATGACGCCGGCGATCTGCGTCGCCACCCTTGCGATCGCGCAATGCCCGATCGTCGCCACCTGGCATGCGGCCGGCGACCTCGGCTGGATGCGCCTCGGCCTGCCGGGATGGGGCTTCCTGATGGAACGCATCGACTGCCGGATCGCCGTCTCGAGGATGGCCGCCGAGTCGGCCGAGCGCTGGCTCGGTGGGCCGTTCGAGATCGTCCCGAACGGCGTCGTGGTTCCGGAGCACGCCGACCCGTCTGAGCGCGAGCACCGGATCGTCTTCATCGGCCGCCACGACGCGCGCAAGGGCCTGCCCGTGCTGCTCCGCGCCTGGCCCGAGATCCGGCGACGGACGGGCGCGCGGCTACGGCTGATCGGCACCGATCCGCTCCAGTTCCGCCTGCTGCACGCACGAATGGGCTTCGACGACGACGGGATCGACGTGCTCGGCATCGTCACGAACGACGTGCGAAGCGCAGAGCTCGCAGCCGCGAAGGCGTTCGTCTCCCCGGCGCTCGGCGGCGAGAGCTTCGGCCTCGTGCTGGCCGAGGCGTTCGCGACCGCGACGCCGGTGGTGGCCTCAGACATCCCGGGCTTCGCCGACGTCTCGACCGCCGACGCCGCCGTGCTCGTCCCGCCGGGCGACGAGTCCGCACTCGCTGATGCGCTCACCGCACTGCTCGCGAACGAGGAGCGGCGGGTCGCGATGGGACTCGCCGCGCGGGCGCTCGCCGAGGAGCGCTACGCATGGAGCGACGTCGCGCGGCGGCTCGAGAAGCTCTACGAACGGGCGGCGGCATGAGCCGTAGGCTCGACGGAGGCTCACAAAGAGCGGAGGTGCCGGCTTTGCCGGCGCCGGAGCGGGCATCAGTCCGTAGGCTCGACGGAGGCTCACAAAGAGCGGAGGTGCCGGCTTTGCCGGCGCCGGAGCGGGCATCAGTCCGTAGGCTCGACGGAGGCTCACAAGGAGCGGAGGTGCCGGCTTTGCCGGCGCCGGAGCGGGCATCAGTCGGGAGGCTCGACGGAGGCTCTCAGAGAACAGAGGTGCCGGCTTTGCCGGCGCCGGAGCGGGCATGATGCGCGGCCAGCGCTGGCAGGTGCTCGTGCCGCTGGTGCTGACCGCGATCGGGCTCTCGCTGATCTGGTGGCGCGGGCCCGACTGGAACGTCGTGCGCGACGTCTTCACCGCGGTCAGCTGGAAGTGGGTGGTCGCGGCCGTCGCGCTGAACCTGCTCTCGATCCTCGTGCGCGCAGCCTCGTGGCACACGGTGATCAAGCAGGCCGTGCCGCCGCCCCAGCCGCGGTTCCGGCTCGTCTTCTCGGCGTTCTGCGTCGGCCTGTTCGCGAACGTGGTCCTGCCCGGACGCGTGGGCGAACTGGCGCGCGTCGCCGTCCTTGCACGACGGATGCCGCCGCGGGAGGGCACCTGGGCGACGCTGATCGGTTCGGTCTTCGCGCACCGCCTGTTCGATCTCTTCCCCGCGTTCACCCTTGTCGTCTGGGTGCTGCTCGCGGCGAAGCTCCCGCACTGGGCGGTGACGAGCCTCGTCGTCTGCCTCGGCATCGGCTTCGGTCTCTTCACGCTCGCCGTGGTGAGCGCGCGCCGGCACAACAAGAGCCCGCTGGACGAGATGGGCACGGTGCGGCTGTTGCTCGAGCGCGCGCGGGTCGGGCTGAGCGTGATGCGCAAGCCGATCCCCGCCGCGACCGCCGCGATGTTTCAGTACCTGGGCTGGCTCTTCCAGCTCGCGGCCGTGTGGGCGACGATGCGCGCCTTCGACATCGACCTGCCGCTCGCGGCCGCCGGCCTCGTGCTCGTGCTGATGAACGTGGCGACGATCTTCCCGCTCTGGCCCGGGAACATCGGCCTCGTCCAGGCCGCGGTCGCGCTGCCGCTCGTGCAGTACGGCGTTCCCTACGCGAGAGGCTTCGCGTTCGGCATCGGCCTGCAGGCGATCGAGGCGTCCGTCGGTGTCGGGATCGGGTTGATCTTCCTCGCTCGCGAGGGGCTCTCGTACGCGTCGCTCAAGCGGATGCCCGATGCGAGCGGCGAGGCGACGCCGCTCGAGGAACGTGACGCCGAGCCGCCCCTGGAGGCAGAACCTGCTCGCGCTCGCCTGCCCGGCTAGCCTCAAAGGCGTCCTCTCGCCGGCCGAAGCGGCGGCCGCCGTGGCCGCCGGCGTGCGGCGCGTTCCCGGCTGGGAGGCAGACGAGCTGCCGGTGGCAGACGGCGGGGAGGGAACCGCGGAGGTGCTCGCCCGCTCACTCGGCGGCGAGTGGCGGACGGCGGCGGCCTCGGACCCGCTCGGCCGGCCGGTGACGGCGCGCTGGCTGCTCCTACCGGACGGGAGCGCGGTCGTCGAGTCGGCCCAGGCTGTCGGTCTCGATCTGCTCGCTGCGACGGAGCGGGATCCGCTGCGGGCCTCGAGCGCGGGCCTGGGCGAGCTCCTGCTCGCGGTGCTCGCGGCCAAGCCTGCTGGCGTGCTCGTCGGGGTTGGCGGAACGGCGACGGTCGACGGCGGTGCCGGCCTACGGCGGGTGCTCGGTCGCTGGCCGGGCGGCGTCCCGTTGCGCGTCGCGTGCGACGTGCGCAACCCGCTGCTCGGACCACGCGGCGCCGCGCGCGCGTTCGGGCCGCAGAAGGGTGCAGGCCCGGACGCGGTCGCCGAGCTCGAGCGGCGCCTCGCCGCGCGGGACGAGCTCGGCCCCTACCGCGAGCTCCCGGGCGCGGGCGCCGGAGGCGGCCTCGGCGCCGCCCTCGCCGCACTCGGAGGCGAGCTCCTGGACGGCGCCGAGCTCGTACTCGACCTGATCGGATTCGACGAGCGCGCACGGGGCGCGGCCTTCGCCGTCACCGGCGAGGGCACGGTCGACGAGACGACCCTCGAAGGCAAGGCACCCGGCGCCGTGCTGAGGCGCTGTCAGCACCTCGGCGTGCGCTGCGTGCTCTTCGGGGGGCGCGTCGTCACGACAGCGGGCCTCGACGCGCGCGCCCTCAGCGGCGACCCGGGCCGCGCGCGCGACGACCTCTCCGCCCTCGGCGAAGAGCTCGCGCGATCCTTACTCGTCGCCTAGCTCGTAGGTGTCCACGTCGTCGTCCCCGCCGGGCGGAGTGCCGATCTCGTCGACGTCCGATTGCCAGGACACGGCGACCGGATCGCGCGAGAGCGCGAGCTCGGCGAGCTGCTCGGCGTACGAGACGAACGCTGCCGCCGCCGCCTCGGGCGTGTCGTAGCGCTGCTCCTCGAGATCGGCCGCGCTCTCCTGAATCGTGTACTTCCGGCCCGAGACCTTGGTCACCTTCATCACGAGCGCCTCGCCCTCGACGTCCCAGGCGTCCGTCGACATCGACCGCGGCGCCTCTCCCGGCCGCCACGGGCGCTCGTCCTCGAAGAAGTTGCGCGGGCGCAGCTCGACGTTGAACGTGATTCCTTCGGCGGGATCCTCGACGACGCCGGTGATCATGGCCTGACCTGACTCGTACACCTCGATGTGCACCTCGGTCGTCTCCCAGACTCGCCCTGACCGCTCGCCGAGCGTCGCAGCCAGGTCGGTGAGGCACTTGTCGGCGACGTCGAGCTGCTCCTGAATCGCCGCCTTACGGTCATTGTCGAGCTCGCCGAAGACGACACTCAGATCGGGCGGCGGCGCCACTTCCTCGGCGCTCTCTTCGGCCGCTTCATCAGTCATGTCGCTCTGTTCGCTCATCGTCGTGCCTTCATTCTCCATCAGCCGGCACCTCGTCGCCGAGACGTCGGGCAAGCTCCTCGATCTTGCCCTGTGCTCCGGCGAGCTGCTCGGACAAGCGGCGATAGAGCTCCTCGCCGCGCTCCCAGAGCTTCGTCAGCTCGTCGAGCCCGACGTCTCCGCGCTCGAGCCGCTCGACGATCCCTTCGAGCTCGGCCTGCTGTTCCTCGAATGTCGGCTCGGCGCTCATTCGGCGCGCGCCCCGAACGCGCCGCCGGCGACCTCCACTGCGAGCTCCGTCCCGGTCTGAGGCGGCTCGCGGACCAGTTGCTCACCCGCGCGGACGATCGCGTAGCCGCGCTCGAGCGTCGCGCGCGGCGAGAGCGCGAGCAGGCGGCCGTGCGTGGCGTCGAGCCGGGCGCGGCGGCGCTCGAGCGCGAGCAGCGGCGCACGGCGGAGGCGGTCATGCGTCGCCGTGAGGCGCTCGGTCTGCCGTTCGCAGACCCGCTGTGCACCGCGCGAGAGGCGGCCGTGCGCGCGCTCGAGCCACGCCTGCAGCTCGACCAGATCGGGAACGACGAGGCGCCCGGCGACCGACGGTGTCGAGGCGCGCACGTCCGCGGCGAGATCGACGAGCGGCGTGTCCTGTTCGTGCCCGACCGCCGAGACGACCGGCACCGGGCACGCCGCGACAGCCCGCACGAGCCGCTCGTCCGAGAACGGCAGCAGGTCCTCGAAGCTGCCGCCGCCGCGCGCGAGCACGAGCACATCCACGCCGCGCGCGCAGAGCTCGCCGATCGCCGCCGCGATCTCGGGCGCCGCGCGGGCGCCCTGCACGTACGTCTCGGCGACGAGCACGTGCGCCGGCGGGAAGCGCGTCGTGATCGCGGTGAGCACGTCGCGCTTGGCCGCCGCGTCGTTGCCGGTGACGAGACCGACGAGCCGCGGGATCCGCGGCAGCTGCCGCTTCCGCTCGGCTGCGAAGAGGCCCTCGGCGGCGAGCTTCTGCTTCAGCCGCTCGAGCGCCGCGAGGTGCGCGCCGAGGCCGTAGCGCTCGATCGTGAGCGCGCGCAGGTGGAAGTCGCCGCGTTGCTCGTACAGCTCGGGCCGTCCGTAGACGTGCACGCGCTCCCCGTCGCCAAGCTCGAGCCGCAACCCGTCGAACTGCCCGCGCGGCATCTGCACCGCCAGGCACGCGCCGTCCTCGGGATCCTTGAGCGTGAAGAACACGGACGCCCACCGCTCCTGCCGGCGCAGCTCGGTCACCTCGCCCTCGACCCAGAGCGTCGGCAGCCGCTGAAGCCAGCTCGCAACGCCCTGGTTGAAGGCGCGCACCGAGTAGACCTTCCGTCCCTCGATCTCCGTCGACTCGACCTTCACGCGGCCAAGGCTAGCGCCGCCTTCCCGCAGGACTACGCTCCCCCAGTGATCGGCAAGCTCTTCGAGCCCGGGAGCCCGACGCCGTACCGGCATCCGAAGGTCTGGGCTCGCGAGCCGACCGACGAGCCCCGAGCGGCTGCGGATCGGCGTCGGGTTCGAGACGATCGAACTGTTGAACGCGCTTGCCGCCGTGCTCAGGAGCCGCTCTTCCTGCTCGTCGTGATGCGTGTGCCGCGCGTCGTCGAGGAGCCCGGCCGCTGGGAGAGCATCGCCCTCACCCATGCCGAGCTCGCACGGTTCACCGACCGCTTCGGCGAGCTCTTCGCCGACGACGCGCGCGCCCAGCTCTGGGTCGGCGAGATCGACGGAGTGGGGATGCTCGTGCTCGACGAGCACGACCTGATCTACGCCTACGGCCCGCTCCACCGCTTCGAGCAGGTGCTGCGCGAGCACGGCTACGCGACCGGCGACCCCCGCGTGCCCGACCCGCACGAGCACCACTACAACCACCAGTTCGACGAGCTCGAGCACGAGCTGCGGCGCCGGTGGGCGTGGAACCGCATCCTGCCGCTGGAGGGCGCTCCCGAGGACTGAGCGGCTAGAGCAGGATCTCGGCCGCGGTCTCGTGCGTGCAGCCGGCGAGCACGAGCTCGACGGCGCGATGGAGATCGGCCTCGGAGTGCGCGATCTTCTCGGCGAGCGGCAGCGGGTAGCCGGCCTCGACGAGCACGTGCAGCCGCCACGACTCGACCTTCTCGCGCTCTGATTGTGGAGATTCCGCAGTCGGTGCCATGTTGATCCGCCTGTTCGCTTCCTCGTAGACGAACCCTGCCTTCGAAAGTTGGCTCGGGGACACAACGAGCTTACGCGACCAGGTGCTCAGGCGCGCCCCCCGAAGGTCCGGTCTCGGGGCGGAATCTTCCGCAAAGAGGCTATGCGCGGGCGGCGAGCTCGTCGAGGCGGCGCTGGAGGTCGTGCAGGCGCGCCTCCAGCGCGGTGCGCTCGGCCTCGGCCTCGGCGGCGATGCCGTCGAGCCGGCGGCGCAGGTCCGACTCGACCTCGTGCGCGCGCTGCTCGAGCGTGCGCAGAGCCTCGTCGCGCTGGCGGTCGAGTCCCCCGCCGAGGCCCGCAAGCCGCTTCTCGACGCGCTTCACGGCCGCCTCCGAGACGTGCTCGACCCGCTCGGCGAGCACGCCCTCGGCCTCGCGCGCGAACCGCTCGACCGCAAGGTCGAGCTCGCGGCCGAGCCGGCGCGCAGCCTCCTCGCGCGCCGCGCGGATCGTCGTGTCGAACTGCTGCGCGGCCGCCTCCGCGTAGCCGTCGCCTCGCGCGAGACGATGCGGCGCAGCTGCTCGAGCTGGCGGTGCTCGACGTCGCCGAGCTGGGCCGCGACCCGCTGGATCGCCTCGGCCTGCTCGCGGTCGATCTGCTCCTGCAGCTCGCGCTCGCGCAGGCGCAGCCGGTCGGCGAGCTCCTGCAGCGCCTTGCGCCGCTCGATCCCGTGCGCCTCGAGATCGGCGGCCGCCGCCGTCGCAACCTCCTGCGCGCTCCGCGCCAGATCGTCGCGCAGCTTCGCGGTCAGCGACCGCTGCTCCTCGAGCGTCGCCTGCAAGCGCTCGGCGTCGGAGTCGATGCGCGCCTCGATCTGGGTCGTGAGCTGCACCTGGCGCTGGGCGAGACCGCGCGATCTCGTCGGCGAGGCTCTCCTGCAACTGGTTCAGGTCGCCGCTCCACTCCGCGACGCGCTCCTCGACCCGGCGCTGCGCCGCCGTGAGCGCCTCGGCGAGCTTCGCGGTCGCGTCGCGCTCACGCTCGGCGACGTCGGTCCGACGCTCCTCCGCGATCCGCCGCTCCTCGTCGGCGAGCGCCGAGAGCGACTCCGAGCGAGCGAGCGCGAGCGTCTGCTCGAGGTCGGCGGCGCGTTGCTCGACCTCGCGTGCGACGACCTCGTCGAACGCCGCCTTGCCCCGTGTCGATCTCGTCCTCGAGTGTGCGCGTGGTCGCGCGCGCGCGGCGCAGCGCGAGGTAGGCGCCGACGGCGGCCGCGGTCGCGACGAGGGCGGCGGCGAGCGCGACGACGACGGCGACGGTCACGGCTCTAGGTTAGGCGCGCCGCCACGAGCGCGCAGGCGATCAGAACGGCAGCACAGGTCGCCGCACGCAGCGCCCGCTCGAGCGGCTCGGTTCCGCTCGTGTCGCCGAGCGTGCGCCGCGCGTGGCGTACGGGCGTCGACAGTCGCCGCTGCGCCAGGCTGAGCGCGGTCGCGTACGCCGGCGGCAAGCAGACCTGCGAGGCGAAGCGACTGCGCCTCGACGAAGAACCCTGTCAGCGCCGCGAAGCCGCCCCAGGCGAGCGCGAACCACCAGTCGGTGTGGAAGCGCCCGCCGAAGAGCTCGAGGTTGTAGGCCGGGACGAGGAACGCGCCGACCGCGACGAACGCGAGCAGACCGAGCCCCAGGCGATCGCCGCGGCAGACGCCGATCGCGAGCGCGCCGGCGAGCGAGACGACGGCGAGCGCAACAAGCGTCCTGCTGCCGATCGACGTGCGAAGCGGCCGGCCGTTCAGCTCGTCGAGCGCGTGCGCGGCGACGCCCATCGCGAGCGCGAACGCGGCGAGCGCCCAGAGCATCCGGTCGAGGTGGAAGCTCGGCGCGAGCGCCGCACCGACCGCGACGTAGGAGAGGTGCCAGGCGGTGTACGGCGGATGGAGCAGCGTGACGTAGTCGCGCCAGCCGCCCGGGCGGAGCGCGTAGAACGCGGGCCGGACGGCCCGCTCTACGTCTTCCGTCCCCACGTCACGATCCCGCCGCCGAGCGACAGTCGCCGCGCCTGCACGTCGTCGATCCCGGCCGCGCGCCACGTCCCCAGGAGCCGCGGCTCCGGCCAGTGCGCGTAGAAGTCGCGGATCGACGGGCCGAGGAACGACCCGACCTCGTGCCAGCCGTCGCCGATCACGACGCCCGCGGCGGGCAGGCCAACGCGAACGTAGAGCTCCCAGAGCGGCCGCGCGAGGCCGGCCGGCAGCGCGAACTCGAGCCCGGCGATCGTCCCGCCCGGCCGCACCACGCGCGCGAGCTCGCGCAGCGTCGCCGCGGGATCCTCGACGTAGCGGAAGAGGTAGGTGAAAGTGAGCGCGTCGAACTCGCCGTCGGCGAACGGAAGCGACTCGGCGCTCGCCCGGACGAGCTCGACCTGCCCGTCCACGCGCCGCCGCGCCGACTCGAGCATCCCCTCGCTCTGGTCGACGCCGACGACGGTGCAGCCCTTCTGCCGGACGAGCTCGAGCGCGACCGCGGCCGTCCCCGTCGCGACGTCGAGCACGCGGTCACCGGGCCCGGCCTCGATCCGGGAGACGAGGAAGCGCCGCCAGCGCGGGTCCTGCCCGAACGAGAGCAGTGCCGCGTAGCGGTCGTAGGTCGGCCCGAGCGGCGCGAACAGCGTCTGGGCGTCCACGCGGCGAGTCTAGGCTGCTGCGGTGGCGCTCGGCGACGAGCTGGAGCAGATCGCGCTCGCGGCGGTCGGATACGGCGAGGTCTCGGGCGTGCTCGCGGCCGAGCCCGCGGGCCGGCAGCGCCTCTACCTCGTCGCGTTCGGCGACGACGACGAGGCGCGCTCGTGGCTCGTGCTCGACGCGGCCGGCGCGCCCGTCGACGGAGCGCGGCGCTCGTGCGCGAGGTCGCCTCGATCGTCGTCCTGTGCGAGCTCGCCGAGGAGCTCTCGGGCGGCGGCGACCTCGACGAGCTGCGCGCGCGGCTCGCGCAGCTCCGGATGACCGAGCAGCCGCCGGGAATCGAGGCAGGCCGAGGAGGCGGCGCTCGAGCTCGAGCGGGCGATCGGCGCGCCGCCGCGCGTCGCCTCGCCCGCCTTCCTCGACGCGGTCGGCGCGGCGACGCTGGCGCTCGAGCGGGCGCTCGGCGACTTCGAGTCGCCGTTCGCGAGCGCGCTCCGCTCCTCGACCGGCGCGGTCGACGGCGTTCCTCGCCGAGGTCGAGACGCGGTACAGGCTGCCGCTCCGCTAAGGTCGACGGCATGGAAGGCGGCGGATTCGGATTCCCGTTCGGCGGCGACCCCGAGGATCTCCTCCGCGGGCTGCGCGAGTTCGCCGAGCAGCAGGCCGAGTCGGTGCAGGAGGCCCAGCGCGAGCAGTTCGCGACGCTGACGCTGAACACGGCGGTCGAGCTGACCGCGGCGGCGCTCTCGCAGATCGAGGTCGCGGGCACCTCCGACGAGCAGGCGATCGCGATGCGCGACGCCATGCGCGTGCTCTTCCCCGAGGCGGTGGCGCTCGTCAGCGCCGCCCGCCAGGGCTTCATGCGCGAGTAGACGCGGGGGAAACCGAGGTTTCCCCCGCGGGCCCCCTTCTTCTTCGCGCGGCCGGCGGCGGACAACGATGGTTCGGGACGTGAGTCGTCGCCAAGCCGCTCCGTAGCGGAGGCGCCGGCAAAGCCGGCACCTCCGCCTTGACGATGACCCTGTTCGATCGCGCGCTCGTCGCGGCTGCTGCCGGCCGTGCCGCGGCCGGTCGTGCAGCGGCTCTCGTCGCGCTACATCGCCGGGCCGGCGCTCGACGACGCGGTCCGGGTCGTCCGCGAGCTGAACGCCGACGGGCGGCTGGCCACGATCGACGTCCTCGGCGAGGAGATCGCCAACCCGGAGGAGGCCGCGGCGATCGCGCGCGCCTACCACGAGGTGCTCGCGCGGATCGACGCCGAGGGGCTCACGTCGAACATCTCGGTCAAGCTCGACCGGGCTCGGCCTGGAGCTCGGCGGTGACCTCTGCCGCGCGAACCTCGAGGCGGTCGTCGCGCGACGCTCGCGAGCGCGTGGTGGATTCGTCCGCATCGACATGGAGGACGCCTCGACGACCGACGCGACGCTCGCGCTCTACCGCGACCTGCGCGCGGCCGGCTACGAGCAACGTCGGCGTCGTGCTCCAGTCGCGGCTGCGGCGGACGCTCGGCGACGTCGCCGGGCTCGACGACGTCCGGCTCTGCAAGGGCATCTACCTCGAGCCGGACGAGATCGCCTTCCAGGATCGCCGACGAGGTGCGGGCGAGCTTCGTGCGCTGCCTCGAGGCGCTGCTCGCGCAGGGCAGCTACGTCGCCGATCGCGACGCACGACGAGCAGCTGATCGACGAGGCGCTGCGGCTCGTCGGCGAGCCGCGGCCTCGGCCACGAGCAGTACGAGTTCCAGATGCTGCTCGGCGTGCGGCCGGAGCTCGGCGACGAGCTCGTCCGCGACGGCCATCGGCTGCGCATCTACGTCCCGTTCGGGACGCACTGGTACGAGTACTCGCTCCGCCGGCTGAAGGAGAACCCGAAGATCGCCGGCTACGTCGCCGCCGACGTGCTGCGCAGACTCAGAGCGGACGCGGCTAGGCCCGCACTGCGGCTACTCGTGGTAGAAGCGCCAGAGGATGCCGTTGCGGCACCCGTCGCGCGCCGTCTTGACCTCCTCCGGGATCCTCGTAGAGGAACCGCATCGCCCGCTTCGAGAGCAGCCGCGCGCCCTGCTGGGGGTTGAAGATCTTCAGCGTTCGTCATCTTCAGCTCGCCGGCGAACTGCCTGCAGCGTCAGACGCGCCAGCAGGCGACCCACTCGCTCATCCAGATCGCCTTGTGGTAGTTCGTCAGGTGGGTCGGCGGCTTGGAGATGCCCTTGTCCACGCTCGCGCTCGCCGCAGTGGCTGGTAGCGCGAGCGCCACGAAACCCACCAGGACGAGGAGCCGAAGACGAATCATCCTGCCGGCGAAGTATGCCGCATTCGTCCGGCGCGCGTCAGACCGTGAGCGCGAAGCCGCCGTCGACCACCAGCACGTGCCCGCGAACCATCTCCGCGTCGGGCGAGCAGAGAAATGCGACCGCGCCGGCGACGTCCTCGGGCGTGACGAGGCGGCCGACCGGGTTCGCCTTGCCGACACGCAGCATCTCGTCCTTGTTCGGGAAGTGCTCGAGCGCGCCGGTCTCGACGACGCCGGCCGAGACCGCGTTGACGCGGATCGCCGGCGCGAGCTCGACCGCGAGGTAGCGGACGAGCGACTCGAGCGCCGCCTTCGAGGTGCCGATCAGCGCGTAGTTCTCGAGCACGCGCGCGGCGCCGAGCGACGAGATCGCGACGATCGAGGAGCCGGCGGCATCTGCGGCGCGGCGACCCGCGCGAGCGCGAGAAGCGCGCGCGCGTTCGCGTTCAGCGTCCAGTCCCAGTGCTTGTCCTCGGTGTCGAGTGCCTTGCGCACGACGCCCGTCGCGGCGTTGTGGACGAGCACGTCGAGCGGACCGAGCGCGCGCACCTCGTCGAGCACGCGGTCGGAAGAGACGTTGCCGCGGACGAGCACCGGCTCGGTCCCGGCCGCGCGCAGCTCCTCCGCCGTCGCCTCGGCCGCGTTGTCGTTGCGGAGGTAGCCGATCGCGACGCGCTGTGCGCCGTCGCGGGCGAAGCGGAGCGCGATCGCGCGCCCGATCCCGCGCGACCCGCCCGTGACGAGGACGTTCACGGGCCGTCGAGCGCGGCAGCGGGCGTGTCGGCCGGCGCGGCGCTCGGGATCTGCTTCCAGCCCGGCCGCGCGGCCGGCTCGCGCCCGCCCTCCTCGGCCTTCGACGACGCGTGGCCGAGCCGGTCGAGCAGCTCGATCTTCTCCTCGGCGTAGCGCCGCACCTCGTGGTCGTCCGGCAGCCCGGCGACGAGCTCGCGCACGCGCGCCCGGAGCTGGTAGGCGAAGTGCGGCGTCGCCGGCCCGACGAGGGCGTCGACGTCGTCGCGGGTCGGCGTCGCTGCCACGCGCGGGATGCTACGCGAGCGGCGAGCCGGAGCCCGCGGCCGCTTCGCGCTTCGCGCCGACCAGTAACGTCGAGCGGTGCGGCGACCGACGGCCGACCTGATGCTGCTCACGACCGTGTGCCTGTGGGCGCTCAACTTCACGGCCTCGAAGTACGTGATCACGCACGGGATCTCGCCGCTCGCCTACGCGACGCCGCGCTACGCGATCGCCGCCGGCATCTTCGTGCTGCTCACGCTCGGGCTCGAGCGCTCGCTCCGGATGGGCCGCCGCGACTTCGCGGTGCTCGCGGGAACCGCCGTCGTGCTCTTCCTCAACCAGGTCGGGTTCATCTACGCGCTGCACTTCACGACCGCGTCGACCGTCGCGCTCATCTTCGGGACGCTGCCGATCTTCACCGTCCTGATCGCGACGCTGAGCGGCGTCGAGCGCGCGACCCCGCAGTTCCTGCTCGCCGGAGCCGTCTCGATCGTGGGCGTCGCGCTCGTCATCGCCGGCGCGGGCGGCACGCTCTCGACGAACCTGAAGGGCGACGCCCTCGCCCTGCTCGCCGTCGCGACCTGGGCCGGTCTACTCGGTCACGATCGCGCCGATGATGACGCGGCATTCGCCGTTCCGCATCAGCGCGTACGTGCTGACGCATGGCGGCGATCCTGCTCACCGTCGCGGGATCGCAACAGCTGGCCGAGGAGGACTACCCGAGCTCGTGGCAGGTGTGGGCCGACGTTCGCGTTCGCCGTCGTCGGTCCGCTCGTGGTGACGAACGTGCTCTGGTTCACGGCGATCGACCGCGTCGGCCCCTCCCGCGCGGCGCTGTTCGCGAACCTCCAGTTCTTCCTTGCGGCGGTCTTCGGGGTGATCCTGCTGTCGGAGACGATCACGCCGCTCCAGGTCGCCGGCGGCGCCACGATCGGCGCCGCGATCCTGCTCAGCCGCTTCCAGCGGGCGCCCGCGCCGCAGCCGGTCGAGTGAGCCTCGGCGCGCGCCTCGCCCGGACGCCGCCGGGCTACCACTACTCGATCGGTCGCGTCCTCGCGATCTACCTCGGGCTGATGGTGACGCTGCTGCTCGCGGCGCTCGACCAGACGATCGTCGCGACCGCGCTGCCGCGGATCGTCTCCGACCTCGGCGGGATCACGCAGTACTCGTGGGTCTTCACCGCGTACATGCTCACCTCGACCGTGACCGTGCCGCTCTACGGCCGGCTCGGCGACGTGCACGGGCGGCGGCCGCTGCTGCTGATCGCGATCACGATCTTCCTCGTCGGCTCCGCGCTCTGCGGCTTCGCGCAGGGGATGACGCAGCTGATCGTCTTCCGCGCGATCCAGGGAATCGGCGCCGGCGGCCTCTTCCCGCTCTCGCTCGCGGTGATCGGCGTCGATCGTGCCGCCGCGCGACCGCGGCCGCTGGCAGGGCCTGATCGGCGCCGTCTTCGTGGCCTCGTCGATCATCGGGCCCAGCGGTCGGCGGCTTCATCGTCGACAACGCGAGCTGGCGCTGGATCTTCCTCGTCAACCTCCCGGTCGGCGGGCTCGCGCTGGCGGTGATCTCGCTGACGATGCCGCGGCGGGCGGTGCGCGCCGAGCACTCGATCGACTGGCTCGGCGCCGGGCTCCTCTCCGCCGGCACGGCCGCGCTCCTGCTCGGGCTCGTCTGGGGCGGGCGCGACTACGCATGGTCGAGCGGCCACGTGCTCGTCGCGTTCGCCGTCTCCGCCGTCGTCCTGTTCGCTGTTCGCGCTCGTCGAGCGGCGCACGGCCGAGCCGATCCTGCCGTTCGAGCTGCTGCGCAACCCGATCGTCGCCGGCAGCGTCGCGTGCATGGCACTCGTCGGGATGGCGATGTTCGGCACGGTCGTCTACGCGCCGCTCTTCGTGCAGGGCGTGATCGGCACGACCGCGACCTCGTCGGGCGTCGTGCTGACGCCGCTGATGCTCGGCGCCGTCGCCACCTCGCTCCTCACCGGGCAGCTCATCTCGCGCACCGGGCGCTACCGCTGGAACGTCGTCATCGGCCCGCTCGTGCTCGCGCTCGGGATGGCGCTCCTCTGGCAGATGGACGTGCACACGACGACCCGCGAGGCGGCGCGCGACATGGTCGATCGCCGGGATCGGGATCGGCGCGATGATGCAGGTGTTCGTCATCTCGGTGCAGAACGCGGTCGCGCGCGCCCGGATCGGCTCGGCCACCGCGCTCGGGACGTTCTCGCGCCAGATCGGCGCGACGATCGGCGTCACGGTGATGGGCGTGATCGTCAACCACGGGCTGCCCGCGGCGGCGGCCGCAGAGCGACGCCGCGCCGATCCACCGGCTGCCGGAGGCGCTGCGCGGCGCGCTCGCGGCGGCGATCCGGCCGGCGTTCCTCGCCGCGACGCTCGTCGTCGCTGGTCGTGTGGGTGATCGCCGTGCTCTGGGTGAAGGAGGTGCCGCTGCGGCGGTCGGTCGACGACGTCACGCCGACGGCCGGCATCACGCCCGAGGCCGGGCCCGCCGCGGCTGAGCGGACAATCCGCCGCGTGGGCAGCTTCCCGTTCCTCGGAGTCGCGGCGCGGCAGGCGCAGGTGCTCGAGGACGGCGGCGCACCGGCCGTGGCCGCCGCCGGACGAGCCGTGGGCGCAGGCGCAGACGCGCACGCGACGTCCTCTTCGCCCACTGGCGCGTCGGCCTCGACGAGCTCGCGCGGCTGCTGCCGCCCGAGCCTGCCGGTCGACACGCACGACGGCGACGCGTGGCTCGGCCTCGTCGCCGTTCCGGCTCGCGAACCTGCGCCTGCGCGGCCTGCCGCCGGTGCCGCGCCTCTCCTTCGAGCAGCTCGACATCCGCACCTACGTCACGCTCGACGACCGGCCCGGCGTCTGGCTCTGCTCGGTCGACGTCTCGAACCCGGTGCTGCTCGAGGCGGCGAAGCGCGCGCACCGGCTGCCGGCCTACCGGGCGCGGATCTCGGCGGCGCGAGGGCGACCGCTGCACGTTCGAGGCGACGCGCGACGGCCTCTCGTTCAGCGCGCGCGCTACCGCCCGGCGGGCGACGCCTTCACCGCCGAGCCCGGCTCGCTCGAGCACTTCCTGACCGAGCGCTACTGCATCTACACGGCCGACGGCGGCCGGCTCTACCGCGCCGAGCTGCACCATCCGCCGTGGCGGCTGTAGCGCGGCGACGCGACGATCGCGTCGAGCACGCTCGCGCCGGTCGCGCTCGAGGGCGAGCCGCACGTGCTGTACGCCGCCGCGCAGGACGTCCTCGTCTGGCCGCTGGAGGAGCTCTGAGCCCGCAGCGGCGCACCGCGCTCGTCTCGGTCGTCGCCGCCGGCGCGCTCGTCGCGCTGAAGCTCACGGTCGGCCTCGCCTCGCACAGCCTCGGCCTCATCTCCGAGGCGATCCACTCCGGCACCGACCTCGTCGCCGCGCTGCTGACCTTCTTCGCGGTCGGCGTCGCGGCGCAGCCGGCCGACCAGAGCCACCAGTACGGGCACGGCAAGGCCGAGCACCTCGCGGCGCTCGCCGAGGCGGCGTTCCTCGCCGCTCGCGAGCGTCTTCATCGGCGTGCGCGCGCTCGAGCGCCTGACCGGCTCGGGCACGCACACGGTCGACGTGACCTGGTGGGTGCTCGCCGTCGCGCTGCTCGTGATCGCGATCGACGCTGAGCCGGACGACCGTCTCGTGGCGCGCGTCGAAGCGGTACCGAGCGCCGCGCTCGCCGTCGAACGCGCTGCACTTCGCCGGCGACCTCGCCGGCTCGCTCGCCGTGCTCGTCGGCCTGCTGATCGCGCGCGCCGGCTATCCGAACGGCGACTCGGTCGCGGCGCTCTTCGTCGCGGTGCTCGTGCTGGCCGCAGCGGCGCGGCTGATCCGCAGCAACATCGACGTGCTCATGGACCGCGCGCCGACGGAGGCCGAGGAGGCGGCGCGGGCCGCGATCGCGGAGGTGACGCCCGCGGTCGAGCTGCGCCGGCTGCGGATGCGCCAGGCGGGCGGTCGCCAGTTCGCCGACGTCGTGATCGGCGTCTCCTCCCGCGACGCGGTCGGCCAGGGCCACGCCGCCGCGGACGCGGTCGAGGAGGCGCTCGAGCGGGCGCTTCCCGGGCAGCGACGTCGTCGTGCACGTCGAGCCGCTCGACGATCCCGGCGTCCGCGAGCGCGCGCACGCCGCGGCGCTGACCGTGCCCGGCGTGCGCGAGATCCACAACCTCGCGCTCGTCGACGTCGGCGGCCGCCTCGAGCTGTCGCTGCACCTCAAGCTGCCCGGCGACGTGACGCTCGAGGCGGCGCACGACGTCGCCGAGCAGCTCGAGCGCGCGATCCTGCGCGGCCGCGCCCGAGGTCGACGCGGTGCAGACGCACCTCGAGCCGCTCACCGAGACGGCGGAGGCGCAGCGAGGAGCGCGTCGACTCCGGCGCGGTCGAGCGGATCGTGCGCGAGGCGACGGGCCGGCCGCCGCGCGAGCTGCGCTTCCTGCGCACCGACGTCGGGCCTCGTCGCGTTCCTCACGCTCGGCCTCGACGGCCAGAGCAGCCTCGACGACGCCCACGCGCGCGCGAGCGAGATCGAGGAGCTGATCCGCCGGGAGCAGCCCGAGATCGCCGACGTTATCGTCCACACCGAGCCGTGAGACTCTGCATGTTCAGTCCGCAGGAGGCCGACCTCGAGCGCGGCTGGCCCGGACGCGTCGACGGCGACCGCGTCGTCCAGCTCGCAGCGCAGACGCTGGAGGCGTTCTTCACCGGCGGCGGCGGCGCGCGTGAGCACGCCGAGTACCCGCTCGCCGACGTCGAGTTCCGCCCGCCGGTGCTCCACCCGCCGAGCGTGCGCGTCTTCGCGGCGTTCGAGCGGCACGAACCGCCGTTCTTCTCGTTTCGCAACACCGGCACCGATCTTCGGCCACGATGATGAAGTCCCGTATCCGGCGGGCACGACAGAGCTCGACTACGGTCTCGGCATCGCCGCCGTGATCGGCGCGGACGGCGCGATCGGCGGCCTCACGCTCGTGAACGACTGGACGGCGCGCGACCTCGAGCGAGCCGAGCGCAGCGTCCGGCTTCGGGCCGTCGAAGAGCAAGGACTTCGCGCTCTCGCTCGGGCCGGTGCTCGTCACGCCGGACGAGCTCACGCGCGGGCGGCGATGATCGCGCGCGTGAACGGCGAGGAGCGCGCCCGCCGGGACCTCGGCGAGCTCGCGTACTCGTGGGCAGGAGCTCGCCGACCACGCGGCGCGGAACACGGTGCTGCGGCCGGGCGAGCTGCTCGTCGTGCAGCTCCGGCCGGCCGACGGGCCGTGGCTGCAGCCGGGCGACGTCGTCGAGCTCGAGCTCGAGGGCATCGGCGTGCTGCGGAACACGCGTCGCACCCCGCGCGTAGCCGCGAAATACCCCCTTAGGCGAATGTTCACTGCCGAGGGGGCGGCGTTAGCGTCGCCGGCATGCAGGCACTCCGAGATCCGTCCGTGATCACCGACCGGCAACGGCAGGTGATCGAGCTGATCGCCCAGGGACTGTCGAACGACGAGCTCAGCCACGAGCTCGGCATCTCGCCGCGCACCGCGAAGGCGCACTGCGACGTGCTCCGCCAGAAGCTCGGCGTCCCCCGCCGCCGGCAGATCCCGCTCGCCTACCGCCTCCTGACCGGCGAGGACCCGCTGGCGAGGAGCCTCGAGTTGGCAAGAGCCGACAACGGGGGCTGACGGCCCCGCGCCCGCGACGGCCCCCCGCCGCGGGCGCGGTCAGCCCTGCCTTCCTTGCCAACGCCCTGAACGAAGGGGTTAACGTCCGCCCATCAACAACCGCCGACGAGAGGCGCTCGCAGGAGAAGGCGTGAACCAGCAAGAGCCAGACAACCGCCACCCCACCGGTCCGGAGAATCCTCGACCGACCAAGACTCCTCAACCAACTCGAGGAAACCAGGGCTCGAACGATCCTGCTCATTGCCCCGGCCGGGTACGGGAAGACGACTCTGGCTAGACAGTGGGTCGAGGAGAAACGCGGCAGCGACCTTGACTTTCGGCCCGGCTGCGCGCGACGTGGCGGTCTTGGCGCGCTCGTTCGCCCGAGCGCTTTCAGAACACGTACCCGATCTCGCGCGCAGCGTTGACGAGGCGATTCGCGTCGCACCGACGGCTGCGCGTCAAGCGCAGACTGTGGCTCGAGCAATCCTTGCGGACATGTCGAACCACTCGAAACGTGGCTCTTCATCGACGACTACCACGTTCTCAAGCCCGGCTCTCCACGTAGATCTCCTGCATTGAAACATCCAGAACGAGCGGTCTATTCCCGACTCCTGCTCGCGTCACGAACACGACCGACGTGGGCAACGGCACGATGTCGCCTCTACGGTGATATCTTCGAGCTCACTCACACTGAACTCGCCCTCACCGAGCGTGAGGCGATGGAACTTCTCCACGGCGCGACGTACACGACGTACTCCATCGCGAAGCGCGAGGATGGCCCGCACTCGTGGCGACTCGCCGCCATGGCAGGCTCTCCTGATCCGCGGCCGAACGCCGTCGACGGCAACAACTCTTTATGACTTCTTCGCCGATGAGATCTACGACAGCCACCACGGCACACTCGTGTTCGCTTGCTTCGCCTTGCGTTGTTGCCCGGGTCTAGGCCGCAAGTCACTGTGCGCTGTAAATGGTGGCGCAAAAGCACTCGACGACACATTAGCACCGGAGTCGATGTACCTCCTACTGAGACGATTGAAATACACCCTCTCGCACGCGACTTCCTCTCACAAAGATCGCCGCACAACCGATTGCAGCACTGGTCACCGAGGTACTCGCGTTTGCTCTTCACTCACGGCTACTGGGACGACGCGTTTGAGTTGATCTCGCACTTCGAGCGCCTGAGCACCTCGATGCATTGATCTCGGAGTCATACTTGACACTCGTCGAAGACGGTCGAGTCTGGACGCTGGCGGACTTCGGCGCTTACGGGGCCGCGCGCGGACGCCTTCGTCAAGCACTGCTTGACCTGATCAACGCTGAGATCGCTTATCGAGACGGCATATTCGAGCGGGCTCGCTCGTTGGGTACGGCGGCCGCATCGAGCCTGGAGCACGATCATCCGCTCAAAGCCCGCAGTTTCTGATCGCCGGACTCGCCGCCCAACTCGATTGGAAACTCGATGAGGCTTTCCAGGTCTTCAACACCGCGTTAGCCGTATCTCAAGCGCCCTCGTGACGCCAACGACGCATCCTGGGGTCGATGTCTGACCGCGGTCTTTCTTGAGGATCAGCGACTACGCGGTGCCGTTGACGAAATGGGTCACTTGCCGCATCCGACCGCTGAAGATCGATCTTCGGCTGCTGATGGGTCGCCAACTGTCCGCGCGCTTGTTCGACGGCCTCTATGAACTTGATCGTGACACTGGCGGCGGCCGAAACACTCTCTGCCCGCACATTTCGGATCCGATGGTGCGCTCCGGGTGGGGCAATACCCACGGGTACACACTGCTCTTCAGGGCCGCTATGACCAAGCCGCGCACGTACTCACAAACGCGCTCGTCGATATCGAGCAGTACGGTACTCGAATTCGGCCGGCCACATCTTGAATGGTCACTAGCTGCCGCCCGACTCGGACTTCGTCAGTTCGCGCGCGCGGACGACCTGCTGCAGGCGAGTCGAAGATCACCCAGCCGCCCGAGTAGCACGTATTCTGCAGCTCAACACGTGCGCGCGTTACGCGCTCGTCTATTGCTATCGCAGCGGCGCGTCGACGAAGCGCTATCAGCTTACGATGTGCTCACTTGCGGACGCCCCAAGAGACGCGATGTATGGCGAGTACATTGGCACCCGTGCGCTTAGCCTGGCACTTGCCAACAAGCGGACGACGCATTGAATTGGTCGTGACGAAGCAACGGCGTTACGCGAGCAGTGGAGACGCAGATCCTTGCGTGGCTGCCACGAAGGCCGTGGCAATGGCCGACACCGATGAAGCAGAGGCAATGGCGAGCTCTTGTCGACGATAGCAGCGACCTTGGCACATGGGACGCCGTCGTTTGCGCCTTCCGTGCATCACCAAACCTTCTGAAGGTACTTTCCAACTCCAGCAACCGCCCGCAGATTGCGAGTGTCCTCCGGACGCTCGAACGATGCGCACTCGCCCACAAGACGGGCATTACGGATCGCCGTCCACGTGGACGGAACGGACTACTGTCACGACGAGAAGCAGAGATTGTCGATCTGCTCGAACAAGGTCTCAAGACGCGTGAGATCGCGGCTGCGCTGTACATTGCGGCCTCAACAGTCAAGGTTCATGTGCATCATATTTTCGAGAAGCTCGACGCACGGACTCGCGCGGAAGCTGTTGCTCGTTACGCGGAAGCAATCAACAGCGATGGACGACGCGACGAGACTCTCGCCGAACGTGCCAACCTGAACTCGCGACGCAAACTCGGGCGCTTTGCCAAGCTCGGTAGTCCTCACGTCGCACCCGCGAGGATTGCCTCAAACGCTAGCCACTACCGCCGTATCAAACTGACTTTCGACCACCTGCGCCAAGACGGAGTCGCGCTACGCGACTCGGCATCGCATCTCGATACGGTCGATCAGACGTCATCGCGTTGTACGCGTCTGCAACAGCGATTATTCGGGAAAGGAGTGGAATCTCGTCTCCTCTGAGGCCGTCGGGATAACCTTCCCCGTCAATGCGCTCATGGTGGTAACGCACGACGGCGGCGATTTCAGCGTACGTCTCGACGTTCGACAGGATTCGCTCGCCGATCTCGGAATGGCTCTGCATCTCGCGGCGCTCGTCGAGAGTCAACGCCCCTGGCTTCTCCAGAAGACCAGCCGGAAGGCCGATCTTCCCGATATCGTGAACCAGTCCACACAGATGCGCTAGCTGTTGGTCTTCGACGGAAAGCCCCATCCGGCCCGCGATATCGCGAGCGTAGACGGCAACGGCGCCGGAATGCCCCGCCGTGTATCGGTCTCGTGCGTCGAGCGTCGCAACCAGCGCGGACGCGAACGAAAGGTTCGCGCGCTCAAGAGCGCTGTTGACATCGACCAACTCCTTCGTGAGCGCGCGCTGATCGTGATAGAGCGCGAAGAGTCGTTGCGCCGCGAGAGCCGGAACGAAGAACAGCGGGAGCGTGAAGGGCGAGATTTGTTCGTACGCGAAGGCTAGGAACGCAACGACCGGTGCATAGAGTGGCACGGCGAGAAGGGCCAGCGGAGTGCCTCGCGTAGCGTCTCCGTCGTCGGCGCGTTGACGCAGACGAAGTGCAAACGCGGCAAAACCAGTGTCGAGAACCTGTGACGCGAACGCACCGACCAGCGTCGCTAGCGCAACGCCCGTCAATCTTCCGGACATAAGGTCACGACGCCAACTGCTGCAACCCCCGTAATCGCTGCAGTAATCATCCGACTCGCCGTGTACGAGGCCCACCGCAGGTACGGGACGTGAAACTCCGGCAAGAAGGACGCGGCAGCGACGATCATTGCTGCGAGCGGCCCGAAGAGCACCGCCGCGAACAGCGTGGGCACGAGAGCGATAGACGCAGACAGCTGCGGGCTGAAGCTCAATCCGGCTCCGTTCCGCCATCGCTGCGACAGCGGCGAGCAGAACGATGACATAACGGTTCCCGACCGTCGTGCGACCATTCGCGCGATCAGCAGAGCAACAATCACCGCCGGCGGATCGCCCACAGCGCGACGACATAGAGTCGCGACCGCAACTCGATCTCAGAGCAAAGACTCGTTCACGACCAAGCGTTCCTTCATCGCGATTTCACCCGTCCTCCTCGCGACACTTGCACATCCCTCGAAAAGGGGATACATTCGCCGAGCCGTCAGTTCCCAACTGAGAGGGAGGACCTCAATGCGCAGGATCGTTCGCCTCGTCTCGCGCGGAGCCGTGCGGCGGTCTCGTCGGTTGGTAGACCCGCGTACCTAAGCTTGTCGGCCGCTCTTGCCAATCACCCGATCAGGGGGTTGTCGAAAGGCGACGGAACATGCTCGCGAGGTCAGTTGATGAGCCCACGCCGGAAGCCAACGGCTACGGCGTGGGCTCTCGACCTTGCTTGGAGCTTCGCGAGGATGTGGCGCACGTGGCTCTTGACCGTCTCTTCCGAGAGGAAGAGTCGGTTGCCTATCTCGCGGTTCACAAGTCCGTCCGAGACGAGTTGGAGGACCTCGATCTCTCGCGCGGACGGGGCTTGCTCCGGCTCGGCCTGACGCGGGACGATCGGGATCACCTCCGCCGCAGGAGTCCGGCGGCCGGCAGCGACAGTCTCGAAATGCCTGGCGTGCTCGCGGTAGCGCGTCAGGATCGCATCACGCTTCGCAGCATCCACAGCCCGTCTATCGGCGGGTGCGCGAACCGCCTTTAGGAACATGGCTCCCCTTTTCGAGGGAGCGTCCTCCGCCCCGACCGCCGTCCGCGCTCCACGGGCACCCGGCTACGTGTGTGTTTCGACCTTCCGCTCCAGTCGCAGTCGCAGTCGCTCCTTGACCTCCGGCCAGTCGTCGTCGATCACGGCGTACCAGGCCGAGTCGCGGGACCCCGAGGGCAGGATCATGTGCTTTCTGAAGATTCCCTCGAACCTGGCTCCCAATGCGAGCAGCGACCCGCGCGTGCGTTCGTTCCGAGCGTCGGTCTTGAACTCGACCCGCCGCAGGCCTCGACGCTCGAAGGCGTGCTCCAGCAGCAACAGCTTCGTCTCGACATTTGCACCCGTTCCCCACTCCGACCTGCAGAGCCACGTCCACCCGATTTCGACGCGCCGGTGCTCCCGAACGAAATTCAGGAAGCGCGTCGAGCCGACCTCGCGCCCGCCGACCAAGACGGCGAACGGGACCTCGCCCGGGAGAGCGAGCGCTTCGTCGAACCACCGGTCGAAGTCGCCGGAAAACGCCGTGTAGCGCAGGATCTCGAGGTCTTCCTCCAGAGCCGCGCGTAGTCCCTCGCGATGACGCTCCTCGAGCGCCTGCACGCTGACGAGCCGCCCTTCGAGCGGCCCGTCAGGTTCCAGATCCAGATGGGCAGCGGGGCCGAAGGCCCGCGTCAGGCAGCGAGGCCTGCGAGCTCGCGAAGGGCGGCGAGCCGCGAAAGAGCCTGGCCCTCGAGCTGGCGGACCCGCTCGCGAGTCAGGTCGAGCTCGTGCCCGATCGCCTCGAGCGTCCACGGCTCGCCCTGGAAGCCGAACCTCAGCTCGAGAATCCGCCGTTCCCGCTCGGGGAGTGCGTCGAGCGCCTTGCGGATGTTCTGCCGACGAAGCGACTCTTCAGCCTCGTCGAACGGGTCGGCCGCCTCACGATCGGCGAAGAGATCGCCGAGCTCGCCCTCGTCGTCGGCACCGACAGTCTGGTTCAACGAAACCGAGGCGGACGCTGCCGAGAGCGCCTCGTCGACGTGCTGGATCGGCAACCCTGTTGCTTCGGCGAGCTCGTCCTTCGTCGGCTCACGACCTAGCTCGACCTCGAGCCGGCGGGCCGCGCGGGACAGTTTCTGCTGGCGCTCGACGACGTGCACCGGCACGCGGATCGTGCGTGCGTGGTTCGCCACCGCGCGCTGCACGGACTGTCGGATCCACCACGTGGCGTAGGTCGAGAACTTGTAGCCCCGCCGCCAGTCGAACTTCTCGACGGCGCGGTTGAGGCCCAGTGTCCCCTCCTGGATCAGGTCGAGGAACGGCACGCCGAGCCCGCGGTAGCCCTTCGCAATCGAGACGACAAGGCGCAGGTTGGACTCGATCATCCGCCGCTTGGCAGTCAGGTCTCCGCGCTCGATCGCTTTCGCCAGCGTGACCTCTTCGGCGGCGGTGAGCAGCTTGTGGCGCCCGACGTCGGCCAGGAAGAGCTGCAGACTGTCACCGGCGCCGGACGGCTGATCGGCCTCCCACACCACGTGCTCCTGCGCCGCCTTAGCGGCAGCCTTTTCGTCGGCGACGGCCTCGCGCACCTCGAGTCCGATGCGCTCGAGTTCGCGCGTGAGCTCTTCGACGTCGAGCTCGGCGAGATCGTGTTCGAGTGCGAACGCCTCGAGCTCGGCCGGTTCGATCCAGCCGCGTTCCTCACCCACGTCGAGCATGGCGCGGGCGCCTTCTGATTCGAGCAGTTCGGTCAACTGGTTTTGCGTCAAGTGCTTTGGCACATCCCTTCGCTACTCACAGGTTCCGGAACCTTCGCACCGTATGGGATTTCTCCTCCGATTGCCAGGGGTAAACGCATCTTCCCTCCCCCAGAGCCGCCGAAGGGCGGCGCAGCCGGGACTCCCGCTACGCGCGTGCGGACGTTCGTGAAGTATGGACGCTTTGTCATGAAGAAAGTTGGATCCAACCGTTGGCAAACTGTGAAGATCAGCGCTGTTTCCGGCCCTTTCTTGGTGGCCCGGCCTCGCGTCGGGCGGCGAGAAGTTCAGCCGCCCGTTCAGACGTGAGGGTTTCCACTGTATCGCCCGAGCGCAGACTCGCGTTCAGCTCACCGTCTGTGACGTACGGACCGAAGCGTCCGTTCTTGAGCAGCATCGGCTTTCCGCTCACCGGATCGGCGCCGAGCTCGCGAAGAGGAGGGGCTGCCGCAGCGCGGCGGCCGGCCTGTTTCGGCTGCGCGAGCATCGTCAGCGCCTCATCGATCGTGATCGTCAGCAACTGTTCCTCGCGTTCGAGCGAGCGCGTTTCGGAGCCTTTCTTGAGGTACGGCCCGTAGCGGCCGTTCGTGGCGACCACTTCCTCGCCGTCTCCGGGGTCGACGCCGACCGTGCGTGGCAGCGAGAGGAGAAGCAGCGCGTCGTCCAGGGTCAATGTCTCCGGCGACATCGACTTGAAGATCGACGCGGTGCGTGGCTTCTCGCCGTTCTCCACGACCTCGGTGACGTATGGCCCGTAGCGGCCCGTCTTCGCGACGATTGCTCGCCCGGTCGCCGGGTCGGTGCCGAGCTCGCGTTGCTGCGAGCTCTGCGCGAGGATCTCCTCCGCGAGCTCGACGGTCAACGCGTCGGGTGCGATGTCGTCCGAGACGGTCGCGCGCTGGCCTTCTCGCTCGATGTAGAGACCGTAGCGGCCGATCCGCAGCTCGATGCCGTTGCCGATCTCGATCGTGTTGATCGCGCGCGCATCGATGTCGCCGAGGTCGGAGACAAGGGCCTTCAACCCGGGATCGCCGTTCCCGAAGTAGAAGCGGCGAAGCCACGCGCTCCGCTCCTCGGCGCCGGAGGCGATCCGGTCGAGGTCGTCCTCCATCCGGGCCGTGAACTCGTAGTCGACGAGCCGCCCGAAGTGCTGTTCGAGCAGATTCGTGACTGCGAAGGCAAGGAACGACGGGATGAGCGCCTGGCCGTCCTTGCGGACATAGCCGCGGTCGAGGATCGTGCCCATGATCGCCGCGTACGTGGAGGGGCGCCCGATTCCGCGCTCCTCGAGCGCCCGAACGAGCGTCGCTTCCGTGTAGCGCGCTGGCGGGCTCGTCGAATGCCCGTCCGGCTCCAGCTCGCGCACCTGAACCGAGTCGCCTTCAGCAAGCGGCGGCAGGCGCTTCTCTTCATCGGCGTCGCCGGCGGGCTCGTCTCGGCCTTCCTCGTAGGCAAGCAGGAAGCCGCGGAACGTGATCACGGTGCCGGCGGTCGCGAACTCGGCGTCGCGGCCGTCGGAAGCGGTCGCGCCCATGCGCACCGAGACGGTTTCTCCGCGCGCATCGGCCATCTGCGAGGCAACCGTCCGCTTCCAAACCAGCTCGTACAGCGCGTATTCGTCGCGCTCGAGCTCGCCGCGCACCTCGTCCAGCGTTCGAAAGCGGTCGCCCGCGGGACGGATCGCCTCGTGCGCCTCCTGTGCGTTCTTGACGCGCCGGTTGTACTGCCGTGGCTCGGCCGGAACGGAGTCCGCGCCGTACAGCTCGCGGGCCTGGTCGCGTGCGGCGGCGATCGCCGACTCCGACAGCGACGTCGAGTCGGTGCGCATGTAGGTGATGTAGCCGTTCTCGTAGAGCCGCTGGGCCACGCGCATTGTCTGCTGAGCCGAGAAGCGGAGCTTGCGGCTCGCCTCCTGCTGCAACGTCGAGGTCATGAACGGCGCCGTCGGCCGACGCGTGTACGGGCGCCGCTCGACTGAACGGACCGTGAATTCGGCTTCGGCAAGCGCGGCCGCGAGTCCGCGAGCGGCGGCCTCGTCGAGCTGGACGGCGTCTGCATCGGTCAGAGTTCCGTCGCGGGAGAAGTCGCGGCCCTGCGCGACTCGGTGCCCCTCGACCGCCGCGAGCCGCGCCGTGAAATCGGCTGTTGCGACGAAGGTGCCGGCGATGTCCCAGTACTCGGCCGCCACGAACGTCATCCGCTGCCGCTCGCGCTCGACGACGAGCCGGGTCGCGACCGACTGGACGCGGCCCGCGGAGAGGCCCTTCATCACCTTGCGCCAGAGCACGGGCGACACCTCGTAGCCGTAGAGCCGGTCGAGGATGCGGCGCGTCTCCTGGGCGTCGACGAGCCGTTCGTCGATCTCTCGCGTCTCGCCGAGCGCTCGTTCGATCGCGTTGCGCGTGATCTCGTGGAAGACCATTCGCCGGACCGGCACGCGCGGCTTCAGCACCTGGACGAGGTGCCAGGCGATCGCCTCGCCCTCGCGATCCTCGTCGGTTGCGAGCCACAGCTCGTCCGCATCCTTGAGCCTGGCACGTAGGCTCGTGACGACCTTCTTCTTCTTCGGATCGACGATGTAGAGCGGCTCGAAGTCGGAGTCGACATTCACGCCGAGGCGCGCCCACGGCTCCTGCTTCTGCTCCGCCGGCACCTCTGCGGCGCTGTGCGGCAGGTCGCGGATGTGGCCGATCGACGACTCGACCATGTAGTCGTCGCCGAGGTACCCCGCGATCGTCTTCGCCTTGGCGGGCGACTCGACGATTACGAGACGGCGCCCGCCGGATGGCTTCGCTGCTGGCATGTCAGCGGGCCACGATAGCCGCAGGGTCGGCTTCCGCGATACTCGCCCGAGATGACCTCTCTCATCCGGCCAGCTCCATTTCGGCTCGGGAGCCACTGCCCGTGAGCACGCTGCTCGCCGTAGACGGCGACTCGCTCGCACACCGCGCCTACCACGGTCTGCCCAAGTCGATTCGCGGCGCCGGTGGGCGTCCGGCGGGCGCGCTCGTTGGTTTCGCCGGCTTCCTCGAGCGGCTCTGGGACGCCGTGCGGCCGGACGCGGTGGTCGTCGGCTGGGACACGCTCGAGGTGCCGAACTACCGGCACGAGGCGCTCTCCGGCTATCAGGCCGGGCGGGTGTTCGACGACGCGCTCCTCGAGCAGCTCGACGCGATGCCCGCGCTCGTCGACTCGTTCGGCTTCACCCACGCGAAGGCTGCTCGGCTACGAGGCCGACGATTTCCTCGCAGCCGCGGCCGCGCGGTGGCCAGGGCCGGTGCTGGTCGCGACCTCCGACCGCGACGCGTTCCAGCTCGCGAGCGAGCGTGTGACCATCCTCCAGCCGGTGAAAGGCGTGAGCGAGCTCGCACGGATCGGCCCGGCCGAGGTCCGCGAGCGCTACGGCGTCGACCCGGAGCAGGTGGTCGACTTCATCGCCCTTCGCGGCGATCCGTCCGACGGCATTCCCGGCGCTCGGGGCGTCGGCGCGAAGACGGCCGCGAGCGTCCTCGCACAGTTCGGCTCGCTCGAGACGGCTCTGGCAGCCGGGCGCTTCTCCACCGTCGCCGACGACCTGCGCCTCTACCGACGGGTCGCCCAGATGGACGCCTCGGCGCCGCTGCCCGAGCTCGCGCCACACGATCCGACATGGGCCCGTGCCGCCGAGCACGCCGCTGCGCTCGGGCTGAACGCGCTCGCCCAGAGGCTCGCGGCGCGCGCCTGACGGCTCTGTCCCGTGGACGTCGTCAGCCATCCGCTCTTCTCTTCGCTCCACCCGACCGGGAGCCACCCCGAGTCGGGCCACCGGCTGGCAGCGCTCCACGAGCGGTTCGCCTACGTGGAGTGCGCGCCCGCGACGGAGGAGGACGTGCTGCGGTGCCACACGCGCGGGCTCGTCGACCGGGTCGGCTCGTTCCGCGGCTGGCTGGATGCCGACACGGTGTGCACCGAGACGACCTACGAGGCGGCACTGCTCGCTGCGGGCGCGGCGATCGAGGCGGCGCGTCGCGGCGGGTTCGCGCTCGCCCGGCCGCCGGGACACCACGCCCGGCCCGGGCAGGCGATGGGCTTCTGCATCTTCGACTCGATCGCGATCGCCGCGCGCTGGGCGCAGGCGGAGCTCGGGCTCGAGCGCGTGGCGATCCTCGACTGGGACGTGCACCACGGCAACGGCACGCAGGACATCGTCGGCGACGACCCGACGATCCTGTTCGCATCGCTCCACCAGTGGCCGTTCTACCCGGGCACGGGCGGGCCCGACGAACAGGGCGAGACGCTCGTGAACATCCCGCTACCCGCCGGGACCGGCGATGCCGCGTACCTCGCGGCGTTCGAGCGCGCCGAGCGCGCGATCACCGCCTTCGAACCCGATCTGCTGCTCGTCTCCGCCGGCTTCGACGCCCACGTCGAGGATCCGCTCGCCGAGCTCGAACTCTCGGAGGGCGCCTTCGGCGAGCTGGCCCGGCGCGCGTCACTGCTCGCCCCGCGCGTCGCCGCCGTGCTCGAGGGCGGCTACAACCTGTACACGCTCCCGGACCTCGTCGAGGCCGCCCTGACGGGTTTCTCGGGCTAGCCGCCTTCGGCCTTGCGGTAGTAGTCCCGCCAGATCAGCCGGTAGATCGGCACCCAGCGCGGGATCGAGCGCACGCCCGGGATGAAGGGGACGAGAACGAGGGCGAGCGAGAGGATCGCCATGATCGCCCAGATCTGCGCGTCCGCGTTCTCGGAGGTCGAGAAGGGCGAGATCTGATACCAGAACGAGTAGAGCCAGAGCCACGCCTGACCTGGGAAGTTACCCGTCTCGTTCATCATCCCCCACTGGTCGCCGAGCAGATGCTCCTGCGCCGCGAGGTCCTCGAGATAGCTGCCGTCGGCGAGGAACAGCAGCGACTTCGTGAAGTTGGTCTGGTAGAAGCGGTTCGTCGAGACGAGCGCGCCGTCGAGGCCGCCGCTGCGCGCCATCGCCAGCAGGCTGCCCATCAGCACGGGCACGGGCCCGTAGGCGGCCGGCGGGAGCACGACCTTGCCGTTGACGATGCGGGCGTGCTCGAGCGCCTTGCTGTAGGCGGCCGTCCAGGCATGCCGCTGCGCAGGCGACGCCGCTCGGTAGGCGGAAAGCGCGGCGGCGAGCTGCGGGTCGGTCTGCGCCGGGATCGAGAGCGGGTCGAGGACAAACGCGTTCGCAGGGTGGATCCCAAGGTGGACGCCGACCAAACGCTGGAGCGAGAGCCCGCCGATGATGTTCTGCCCGGCACCGGCGACGTGCGTGTAGGGCGGCCCGTACGTGGCGACGCCGCTCGTGCCGTCGAGCTCGGAGAGCGCGGTGCCGAGGAAGTCCTTCGGCACCGTGTTCGACCAGGCGGAGACCGTGACCGGCTTGACGTCTGGCGAGGAGAACAGCGCCGCCAGCAGCAGCGTCAGTGCCGCCACCACGGCCAGCGCGATCGTCGCCTCCTTGACGAGGTCGTAGCGCCGCTTCGCGCCCGTCCACTCGACACCCGGATCGGGCACGCGCGGGTAGCCGGCGACCGTCACGGCTTCTCCTCGCGTCCGGGCAGCGGCGGGACAACACCGCTGCGCCGCACGAGCAGGACGTGGAGAACGGCGAGCAGCCCGACCGCGAGCGGCAGCAGCACGACGTGCCAGAGCAGCATCTGGCCGTAGTTCAGGACATTGAAGAACGCCCCGATACCGGCCGCGTTCAACCCGTCCTTCGCCTCGCCGCCGATCCATTGCGAGTCGAGGTTCTGCTGTGTCAGGTAACCGGTGAACGCCGTCCCGATCGACACGAGGAACGCGACGGCGCCGGTGATCCAGATCATCGCGCGACGGCCTCGCCAGGCGGCCATGAAGAACTTGCCCCAGAGGTGGACGACCATGAAGAAGAAGAACAGCTCCGTGCTCCAGAGATGGGTGCTGTTGACGAAGTGGCCGACGCTCGACGTGTGCCACCAGGTGGGCCCGGCGAGCGAGAGCACGCAGCCGGACGCGATCACGACGGTGAACGCGGCCAGCGTCAGGACGCCGAAGACGTAGATCCACGAAGCCACGTACGCCGGCTGCGTATCGGGCAGGAGGCGGTCGGGCGGCAGCGTCGCGACGGCAGCTCCCCGCACACGGCTCGTCCAGGTCGGCCGCGCGCTCACTGGTCGTCGTCCTCGCGGTCGCGCCGGAACGGGATTGCGATCGCCAGGGCGAAGACGGCGATCATCGCCAGGATCACCACGAGGTTCGCGGCCGAGATCAGGAACCAGCCCGAGTGCAGGTAGCGCGGTCGGCCGTTCAGGTCGATCACGGCGGCGAGCGGGAGATGGGCGAGGAACGTGAGCACGCGGGGATCATCTCCCTTTCGCGCAACAGCTACCTCCGTGCAAGTCCGCCGGGCGCTTGCGGCTTTCCACCCACGGGAGCCGCTGCGCTGCCTTCGCCGTTGGCGGCGGTCACCCCACACCGCGGGCGCCGGGCCCGCGCCGGTCAGCGCGTGTCTGCGGCGTGGTAAGCGGCGAGGAGCCGCTCCTCCTCCTCCCGCTTGGGGAAGAAGAAGAAGATGATCGCGGCGCCGCCGAGGATCGCGACGATCCCGGCGAGGTAGGCCCACTGGTCGCCCTGGAGGAACGACGTCTTCGCCGCGGCCGTGATCTGGCTCGCGTACCTCGGATACTGCTCCGCGACCCCCTCTGCGCCCGCGAAGGACTTCGTCAGCTCGGCCTGGACGTTGTCGGTGATCCTGGCGTTGTTCGGCGCCGAGGCGATCGCGGCTCCCGCGGCGGCTGCGTAGCCGGCCGTCAGCAGGGCGCCGAAGATCGACTGCATGATCGCCCCGCCGAGGTCCCGTTGAAGGTCGGCGGTGCCGGACGCCATGCCGGCGCGCTTCACCGGTACCGAGCCGGTGAGCGAGTGCGAGGCCGGCGTGCCGGCAAGGCCCACGCCGATTCCGATCAGCGCATAGCCGAGGCCGACCTTCCAGTACGAGATGTCCTCCTTCCAGAGGAGCAGCATCGTCAGGAAGCCGAGCAGACAGAAGAAGTAGCCGGCGAGCAGCGTGAGCCGCGCGCCGCGCGCCTCGACGAGCTTGGCCGAGCGCGGGGCCACCAGCACCATGCAGAACGCGGCGGGCAGGATCGCCGCCCCCGCCTGGAGGGTCGCGTACCCGAGCACGTTCTGCAGGAACTGCTGGCCGATGAACATCGCGCCCATCAACGAGCCGAAGACGATGATCCCCGCCGTCGCCGCGACCCAGAAGACGGGACGCGCGGCGACGTGCAGGTCGTAGAGCGGGTTCTTCGCCCGGCGCTGCCGGATGTAGAAGGCGATGCCCGAGGCGAGCGCGATCGCCGCGAGCCCGAGGACGAGCGTCGTCTCGTTGGGAACGGGCGCAAAGTTGATCGCCAGGATCAGCGCTGCCACGAGCAGCACCGAGAGGATGCCGCCGAGGTTGTCGACCGGGTCGGTCGTCTCGTTGACGTGGGCCGGGACGTAGAGAAACGCCATCACGAGCGCGACTGCAGCCAGCGGCCGCCGGAGGTTCAGACGAGCCGAGCCGGGCCGCCGGTCCCCTGGCGATCGGCGGCACCCGCGAGATCGAGATCGACCGAATCGCAACCGCCTCGAGGTACTCGGACAGCACAGACGGATCGTCATCCTACGAAGGAGCGCGGCCGTCACCTGATGGGAGACCGTTCCCGTTTGACGGGACGAGGACCGCCGTGGGACGATCGTCCTCGTGGGGTCGCGAATCGGTGACAAGCCGTCAGTTGCCACGTGGCCGACCCGGGACGCCACCTGATGTGCCGCTGGCTCGCCTACTCGGGCTCCCCGCTCCGGCTCGACACGCTGCTCCTGAATCGCGACCGCTCGCTCGTCGACCAGAGCCTTCACGCGCAGCAGGGTGCGACCACGACGAACGGCGACGGCTTCGGCGTGGGGTGGTACGACGGCGACGGCGCGCGGCCGCACGTGTATCGCAGCACCCATCCGGCCTGGAACGACCGCAACCTCCGCGAGCTCGCCGCCAGCATCTCATCGCCCCTGTTCCTCTCGCACATCCGCGCGTCGACGGGAACGGCGATTCAAGAGACGAACACGCATCCGTTCCGCCAGGGCAAGTGGCTGTGGATGCACAACGGGGCGATCCGCGGCTACGAGACGGTGATGCGCGACCTGCGGGTTGCGGTGGACCCGTCGCTCTTCCCCTCGATCGAGGGCACGACCGACTCCGAGACGATGTTCTACCTCGCGCTGACGTTTGGGCTCGAGGACGACCCGCCGGCTGCGGTCGAGCGGATGGTGGGCTTCGTCGAGGAGACGGGCACCCGGCACGGTGTCGAGTACCCGATGCAGATGACGGTGGCGACCTCGGACGGCAAGCGACTATGGGCATTCCGCTACTCGAGCGAGGGAAGCTCGCGGACGCTCTACTACAGCACGCGCCTCGAGCAGCTCCGCGAGCTGTATCCGGACAACAGGGAGTTCGACGGCGTCTCGGACGAGTCCCGGGTCGTCCTCTCGGAACCGCTCGGTGACCTGCCGGGAGTCTGGAACGCGGTTCCTGAGTCGAGCTGGGGTGTCGTCCAGGAGGGCCAAGACGAGCTGCATCCATTCACCCCCAGGCGCCCCTAACAACCCCACCGGAACTGGCGCGCCGTTCGTTACGGGTGCTTGGCGCCGCTGTCTGTGCGGGCAGACCAGCGCTCTGGCCTCGTCAAGGCGGCCAGCACGACTTCCGGTGTGTCATCTCTCTGGGAGAGCGTTTCCGCCAGAGATCGCAACGCCGTTCGGCTCGATCGTGCCGCCTCGCGGAGCAGAGCGAAGGCCTCGTCCAGGGAGAGAGAATATCGCTCGGCGAGCACACCTTTGGCTTGCTCGATCACGATCCTCGACTCGAGCGCGCCTGTCAGCTCCTGGTTGACCCCTCTCAGCCTGGCGATGGTCTCGCTCGGTGTGAGCCGATCGGTCGAGTCCGCGACGTTTCGAGACACGTCGTTGGAGTCGGAGAGAGAGCCTGTGGGCCCGGCGGCGTGGGTGCTGTTCTTCGAGTTCATCGGATCGACGCGGGTTGAGAACGTGAGGGAGGGGCGCCTCGCGGGCGCCCCTCCCTCGACCTCGATCGACTTGCTTACTTCAGCAACCTGATCTCCTTGGCCAGCTTCGCCTTGCTCACCTTGAGCGCGGTGATCTGCTTCGCCAGGGAATGCTTCACGGCAGGCGTCTTGGCAGCCGCAAAGTGCGCGACGAGCCTGTTCAGCTTTGCCTTCAGCGTGGTCATCTGCTTTTGGAGTTTTGCGAGCTTGGCTGCCTTCAACACAGCAGCCTTCGTTGCGGCGCTGGTGTTCCCAGTGCTGCTCGTGGTACCGACTCCGATGCCAACACCGCTTGACGTCGGGATGATCGCGGGCGTCGTCGGGAGGATCGTCGACGAGGCCGACTCGCTGGCCCCACCGCCGCCTCCACTGCTGCTCCCGCCACCACCACTGCTCGTGCTCCCGCCGCCGCCACCGGTGCCGCCGCCGCCACTGGCGCCGCCGCCGGTGGTGGTGCCGCCGCCGGTGGTGGTGCCGCCGCCGCCGGTGGTTCCGCCGCCTGGATCGATCGGCGGATCGATGTTGGTGTAGGTCACCTCGGTGCTGTTGTTCTCACCGATCGTGACGTTGGCCGAACGAGCAGCCAGGTTGACGTTCGTGAGTACCAGCTGGTTCGAGTTGACTCCGCCCACGACCACGAAGGTCGGGACCGCCGTAATCGACTGCACCTTCATGTTCGTTAGAGCCCGCTCGACGACCAACAACGTCGTGTTGAACGGGAACGTCCCGATGACGGTGCAGTTCCCTGCCGGGACATTGAAGGCCGCGGTGGCACCGCTTGGCAGAGTGACGTCGAACGTGAACACCGTTCCAGGTGGTACCGCCGGCGTCGAGACACCCGCGGTCTTGCAGATCTTCAGGATCCCGGGCAGAGCCGGATCGTCCCGATAGGTCACGACCGTCTCGCCCTTACCGAGCACCACGGTGACCGTCCGGTTCGGCAGGCTCAACGAGCCTGGCACGATCGTCGGGCCGCCGTCGTAGGCATTGGTGCCCGGGTTGACCGTGATCGACCCGACCTTCGTGCCGGCAACGATTCCCTCGACGATGGTCACGGTGGTGCCGGCACGGAAGGTGCCGATCACCTTGCAGACCGCGTTCGCTGCACCGATACCGGCCGTGATGCTCTCAGCCGCGATCGGGCCAACCGGGCCCGGGTTCCCCGTAACAGTCGGGAACGTGAACGTATACGGCCCGAGGTTCGTGAGGCCCTGGTCGACGTACTTGCAGAGCTTCAAGCGAACGCTGTTGTTCGTGAATGTGACGAGCGTCTGCGTCGAGATGTCGCCGGCTACCACCGCCGCCACGACCGTGGCGGTGTCGAGATCCGGCGCCGGACCCGCGAGCGGCCCGAGGACGACATTGACCAGCGCTGCCGTACGTGTCGCGGTGATCGCGGTCACAGCCTCGGACGCATCACCGACCTCCCGCACAACCACCTTGCCTGCAGGCACCTGGATCGGCTGACTGCAGTTCCCGGCCGGCACGGACACAACCGTGCTGAACCCGTTGCCGCCGACGATCGTGAACGACCACGAGCCGGTGAGGCCCGAGCCCGCCACGATCTGCTTGCAGACCTCGACCCAACCCTGACGAGCGTGTCGTTGTACGTCACCGTGACGACGCCCGACGTACCGTTCGGGCTGACCGGCACGTTCACGACTCTCACGAAGCCGTTTACGGTTCCCAGTTGCCCTGTCGGCCCGACCGCCGTCGACGTGGCAGAGATGAACTCAGTCGTGGGCGTCGTGCTGATAGCCCCCGTGTTGGTCAGCCCTGTCAGGGCTCCCAGCTCCGTGACCGTGACGACCCCGGACACCACGGCGATCGGCTGCGTGCATGTCCCGATCTGGATGTCACGGGTCTGAGTGCCGTTCGCGTCAACGATGTTGAATCTGAAGCCATCGATCAGCGCCGGATTCGCGGCCTTGCAGACCTCGATGTAGCCGTCCCGCACGGGGGTCAGCCGCCAACGCTGTGTTCGCAAATACCCCCATGAGCAAAAGCACAAGTACAAGCACAGATACCCGTTTCACAATTCCCCCTAACCTCGTATTGCAACGCGAAAAACACGCCGCAGCGGCGCCACTACCGGCGACATCAACGCGCGGAAGACAGCGCTCACATACCTCCCCCCGTCGTCCGAGTTCCAAGACGACCGCACGAGGTCTAGGGGCGGTCTCGCCTTCGCAGACAAGCAGCGTGGGCGACGATCACGACTATGTCACCCTGACGCGAGTCGGTCAAGGCTGCGCAGAGGGCGTTTCCGTAGTTACCCGAAAACGAAACAAGAACGCAACAGAGCCGTCTCTCGACAGATCGGACTCGCAATACGCGAATACGCGTTGGCAGGTTCTGTCATGCTCCTCGACGGCCTGCTGGCGCGACGCAGAATGCCGGCGGATGAAACCGAACGCCGAGCCCAGACTCGCGTGTGCCTCGACGCGGTGATGCTCAGCTCGCCGCGGGCTCGGCTCCGTAGATGCGCGTCACGTAGTCGTCGAGCATCCGCGCCGAGGTGAACATCGGGCCGCAGCTGACGAGCGACTCCTTGATCAACTCGCACCATCGCTGCGGGATGCCGTCGGCGTCGCGCTCGTAGAAGAGCGGGATCACCTCGTTCTCGAGCAGCGTGTAGAGCTCTTCCGCGTCGCGCGCGTCGGCGACCTCCGGATCGGGGTCGCCGTCGCCGTCGATCGCCCAGCCGTTCGCCCCGTTGTATGCCTCCGCCCACCAGCCGTCGAGAACGCTGAGGTGGAGGCCGCCGTTGAACATCGCCTTCATCCCGCTCGTGCCACTCGCCTCCAGCGGAGGCCGCGGCAGGTTCACCCAGACGTCGCAGCCCGAGACGAGCTGGCGTGCAAGGGCGAGATCGTAGTCCTCGAGGAAGGCGACGCGCGCGCCCTCCGGGTCGATCACGCTGCGCAGCGTGAAGAGGCGCTCCAGGAGTTTCTTCCCGTCGACGTCACGGGGATGGGCCTTCCCGGCGATCAGCACCTGAATGGGCAGCGACCCCGTCAGGATGCGCCGGGCCCGGTCGGCGTCGGCCACGAGCAGCGAGAGCCGCTTGTAGCCGGCAAGCCTGCGGGCGAAGCCGAACGTGAGCGTCTCCGCGTCGAACATGGAGGCGCCGGCCCGCACGTACTCGATCGCCTCGCCGCGGAGGAGCCTGTCCTGCTCGGCCTTCTGCTGCGCGTACTCGGCGAGGCGCCGGCGCGCGTCGGTGCGGGCCTGCCACAGCTCGGCATTCGGGATCTCTCGCACCGGCTCCCAGGCGCCGGGGTCGGCCGGGTTCCGAAGCCAACGCTCTCCAAGGTGGTCGGCGAGCAATCGGTAGAAGGGGTCGCCGAGAAAGGTCGCGAGATGGGCGCCATTCGTGACGTACTGGATCGGCGCGGCGGAGCCGGGGAACATCGGTTGCCACATCTCGCGGGCAAGCTCGCCGTGCCGCCGACTGACGGCATTGCGCCGGCTCGAGAGGCGCATCGCCAGGTTCGACATCCCGGGTTCGCCCTCACCCGCCGTGACACGGCAGAGATCGAGGAACCGCTCGCGGTCGAGCCCGAGACGGCCGGGAAGGTCACCGAACGCGTCCAGGAACTGGTCCGCCGGATAGCTCTCGTTGCCGGCCTGAAGCGGCGTGTGGGTCGTGAAGACGACTCTTTGCCGGATCTCCTCGATCCCGTCCTCGAGCGACGCGCCGTGCTCGACCCGGCGGGCGACCAGTTCGAGAGCCGCCAGTGCGGGATGGCCCTCGTTCAGGTGCAGGACGTCGGCCTCGATTCCGAGAGCCTCGAGCACCCGCGCGCCGCCGATGCCGAGCAGCCCGTATTGCGCGAGCCGGATGTGCGGGTTCCCGTCGTAGAGCCGCGCCGTCGTCCACCGGCTCACCGGATCGTTGTCGGGCAACTCGGTGTCGAGCAGCAGCAGCGAGACGCTGCCGACCTGGACGCACCAGATCTGGAAGGCGATCTCACGCCCGAAGAGGGTGACGGAGAGGCGCAGCGGCTCGCCGTCGTCGCCGTTCACCAGAGCCATCGGCAGCTCGGCGGGATCGTGCTCGAGCCAATACTCCTGCTGCGTCCCGGTCAGGTCGAGGCGTTGGGAGAAGTAGCCGCGCCGGTAGAAAAGCCCGACGCCGACCATCCGAAGCCCCCGGTCGGCCGCCTCCTTCAAGACGTCGCCGGCCAGGACGCCGAGACCGCCCGAGTAGCCCGGCAGCGACGAGTGGACACCGAACTCGGCGGAGAAGTACGCCACCGATCCGTCGAAGGCGGCGCCGGGCGCCTGGCGCCGTACCGGCTCGGCCGCCATCTCGCCGACGAGCCACTGAACCTGCTCGACGACCTCCGGCCTGGCCGCAGCGGCAACTTGCCGGTCGTGGGTGAGCTCGAACAGGAACTTGATCGGGTTCCTCCCCGCAAGCCGCCAGCGGTGGGGGTCAATCGAGACGAAGACCGACGAGCCGCCTCGGATCCAGCTCCAGCGCAGGTCGTAGGCGACGGCGGCAAGCGGGTCGAGCTCGTCAACGAGCCGACGCTGGAGCTCGGCGACCCTCGAGGCGCGGTCGCTTCTGCCGAAGGTGACGTCGGAGTCGTCGCTCATCCGCACAAACCTAGACGTCCGGCGCGCGTCAGTGGCCGAGAAGGCGTCGCGCCGCCCGCGCAGCGACGACGTCCTCGCGGGCCCGCACGACGAGCACACGGACTGCCGAGCCCTCGGCCGCGACGTCAGCGTCGGGCACCGCGGCCGCGTTGGCGGCCGCGTCGAGCTCGACCTCGAGGTGGGCGAGCCGCTCGCAGACCCGGGCGCGTACGAGGCTCGAGTGCTCGCCCACCCCGCCGGTGAAGACGAGCGCGTCGAGGCCGCCGAGCGATGTGGTCATCCCGGCGACCGCGGCCGCGACCCGGTGTGCGAAGACCTTCAGCGCAAGCGCCGCCGACGGCTCCGCCGAGCGGTCCAGCTCCTCGACGCGCGCCGAGATACCGGAGAGGCCGAGCAGGCCCGACTCGTGCTCGAGTTCGCGCTCGAGGTCCTCCAGTCCAAGCCGCTGCGTCCGCAGCAGGTAGAGAAGGATCTGCGGATCGAGCGCGCCCGAGCGAGTCGCCATCGGAACCCCGTCGAGCGGGCTGAAGCCCATCGACGTGTCGACGGAGCGCCCGTCGCGAACGGCCGTGACCGAGCAGCCGCCGCCCAGGTGGCAGACGACGAGCCGTTCGGCGGGGGCGGCGCGCTCGGCCGCCCACTCCACCGAGAGTCCGTGGAACCCGTAGCGCCGCACGCCCCACTCCTCCGCCCACCGGCGCGGCACCGCGTAAGCGGCGGCCTCGTCCGGGATCGTCGCGTGGAAGGTCGTGTCGAAGACAGCCACGTGGCGCACCCCCGGCAGCACGCGCCATGCCTCCTCTATCGCCCCGAGCGCGGCGCCGGTGTGGAGCGGTGCGAACTCGGCCAGCATTCGCAACTCGCCGAGCACGGAGCCGTCGAGCAGCACCGGCTTGCTGAAGCGCGTACCGCCGTGCACGACCCGGTGGGCGACGCCGAGCACGTCGCGGGGCGCCTCGGCGAGCGAGCCGACCGGCACCGACGACTCGTCGTCGTCGACGATCGAGAGCTTCAGGCTGGTCGAGCCGGAGTTGACGACGAGGATCCCTGACACGCGCGGCCCAGTGACTCAGAACGGCCAGGCCCAGTCGGCGATCGCGGGGTCGTCGATCCCGTGCTCACGGGTATACGCGCGTGCTCGCAGCCGCGTGTCGACCATCTCCTGCCGCAGGTGCGCCTCGCTGTTCACAAGGCCGGGAACGCGGTCGAGCACGTCCAGCACGAGGTGGAAGCGGTCGAGGTCGTTGAGCATGACCATGTCGAACGGCGTCGTCGTCGTCCCCTCCTCCTTGTAGCCGCGCACGTGGATGTTGTCGTGATTCGTGCGCCGGTACGTAAGCCGGTGGATCAGCCACGGGTAGCCGTGGTAGGCGAAGACGACCGGGACGGTCGGTCGTGAAGAGCGCGTCGAACTCGACGTCGGAGAGCCCGTGCGGGTGCTCGCTGTGCGGCTGCAGCCGCATCAGGTCGACCACGTTCACGAACCGCACCTTCAACGCCGGCAGCCGCTCGCGGAGGATCGCCGCGGCCGCGAGCGCCTCCAGCGTCGGGACGTCGCCGGCGCACGCGAGCACGACGTCCGGCTCGCTGTCATCGTCGTTGGACGCCCACGACCAGACGCCGATCCCGCGCGTGCAGTGGACGATCGCGTCGTCGATCGAGAGGTAGTTCGGCGCCGGCTGCTTGCCCGCCACGATCACGTTCACGTAGTGGCGGCTGCGCAGGCAGTGGTCGGCGACCGAGAGCAGCGTGTTCGCGTCGGGCGGCAGGTAGACGCGGATGATCTCGGCCTTCTTGTTCGACGACGTGGTCGATGAAGCCGGGATCCTGGTGTGAGAAGCCGTTGTGGTCCTGCCGCCAAACGTGTGAGGAGAGCAGGTAGTTGAGCGAGGCAACCGGTCGCCGCCACGGAATCCCGCGAGTTACTTTCAACCATTTCGCGTGCTGGTTGAACATCGAGTCGACGATGTGGATGAACGCCTCGTAGCAGTTGAAGAAGCCGTGCCTGCCGGTGAGCAGGTAGCCCTCGAGCCAGCCCTGGCAGAGGTGCTCCGAGAGCACCTCCATCACGCGGCCGTCGGGCGCGAGCCGGTCGTCCGTCGGCAGCCGTTCGGCGTCCCAGGCGCGCGTAGTCGCCTGGAACACGGCCTGGAGGCGGTTCGAGGCGGTCTCGTCAGGGCCGAACAGCCGGAACGTCGACGGGTTGCGGACGATCACGTCGCGGAGGAACTCGCCGAGCACGCGAGTCGCCTCGGTGGCGCCGGTGCCGGGCCTCTCGACCTCGACGGCGTAGTCGCGGTAGTCGGGCAGGACGAGGTCGCGCAGCAGTTCGCCGCCGTTCGCATGGGGGTTCGCACTCATGCGACGGTTGCCCTCGGGCGGTAGCCCGGCCAATTCGGGCACGAGCCGGCCCTGCGCGTCGAAGAGCTCCTCGGGCCGGTAGCTGCGCAGCCAGTCCTCGAGCAGTTGCAGGTGCTCTGGGTTCTCGCGCGGATCGGAGATCGGCACCTGGTGCGAGCGCCACGTTCCTTCGACCGGCAGGCCGTCGATCTCGCGCGGCCCGGTCCAGCCCTTCGGCGTGCGCAGGACGATCGCCGGCCACCGCCGCCGCTCGTCCTCGCCGCCTTCGCGCGCCGCTCGCTGGATCTGCGCGATCCGGTCAAGCGCCTCGTCGAGCACCTCGGCGAGCCGCTGATGCACCGCGTCCGGCTCCGAGCCGGAGACGACGAACGGCTCCCAGCCGTAGCCCTCGAGCAGCGCGAGCAGTTCCCACTCGGGGATCCGCGCAAGCACGGTCGGGTTCGCGATCTTGTAGCCGTTCAGGTGGAGGAACGGCAGCACAGCGCCGTCGGTGCGAGCATTCAGGAACTTGTTGCTGTGCCAGCTCGCCGCGAGCGGCCCGGTCTCCGCCTCGCCGTCCCCGACGACGCAGCAGACGAGCAGTTCGGGGTTGTCGAACGCCGCCCCGAACGCGTGCGAGAGGGCGTAGCCGAGCTCGCCGCCCTCGTGGATCGACCCGGGCAGCTCCGGCGCGGCGTGACTCGGGATCCCGCCGGGGAAGGAGAACTGCCGGAACAGGGCGCGAAGGCCGTCCAGGTCGCGACCGATGTGCGAGTAGAGCTCGGTGTACGTGCGCTCGAGGTACGCGTTGGCGACGAGCGCCGGCCCGCCGTGGCCGGGACCGGTGACGTAGATCGCATCGAGGTCGCGAGCCCGGATCGCCCGGTTCATGTGCGCGTAGATCAGGTTCAGCCCGGGGGTCGTGCCGAAGTGCCCGAGCAGCCGCGGCTTGACGTGCTCCCGCAGCAGCGGCTCGCGCAGGAGCGGGTTGTCGAGCAGGTAGACCTGGCCGACGGAGAGGTAGTTCGCAGCGCGCCAGTAGGCGTCGAGCAGCCGCAGGTCGGTGTCCGTGAGCCCGGCCGTTTCAGTCGTATGCTCGTTCATCGCGCCTCGGGTGAGTCTTTCACGCGGGCCGCACAGGAGTCGAGAACTGCCGCGTCAGGAGCCGGACAGCGTCGCCGTCGCCCGGCAACTCGTGCCGGCGGGGCCCCAGGCGCGCGCGACCACCGTGTCGGTGCCCGGCAGGTCGTCGAACGTGCGCCTCACTTCGAACGAGCCGCTGCGCCGAGCGGTCGTCGCCGCGCCCTTCCACACGACACGCCGCTCGCGGACGAGCGCGACGCGCCAGACGACCCCGCCGCGGCCGTGCTCGACCTGGAACTCGAGCTCGATGCGACCGTCGTCCGCCTTCAGCTTCAGCTTCGAGGAGGCCCCGGAGCCGCAAACGCCGGACACGCGAACCTCGGGCCGCGAGTCCTTCGCCCTCGCCGTGCCGACAGCGACGACGAGCGCCGACGCAGCCATCGCGGCGAGCGTTACGAGTTGCCGGTTCCGGCTCACCTAGCCAGTGTGCTCGCGGCAACTCCACGGGGCAACGGGACTTTGGTCCCATCGCCGCGTCACGCTTCGAGCCCCTGGCGCTCGGCCCAGAGGATGGCCTGCACGCGGTCGGTCACGCCGATCTGGCGGAAAATGCTCGTGAGGTGTGACTTCACGGTCTTCTCACTGATCCCGAGCCGGCGGGCGATCAGCTTGTTCGGCATCCCCTGGCGCAGGAGTGCGAGTACCTCGCGCTCACGTGGGGACAGTGCCGCGAGCGGGTCGGGCGCGGAGTTCGCCTCGAGCAGCGAGCGTGCCGCGCGCGGGTCGAGCGGCGAGCCTCCCTCCGCGGCGACGCGGATGCCGTTCACGACCTCGTCGGCCGAGGCGTCCTTCAACAGGTAGCCGACGGCGCCCGCGTCAAGCGCCCGCACGATCCGCCGCCGGTCCGAGAACGAGGTCAGCACGAGCACGGCCGTCGCCGACGCATCCGCGACGATCGCGCGCGTCGCCTCGATGCCGTCCAGGACGGGCATCTCGAGATCCATCAGCACGACGTCCGGCCTCGCGGCGTGGCAGAGCTCGACGGCCTCCGCGCCGTTGGCGGCCGCCCCGACGAGCTCCATGTCCGGCTGCGCGGCGATCACACGGCCGAGCCCATCGCGGAGAACGCCGTGGTCGTCGGCGATCAGGACGCGGATCACCGGCCCGGCACCACCAGCTCGATCCGCGTTCCCTCTCCCTCGCCCGACCAGATGTCAAGCCGGCTGCCCGACTGGCGCGCAAGCTCCTCGAGCAGCGACAGGCCGACGTGGCCCTCGGCCACTCGCCGCGCTCGGGCCTCGGGCGAGAAGCCGCGACCGTCGTCGGCGACGACGAACCGCATCGCGTCCGCGTCTCGCGTCAGCTCGACGGTGACCGAACCCGGGTCGGCATACGCGATCACGTTCCGCAGGGCCTCCTGCGCGACCCGATAGACGAGCGCCTCCTGGTCCCGTTCGAGCGCGTCGGCCCCTTCGATCGAGACCGCGACCGACACTCCTCGGGCTTCGAGCGGGCTGACCAGGTCGGCGATCGCGGAGTCGAGACCGGCGGCCTCCAGGTGCGGCGGATGAAGGTCGACGAGCAGAGCCCGCAGGTCCCGAACGTCGTGGCGGAGGAGGTCGATCGTCGCCCTGAGCTCGTGCGCTTCCCCGGTCGCGCCGCGCGCTTCGGCGCTGTCGGCCAGAGGCGCCAGCGAGAAGGCGGCGCCCGCGATGTCCTGCACCGGGCCGTCGTGGAGGTAGGACGCGATCCGGCGGCGCTCGCTGTTGGACGCCGCGATCGCGTTCGCGAGGAGCGCTTCCCGTTCCTCGTACCCGCGCTGCAGCCGGCGCGTCAACGACCAGACGAGCGGGACCTGGACGAGCAGGATCAGCGCGATCGCGCCCAGGATCGGAGGGGCCAGGGAGGCGAGCAGCCGGCGCGCGCTCGCCGTGACCGAGTCGAAGCGCTCGTAGATCTCGAACAGCACCGGTGTCCCGGACGGCGTGCGGATCGGCGTGTACGCCTCGATCAGCTCACCCTGCTGCCGGTCGAGGGCGTTCTCGGGCCGGTCGAGGTCGGTCACGTCCACCTCCGCCCCGCCCTCGCGCAAGAGCCGCCGTTGGCCGTCGTCGAGCCCGTAGCGGCCGCCAATCTGAGCCGGGTCGTCCGAGTAGAGGACACGTCCGTCCGCCGACCAGATCTTCACCCGGACGACGGAGCCGCTCAGGACGCGGGCGACGACGAGATCGTCCACGGCGTTCACAGCGGCAGCGTCGTTCGTGAGGATGCCGTCCGAGAGGGCGGACTCGACGAGCTGGCCCGACTCCTGCACCTTCGTTCGTGTGTCGCGCTTCGCCTCGTCGATCGCCACCGAGCGGAGCGCGAGGTAGCCGCCGACGACCGCGACGGCGATCGCGGCCGCGCTCCCGAGGGCGAAGACGAGGAGCACCGAACGCGGGGTGCGTGGACGCCGCCTCCGCTCGCTTCGCGTTTCCGTGGCCCCTCGCGCGTTCATCTCACGCCATGATCGCCGCTCGGCTCGGGCGCCGGGCGTCACTCCGACCAATGTCCCATTGCCGCCCAGACCTCGCGATCGCGAGTCTCCAGTCTCGTTCACAAGGGAGAGGAGAGCTCATGTTCACCATTCGAGGCACCACAGCTTTCGCTGTCATCGCCGCCGTCGCGGCACTCGCGGCCGTCCCCGCGGCAGTCGCCAAGGACGGCGACGTGCAAGCACGTGGCACGTGCACGAAAAGCTCGACGGCGAAGCTCAAGCTGAGCAACGAGGACGGACGGATCGAGATCGAGCTCGAGGTCGACCAGAACCGCAACGGGATCCCCTGGAAGGTCGCGCTACGCCGAAACGGAGCGCTCGTCGCCTCGTTGACCGTCACGACCCGCTCTCCGAGCGGCTCATTCACCGTACGCCGTGTCGTCTCCAACCCCGCCGGAGCCGACCGCATCCTCGCAGTCGGGACGAGCCCTTCCGGCGAACGCTGTACCGCTCAAGCCGCCCTCTGAGCCAACCGGCTCCGGACGACGACCGGCGAGGCCGACAGAAAGCGCCCCGATTACCGGGGTCTTTCTGGAGGGTGTGCCCCGGCCTCGTCGGCTCGAGGCCGGGGCACACCGAGGGCGGATGAGCGGCACGGGAGCACCAGCTCCAATCGCATGCCCTCGCCCCGGCTGAGCCCCGGGCCAACCCGGACCGGGGCTTGGCGGGCGCTTGCGGGGTGCCTATGCTCCCGATGGGCGTCAACCAGCGGGAGGCGAAGTGGCCGAGATCCGGATCGAGTCCGTCACCAAGGTCTACGCGGGCGGCGTGGTCGCCGTCGATGCGGTCGACCTGACGATCGATAGCGGCGAGTTCATGGTGCTGGTCGGCCCGTCCGGCTGTGGGAAGTCGACGCTGCTGCGCATGATCGCGGGTCTCGAGGCGGTAACCAACGGGACGATCTCGATCGGCGAGCGGGACGTGACCAACCTGACCCCGCGCGACCGAGACGTCGCGATGGTGTTCCAGAACTACGCGCTCTACCCTCACATGTCGGTCGCGAAGAACCTCGGCTACGGCCTCAGGATGCGCAAGATGGACAAGGCCGAAATCGCGCGACGGGTGCAACACGTCGCGAGCCTGCTCGGCCTTGAGGAGCTGCTCGAGCGGCGCCCTGGAGCGCTGTCCGGCGGGCAGCGACAGCGCGTGGCTATGGGTCGCGCGATCGTGCGGGAGCCGTCAGCGTTCCTGATGGACGAGCCGCTCTCGAACCTGGACGCCAAGCTGCGAGTCGGCATGCGCACGGAACTCTCGCGACTTCACGACCGCCTCGGGATCACGACCGTCTACGTGACTCACGACCAGGTCGAGGCGATGACGCTCGGCGAGCGCGTCGCCGTCATGCGCGGAGGCGAGCTCCAGCAGGTGGCGGCGCCGCAGACCCTGTACAGAAACCCGGTCAACCTGTTCGTCGCCGCCTTCATCGGCTCGCCGTCGATGAATCTCGTCGAGGCGAAGGTGCAGGACGGCCACGCTGCGTTCGCCGGCTTCCGGATCTCGCTTCGCAGCGACGTGCCGGACGGCCCGGTCATCCTCGGCGTGAGGCCGCAGGACCTCGAGGACGCGGCGTTCGCCGATCCGTCTCTGCCGACGATCGACGTCGAGGTCGCGGTCGTCGAGGAGCTCGGCTCGGAGACGCACGCCCACTTCCGGATCGATGCGCCGCCGGTCGACTCGGAGGCGGTACGGGCCACGACCGACGAGCGCGAGACCGCGATGCTGATCGCAGACGACCAAAGCGCCCACTTCACGGTCGCACTCACCGAGGCGTCGAAGGCCCGCCCCGGTCAGGCACTCCGGCTCGCCGTCAACCCGGCTCGCTTCCACTTCTTCGAGGTGGAGACGGGAGCGGCGCTGACGGCGCGAATGCCGGCCGCCGTCTGACGCTCCTACCCGGGCGTGCTGCCGTAGCGCTCGGCGATCGCCACCACTTGACGCGCCGCGCCGAGCATGGCCACGTCGACGAACTCTCCGTCGTCCATCGTGCCGACGCCCGATCCGACGAGCTCGATCGTCGCGCGCGCGCGCTCGACCTCTTCCGGTGTCGGCAGGTACGCCTGCTCGATGATCGAGAGCTGTGCCGGGTGGATGGCGGCGCGCCCGAGGTGGCCGAGCTCCCTCCCGCGGCGGCACGAGGCGGCGAGTCCGTCGTCGTCGCGGACGTTCGGATAGACCGACTGCGGCGGCCGCGGGAGCCCCGCGGCGACCGCGGCGTTGACGACCCGCGCACGCGCCCAGTCGAGGTCGAACGCGCCGGTCTCGGAGCGGAGATCGGCCTCGCCGAGTGCAAGCCCGTGGACGCGCGGGTCGCTCGCGATCGCAAACGCGTGCTCGAGCCCGAGCGCGGACTCGATGAGGCAGCGGACCGGGAGCCCGAGGTCGGGCACGTCGTCGGGCCGTCCGACCTTCGGCACGAGCACACCGTCGATCGCGAGCTCCGCGACCGCCTCGAGATCGGCCGTATTACCGGCGTTCACGCGCACGTGAACCGGCTTGCCGCACGGTTCCGAGAGCAGACCGGCGAGATTCGCCCGAGCCTCGGCCTTCGCGGCGGGCGGCACGCTGTCCTCGAGGTCGACGATCACGGCGTGCGCCGGCGAGGCGATCGCCTTCTCGACCCGGTCCGGGCGGGTCGCCGGGACGTAGAGCCAGGTGAGAGGTGGGACGAATCCCGTTCCGGGGACGGCAAAGCCGGCACCTCCGCTCCTGGGGGGCTCCGTCGAGCCCACGCCGCTCATACCACGCCCTCTGCTCGCAGGCTTTCGAGCTCCGTCGGACCGACCCCCAACTCGGCGAGCACGGCCTCGGTGTCGGCGCCGTGGGTCCGGCCGGCAAAGCGGATATCGCCCGGGGTCTCGGACAGGCGGCTGATCACGTTCGTCATCGTGATCGATCCGAGCTCATCGTCGTCGACCGAGGTGAGGGCTCCGATCGCGCGCAGGTGAGGATCGGCGGCGACGTCGTGGGCGTCGTAGACAGGCGCGATCGCCGCCTCGGCAGCCTCGAACACGGCCAGCACCTCGGCGCGCGGCCGCTCGGCGATCCACGCGGCAACGGCGCCGTCGACCTCCTCGACGTGAGCGGCGCGACCGGAGCCCGTCGCAAACCACGGCTGCTCCGCGAGATCGGGACGTCCGACCAGCCGGAGGACGCGCTCGGCGATCGACGTCGCACTGGCCGAGACCGCGACCCACGAGCCGTCGGCGGTCGCATAGACGTTGCGCGGCGCGTTGTGGCTTGAGCGGTTGCCGGTTCTCGGCTGGAGCTCGCCGAGGAGCTCCCACGCCGCCACCTGCGGGCCGAGCAGCGTCAGGAGCGGCTCGACCAGCGACGTGTCGACGACCTGGCCGCGCCCCGTCTGCTCACGGGCCCTCAGCGCCGCAAGGACGGTGAACGCCGTGGCGAGCCCCGCGACGCCGTCGGCGAGCGCGAACGGCGGCAGGAGCGGCGGCCCGTCCGGCTCTCCGTTCAGCGCGGCGAAGCCGCTCATCGCCTCCGCGAGCGTCCCGAAGCCGGGCCGGCTCGCATACGGGCCCGTCTGACCGAAGCCGCTCACGCGCGCGAGCACGAGGCGCGGGTTCACGGCCGAGAGCTCGTCCCAGCCGAGCCCCCAGCGTTCGAGCGTCCCGGGCCGGAAGTTCTCCAGGACGACGTCCGAGCTCTCCGAGAGCCGGAGGAAGAGATCGCGCCCGGTGGGCTTCGAGAGATCGAGCGTGAGCAACCGCTTGTTGCGCGCGAGGGACTTGAACCAGAGGCCCTCGCCGTCCTTCGCCGGACCGTGCCCGCGAGCCGGGTCCGGCCGCAACGGGTGCTCGATCTTGACGACGTCGGCGCCGAAGTCACCGAGCAGCATCCCGGCAAGCGGCGCCGCGAACAGGGTCGCGGCCTCGACGACGCGGATGCCTTGAAGCGGCTTCACGGTTCCAGATCCACCGCCAGGCGGAAGCCGATGCGCGGCGAGCGTTGCAACGGCCCGGCCAGGAGCAGCTTCAGGGAGTAGCTCGGCTCACGCTCGCCGCCGTCGACGTACCAGTCCGAGCCCTCCGCTTGCCAAGCCGAGCCGCCCTTCAGGATCGCGAAGCGCGTCCGGCCGTCGGCGTGCTCGCTTTCTGTCCAGTTCCAGACCAGCGGCCGGACGCGCTCGAGCAGACCGGCTTCGGCGGCGAGCTGCCACTCGTCCTCGGTCGGCAACCGCGCGCCGGACGCCGCTGCGTAGGCGCGTGCCTCGTCGAGGCTGAGCCGGGTGAGCGGCGCGCCGTCAGCGCCGGTCACCTCACGGAGGCCGATCGCGAAACGCGGCGCGGCAACCGCGTCACGATCGACCTCGACGAAGGCGTGCAGCCGCGGCGGCAAGGGCTTCCACTCCTCGACGAAGGGCGTCTCCGCGTAGGCGCCGGTCTCGCGGACGCGGAACAACGCGGTCAGGCGAGCTGCTCGCGGGGCCTCGACGAACCCGTCGGGCACGGTGCCGGCTCGCGCGACCGGCGCCGGTAAGCGCACGGTCTCGCGCGCCGGGAAGGTCGCGTCGCCCCCGCCCGCGACCACGAGCGGCTCGGAGCCGAGGAAGGCGGCGATCCCACCGGCTGGCAGCTCGACGTTCAATTCACCGACCGGGCCTGCATATGCCTCGCCGCGGTTCGCGAGCGCCCACAGCGTCGTCACGCCGTCGCTCCAGCGCGAGGCGACGACACGGGTGTCCGGGCTCGCGGCGGCAAGCGGCGTCCACTCGCCCGCCGCGAGCAGGCCGGCGAACCGTCGCTGCACCGGC
>CAVVQY010000016.1:0-214286 GCA_963750545.1 uncultured Actinomycetes bacterium | reverse complement strand
AGGGGTTGGCATCGGCGGAGATAACCTCGACACCGGTCTTCGCGGTGAACGAATCCAGGAACGCGACCTCGCGCGCCTTCTGCGTCGTGCCGCCGTAGTTCGCAAGCACCATCTTCTTCGACTTGATCTTCTTGTAGATCGCCTCGGGGTCGGCCTCGGATGCGCCGAGGGCCCGTGCCTGCCAACGTGCCCGAGAGCGCGAGTGTGGCCGCCCCGGCGCCGATGAGGCGCAGGAGCTCACGCCTGCTCAGGTCGCGCTGAAGAACCTCGAACTCCAGCTCGTCCATTCCGTACTCCTTTCGTTCTCGAAGGGGGGTTGTCTTCGCTGAGACGACCGGATCCACGGTTTGTTCGGGGACCGGGCAGACGCGTATCAGGGGCGATAGTAAACGCGCAGATCACCGATCGTCAATGAGGTGTGATGCAATTCTCGACGTGCTCTCACGGGTCGTTGCGGCCCTCGGCACATGCGTTCCCCGCGCCGTTCGAGCGCGCAGAACACAGCTCCAGAGCCAAGAAACCGACTGATCGGTGCCATGTCATGCGGAGAAGAGTCACACCGACCACACCGTGCGGCGGGTCGCATGATGCCCATTGACGTGGCGATGCGCGGGCACCAGCATTGTCGGCGGTGGAATCCGATCGGCCCATCCCCGGCGAGCCAACCCGTCGGGCGACCGAGGAGGGGGTCGGCAAGGCCCTGCGCATGTTCCTTCTTCTCTACGGCACGGAGTTCGTCCCGAAGTCCGTCAGCGTGGCAGGAGCGCCTCGAACGACGATCGCGTGCCCGGTGATCGGCGTCACCGTCGAGACCCGGCAGGGTTGGGTTCTGCTCGAGGCGGGCTTCAGCCGGATGTTCCTCGACGACGCCGAGGCCCAGCGGACGGTCTACCGGGGCGGACCGTTCGCGACCGGGACTCCCCGGCGAGCCGCTCGTCGCGGCACTCGAGGAGGTCGGGCTCGAGCTCGGCGACGTCGCTCTCGCCTGTGTGAGCCATCTGCATATCGACCACAGCGGCGGGCTGCCGCTGCTCGCTCGAGCCGGCGTTCCGGTCGCGATCCATCGCGACGAGCTCGAGTTCTCCCGGACACGCGCTTCCCTCGCCGACGGCTACTACGGGCCGGATATCGACTCCGGCCTCGATTGGCGGCCGTTCACGGGTGATCACGAGCTCGCCGAAGGGGTTTGGGCGCTCGAGACCCCGGGCCACACGCCCGGTCATGTCTCCTACCGCGTCGATCTCGCCGAGACCGGCTCGTGGATCTTCGCCGTCGACGCCGCCGACCTCGCGGAGAATCTCAACGAGCGCATCGGGCCCGGGATCGTGACCGATCCGGCCGACGCGGAGCGCGCCGTCGTCTCGCTCAAGCGGCTGCTCGACCTCGCGGCCTCGCTCGACGCGCGTCTCGTACCCGGACACGACAGCGCCTTCTGGACGGCCGTGCGCCATCCGCCGGGCGGGCACCGCTGAGTCAGCTGGAGATGAGCACTTCGTCTCGGCCTCCGGGGCGGCGTGACGCATGGCGGACCGCATGAGCCTCGCTCCGGGGAGCCCACGATGAGACTGACGCGTCTCGCGCTCGGGACGCCCGATCGCGCGCTCGCGGGCGTGATGGCCGTTTGCCTGACGGTCTTTCTCCCCCTCGGTGCGCTTCTTCCCGTTCTGCCGCTGTACCTTCGGCACGAGCTCGGTGCGAGCGACGTCGTCGTCGGCGCCCTCGTTGTCGGCTTCGGATTCGTCGCCGTTCTCTGCCGCCCGATCGCCGGTTCCCTCACGGATCGGATCGGCCGCCGCCGGGTCGCGATCGCGGGCACGCTCCTCTGCGGTCTCAGCGGGACGTTCTACTTCGTTCCCGGAATCCCCGGCACCGCGACGGCCCGGTTCGTGCTCGGGATCGGCGAGGCGTTCGCGACGAGCGCGACGATGGCGTGGGCGATCGATCTCGCGCCGTCGGAGCGACGGGGCCGAACGCTCAGCATGTTCGGTCTCGCAATCTGGGTCGGCCTGAGCATCGGGCCGCTGATCGGCATCGCGCTCAACACGATCGGCTACGAAGCGGTCTGGGCTTTCGCGGCGCTGATGCCGCTCGTCGGCGCGCTGCTCGCTCGCGCCCTCCCCGGTGGCGACCTCGTCGTGCGGCGCGAGCCGATGCATGCGCTGCGCCGTCTCGTGCCGCCGGGCGTCGTCACACCGGGCGTCGCCGGTCTCCTCGTCTCGACCGGTGCCGGCGTGATCGAGGCGTTCGTCGTCCTGCAGGTCGCCGAGCGCGGCCTCGGTGGTGACAACCCCGCCACGGTCGGCGGGCTCGTCTACGCCACCTTCGCGGTGGCGGCAGTTCTCACCCGTGTGCTCGGCGGCGGTCTCGTGGACCGATTCGGCGGCGTCCGCACTGCGGCGGTTGCCTGCGTCGTCGAGGCGATCGGCCTGGCCCTCGTCGCAGCCGCCTGGAATGAGCCGGTCGTGTTCGCCGGGGCTGCGTTCGTCGGAGCATCGCTTGCGCTGCTCTTCCCGGCGCTCGCCGTGACTGCGGTCGACGCTGCACCCAGGAGCACGCGCGGCGCCGCGGCCGCGTCGTTCACGGCGTTCTTCGACAGCGGCTTCGCGGCGGGCGGGATCGTGGGCGGCTTCATCGCCTCGCAGGGAAGCTATTCGGATGCGTTCTTGCTCGGAGCTGCCTGTGCGCTCGCGGCGACGAGCGTCACGGCGTTGCTGAGACGCACGCCCGTTCCGGCCGCAGACGCCGCGCCGGTCGACTAAGCTCTACACCGTAGTGGACGGTCGTCGGCGACTGTGTTCACTCTTGCCGCGCCCGTCGTCCCCCCGACGTCAGAAGGAGCTGCGACCTTGCCCGTCTATACCGTGCTCGGCCCAATCGAAGCGCAGGAGCTCGGGATGACGAGCATGCACGAGCACCTGCTCTGCGATGGGCGGGTCTGGTGCCGGCCGTCCGAGGAGGAGATGCCGAAGCATCCGCGCGTGACGATGGAGAACCTCGGCTACGTGCGCTGGAACCTCCTCAGCATGGAGGACAACATGCTCCTCGACGACCCGGAGCTGATCGCGGAGGAGCTCGGCGAGGTCGTGCGGCACGGCGGCTCGGGGATCGTCGACCTCACGATCGTGGGCCTCGGGCAGCGCGTCGCCGACCTCCCGGCGATCGCTCGCGCAACGGGCTTGCACGTGATCGTCGGCTGCGGCTACTACGTCGAGCAGTCGCACCCCGACTGGCTGAAGGTCGCGTCGCCCGAGGAGATCCGCGACCGGCTCGTCGCCGAGCTGACGACGGGGATCGGCGACACGGGCGTGATCCCGTCGCTGATCGGCGAGATCGGGACGAACTACCCGGTGACGCCGCAGGAGGAGAAGGTGCTCCGCGCCTCGGCGCAGGCCGCGGTCGCAACGGGCGTTGCGATCAACGTCCACCTCTCCTGGCGCGGACAGGGCGCGCTCGACGTGATCGAGATTCTCCTCTCCGAGGGGATGCGCACCGACCGGATGATCATGAGCCACATGGACGAGGTGATCGACCGCGGCTACCACCAGGCGGTGGCGGAAACCGGCGTCACGCTCGAGTTCGACACGTTCGGCACCGAGTTCTACTACGGCGGCGGCGTGCGTACGCCCACCGACACCGAGCGGATGGAGCATCTGCGGCTCCTCGTCGAGAACGGCTACTCGGACCAGCTCGTGCTCGGCTGCGACGTGTGGGTGAAGGCGAACCTCCGCCGCTACGGCGGGATGGGCTACGAGCACCTGCTCAAGCGGATCGTGCCCACGCTGAACAGCGCGTACGGCTTCGACGACGACACGATCGACGCCATGCTCGTCCGCTCGCCGCGGCGCCTGCTCGACCGTCCGGCGATCGCCGCCTGAGCTCAGGCCTCCGGGGTTTCGGCCAGCACTCGCTGGGCGATCGCGAACGCCCCGTTCGCGGCCGGAACGCCGCAGTAGACCGCGCTCTGGAGGAGCACCTCCTTCAACTCTCCGGGCGTGACGCCGTTCCGGAGCGCGGCCCGGAAGTGCATCTCGAGCTCGTGCTCCCGGCCGAGCGCGACCCGTCGCCCGGGTCGAGCGGCGGATCCGGGTGGCGACGGGCATCGTCCACGGGCTCGAGGGCTACGAGCCGAACGGCGACTCGGGGCGCCGGCATGAGGACGCGTCTGATCGCGGCGCTCCGGCGGACCGTCCGCGCCGACCGCGCGTACCTCGACCGCGAGATCGACTGGAAGAAGTGGCGCGCGGAGTACCACGAGCTGTCACGCGTGGCCGACGACCTCAACAAGCCGATCTGCTGATCGTGTCCTCTCGCTGCGGCGCCGTTCGTCTGGGAGACGATCAGCGGCAGCGACGAAGGGAGAGTGAGCTGAAACCCGCATCAACAAACGGGTTTCGGCTTAGAGAGCGGAGGGGGAGGGATTTGAACCCTCGATCCGCCGAACGACGGATAACGGTTTTCGAGTGCGTTGCAGGTCATTCCGACCCGTGTCGTTCTGTCCTGCCACGTTCGTAGACATGCGGTCTTGGCAGGCATCTGAGCTTCGTCCGGTTCCGTCCAGTCCTCGCCGCTGCTAACGAGTTCGTTAGCAGCCGCGTTAGCAAGTGCTCGACGTTGTCGGCTTGTCACGTCTCGTGTGGCGCACGCGCCCGGGCAAGCAGGGTCAGCGAAACGATCATCCACGCGGCGAGGTAGAGGAAGGCGGCGCGGCGCGAGACGAGCGTCCAGAGCAGACCGGCGATGGGCGGCGAGGTTCGCGAAGCTCTGCACGGCGGCGAGGAGTCCGAACGCGGAGCCGCGAAGGTTGGTCGGCGCGAGGGACGCTACGGCGGCATGTTGTGCTGTCTCGGCGCAGCCGTGTCGCGGCCGCCCTCCGGAGCGTAGAGTTGCCCGACGCGGCGCGCCTCGGGGCGCGGAATGCTACTCACGGGGAGGACTCATGACAAGAGTGATTCGCGCGGTACTCGTAACCGCTGTCGTGGCCACGGCGCTCGTGGCTGCCTCGACGTCGTCCGCGGCGCCGACAACCTGCAACGGCGTGCTCGAACCCGGCACCTACACACGGCTCGTCGTGCCCGCCGGTGCGACGTGTATCGGCGTCGGCCACGTCACCGTGAACGGGAACGTCTCGGTGGGCGAGGGCGCGACGTTCGTGCTCAGCGCCGAGGACACACCCGACGCGACGAGCACCATCAACGGCTCGGTTCAGGCGACGAACCCCCTGAACCTCCAGATCCACTTCACCACGATCAACGGGCGCATCGAGAGCCACGGCGGGTCGGGCCCGTTCGGCGGCCCCTTCGACGTCACGTGGATCACGATCGAGGACAGCCTCATCAACGGCGGCGTCACGATCGACGGCTACAACGGGTTCTGGATGGGCTTCATCCGCAACCACGTCAACGGCACCGTCAACCTCAACGACAACACGCTCGTGGACGACGACGGCAACGAGTACGTGACCAACTCGATCAACGGCAACCTCAAGTGCTCCGGGAACTCGCCCGCACCGCAGGTCGGCGACTCCGGCGGCAACCCGAACCAGGTCAACGGCCGGGCGACCGGCCAGTGCGCCACGATCACGTAGAACGGGAAGCGCGGAGAGGGCGGGAGACCGCTCTCTCCGCGGCCGCCGGTCAGACAGCGCCGAACGCCAGGATCGTGAAGTACGCGGCCGGCGCGGCGCTACTCGCTTCCATATGCTCGTGAGCGATCCCCGCGGCGATCACTGGAGTTACTCCGCGACGCGCTCGCCGTAGGGTGACTCGACGTGGATCGTCACGTCCTGGCCCTCATCGCACTCGCTCCCCTCCGGGGCCGGACGGGTGCAGCCGACCCTACGTGATCGGCGCGATTTGCCAGCCGAGACCATGGCTACCGTCGCCACCATGCCCGCGCTCGACAACCTCGACGATCTCGACGACCTCAACTTCCACGTTCCGACCGAAGCCGTCCGAACTTGTTGAGCTAGCGCGTCTCTCCTTCGGGCGGCGATTCGCGACCGTCCGGCTTGTTCGGCGTTTGTATGCCGGGTACCGACGGGTTCGACACGATCGGCCTCGGTGGCTTCGGGTCCTTCGGACGTGCGCGTTCGTCGTCCGTCATAGAGCCGAGGCTACGGAGGGGAGCGGACGGAGATGCGACTACGACGCAGGCGTGTACCACGCCTCGGGCGAGAGGCTCTCGGGTGGCGCGAGGGTCTTGCCGTCTGCACGGAGGGCGAGTTCAGTCCCGCGTACCGACAACCGCCGCCAGCCTTGGCCGCCCGAAGTGTCGACGTCGAACTTCGTGATCCAAACGGCTCCGGCGATGTCGTCGTATATCAGGCGTCCGGCGACGCGTCTCCAGTCGGCTATGGCGTCTCCACCTGTCCGAACTCGGGCGTAACCGAGGCGTGCTCTTACATCGTCCGGGTGAAGAGGTGGCAGCACGTCCTCCGGGCCGCGCGCCGCTACCCGCGGACGCAGTCGGCGCAGATCGCCCACGGCCCGCGACCGCTCCGGCCGGTCTTCGCCCACTCGCCTTCGCGCGTCCCGCACTTGAAGCAGGCGAGGTCGTGCTTCGCGACGTAGTCGGCCATCGCGCTCTGACGGAGCATCGCCGCCTTCCGGGTGTCGCGCGGCGTCGGCGCGGGCTCCGACTTCGCCTTGTCCCAGTCGAGCTTCGTCACGGAGTCGGCGAGCCTACGCCGTCCGTCGGATGTCAGCGCCTTGTGCCGGTTTTGTGCCGGTCCCACACGAGAACCGCGGACTTCCTCGGACGAAGACGGACGCTAGAGGGGGAACCGCGAGAGGCCGAAAACCCTGCGACTACCAGGGATTTCGGCCTCTCTAGAGCGGAGGGGAGAGGATTTGAACCTCCGATCCGCTTGCACGGATAACGGTTTTCGAGACCGCCGCATTCGACCGCTCTGCCACCCCTCCGGCTGCGGCATGGTAGCCCGCCGTCGACAGAATGCTGTGCACGGCCGACGAAGCCGCCGCCTCATCCGGATCCTGCGTCAGGCGAGCGCGGCCGTGTGCCGGCGCCTGAGCTGCGCGCGGCGCTCCATTCCGGCCCGCGAGCCGCGGTCCTCCGCTTCGAGGTCGCACTCGGGATCGTGTTCGCGGTGGAACCTCAGCGTCTGCTCCAGCGCAGCGTCAGGGGTGTGTCGTTCGAAGAGCTCGATGAGTAGGCACCAGAGCATCTCGGCGGCGTCCCTTGGCTCGAGGCGCTCAATCTCCATCAGGATCTCGTCGACGCCGTAGAGCAGCTCAGCGTCAGAGAGCGTCGTCAGCGTCTCCTCGGTGCAGTCGTGCGAGAGCAAGGTCTCAGTGGCAGCCACGATGGGCTCCTTTCGGCGAAAGGCCTGAGGGCCGATGGTTTGGTCGCCGCAATGGGATGCTGGCTGAGGTCCAGCACACCCCGGACTATACGCCGCTGACGCCAGGCTAAGCGCTGAGCACGCAAGACGGGCCTGGCGGCGATCCGAACGCCTGCCGCGGCTCCGAGGCTCCGGCTCTCGTCAAGCCGTCCCGGCCCGGACGCTGACGGTACCGGACGGCGAACCGGCGTTCACGGCTTGCGAAGCAGGCGCCGTCGTCTTGTGATCAGCGCTGCGGTGTGACGCCGGTTTGGAGGACGCCGAGGCACATCTCGTCGGTCGTACCCTCGCCCCAGAGGACGTAGCGTGGGGCGAGTGGCTTGCCGCCGATCACCGGCTGCTTCGAACGCGAGTTGTCGTACCTGCAGGTGACGCGCACGATGCTGCCCGCGGCAGCGCGAATCGGCTCTTTCAGGGTGTAGAAGTCCTGCCAGTGGAAGTTCCAGGCGGGGATGTGCAGGAGCGTCGCTCCGCCTGGACGACCCGGGTTCAGCTCGACCCGGATGTCGACTCCGCGGACGTGCATGTGACCCGCGACCGCGTAGATCGTCGTTGCGCCGTCGAGCCGGCGGTCGCAGGTCGTCGTCGAGCCTGCCGCGGACGGCAGCGTCTTGCCGCAGAACAGCAGCAAGCCATCGGGCGTGGATGCTGCCTCGGCCCCGTATGCCCTTCGGAGCTCTCTGATCGCGGCCGCACGGCTGCAGAGCCGGCCCTTCGCGCCAGCGGGACACGGAACCTCGATCGGGGCGAAGTACTGCTTCGTCTCGAGCGGCTTGACCTTCGCACCGGCCGGCGCGAACTCGAGCGACACGCGCGTCCGATCGGGCCGAGCGCGGTGGCTCAGGTTGTAGTGGATCTGGACGACGATCGCGGCACCCTTGGGGAAGCTCATCCCGGTACCGGGCGGGAAAGCATCGTTCGTCTTGCCGGGCACCCAGACACCGAGCCAGCGCCCGTGGTCGATCGAGTCCTCGCCGACCCCCGGCCCTCCGAAGCACGTCCAGCCCTTCCCGCCAGTTGCCTTGTCCATCGCGCGCGCCGCCGGAACGGCCGTCCCGTTCATCTCGTACAGGATCACGTGGTGGACGATGTCGGGCCGGCCGGGCAGGACGTGCGCGGCCGTGACCATCCTTCCCCGAGTGAGCTGCGGGTCGATCAGGGTGCAGTGGTAGTCGTCGAGCCCGACCGCGGGGTGCGGCAGGTAAGCGGTGCGCGGCTCGAAGACGAGCCCCTTCGGGGCAGGCGCCGCTGGCGGCAGGGCCACGCGCGGCCCGATGCGCGCGCCGCCGTCGACCCAGCGCGCGAGCAGATCCTTTTCCGGGGCGGTCAGCTGCCGGTTGCTCTGGCCGACGAACGGCAACGAGTCGCGCGCAGGCGGCCACGGTGGCATTGCGGCGGTCTGAGTCATGACCTTGATCAGCTGCGCGTGTGTCCGTGCCTCCTTCGGGCTCGTGAGCGAGAACGGCGCGATCCCGCCCTTCATGTGGCAGCCGGTGCACTTGCTGTTGAAGATCGGAGCGACGTCCGCGAACGTCGGCGAGGCGACGTCCTTGCCGTAGAGCGGCGCGAGAGACGCAAGTCCGGCTGCGAGTACTGCGAGCGAGACGAGAAGCCAGCGCATCCACGGGCGACTATCTCACCTGTCGCTTTCAACGTATAGCGGCCGACCCCGGTGGCGCACGTGCGGCGATTCCGCCGTTACGGCGTCCGGTCCTTCTGCGCGGTCACCGCCGTGAGTTCAAGCACCTGCTCGAGGGTGATGTGGTCTGAGCTCGCAGGCGGTGATCTCCGCGACACGAGGTTGCCGCACTCAAGCCCCTGCGAAAGATCATGTTCGTCGACGCCGGACAGCGCCGAGCGGAGCGTCGCTCCACGCTACGCGAGGCTGCCGCCGGGGGTCGCCACCTTCGGCTGGTACCCGACGACGCGGCCTAGCCGGGAGGGGGCCGGGGATTCGCTCCCGGCCCCTGACGAGTGGCACGCACTTTGGGGGGTGTTGATTGCGGATGCCTTGGTCTGGGTAGCGGTGCTCCGCCACATATTCCAAGCGAATCGAATGGAGACTCATGGCTGAGATGACAGAACCGCGTGACCTGTTCCTGCACGAACTCGGCGACATTCTTTACGCGGAGCGGACGCTGTGAAGGCGGTCGGTGCGATGGTCTAGGCTCGACCCACCCCGGTGGCCTGCCTGAGCCAGGTGTCGAGGAGATGAGCGGCCTCTGATTCAGCATGGTGTGGCTGATCGCCGTCAGACGCTTGGTTCCCAGGAGTGGGAGAGTGCGGTGGTTGAGCGCTTGCCGGTAGGCGCTCACCGCGGAGGGTTTGTAGGCCTCGCCGGTGCGCGTCCTGACGATCCCCGCCTCGGCCGCCATAAGCCACTCTTCTGCCGCTTCCCTAAGCGTTGTTCGGGAGGACGACGGAGCGTGCCCTTGCGAATAGCGATCTGGCTCTCGTGCCGCCACACCCGCGCATCGCCCAACGACCGGAATGTCTTTCTGATCGTCTTGCGCTCCCGGGCCGACCAAACCTGCGCCTGGTAGCTCGGGGTGCAGGAGCAGCGACCGCCGTGGTGCGAGCGGCAGCTCCGGGAATGGCGGAGCACAATCCCTTCGTACCGAGACTTCCGCTGCCCGGTTCGCGCACCATCAGTCGTCTTGCATTCCATGGGACACATCGTTAGCTCTGAACGGCTCAAGGAAGCAAGTCACGAGTGGCGCGGCGCGATCGTGCGCGCGATCGACTGACCGCTTAACCGTCCGCTCAACGGCGCCAGTTCGTCCAAGACGGGCGCATGCCCGCGCCCAGCCGGGCGACGGCGTGATGCCACCGTTACGCCAGAGCTGGCTCAAACAGCGGCAGAAACGGCCTATCAACCATCTGGCCCGGAGCGTCTCTGACTGTTTTCGAGACCGCCGCATTCGACCGCTCTGCCACCCCTCCGATCGCGCTGAAGCGTACCGCCGGCCCTCGCGTTTCGTGCGTGGAGCCGATGTCGTCCCGGGACTGCTACTCGGCGGGAGGCACACCGCGAGCGGGCCGAACGAGCGCACGTCGCCGTCGCAGAAGAGGGGGTCGGGGTTCCTGATGGAGTCGCGCACCTGCACGGGGCTCTGCGATCCGGTCGGCGCCTCCATGTCGCCCGTGACGAGGAAGTCGAGCACAGGCTCGTCCGCGACGCGTAGGCCTCGCTCTCGCACGACGCGGGCGAGCGCGGACTTGTCGCGGTAGACGACTCCGTAGTCGCCTGCTGTTCCGCCCTCCCTGTCGAGGAAGCGATCGAACGAGACGGTGAACGCGACGTAGGCCGACACCATCACCGCGACCACGGCGATCGCGCCTGCTTGCGCGGCCCCGCGGTGCCGGCCGCGAACGGCCGAGACCGCATCCGATAGACCCAGCGCCTGGATGGCGAACGAGACGGGGTAGGTGACGATCAGGTAGTGCGGATAGACGCGGTCGGTCGCAGAGGTCGCATACGAGAGCCAGATGCCGCCGATCCACACGAGCAGGAGCGCCCGCCGCTCGCCCTCGGTGTCGAGCGCGATGTACGGCCAGGCTCGCCTGAGGCGCGCGCCGCGGAGGACGCGCAACGTCGACGTGACGAGGCCGAGAGCAAGGAGCGAAACAGCAAGGAAGCTGGCCGCTCTCCCGAACGTCCAGGCGTGTCCGGCATCGGCCGCGAAGAGCGCACGGCTTGCGCCCGCCACGTAGTCCCATCCGATGGCGCCAACGATGCGGGTGGTCTCGCGAACCGCCTCGATCGTCCCCGCGCCGGGAACGGATGAGCCGCTGTCGCCCCGGCCTTCCGTCACGAGCGTTCTGACATCCCCGAACCCATGCCTCGCCTCGAAGACGAGCCACGGTGCGAGGATCAAGATCGCGACGCCGACGCCCGCAGCGAACGCGGGCCAGTGCACCTGGCGTGCCCGGTAGGCGAGCACCGCGACGACGGGGACGACGAGCGCGATCGCCGAGAAGTTGAGCTGGAACGTGACACAGAGGAGCACGGGGACGAGCAGCACCGCGCGGGTCCGCGAGCGCTCGAGCACGCAGAACAGGCTCCAGAGAAGCGAGACCGTGAAGACGGGGAGCATGTCCTGGGCCCAGATCTTCCTTCCGTAGAGGACGGCCCATGGCGCCGTCGCGAACAGCGCCGCGCCGGCCAGGGCGGCAAGCGCTCCGAACCGCGGCCTGAGGACGACGTAGGTCAGCGCGACCGCGATCACGGCGAGCACGGCCACGAACGCCGTCGCGGCGAGCGGATCGTCCCAGACGACGAGCGGGAGCGCTGTCAGGTAGAGAAAGAGCGGAGGGTTGAGGGCGCCGACGCTCGACGTCAGCCCGACGCTCCTCAGGTCTCCGTCGAGGATGTGCCGTGCGGCGTCGAAGGCGACCGCCTCGTCGAGCTTGAACTCGACGAGGTCGAGCTGGCGCAGCCGCAGCCAGGCCGCGAGCGCCACGATCCCTAGCAGCAAGACGAGCTCCCACGGCCGGCGCCAGCTCGCCGCCGGCCTTTCGGGGTCGCCGTCCGGCACGGCAGTGATCGCGTCCGCGCTCATCCGGGCGATGTCTATCGCGGATCGCCTGCCCGCTGCGGATGTGGTTTCGCAACCGGCGCAAACGCATCCCGCTCGGAGGGTGCGTCTTGGAACGGAGAAGGAGGGATTCGAACCCTCGATGGAGGATTAGACCCCCATAACGCCTTAGCAGGGCGCCGCCTTCAGCCACTCGGCCACTTCTCCGGGGCCCGCGGATGGTATCGCAGCACCCGCCGCTCGAACGGGTGAGAGGGTCTCAGCTCTGCTGCGTCGACTCGTGGACGAACGCCACGAGGTCTGCGATCTGCTGGTCGGTCAGCTGGCTCTTGTACGGCGGCATCGCACCCTTGCCGTTGACGACGCGATCGACGATCAGCGTCTCGTCGGGCTTCTTCTCATCGAGGTTCGGCCCGACGGTGCCGGTCGCATCAGCGGCCGCCAGGGTATGGCAGGTTGCGCAACCCTTGCTCGTGAACACGATCTTGCCGGCGGCTGCATCGCCGTTCGCGTAGGCGCCGCCGCCGCCCTCGTCGTCGTCGCCGTCGTCTCGCCCGGCACGGTCCCTGTCGACGTCGTCTCGGTCGGATTCGCAGCCGCAACGTCCTCGGCGTGGACCTCCTCGGTGTCCTTTCCGAAGACCATGACGGTGGACATCATCGCCAGGAAAAGGCCGATGCAGACGACGACATAGACGTTCCGCCACTTCTTGCCCGGGAAATCCGGGTCTCTGCGCGGCAGGACGAACGAGGAGACGAGCGAGAAGGCGACGAAGATCCCGCCCATCACGGCGAGCGCAATCTCGGACTCCGTCGAGAGAGCGAACAGCATGCGCGAGGAACCTAGCGCAAGCCCTATTCGAGTGCGTCAGTTCCGAGCGCGGGTTCGTCGATGCCGGGCCCGTCCATGCCGGGCTCGTCCATGCCGGTCTCGAGCGGCCCCTCCTCCTCCGGGCGGCGGAGGTACAGCACCTCGTAGACGACAGCCGCGATCACCCCTCCTGCAAGCGGCCCCACGTACCAGACCCAGAAGTCGGTCCAGTGGTTGCTGACGAGTTCCGGCCCGAAAGCGCGTGCAGGATTCATTGCGGCGCCCGTAAGTCCGGCGGCCATCAGCGTGCCGAACGTGATCGAGAGGCCGATCGCGAGTCCGGCGATCTGCTTGAACGTGCCGCGCTCGTCGGCCATCGTCGCGAAGACGACCCAGACGAGGAAGAAGGTGAGCACAGCCTCGATCGTCACGCCCTGACCGGGGTCGACCTGGCTGTTGAGGGCACGGCGCGCCGAGGTTCGTGGCCGCGCCCGTCGGCAGCACCCACTTCAGAAGCAGCGCAGCAAGTGCCGCTCCGCCGAACTGCACGATCCAGTACAGGACGGCGTGAAGCGGCCCGATCCGGCGTGTGACGAGAAAGCCGAGCGTCACGGCCGGGTTGAAGTGTCCGCCCGAGATGTGGCCGACCGACGAGACCATCACGGCGATCACGAGGCCGCTCGCGAGCGCAAGACCGACGAGGTCGCCGTAGATCGTGGCGCCTGCGGCGATAAAGATGAGCGCGAAGGTGCCGACGAACTCGGCGACGCCGCGGCGGAGCAAGTCGCCGGGATTCACCCGGCGGAGCATACGGATCGTGATGGACGGGCGTGCCCGGAGCCGCCGGCGACAGCGGCAACGACGCGCACCGCGGCAGCCTCGGCGAGCGGCGAATCGAGCTCGTCGCGTGCGTCGCGGCCGTCGACGTAGACGTTGACGAGCTGTCTGAGCGCACCGTGCTCGTCGAAGAGGAGGGACGCGATCGGCAGCTCGTGCAGCGCCTCTCGCAGCGTCGCCGCCTGCGTCACGAACTCGGAGCGCCCGCCGGCCTCGCGCGCAAGGATCGCCGGCAGACGGATCGCAGCCACGACTCAGACGGTCGCGAGCTCGACCGAGAGCACCGGCGGCAGGTCGTGCGCAAGCTCTGCCCAGCGGCCCTCCTCGAGCGCCCACACCGAGCCGCTTTGCGTCCCGAGCACCGGCCCGCGCTCGTCCCACGTCATTCCCTCGCGCAGGACGACGCTCCACGCGTGCTCGGGGAGGCCGTCGGCGTGAAGATCCCACGAGGCGCCGCCGTCGGTCGTCCGGTAGACGCCCAGTCTTCCGCCGACGGTGACCCGGTTCTCGCCGCTCTCCTCGGGCACGACGTAGGCGACGTCCGGGTCGCCCGGGTCGAGTGCGATCCCGAAGCCGAACGAGCTCGGGAGGCCGTTGCCGTCGAGGCGCTCCCACGTCTCGCCGCGGTCGTCGGAGCGATACACGCCGCAGTGGTTCTGCTGCCAGAGCCGATCCGGGCGCGCCGGGTGGAGCAGCAGCTTGTGGACGCACTGCCCGACCTCCGGGTACGGGTCGGGGAGGAAGTCGGCCGCCACGCCGGCGTTGACCGGCTGCCAGCTCTCGCCCGCGTCGTCGGAGCGGAACGCGCCGGCGGCCGAGATCGCCGCGTACAGGCGGTCCGGCGAGGAGGGGTCGACCTGGATCGAGTGGCAGCACATGCCGCCCGCGCCCGGCTGCCAGCGCTCCCGCGTCGGATGCTCGTTGAGCCCGGCGACCGGCTGCCAGCTCTGCTCCCGAGTCGCCCGAGCGGAAGAGCACACCCGGCGCGCCGCCGAGGTAGAGCGTCTCCGGCTCCGACGCGTGGCCGGGCTCGACGTGCCAGAGCGCCTCGAGCTCGAGGCCCGGCGCCTCGGGCGCCTCGAGGCGGTCCCAGCTCTCGCCGCCGTCGGTCGAGCGGTGGACGGTCGCGCCGTAGACCGGGTTATTCGAGGCGGCGTAGAGGGTGCCGTCGCGAGCGTCGCGCATCGCGTGGTTGATCGACCAGCCGGTGAGCTCCGGCCCGGCCAGCTCACCGTCGCGGAGCTGGAAGACGCCCTTGCGCGTTCCGACGAGGACGAGGCGCATCGCTGCCGACGCTATCGCCAACAGGCAGGATTGGCAACTCCGTGGCGACCGCGACGCTGACCGAGGCACAACGCGCCTTCCTGCGCGAGCCGTTCCCCGGGACGGCGACGACGCTCCGCCGAGACGGCTCGCCGCACTCGACTGTCGTGTGGGTCGACGAGGAGGACGGCGACGTGCTCTTCAACACCGCTGCCGGCCGCGCGAAGGAGCGCCACCTGCGACGCGACCCACGGACGGCGCTCCTCGTCGTCGACCCGGCCGACCAGTATCGATGGCTCGCGGTCAGTGGTACCGCGACGCTCACGACCGACGGCGCCGTCGAGCACATCGACAAGCTCTGGCGCCGGTACGAGGACGAGCCCTTCCCGCGCGGGCGCCCCGGGACGCGCGTGATCGTCCGCATCAGGCCCGAGCGGGTCGACTCGGCCGGCTTCTGAGCCGTCCGGGTGCCATCGCCGCTCGATTCCCTTAGTCTGCGCAGCCGTGGCGAACCGCCTGGCGAACGAGACGAGCCCGTACCTGCTCCAGCACGCGGAGAACCCGGTCGACTGGTACCCGTGGGGCGAGGAGGCGTTCGCGAAGGCGCGCGCCGACGACAAGCCGATCCTGCTCTCGGTCGGCTATTCGGCCTGCCACTGGTGCCACGTGATGGAGCGCGAGTCGTTCGAGAACGCCGAGACCGCCAAGCTGATGAACGAGAGCTTCGTCAACGTCAAGGTCGACCGCGAAGAGCGGCCGGACGTGGACGCGATCTACATGGAGGCGGTCGTCGCGGTGACCGGGAGCGGCGGCTGGCCGCTGACCGTCTTCCTCAAGCCCGACGGCGAGCCGTTCTTCGGCGGCACGTACTTCCCGCCGACTCCGCGCCACGGCCTGCGCGCGTTCCGCGAGCTGCTGCAAACGATCGCCGGCGTGTGGCGCGACAAGCGCGAGGAGGTGGACAAGTCGTCCAAGACGCTGATGGACCACCTGCGCAAGGAGGCGAAGCCGCCGGAGGAGGCGGGCGAGCTCGGCGCGGGGCTGCTCTACGGCGCGCTCGAGAACCTGATGGCGGGCTTCGACTGGGAATGGGGCGGGTGGGGCCGTGCGCCGAAGTTCCCGCCGGCGCCCACGCTCGAGTTCCTGATGCGCCTCGACGCGCCCGACCTCGTCGAGAGGACGCTCGACAGCATGGCGCTCGGCGGCATGTACGACCTCGTCGGCGGCGGCTTCCATCGCTACTCCGTGGACGAGAAATGGCTCGTGCCGCACTTCGAGAAGATGCTCTACGACAACGCGCTGCTCGCCGTCGCCTACCTGCACGGCTGGCAGGTGCTCGGCAAGGAGCGCTACCGGCAGGTGGCCGAGCAGACGGTCGAGTACATGCTGCGCGAGCTCGCGCTGGAGGGCGGCGGCCTCGCCTCGGCGCAGGACGCCGACACGGACGGTGTCGAGGGGCTCACCTTCACCTGGAAGCGAGACGGGGAGGTGCCCGACCAGCTCCTGCACATCTTCGAGCGCGACCGCTTCATCGTCCGCGGCGAGCTCGACGAGGAGCTGCGCGCGCGCCTGCTCGCGGTGCGCGACGAGCGGACGCAGCCTGGTCGCGACGACAAGGCGATCGCCTCGTGGAACGGGCTTGCGCTCGCTGCACTCGCCGAGTGCGGCCGCGTGCTCGAGCGGCCCGATTGGATCGACGCAGGGCGCCGACTGGCTGATTTTCTGCTCGGCCCCCTCTCGACCGAGTTCGGCCGGCTCTACCGCACATGGCGCGATGGCGTCGCGACGGGCACCGGCTATCTCGAGGACTACGCGAACGTCGCGAACGGCCTCTACGAGCTGCACGTCGCGACGGGCGACATCCGCTTCCTCGAGGAGTCGAATCGGCTCGCGCGGCTCGCAGTCGAGCTCTTCGCCGATCCCGAGAACGGCGGTTTCTTCCAGACCCCGGTCGACGGCGAGCAGCTCGTCGTCCGCAAGAAGGACTTCGACGACCATCCGGCGCCGAGCGGCAACTCGATGCTCGCCTACGTGCTGCTCCGCCTCGCGCGCATCTACGGCGACGACGAGCTCGAGGAGCACGCGGCGTCGCTCTTCCGCCTCATCCCGCATGCGCTGATGCGGGCCCCGAGCTCGTTCGGCTGGGCGCTCGTCGCGTTCGACCTGTATCTCTCGCCGCGGCGAGAGATCGCGATCGTCGGCCCGGCGGACTCTGACGTCGCTCGCGCGGCGCTTGCGAACTGGGACCCGAAGGCGGTCGTCGCCTTCGGCCCGGACCCGGCCGACGACGTGCCGCTCCTCGAAGGCAAGACGCTCGTCGACGGAAAGCCTGCGGTGTACGTCTGCGAGCGCTTCACGTGCCAGGCGCCGGTCACCGACCCCGCGAAGCTGTGAGCACGACCGGGCCCGCCGGTGAATCCAGGAGTGCGGGCAGTTCGATGGGCGCTGTTCCGGCACGGGCTGCCTCGCCGCGTGCGCGGGCGAGACGGCACGCGCATCTCAGCGCCGAGGAGCGGGTGGCGCGAGGGACGGCCGCTCGCAGCGAGGCGCCACGGTCGAGCCACGGGAAATGGAAGCCTGGGGGGGATCGGCCGGACCCGGTCGCGCTCCTCGAGGAGCAGGCCGAGAGCCGCATTCCCGAGCTCGTTCCCATCCGCTACGGGCGGATGCTCGTCTCGCCGTTCGCGTTCTTCCGTGGCGGGGCACTGATCATGGCGGCGGACCTCTCCCAGACGCCGCGATCCGGCATCAACGTGCAGCTCTGCGGCGACGCCCACCTGTCGAACTTCGGCGTGTTCGGCTCGCCCGAGCGAGCGCTGATCTTCGACATCAACGACTTCGACGAGACGCTTCCCGGCCCGTGGGAGTGGGATCTGAAGCGCCTCGCTGCGAGCCTGGACGTCCTGGGTCGCGACCGCGGGTTCTCTCCGGCCGATCGGCGCGTCATCGTCACAGCGACTGTTCGCGAATATCGCGAGCTGATGCGGCTCTCCGCGGCGATGGGCACGCTCGAGGCCTGGTACGACCACGTGAAGATCGAGGAGGTCATGGAGCTCGTCCGCGTCGAGGTCAAGGAGGCGCGCCTCGGCAAGAAGGAGGCGAAGGGCGCGGAAAGGGAGGTCGCCAAGGCCCGGACACGGGATCACGCCCGGGTGCTCGCAAAGCGAGCGGGCAGGGTCGACGGCGAGCTCCGGATCGTCGCCGACCCGCCGGTGATCGTGCCGATCGAGGACCTGGTCGCTCCGGGAACCACCCGCGACGAAACCGAGACGTGGATGCGTTCGCTCGTCCGGGCGTACAGGCGCTCCATTGCGGCGCACCACCACCCGTTCGAGGAGTTCGAGTACGTGCACACCGCGCGCAAGGTCGTTGGCGTGGGCAGCGTGGGAACCGGGGCCTGGGTGCATCTCTTCGTGGGTCGTGACGATCGCGACCCGTTGTTCCTGCAGTCGAAGGAAGCGCAGCCTTCCGTCCTCCAGCGGTATGTCGGTGCGACTGAGCACAGAAACCAAGGGCAGCGAGTCGTGGTCGGCCAGCGCCTCATGCAGGCGGCGAGCGACATCTTCCTCGGCTGGCTGAGCGTCAAGGGAATCGACGGCCAGCGGCGCGACTACTACGTGCGTCAGTTCCATGACTGGAAAGGCGGCGCCGAGGTCGAGAACCTGCTCGTCTCTGGGGCGACGCTCTACGGTCGCCTGTGCGGCGCAACTCTCGCGCGTGCCCATGCCCGCTGGGGCGACCGGATCGCGATCGCGTCGTACATGGGTAAGGGCGACGTGTTCGATCGTGCAATCGCAGACTTCTCCGCCGCCTATGCGGACCAGAACGAGCGAGACTACGAAGCCTTCGTCGCGGCCGTGAGCTCGGGGCGACTCACGGCGCAGACCGGGCTGTAAGGCGACGACCGCCGACAGTAAGCTCGCGAGATGCTCGAGCTGCCCCTCGACGACCTGATGGCCGAGGCGCGCGCCGTGCGGGAGCGCGCGCGCGGGCGGCTGGTCACCTACAGCCCGAAGGTGTTCATCCCGCTCACGAAGCTCTGCCGCGACGTCTGCCACTACTGCACGTTCGCCCGGCCGCCGCGGCGCGGCGAGCGGGCCTACATGACGATCGATGAGGTGCTGGCGGTCGCCCGTGCGGGGGAGCGTGCCGGTTGCCGCGAGGCGCTCTTCACGCTCGGCGACAAGCCCGAGCTCCGCTACCGGCGCCGCACGCGAGGAGCTGGCCGCGCTCGGCTGCGCGACCACCGTGGAGTACCTCGCGCTCGCCGCGCGGGTGGTGCTGGAGGAGACGTCGCTGCTGCCGCACCTGAACCCGGGCGTGCTGACCGCGGCCGACTTCGACCTGCTGCGGCCGGTCGCCGCGTCGATGGGACTGATGCTCGAGACCCTGTCCGATCGATTGTCCGCACGGGGTGGTCCCCACTTCGGCTCGCCGGACAAGCTGCCGGCCGCGCGCCTCGAGACGCTGCGCCTCGCGGGCGAGGCGCGCGTGCCGTTCACGACCGGGATCCTGATCGGGATCGGCGAGACGCGCGCCGAGCGGCTGGACGCGCTGCGCGCGATCGCGGCGGCCGGGCCGCACGTGCAAGAGGTGATCGTCCAGAACTTCCGCGCGAAGTCCGGCACGCGGATGGCCGCTGCACCCGAGCCGCCGCTCGAGGAGCTCCTGTGGACGATCGCGGCGGCGCGCCTGATCCTGCCGCCGGAGGTCGCGGTGCAGGCGCCCCCGAACCTGACCGGCGACTATGCCGCGCTGCTCGACGCCGGCATCGACGACTGGGGCGGCGTCTCGCCGGTCACGATCGACCACGTCAACCCCGAGGCGCCGTGGCCCGAGCTCGAGCTGCTGCGCGCGGCGACCGAGAGCCGCGGCCTGGAGCTCGCGCCGCGCCTCACCGTCTACCCGGGCACATCGGACCGGAGTGGCTCGACGAGGCCGTGCTGCCGCGTGTGCTGCGCGCCTCCGACTCGCTCGGCCTCGCGCGCGAGGACGCCTGGTCGCCGGGCGAGACCGGGGCAGGTGCCCTTCGTCGTCAGTCGCGACCCGCTGCCGCGCGCCGTGGGCCGCGAGTTGACCGAGGACGAGATCGCGCGCCTCTTCCGCGCGCGCGGTCACGAGCGCCAGCGCGTCTTCGCCGACGCCGATCGGTTGCGGCGCGAGGTGAACGGCGATCTCGTCACCTACGTCGTCACGCGGAACGTCCAGTACACGAACGTCTGCTACTTCCGCTGCGGCTTCTGCGCCTTCTCGAAGGGGAAGCTCGCGGCGAACCTGCGCGGCGCGCCGTACCTCGTCCCGCATGAGGAGATCGTGCGCCGCGCCGAGGAGGCGTGGGCGCGCGGCGCGACCGAGATCTGCCTCCAGGGCGGCATCCATCCCGCCTTCGACGGCGACTACTACATCTCGGTCGTGCGCGCGATCAAGGACGCGGTGCCCGACCTGCACGTGCACGCCTTCAGCGCGCTCGAGGTGTGGCAGGGCGCTGCGACGCTCGGCGTCTCGTTGCGCGACTACCTCGCGCGGCTGCGCGACGAGGGCCTCGCGTCGCTGCCGGGCACGGCCGCCGAGGTGCTCGACGACGACGTGCGCTCGGTCATCTGCCCGGACAAGATCACGACCGCGCAGTGGCTCGAGGTGCACGAAACCGCGCACGACGTGGGCCTGCGCTCGAACAACACGATCATGTTCGGTCATGTGGACGCGCCCGAGAATTGGTCGCGGCACCTCGTCGCGGTGCGCGAGCTGGCCTCGCGGACGGGCGGCTTCACGGAGTTCGTGCCGCTCCCGTTCGTGCACATGGAGGCGCCGCTCTACCTGAAGGGTCGCGCGCGTCCGGGGCCGACGTGGGGGGAGACGCTGCTGATGCACGCAGTCGGCCGTCTCGCGCTCCATCCGTGGATCCGGAACGTGCAGGTCTCGTGGGTGAAGGCGGGCCCGCAGGGCGCGATCGAGGCGCTGAACGCCGGCGTGAACGATCTCGGCGGCACGCTGATGAACGAGTCGATCTCACGCGCGGCAGGCTCGGCGTGGGGGCAGGAGCTCTCGCCGGAGCGGATGGAGGCGCTGATCCGCGCGGCCGGCCGCGTGCCGCGCCAGCGCACGACGCTCTACGGCGAGCCGCCTGCTGAGCAGGTGGCGCGGTCGTTCGCCGCGGAGCCGCTCGCGGAGCCGTGGAACCCGCACGTGAGCGAGTCGCGGCTCAAGCGACCGCGCGTGCTCGTACGACCCGCGTAGTGTGCTCGTCCATGAGGGCGCTGTTGCCCTGCGTTGGGATCCTCGCGCTGGCGTTTCCGCTCGGGACGCCGGGCGCCCGCGCAGCTTCGACGGCCGCGAACGCTCATGCGCCGTCGGGGTCGCTGCGGCTCGCGAGCGCCGCATGAAAGCCGTCGTCCACGAATGGAGCGTCAAGCTGAACGCGGGAGACAACGCCGGCGTGGCGCGCCTGTTCGCGTTGCCCACGATCGTGATCCAGGGGCCGTACGCCTATCGCCTGAGGACGCGCAAGCAGGTCGCCCTCTGGCACTCGGGGTTGCCCTGCTCGGGCCGGATCCTCTCGATCGCGATCCACGGCCGTTACGCGGACGCGGTCTTCCGGCTGGGCGACCGCCGTGGCTCGTCACCGTGTGACGCGCCGGGCACGCTCGCCGCGGCGCGCTTCGAGATCGTCGAGGGGAAGATCGTCGCCTGGGAGCAGATCCCGGTCCCGACGAAGCAGCCGGCTCCGAGCGGCCCGGTGGCCTGAGTCCACCGGGGAGGATCGGCTCGGTCGGTAGTTCTGCGCAGCCGGTTTGTGGACACGTTCGGATGCGGTTCCACGTGACCGCGGCGAGGATCGAGGCATGCTCGATACGCCGACCCGGCAGCAGGCGCCTCCAGCTCGGAAACCGCCGGACACGCCCGCACCGCCCTCTTCGAGCCGCCCGCGCCGCCCGCTCCTCAAGTGGACGCTACGGCTCGTCGTCGCCGGCGTGGCCCTGTTCGCGCTCGCGCAGGCCGTTCCCTACGGCCGCTCGCACACGAACCCTCCGGTGCAGGCCGAGCCGCAGTGGAACTCGCCGCAGACGCGCGCGCTCGCCAAGCGAGCCTGCTTCGACTGCCACTCGAACCTGACCACCTGGCCGTGGTACACGAACGTGGCGCCGGTCTCGTGGCTTGCGCAGAGCGACGTGGACGGAGGCCGCAGCGCGCTCAACTTCAGCGAGTGGAACAAGCCTCAGGACGGTGCCGGCGACGCGGTCGAGGCGGTCGGGAACGGCTCGATGCCGCCGTGGTTCTACTCGATCCTGCACCCGAAGTCGAAGCTGTCGAGCGCCGACCAGCAGGCCCTCATGACCGGCCTCGCCGCGACGTTCCGCAACTCGCCGCCGATCGGCGGCGGGTAGCCCATCGCTCGACGCGTCCGCGCCCGCCCGGCGCCGGCGGTGCGCGGGGATACGCTCCGGCTCGTGGCGCTGCTCCGCGCCCGCGAGCTGACGAAGTCGTTCGGCTCGGTGCGCGCGCTCGACGACGTCAGCTTCGAGATCGGGAGGGGGTCACCGGGCTGCTCGGCTCGAACGGCGCCGGCAAGACGACCTCGCTGAAGCTCTTCATGGGCCTGATCGACCCGGACGCAGGGTCGGTCGAGGTGCTCGGCCGCGACACGCGCGCCTCGCCCGAGTTCCGGACGCGCATCGGCTACGCGCCGGAGCACGACTGCCTGCCGGCCGGCGTGCCCGCGGCGGAGTTCCTCGCGTACATGGCCGAGGTCAGCGGCCTGCCGCGCGCCGCGGCGCGCCTGCGCGCCTCCGACGTGCTCCGGCACGTCGGCCTGTTCGAGGAGCGCTACCGGCCGATCGGGACGTACTCGACCGGGATGAAGCAGCGGGTGAAGCTCGCCCAGGCGCTCGTCCACGACCCGGTGCTCGCGTTCCTCGACGAGCCGACCGCGGGGCTCGACCCGCTCGGCCGCCGCGAGATGCTCGAGCTGATCCGGCGCGTCGGGCGCGAGTTCGGGATCAGCATCGTCATCTCGACGCACCTGATGGGCGACGTCGAGCGCGCCTGCGACTCGGTCGTCGTGCTCGACGCGGGACGGCTGCTGCGCACCGGGGCCGTCTCGGGGTTCACGGAGGAGACGGAGACGATCGAGCGTCGAGCTCGTCGAGGGCGCTGCCGCGCTCGCCGAGTCGCTCGCGCGGCGCGGGCTTCGCGCCGCGGCTCGACGGCAACCGCCTGACGCTCGAGCACGTGGCCGGCGCCGACTACGACACGCTGCGCGACGCGATCGTCGAGTCGGACGCGCTGCTCTACCGCCTCGCGCCCGTCGCGGCACTCGCTCGCCGACGTCTTCTCGCGCTGCGCGCCGGCGGAGGCCGAGGGAGCGTGACGACCGGGCCCGGCGAGGTCTTCGACCTCGGCTACCGCGGCTACGAGGGCGCGCGCACCGGCCGCTGGTCGCGGCGGCGCGCGATCTGGCGGGACGGCGTCCGCATCTCGCTCGGCCTCGGGCGCGGCCTGGGCGCGAAGTTCACGTCGTGGCTGCTGATCGGCGCTCGCGCTCGTGCCGATCGTCGTGCTCGTCGTGGTCGCGGCGTTCCTCGATCCGGCTGCGACGAGGCCACGACCGACTTCGAGCTGCCCTCGTACGCCGACTACTACGACTGCGCGATCGTTCCGCTCGGCCTGTTCGCCGCGGTCGTCGGCGCCGATGCTCCTCTGCCCCGACCGCCGCGACGGCGTCCTCTCGCTCTACGCCGCGCGCCCGATCACGCCGGCCGACTACGTCGGGCTCGCGCTGGGCGGCGTTCCTCACCGTCGCTGGCGGTCGTCGGCGTGGCTGCCCGACGGCGATCCTCTTCACCTGGAACGTGCTCGACGCCTCGAGCCCGGCGGTCGTGGCTCGCCGACAACTGGGACGTGGTCCCGCGCTTCCTGCTCGCCGGCGCGACCGTGGCGCTCGTGCTCACGACGCTCTCGCTGTTCGCTGCGTCGTTCACGACGCGGCGCGCGTACGCGGCGGTCGCGATCCTCGCCGCCCTCTTCGTCGGCTCGGCGATCGGCGGCATCGCCGAGGAGAACTTCACGGGCCCGGTCTCGGACGTGCTCTCGCTCGCGAGCGTGCCGCAGGCGATCACCGACAGCGTCCACTGGATCTTCGGCGACCCGGTCGCGGCCGACCGGCCGCTGCCGGGCTGGGCCTCGCTGCTCTGGCTCGCCGGCCTCACGGTCGGCGCTCGGGGTCGGGCTCGTGCGGCGGACCGAGCGGCTGGTGCGCAGGATGAACGGCGCAGAGCCGACGATCGTCGTCGACGGCGCTGTCGAAGTGGTTCGCGCGGCGTCGTCGCGGTCAGCGACGTCTCGCTCGTCGTCGAGCCGGGCGTGACCGCGCTGCTCGGCCCGAACGGCGCCGGCAAGACGACGCTGCTGCGCGCGATCGCCGGCCTGACCGCGCCGTCGCAGGGCAGCGTGACGCGTCTTCGGCGAGCCCGTCCGCGGCAACCCGTCGCTGTACCGCCGCGATCGGCGTACATGCCGGAGCACGAGTCGGTGTACGACTTCCTCACCGGCCGGCAGTTCGTCGAGCTGAGCGCCCGCCTGCAGGGCGTCGCCGACGTCGACGAGGCCGTCCGCCGCGCGATCGAGACGGTCGACCTCGTCGACGCGCAGCACCGGCGGCTGCGCGAGTACTCGCGCGGCATGCGCCAGCGGATGCGCCTCGCCGCGACCCTCGTGCACGACCCGCCGCTGCTGATGCTCGACGAGCCGCTCTCGGGCACCGACCCGCGCCAGCGCCTCGCACCTGCGCGACGTGATCCGCCGGCTCGGCGCGGCGGGCCGGACGATCCTCGTCTCGTCGCACATCCTCGAGGAGGTCGACGAGCTCGCCGACCGGATCCACCTGCATCGTCAGCGGCAAGCTCGCCGCGAGCGGCGACTACCGCGCGATCCGCGCAGCAGCTCGAACGACCGGCCCTTCCACGTGCGGATCGACTCGACGAGCCCGCGCGTGCTCGCCGCGGGCCTGCTCGAGCTCGAGGCGGTCGAGTCGGTCGAGGTCGACGCGGACGGCGCGCCTGCGCGTGCGGAGCCGGGACGTCGCCGTCGCTCCAGCGCGCCGCTGCCCGCGATCGCGCAGCGGCTCGACGTCCGGCTCTCCGCGCGTCGAGCCGCTCGACGACTCGCTGGAGAGCGTCTTCGAGTACCTGGCGAGCGGTAGCGATGACGGCGATCTTCACGCTCACGGTGCGCCAGCTCGCGGGCAGCCGCCGCCTCTGGCTCGTGCTCGCCCTCGTCGCGCTGCCAGTGCTCGCGGGCGTGCTCTACCACGTCGCCGACAGCACGACGCTCGAGCGCCGAGTACGCCGACGACATCACGGCGAGGCTCGTCGCGTCGGCGATCCTGCCGCTCGTGATGCTGCTCGTCGCACCGTCGTCGTTCGGCAACGAGATCGGCGACCGGACGCTCGTCTACCTCGCGCTGAAGCCGCTCGCGCGCTGGCGGATCGTCGCTGCCGAAGCTCGCTCGCCGTCGATCGTCGTCGGCGGCGTGCCGGTCGCGGTCAGCGGGCTCCTGGCCGTCGCCGTGATCCAGGAGGGCGACGCTCGGCGGAGCGCTCGCGACGGGCGTCGGCCTCCTCGTCGGCGCGGCCGCCTACGCCGCCGTCTTCACCTGGGCCGGCCTCGCGACCCGGCACGCGCTCGTCATCGGCCTCGTCTACGTCTTCGTCTGGGAGGCGGCGCTCGCGGCGTACCTCGACGGCATCCGCTTCCTCAGCATCCGCCGCTACACGCTCGCCCTGATCGACGGCCTCGACGGCGAGCGGCTGCGCAGCCTCGACGTCTCGCTCGGCGCCGGCGCAGGGGCGGTCGGCGCAGCGATCGTGATCGTCGGCTTCACCGCGCTCGCGGTGCGGAAGCTCGTCCGGATGGACGTGCCCTGAGGACACGGTGTCCGCTCTTCGGGTGAACCTCCGGCGCCAGGTGATCCGAGGCCTGAGCAAGGCTCACCTCGTCGTCCATCGCGTGAGCCGGGGTCGGGTCCTCGGCAGGGTGGCCGGGATGCCGGTGCTCCTGCTCACAACGACGGGGCGCCGGTCGGGCAGGGCTCGCACGACGCCGCTCACGTTCTTCCGAGACGGGGCCGATCTCGTGGTGGTCGCATCGAACGGCGGCGCGGATCGGGCTCCCGGCTGGTCGCTCAACCTGCTGAAGACCCCGCGCGCAGTCGTCGAGATCGGAACCGACGAGCTCAGGGTGACGGCCAGGACGGCGTCGAACGGGGAGCGGGAGCGGCTCTGGGCCGTGATCACGGCCACATTCGCCGGTTACGCCGCGTATCAGCAGAAGACGACCCGCCGGATACCGGTGCTGATCCTCACCCCCGACTGACCGGCTCGGGGGTCTTCAGCGGTCCACGGATCGTTCGATGGCGCTCAGCGCGAGCTGCTCGTCCACCTCACCGGGGAGGCCGCTGACGCCGACCGCTCCGACGCGCACCTCGCCGTCGAAGACGGCCACGCCGCCGAGGAAGAAGGTGAAGTACGGATCGAAGCTCGCGCGCTCGACTGCGTTGTCGCGCACCTTCTCGGCCAGCTCGCGTGTGGTGCGGGCATCGGAGCGCGCCGCCGTGTAGGCCTTCCGCTGCGCGTTCAGGCGCGTGTCGGGGGCGGCACCGTCCATCGTGGCCGCGGCGACGAGCTCCCCGTGGCCGTCGGCGACGAACACGGACACCGGCCCCGGCGCCTCCGAGACGACCGCGTGGACGATCGCGAATGCGCGCTCCAGCTTCACCAAGCGATTCTCGCGCATCACGAACCTCGAGGGAACGGCCTCGGTGCGACGCGCAACTGACGAGGAGACCGTCCGGACTTCTCAGCTAGCGGTGCGTTGGTCTCAAGGTCTTGAAGAGTTGCTCGGCGAGCCGCACGGCATCGACGCCCTGCAGATCGTAGGTGCAGGAAGCCAGTGGCCGCGCGAAGCCACGAAAGCGATAGATCGACTCGCTGCCGTCGTAAGCGGTCGGACACATTCCCGCAAACGGATGCGCCCGGAGATACGGGAGGGCAAGCTTCCTGATTGCACCGAGCAACGCGAGCCGCTCGCCCGTCTTGAGGCGACGTGGCGTGTAGCCATCGCCAGAGATCGTCGTGTCGTCAATCCGCAGTGTCGACCGGCACTCCATCCGTCGGCAGAAGCCGCCCTGGCGAATCACGCTGACAATCGGCTCAACCGACTGGACCGGACTGCCTGAGCCTGACGCTGCGCCCAGTTGGCCACCCAGCACGGAGGCAAGCAACGCCACCCCGACAACCCGGCTACCCACGAGACTCGCGTTCACCACAGGTATACGCCGCCTCAGCCCGGATGATCACACATCAGCTTGCGCCGTCCCCGACCGGCCGGGAAACATCCACGCGAACGCAGACTCCCGCAGACGCTTCGACGCGGTGTGTCACTGGCACGGCAGACGGGCGGCCGGATAGTCCTGGTGTGGTGGATGAGCGTCGCTTTGTGTGGTTTAGATGAGCGTTGCACAGCGTCAGGACGCCGACGTGCACGAGCGTCGGGTTCGCCAGTTCTACGTCTCGAGCGCGAGCAGGTCGTCGATCGTCTCGCGTCGGCGGATCACTCGCACCTCGCCGTCTCGGACCAGCACCGCGGCGGGCCGGGGCAAGGCGTTGTAGTTCGAGCTCATCGCGAGCGTGTAGCCGCCAGTTGCGGGGACGGCGAGGATGTCGCCGCGGTGGGGCTCGGGTAGCGCGACGCGCTCGATCAGGAGATCGCCCGATTCGCAGTGCTTGCCCGCGACGGCATAGGTGTCCGTCGCCTCTTCGTCGGCGCGGTTCGCGAGCAGCGCCGTATACCGAGCGCCGTAGAGGGCGGGACGCGGATTGTCCGAGATACCGCCGTCGACCGCGACGTAGGTGGTCGTGGCGGACGCCCGTTTGACGGCGCCGACCGTGTAAAGGGTGACGCCGGCGCGGGCGACGAGCGAGCGGCCCGGCTCGAGGATCACCTGCGGATTGGGCAGGTTGTGCAGCTCCCAAGCGCGCTCGAGCTCACCGATGAGAGCGCGGACGAACACCTCGATCCCAAGTTGCGGCTCGTCGGGCGAGGTCGCGACCCCGAGGCCGCCGCCGAGGTTGATCGTCCGCGGCTCCCAGCCGGTCTCGGCGCGGGCGCGGGCGGCGAAAGTTGCGAGCCAGTCGACAGCCATCAGAGCGGCGCCGGTGTCGAAGAGCTGCGAGCCGACGTGGGCGTGCAGGCCTTCGGTCTCGGGCGCGCGGCGGAGCGCTTCGAGCGCGTCGTCGGGCGGGAGGCCGAACTTCGAGCCGTGGTGGCCGGTGCGGATGTGTTCGTGCGTGTCGGCGTCGATCCCTGGCGTGACGCGGATCAGCGTGCGGGTGACGCCGGCCGCGCGGGCGCGGTCGATCTCCTCGAGCGAGTCGAGCACGACGAGCGCGCCGGCCTCGGCGGCGGCGTGGAGCTCGTCGTCGGACTTGTTGTTTCCGTGCACGACGAGGCGGTCGCCTTGGATGCCGGCCGCCTGGGCGAAACGGAGCTCGCCGAGCGTCGAGACGTCGGCGCCGAGGCCCTCCTCGGCGAACAGGCGGAGCAGCGCGACGTTCGGGAACGCCTTCGTGCCGTAGGCGACGAAGGCTTCGGGGGCTGCGGCGCGGTAGGCGCGGGCGTTGGCGCGGAGCGTCGCCTCGTCGTAGACGACGAGCGGGCTTCCGTGGGCGGCGACGAGATCGGTCGGTCGCGACGCCGCCGAGTGTGAGCGCGCCGTCGTCGATGCGAGCCGTGTCGGGAAAGAGCTCGAGCACACGGCGATTCTGCCTGTGGACGAGAAGACACGATTTCGGCGCGGTTTCGTCACGGACACGTCACGGTTTCGGCGGTAGGCTCGATCGCATCGGGGCGGGAGGTGGGTAACCCGAACCGCCACCACCGAACATGTCCGGGAAAGACAGGCCGTTGCTGACAGCGCGAGGCGTCGCCGCTAGACTCCCGAGCCAGTGAACGTGCTCCTTACGTAAGCGAGGAAGCGACCGCGGCGGCCCGCCGCGTCAGCTTCCTACGGCCTCTCGCACGAGAGGCTTTTCTGTATCTAGGCCCGGAAAATGGACGCATACGACCCCCAAGCAATCGAGCGCAAGTGGCAGCAGGTCTGGGACGAGGCCGACGCTTTCGTGACCCCGAACCCGGCCGATTCGGACGCGCCCGAATCCGACAAGGCGTACGTGCTGGAGATGCTCCCGTACCCGTCCGGCGAGCTCCACATGGGCCACGTCCTCAACTACACGCTCGGCGACGTCGTCTCGCACGTCCGCCGCCGGCGCGGCTTCTCGGTGCTGCGCCCGATGGGCTACGACGCGTTCGGCCTGAATGCCGAGAACGCCGCGATCAAGGAGGGCGGCCATCCGCGCGTCATCACGGAGCGCAACATCGACGCGATCAGGCGGCAGATCCGCCGCCTCGGGTGGTCGATCGACTGGAGCCGCGAGGTCTCGACGCACGAGCCCGCCTACTACCGCTGGACGCAGTGGCTGTTCCTGAAGTTGTACGAGGCGGGCCTCGCCTACCGCAAACAGGCGCCGGTGAAGTGGTGCCCGAACGACCAGACGGTGCTCGCGAACGAGCAGGTGATCGACGGCCGCTGCGAGCGCTGCGGCGCGGAGGTCGAGGGGCGCAACCTCGAGCAGTGGATGTTCAAGATCACCGACTACGCCGACCGGCTGCTCGACGAGATGGCGCTGCTCGAGTCGTGGCCCGAGCGGGTGCTGACGATGCAGCGCAACTGGATCGGCCGCTCCGAGGGCGGCGAGATCCTCTTCCGGATCGAAGAGCTCGACGAGGATGTCCCCGTCTTTACGACGCGCCCGGACACGCTGTTCGGGGCGACGTTCTTCGTGCTGGCGCCCGAGCACCCGCTGGTCGAGCGGCTCGCCGAGCGCGCGCAGAACGCCGACGACCTGCGCGCGTACGTGCGCCACGCGACCGCGATGAAGGGTGAGGAGCGGCTGGCGAACGAGGAGAAGACCGGTGTGGATACCGGCTTCCACGCGGTCAACCCGGTGAACGACGAGCGCATCCCGATCTGGGTCGCCGACTACGTGCTGATGGACTACGGAACCGGCGCGATCATGGCGGTCCCGGCCCACGACGAGCGCGACTTCGCGTTCGCGCAGAAGTTCGCGCTGCCGATCGTGCAGGTGGTCAAGCCCGCGGACGGTGAGGTCGACGAAACCGTCGCCTACGTCGAGCACTCCGACAACGAGGTACTCGTCAACTCGGGGGAGTTCAGCGGCATGCCCGCGCCCGATGCGAAGCGCGCGATCGTCGACTGGCTCGCCGGCCAGGGCCGCGGCCGCCCCGCCGTGAACTACCGCCTCCGCGACTGGCTGCTCTCTCGCCAGCGCTACTGGGGCTGCCCGATCCCGGTCGTGCACTGCGAACGCTGCGGGATCGTCTCCGTGCCTGAGGAGGAGCTGCCCGTGCTCCTGCCCGAGATCGACGACTTCCTGCCGAAGGGCCGCTCGCCGCTCGCGGCCGCCGAGGACTGGGTCCGCGTCGCCTGCCCGTCCTGCGGCGGCGAAGCGCTGCGCGAGACCGACACGATGGACACGTTCGTCGACTCGTCGTGGTACTTCCTCCGCTACACCGACCCCGCCAACGACGAGGCGCCCTTCGGCCGCGGGACGGTCGACTACTGGCTGCCCGTCAACCAGTACATCGGCGGGATCGAGCACGCGATCCTGCACCTGATGTACGCGCGCTTCTTCACGAAGGCGCTGTACGACCTCGGCCTCGTCGGCTTCCGCGAGCCGTTCGCGCGCCTGTTCAACCAGGGGATGATCTACCGCTTCGGCGCGAAGATGTCGAAGACGAAGGGCAACGTCGTCTCGCCGGACGAGCTGGTCGAGCGCTACGGAGCCGACGCGCTGCGGCTCTACATCCTCTTCATGGGCCCGGCCGACCAGGACAAGGAGTGGCAGGACACGGGCGTCGAGGGCACGTCCCGATTCGTGCAACGGCTCTGGCGCGTGGTGCACGAGGAGCTCGAGCGCGAGCCGACCGGCGTCACGACGGACACGCCGCTCGCGCGCAAGGCACACGAGACGATCGCGAAGGTGAGCGACGACATCGAGCGCCGCTTCGTCTTCAACACGCCGGTCGCGGCCGTGATGGAGCTCGTGAACGAGCTGTCGAAGGCGCCCGACGACCCAGCGTCGCGGTTCGCGGCCGAGACGGCGGTGTCGCTGATCCAGCCGTACGCGCCGCACGTCGCCGAGGAGCTGTGGTCGCTGCTCGGCCATTCGCGCCTGTGGGCCGAGCCATGGCCCGTGGCCGACGAGACGATGCTCGAGCATGACACGATCGAGCTCGTGGTGCAGGTGAACGGCAAGGTCCGCGACCGGGTCCAGGTCGCGGCGGGGCTGCCGGACGAGGAGCTGATCGCGCTGGCGAAAGCCTCGGAGAAGGTGCAAGCGCACCTGAACGGGCAGGAGTCGCGCGCGTTTGTCGTGCCGGACAAGCTCGTCAACTTCGTCGTGTAGACGACCGCCTGCTCTCCGTAGTCGCGGTCGGCCGGGTGTGGACGAATCGTCACGCTTTCGGCACGCCTCGGTGACAGACACGGCACACCTGTCTCGTCACGCTGGGGTGATGCCGACCCTCACCCTTTCGCGCAGGCATGCGCTGCTCGCGGTCGCGTGCGCGCTCGGCGTCGTGCTCGCCGGCGTCAAGCTCGTCCACGCGCCGCATTCTCCTTCGGCGTCGACGGCAACGCCGTTGCTGACCGCACCTGCGGTCCCGGCTCCGGCTCCGCGTACGGTCGCGGTCGATGTGGAGGGTGCGGTTCGGCGGCCGGGGCTCTACCACCTGCCGACGGGCACGCGGACCGCCGACGCGATCGCGCGCGCCGGTGGCGTCACCCGGCGTGCTGACAAGACGCTCGTCAACCTCGCCGCGCCGCTCACGGACGGCGAGCAAGTGCTCGTGCCGCGGGTGGGCGGCGTCTCCGCCCGGGCGGGTGCGGCGGCGTCATCACCCACAGCGCCCGTGGACCTGAATTCGGCGACCGTCGAGCAGCTCGACACACTGCCCGGAGTCGGCCCGGTGACCGCACAGAAGATCGTTGAGTACCGCCAGGAGCACGGGCCATTCACGTCAATTGACCAACTCGATGCGATCGCGGGAATCGGACCCACCCGGATCGACAACCTACGAGGACACGTCGTGCCGTGATCTGGACGCGCGCACCCGCCCACTCCCTGGCAATCGCCCTCTGCCTCGGGCTTGCTGCGGCGAACGTGGCACGCGTCCACACGCTTGGGCTGGCCTTCTCCGTCGTCGCGGCGGGCGCAGTCGTCGCCTGCGAGACGCCGGCGGCTCGGCTCGCGTGCGCCGCGATGCTGCTCGCCACGCTCGGCTGGTGGTGGGCGAGTGAGCGGCTGGACGCGCTCGACCGCAGCCCGCTCAGCGCCGAGGTCGACCGTGCGGGCCGGGCGATCGTGGTCGTGACGGCGCCTCCCGTGCGCCACAGGTACGACATTCGGGTGCAGGGCCGGGTTCGCCGCTTCGAAGGCGTGTCGGTCGACGAACGCGTTCAGCTCGAGTTGCCGCTCGGGCGCGCGCCGCCCCAAGGCGCCATCCTCGAGGTGCTCGCCGTTGTGCGTCGGCCGCGCGGGCCCGTTCACGGGTTCGACGAGCGCACCTGGTTGCGCCGACACGGTGTGCACGTCGTCCTCCACGTCGACGAGTGGAAGCCCGTCGGACAACGCGGCCGCCTCGGCGGTTTCGCGGACAGCCTGCGCCGGCGCCTTGCGCGCTCGATCGCACCCGGTCTCGCGGGAGAGCGGCGCGCGGTCATTGAAGGGATCGTCCTTGGCGACGACGCCGCGATCTCCGAGGGCCTGCGCCGGGACTTCCGCGCCTCGGGTCTCTATCACCTGCTTGCCGTCTCGGGTCAGAACGTAATCCTGGTCGCAGGGGGCGTCCTCGTGCTCGCCTGGCTCGCAGGGGTGAGCCGCTGGGTCGGCGAGTTCGGCGCCCTCGCCGGGATCGCTGCCTACGTGCTCGCAGTCGGCGCGCAGCCGTCCGTCGTTCGCGCCGGGATCGCGGGATCACTTGCCTCGATCGCATGGATCGCAGGCAGGATGCGCGACGCCTGGTACGCGCTGCTGCTCGGCGCGGTCGCACTGCTTGCCTGGAACCCGTACCTCGTCTTCGACGCCGGATTCCAGCTCTCGTTCGCGGCGGTCGCGGCCATCTTCACGCTTGCCCCGCGGTTCACACGGTTGCTCGAGGGGTACCCGCTGCCCTCGTTCGCGCGAATGGTCGTTGCGGTCTCGACCGCCTGCGGACTCGCGACCGCCCCGATCCTGTGGGCGCAGTTCGGGGCCCTACCGCTCCTCAGCGTCCCGGCGAATGCGCTCGCCGAGCCGGCGATCCCGCTCCTGCTCGGCCTTGCCTTCGTCACAGCGGGGCTCGGCACGGTCTCGCCCTCGGCAGCGGCGCTCGTCGCCTGGTTGAACGGCTGGCTCGCGGCCTACGTGGCGCTCTGCGCCCGTGCGATCGGGTCGCTCCCGTTCGCGCAGGTGACGAGCTACCGAGGTCTCGCCGCGCTCGCGAGCGCCGTTCTCGCCGCAGCCTATGCTTGGCGCCGATGGCCGAGGAGCTGAAGTCCGTCTACCTGCTTGCGGGGAGCGACCGCCCGAAGGTGGACCGCGCGCTACACCGTCTACGAGGCCGGTTCGCGACCGACGCGGTCGAGCTTCACACCGCCACCGAAGCATCCGGCGAGGATGTGGTCGCAGCCGCAAACGCACTCGGCCTCTTTGCCGGCGACGGGCGGCTGATCGTCGTCGACGGCGTCGAGGTCTGGAAGGCGGAGGACGCGAAGGCGATCGCGGCCTACCTCAAGGCGCCCGCGCCTGCGACCACGCTCGCCCTCGTTGCGGCGGAGCTGAAGAAGGACGCACCCCTTGCGAAGGCCGTCGCGCAGACCGGCGAGCTCCTGATCTGGGAGGTCGCCAAGAAGGGTCTCCAGGGCTGGGTGTCCGAACAGTTCAAGCTGCACGGCGCTCATGCCGACCAAGAGGCCTGCCGTGCCCTGCTCGTACTCGTGGGCGACGACCTCTACGAGCTCGCGACGGAGATCGACAAGCTCGCCACATGGGCCGGCGGCGAGCGCATTACCGTCGCGGTCGTCGATGAGCTCGTCGCGGCCCGGGCCGAGGCGAGCAATTTCGCGCTCACGGATGCCTGGGGCGCTCGCGACGTCGCCGGCGTCCTCCTCGCCGCCGAGCAGCTGCTCGAGCGCACCCCCGACCCGCGCTCGCGGACGATCCCGCGCGTCGCCGCCACCCTCACGAACCACGTCGCCCGCCTGCGCACCTGCCAGGCGCTCGAGGCAGAGGGGCTCTCATCCAAGGACGCGGCTACGCGACTCAAGCAGCACCCGTTCTACGTCCAGAAGCTCTACGCCCAGGCGCGCAACTTCACCCCGGACGAGCTTCGCGACGCCACCGTTCGCCTCGCCGAGCTCGACCACGCGCTCAAGGGCGGCTCACGCCTGGCGAACGAGCTCGAGCTCGAGCGCGCGCTGATCGAGCTCGCCGAGCCACAGGGCGCTGCCGGTCGAGCGACGAGGGTTTGACCGCTGCGCCGGAAACCGCGACCCGCACGCTCCGTGACAACTCGGTGCCGGCCTTGGGAAGAGGACTCGCGTGGTACCTCGGGCGGGTCGAGCTCGAATGGGCCGCCGTCGGTTCGGATACACCGGATGTGATGGTGGGCCCCGCACTCGTCTATGACTGCGCGCGCAGACTCGGAGCAGACGCCGGGCAGCGGGCCGCGCTACCTCATTCGGCGGGGAAGAGCTTCGGTGGTTATTCGCTCGGCGAGGCGAGCCGGGCGGCCTGCGACTTCTTGCGCGCGGCCGTGTTCCGGTGCAGCGCGCCGCGGGCGACCGCGCGGTCGATCCACTTGACGAGGCCCCGGTGCTCGGCCTCGACGGTGGCCGCGTCGCCGTCCTCGACGGCGGTCGCGAGGCGCTTCGTCAGCGTCTTGATCGTCGAGCGGTAGCGCAGGTTCTCGAGCCGCTGGTCGGCGGCGGTGCGGATCCGCTTCTTCTGCTGCGTGATGTTCGCCATGGCGTGAAAACGCCCGCAACGGCGGGCTCGCCGATGGTAGCAAAGGCCGTCCGGCGGCGCCCTTGCCCGGCCGCAGCGCCGCGTATCGTGCGGCGCGGTGACGATGTGACCGCCTCCGGCCCGGGTGCGAGCGCCGATCCCGGCGCTGCACCCGACGAACCCCCGTTTTCCCGCGCACACGCCCGCCGGCTCGCCTGGTCGACAGCGATCTTCTCGTTCGCCACCGGCATCTCGCGGGTGCTCGGGCTCTTCCGCGAGATCGTGGCCAAGAACTACTTCGGCGTCGAGGGCAAGATCAACGCGTTCCAGATCGCGTTCCTCGTCCCGAACACGGTGCGGGCGCTCGTCGCCGACACGGCGGTCTCCTCGGCGTTCGTGCCGGTCTTCAGCGATCTGCTCGAGAGAGGAGAGCGCAAGCGCGCGTGGCGCGTCGCTTCGAGCCTTCTCTGGCTGATGCTGCTCGGGCTCGGGGCGCTGACGGCCCTCTTCATCCTCGTCGCGCCGCTCGTGATGCCCAGGCTCTACCCGCAGGACCAGGATCTCGTCATCGCGCTCTCGCGGATGCTGTTCCCGATCGTGGCGCTCCTCGGCGCCTCCGGGATCATCGTCGGGATCCTCAACACCTACGACGAGTTCGCCGTCCCGGCGCTCGCGCCGGTCGCGTGGAACCTGGCGATCATCCTCGGCCTCGTGCTCGGCGTCCCGCGCGCGGACACGGTCGACGGCAAGCTCTACGTCTACGCCGGTGCGATCGTCGTCGGCACTGTGATCCAGGTGCTGCTTCCGGTGCCCTGGCTTCGCGGGCGCGGCGGGCGACTCGAGATGGTGATCGACTGGCGCGACCCGGCCGTGCGGCAGGTCCTGAAGCTCATGCTTCCGGTCGCGCTCGGGCTCGGGCTGATCAACGTCAACGCGCTGATCGACGGCGTGATCGCGGCCAACCGCATCGACCCCGACATCGGCCCCTCCGCGATCGACGCCGCCTTCCGCATCTACATGCTCCCGCAGGGGATCTTCTCGGTCGCTGTCGCGACGGTGCTCTTCCCGTCGATGTCGCGGTTCGCCTCGCGCGGCGACCTGGTCGGCTTCCGCAACACGGTCTCGCTCGGCGTCCGGCAGATCGTGTTCCTGCTCGTCCCAGCGAGCATCGTCTGCGCCGTCCTCGCGGAGCCGCTCACGCGCCTCATCTACCAGCGTGGCGCATTCACGCCGAACCAGACGCCGGTGGTGGCGGCGTCGCTCGCCGCGTTCTGTCTGGGGCTCACCTTCAACGGGACGATGCTGATGCTCAACCGCGCCTTCTTCAGCCTCCAGTCGAACTGGATCCCGACCCTTGTCGCTCTCGGGAACCTGTTTGTGAACCTCGTCCTCGACCTCGCGTTCGCGCCGTTCGGCGTCTGGGGCATCCCGCTCGCAACGTCGCTCGTGAACATCGCGGGCACCGCGACCCTCCTCGTTCTCCTCCGCCACCGTGTGGGGCGGATCCACTTCGGCGAGATGGCCGGGTCATCGATACGGATCGTGATCGCCGCCCTCTTCGCGGGCGCCGCCGCGTTCGGCGTCTGGTACGGGCTGGACGATGCCTTCGGTCGCGGGCTCGCAGGTCAGCTCGTCTCGCTCGTGCTGGCGCTCCTCGCCTCGAGTCTGCTCTACGTCGGCGCGTGCCGCGCGCTGAGAGTTCGCGAGGTCGAGACGCTTCTGTCTCTGACTCGTCGCTTCCGCCGCGCCTGAGAGGTGACGGACGGACGGCCGTCGTCGGCGACGAGAGGGCGAACTAGCGAACGGTGAGGGTGACTGTGGCCGTGCGCTCGAGCGACCCACTCGCCCCCGTGACGGTGAGCGTGTACGTCCCTCGCGGCGTCGCCCCGCCGGTCGAGACGGTCATCGTCGAGTTACTGCCCGTCGGCGTCGGGTTGCGACTAAAGCTGCTTCCGCTCGCCGTGGGAAGACCGCTTACCGCCAGCGTCACCTGGCCGCTGAAGCCGCCCGCCGCGCCGACCTTGACCGTGTAGCTCGTCGAGCTTCCGTGCCTCACGCTCCGCGAGCTCGGGCTTACCGTGAGCGAGAAGTCGGGTGCCGCGTTGACGGCGAGCGTCACCGACGCGTTGTGCTGGAGCGACCCGCTGGTGCCACGTACGGTGAGCGTGAACGAGCCGGTCGGCGTCGAGCCCGTCGTCTGAACTGTGAGCGTTGAGTTGCCGCTGCCGGTGACCTGACTCGGCTCGAAACTTGCGCTCGCGCCCGACGGCAGCCCGCTGACGACGGAGAGCGAGACCGGGTCGCCGAAACCGTTCTGCGCGCCGACCGAGATCGTGTAGGAGGCGCTGGCGCCACGAGTCGTCGCCGCGGACGCCGATGTTGCGCCGAGGCTGAAGTCGGGTGTCGGCGAGGGCGGCGGCGCGCCGGCCGCGCTCAGCGCGCGAAGCGCGTTGATCCGGCCGTAGCCGTAATTGGATTGCCAGGTGCAACCGGTACACGTCCCGTATGGATCGAACCCGTACGTGACGCTGCCGACCTTGTCGGAGGTCGACGCAAGGATCGTCTTCACGTCGGCGTCGGTCCGGCTCGGAACCTGCCCCAGGAGGAGCCCGGCGAGCCCCGCGACGAACGGCGTTGCCATCGATGTTCCGGACATGGTCGCGTACTGGTTGCCGAGATACGTCGAGTAGATCGAGACTCCCGGCGCAGAGACGAACACGTCCGGTGCACCGTAGTTCGACCACGAGGCCGTCGTGTCGTTCGACGAGGTCGCCGCGACGCCGATCGCGCCCGGACACGCGGCGGGGTAGAGCGGCTGGCTCGTCGCGTCGTTTCCGGCCGCGGCCACGAGCACGACACCGTTCGAGGTCGCGTAGGTCACGGCGCTGCAGAGCGTGGACGAGTACGAGTACCCGCCAAGGCTGAGGTTGATCACGTCGGCGCCGTGGTCGACGGCCCACTTGATCCCGCTCGCGATCGCGGCGTACGAGCCCGACCCGCTCGAGTTGAGCGCCTTCACCGGGAGAATCGAGGAGTTGAGCGAGAGTCCGGCCACGCCCTTCCCGTTGTTGGTCAGCGCCGCGGCGATGCCCGCAACGTGTGTCCCGTGGCCGTTGTCGTCGGCGGCCGACTCGGAGCCGCTGCAGGTCCCGGACAGGCAGTTGGCGCCCGATCCCGTGAGCACGTGGGCGCTCAGATCCTCGTGGGTGAGGTCGACGCCGGTGTCGACGACGGCGACCGTCGCGCCACCCGAGGCGGGGTAGGCCCCGGGGTAGATCGTCCAGGCATCGGTTGCCTGAACCTTCGTCAGCCCCCACTGCGACGCGTACGAGCTGTCGTTCGGCGCTGCGAGCTGGGTGGTGGCGATGAAGTTCGGCTCGGCGTAGGTGACGCCGCCGCGGGTGCGGTAGTTCGCGAGCGCCTCGTCGACGGTCTCCCCGCGCTTCAGCTTGACGATCTTGACCTTGCCGGCCGTTTCGCCGACGTCGCTGTCGCCCTCGTCGGCGACGATCCTGTCGTCGTCGGCGGAGGCGGCGAACTTGACGAGGATCGTCGACTCATCGCGGCTCCATCTGTCGCCGTCGTCGCGGTTCTTGGCACCTGCGTAACCGACGAACAGAAGCGACGCGGCGACGAGGCCTGCGAGCGCTACGAGCCGAGCTGAGGTGAGGGGTCTGATGGTGAGAATCCGATCCGGCTTCTTCGCGGTTGCCCCGAGGATTCCTTTCATCTTCCTCAATTCCGAGCGGACTGTCTAGTTCGCGTTCGAGGGAAAGGCCGCTTGAAGTAGCGGCGACGATTCCGTCGGCGGTCTCCTGCCCTCGGCATCCTGCAGGTCTCCTGGTTGCTTCCGCGTCCGGTGTTCTTGCCGGGGCCGCAGGGCTGACGAAACGGCGGCCGCTACGATCGCCGCTCAGCTCATGGATCCGGAGGACATCCGCAACTTCTCGATCATCGCGCACATCGACCACGGCAAGTCGACGCTCGCCGACCGCATTCTCGAGCTGACGCACGCCGTCTCGGAGCGCGAGATGCGCGCGCAGGTGCTCGACTCGATGGATCTCGAGCGCGAACGTGGGATCACGATCAAGGCGCAGGCCGTTCGTGTCACCTGGAAGGGCCACCAGCTGAACCTGATCGACACGCCCGGCCACGTCGACTTCACCTACGAGGTCTCGCGCTCGCTCCAGGCCTGCGAGGGCGCGTTGCTTGTGGTCGACGCGGCGCAGGGGATCGAAGCGCAGACGCTTGCGAACGCCTATCTCGCGCTCGACCTCGACCTCGAGATCGTCCCGTGCGTGAACAAGATCGACCTGCCGCAGGCCGATCCGGACGGCGCGTCACGACAGCTCGCGGATCTGCTCGCCGACGACGCCGATCGCGTGCTTCGCATCTCGGCGAAGACCGGTCTCGGCGTCGAGGACGTGCTCGACGCGATCATCGAACGGATTCCTGCGCCGAAAGGCGACCGAGCAGCGCCGGCGCGCGCGCTCATCTTCGACTCCTCCTACGACCAGTACCGAGGCGTCGTCGCGTTCGTGCGCGTCGTCGACGGTGTCTTTCACCCGCGCGAGGATCTGCGCGCGATGGCGCTCGGCACACGGTTCGAGGCGCAGGAGATCGGCGCGATGTCTCCGGCGATGCGGCCGCTCCAGGAGTTGAGCGCGGGCGAGGTCGGCTACGTGATCACCGGCTTGAAGGAGGTCTCGGAGTTGCGTGTCGGCGACACGCTCACGACCGAGGCGCGGCCCGCGGCGGAGCCGCTCCCGGGCTACAAGGAGGTCAAGCCGATGGTGTTCGCCGGGCTCTTCCCGACCGATTCCGACGACTATCCGGAGCTCCGCGACGCGCTCGAGAAGCTGAAGCTGAACGACGCGGCCCTCTTCTACGAGCCGGAGACCTCGCAGGCGCTCGGCTTCGGTTTCCGCTGCGGCTTCCTCGGCCTGCTGCACATGGAAATCGTGCGGGAGCGCCTCGAGCGCGAGTTCGACCTCGATCTGCTCGCGACGGCGCCGAACGTCGCCTACCGCGTGCGCAGGATCAACGATCCCGAGTGGATCGAGGTGCACACGCCGTCCGACCTGCCAGATGCGTTCGAGGCGGTCGAGGAGCCCTACATCAAGGCCTCGGTGATCGTCCCGAAGGAGTTCGTCGGCACCGTGATGGAGCTCTGCAACGAGCGCCGCGGCCGTTTCGACCACATGGAGTACCTCGCCGAGCAGCGGGTGCACCTGACCTACGAGCTGCCACTGGCCGAGATCGTGCTCGACTTCTACGACTCGCTGAAGTCGCGCACACGCGGCTACGCGAGCTTCGACTACGACTTCGTCGGCTTCCGGCCCGGCACGCTCGTGCGCGTGGACGTGCTCGTGGGCGGCGACCCGGTCGACGCGCTTTCGCTGATCATCCACCGCGACTTCGCCTACGATCGCGGCCGCCTGCTCGTGGAAAAGCTGCGCAAGGAGATCCCGCGTCAGATGTTCGACGTCCCGATCCAGGCCGCGATCGGCTCGCGCGTGATCGCCCGCGAGACCGTGAAGGCCAAACGCAAGGACGTGATTGCCAAGTGCTACGGCGGCGACATCAGCCGCAAGCGGAAGCTGCTCGAAAAGCAGAAAGAAGGCAAGAAGCGGATGAAGCAGGTCGGCGCGGTCGAGGTGCCTCAGGCGGCGTTCCTCGCCGTGTTGAACCTCGGCGACGGGAAGAAGTGATGGCACTCGAAATGCGCACGGTTTGCGAGCGCTGCGGTGTTGGTCTGACGGCGGACGGGGAGGCGGTGATCTGCACGTACGAGTGCACGTTCTGCCCTCCCTGCGGAGACGAGCTCGAGCACATCTGTCCGAATTGCGGCGGCGAGCTCGTGCGGCGGCCAAGACGGACGGCAGTGCGATGAGCCAGGCGGATCATCTCTACATCCACCTGCCGTTCTGTGCGCACCGCTGCGGTTACTGCGACTTCGTCACCGCGGTCGGTCGTCGTGGCGAGCACGTGCGCTACGTCGAGGCGTTGTGTGCGGAGCTCGAGCTGGAGCGGCGTGCGCTGGCGACGCGGCTCGAGACCATCTTCCTCGGCGGGGGAACGCCGACCTTCACCGAGCCGGCTGCGCTCGAGCGGCTCCTCGCGGCCCTCCCCGATGCGAGCGAGGTGACGGTCGAAGCGAATCCGGAGACGATCACGCCCGAGCTGGCGCGCCTTCTGCGGCGAAACCGTGTCAATCGTGTGTCGATTGGCGCGCAAAGCTTCCACACCGCCCTACTGGAGGTGCTGGAGCGCATCGCCGGGCCGGACGACGTCCGTCGCGCGGTCTACGTTCTCCGCGATGCCGGATTCGACAACATCTCGCTCGATCTCATCTACGGCATTCCCGGCCAGAGCGCCTCCGAGCTCGAGCGCGACCTCGCCGAGGCCCTGGCGCTCGAGCCCGAGCACCTGTCCGCGTACGAGCTCGAGGCGAAACCGGGCACGCGCTTCACCCATGCGCACGGTGCCGAGCTGGAACGCCAGGCCGAGTCGATGGAGTCCTACTTCGAGCTCGTCGTCGAGACCCTGACGGCGGCCGGCTACCGCTGGTACGAGACGGCGAACTTCTGCCGGACGCCTGAGCACACGGCTGGGGACGTTGCTGGGCGCGACCTCCGCGCGCAGCACAACCTCGGCTACTGGCGGGGACACGACTACCTCGGGCTCGGTGTGGGCGCGGTCAGCACAATCGAGAATCGGCGTCGGAAGAACGCTCCGTCGATTCGCGGCTACATGTCGGCGCTCGAGGCGGGCCTCCGCGCCCCGCACGAGCTCGAGGAGCTGTCGCTGGCGACGCGCGAGATGGAGCGCGTGATGCTGGGCCTTCGCCTCGACGAGCCGGTCGGGCTCGCCGGTCTCGAGCATGCCGTCGACCCGCGTGAGCTCGGGCGTCTGCAACGGCTCGGCCTGGCGGAACGACGTGGCGACGCGCTCGCCCTGACGGCTCGCGGACGCTTCCTCGGCGACGCGGTGACGGCTGCGCTCCTCGCCTGAGGCGATCTGACACCGGCGGTCTGGCCTGGGCGCTCGGGCGTTGAGTGGCGCCGCCGACGATCGGGCGCGAGGGAACGGTCGATGTTCTCACCTACCATGGCGCGAGATGAGCGTGTCGCTTCCGGACAGGCAGCGCGAGATCCTCTGCCGCGTCGTCGAGGAATACGTGGCCACCGGGCAACCCGTCGGCTCGAAGACCCTCGTCGAACGATCCGGCGTGCTGGTCTCGTCGTCGACGGTGCGCTCGGAGCTTGCCGAGCTCGAGCGGCTCGGTCTCCTGACGCACCCGCATACCTCGGCTGGGCGAGTCCCGACCGAGGCGGGCTATCGGATCTACGTCAACGGCCTGCTCGCGCGCCAGGAGACGCGCCCGCCCGAGTTCTCGCTCGGTCTCGCCGCCGCGCGCGCCGAGGTCGAGGAGGCGCTCCAGGCGACGACGGACGTTCTGTCGCAGGTGACCCGCCTCTTGGCGCTCGTTTCGGCGCCCCCGCTCGAGGCTGCGACCGTGCGCCATGTGGACGTGCTCCAGCTCCAGCCGAACGTCGTGATCGTGGTCGTGATCACGTCGACAGGCGGCGTCTCGAAGCAGCGCTACACGTTCGCGGGTCGCGTCGACGTCGGGCTCGTGAGCTGGGTCGGCGACTACCTCCGGGAGCGGGTGATCGGTACGCGCCTTCGGTCGCGCCTGCTCGCGAGGGCCTTCGACGACGTGAGCCTCTCGCCCCTGGAGCGGGCTTTCCTGGCCGAGCTCCGAAGCGCGTTCGACGAGGTCGAGGAGGAACGCCAGCTCTACGTCGGCGGCGCTGCGGGGCTGCTGGAAGACCTGCGTTCGGAGGAGATCGGCGCCTACCGCAGCCTCGTCGATGCCCTCGAGAAGCGCGCGGCCCTCCTCGACGTGCTCGCCCAGTCCTTCACGGTGCGCCGGCCGTTCGTGCGTGTCGGTGATGAGCTGGAAGAGTCCGGCCTGCACGACCTCGCTCTGGTTGGTGCCACGTACGGATTGAGGAACCAGACGCTCGGAGCGGTCAGCCTGCTCGGCCCGCTCCGGATGGACTACGAGAAGGCACTCCGCTCCGTGCGCTCGGCCGCACACGAGCTGTCGCGCTTCGTCGAGGAGGTGTACGAGGCCGAGTAGGCCTCGACGCCCGCCCGGCTGGATCGCATCGGCGCCCGCGCACGCCACCGCCGCTGGCACCATGTGGGCCGCATGTCGGCCACCGAACGCGACTACTACGAGCTGCTCGGCGTCGCACGCGACGCCGACGAGCGCGAGATCAAGAAGGCGTTTCGGGCGCTCGCGCGGAAGCTCCACCCTGATGTCTCCGGCGATTCCGAGGCCGACGTTCGGTTCCGTGAGGTCTCGGAGGCCTACGAGGTCCTCTCCAATGCCGAGACCCGGCAGCTGTACGACCGCTACGGCCACGCCGGCCTCCGTTCCGGCGGCTTCACGCCGACCCACTTCGACGTCGGCAGTCTCGGCGACCTCTTCTCCTCGTTCTTCGGCGACGAGCTCTTCGGCACGCGTGGCCCCTCGGCAGCCCGCGGCGCGGATGTTCCCGTGGAGATCGAGATCGACCTCGTCGACGCGGCACACGGGACCACGGTCGGCGTCGAGCTCGAGGTCGCGGTCGTGTGCGCCACGTGCCAGGGAGACGGCGTCAAGCCCGGCACGAGCGTCTCGGTCTGCGCGCGATGCGGTGGCCACGGGCGCCTGCAGCAGGTTTCGCGCAGCGTGTTCGGCGAGTTCGTTCGCACCGCGACGTGCCCGGAGTGCCGCGGCAGTGGCCGCAAGATCGAGCATCCGTGCGAGACCTGCGCCGGCGCCGGGCGCACGCTCGAGGAACGGACCCTCGACGTCGAGGTGCCCTCCGGCATCCATGACGGGCAGCGGATCCGCCTCTCCGGAGAGGGTCACGCCGGCGCGCTCGGCGGCCGCTCCGGCGACCTTTACGTCGCAGTGCGCATCCGCCCGGATGAGCGTTTCGTACGCGAGGGCAACGACATGTTCTCGCAGGTCGACCTCACGATCGTCCAGGCCGCGCTCGGCGTCACCGTTCCAGTCGAGACCCTCGAAGGGACGGTCGAGCTCGAGCTCGAGCCGGGAACGCAACCCGGGCAGGTGCGCGTCCTCCGCGGCCGCGGAATGCCTGTGCTGCAGGGCTTCGGGCGCGGCGACCATCGCGTCCTCGTCAACGTCACGGTTCCACGCCGGATGACCGACGAGCAGAGGCGGCTGTTGCAGGAGTTCGAGCGGCTGAGCGACGACGAGACCTACCGCCCGGACGAGGGCTTCTTCGAGAAGCTGAAGAGCGCGTTCCGCTGATCCGCGCCTCGATCCGCGTTCCGCCCGAGGAGGGCGAGGTGATCCGGGCTCGCTTCCTGGAGCTCGCCCCGGAGGGCTTCGAGGAGGTCGAGCACCCCGGCGAGCTCGAGCTGGCCGCGTACGGCGACGCAGGCGAGCGAGTCCTTGCGGCCTTTCCCGAGGCGTCGCGTCGCGAGGTCGAGACCGGCTGGGAGCATCGGTGGCGTGAGTTCCATCACGCGGTCAGGATCGGGCCGCTGTGGGTCGGCCCGCCGTGGACGAACCCGCCCGCCGGCGTGCTAGTCGTCGTAGTCGACCCGGGTCGCGCCTTCGGAACGGGCGCACACCCGACGACCCGACTGTGTCTGGAACTGCTGCTCGACCTCCCGCGGACGAGCTTGCTCGATGTCGGCTGCGGCTCCGGCGTCCTCTCGATTGCCGCGGCCAGGCTTGGCTTCGACCCGGTGACGGGTGTCGATCTCGAGGAGCCGGCTGTCGAGGCGACGCGCATGAACGCGGCCGGAAACGGCGTTGCAGTTGACGTCCGCTGCGTCGACGCACTGAAGGTTCCGCTCCCTCGGACTGAGCTCGTGGTGGCCAACATCGCGCTCGACGCCGTCTCGGAGCTCGGCGCCCGCATCGCGGCTCCGCGGCTCGTCACGTCCGGGTACCTCTCCGCCGACCTCCCGACGCCGGCGGGCTACGAGCGCCGTGAGCGGCGCGAGCTCGACGGCTGGGCGGCAGACCTCTTCGCGAGGCGTTGACGAAATGTCACGGGATCGGCACAGAGCCGTCACACTGCTGTGACAGCCCTTCCGATACCGTATTCCCAGGGGACGCGGGGGTCCCCTGGAGGGCGGCTGCCGTGATGACCGCGACCCCGCATCGGGGAGCAGGTCGCCCCGTTTCGGCGTCCGCAGTAGCATCCCGCGCGATGGTGCGCTTCAGCGTCCACTTCCTCGGCTGCAAGGTCTCCCATGTCGACGTGCACGGGATCCGCGACCGGCTGCTCGGCGACGGGCACGAGGAGGCCGATCCGGCCACCGCTGCTGATGTCGCCGTGATCAACACGTGCTGCGTCACGAACGAGGCGGTCGCGAAGAGCCGCAAGGCCGCGGCGCGCGCGGCCCGGACGCACGACCGCGTCTACGTCACCGGGTGCGCAGCGAACCTCGCCGGCGACGCATTCGCGAGCCTGCCCCCGAACGTCACTCTCGTCTCGAAACGGGCGGAGGAAACGGCCGCATTCGTCGCAGGCGACCTCGGCGCGATCGGTTGCGTGCAGGCTGACGCCCGGCTCGATCGCGTGCGCGCCTTCGTCAAGATCCAGGACGGCTGCTCGTTCTCCTGCAGCTTCTGCGTCATCCCGCTCGTTCGCGGAGCGTCGCGCAGCCGCCGCGCGGACGCGGTGCTGAACGAGGTGCGCCGCCGAGTCGAACAGGGACACCGGGAGATCGTCCTCACGGGGATCAATCTCGGCTGCTTCCGCGACCGCGACGCCGGCTACGACCTCCCGCGCCTCGTCCGCGAGGTCGGCACCACGCCGGGCGTCGATCGCTTGAGGTTGAGCTCGATCGAGATCAACCACGTGAACGACGAGCTTGTCGCCGCGCTGCGTGAGACCCCGGCGGCGGCGAAGCACCTTCACGTCCCGCTTCAATCCGGCGATGACGACGTCCTACGCGCGATGCGCCGCCGCTACACGACGGATACCTACCTCCGCCGGCTCGCGCCGCTCGCTGGCGAGTTCAACCTGACGAGCGACGTGATCGTCGGCTTCCCGGCCGAAGACGGGGCTGCCTTCGAACGTACGCTGTTCACGGTCGAGCGGGCAGGGCTGACGAAGGTGCACGTGTTCCCGTACTCGCCGCGCCCGGGCACCGTCACAGCGCATGACGACCCGGTTCCGCCGCGCGTCAAGAAGGACCGTGGGGCCAGGCTGCGGGCGCTCGCGCATGCGCTGGAGCGCCGCCGCTGGGACGCGAAGCTCGGCAGCGAGGACGTCGTGCTCGTCGACCGTCCGGGTCGCGGGTACGGCGACGACTACTCGCCGTTCCTCGTCGACGCTCCCGTCGGCGAGCTCGTACGCGTTCGCGCAAGCGCGATCAGTGAGGAGGGGATCCTTGCCGTCGCAGCGTGACGACTGCCTGTTCTGCGGCATCGTCCGCAACGGAACCTACATCGCCCAGGCGAAGGGGTTCGTTGCGATCAACGACATCAACCCGCAGGCACCGGTTCACCTCCTGATCATCCCCGAGCGCCACGTCGACACCTTCCGCGACATACGTGAGTTCCCCGCACGCGAGACGAAGCGGATGCTCGAGTTCGTCGCCGAGACGGCCCGTACGGTCGGCCTCGACGACTACCGCGTTCAAGTGAACGTCGGCTCGAGCGCGGGGCAGACGGTCTTCCATCTGCACTGGCACGTCCTCGGAAGGGGCGAGCGTTGGCACGAATCGCCCGGACTTGCAGATGGCGGTGAGCGAGCTGTGAGGCTCGTCGAACGGATCGAGGGTGAGGTGAAGGAGGCGATGCTCGCGCGCGACGAGCCACGGCGCGACGCGCTGCGCCTGATCCTGAACAGCCTGCGCGCTGCGGAGAAGGAGCTGCAGCGCCCGCTGTCGGAGGACGAGGAGTTACAGGTCCTCCAGCGCGAGCGCAAGCGCCGTACCGAGGCGGCCGAGGCGTTCCACGCCGGCGACCGCCCCGAGCAGGCGGCGCAGGAGGAAGCCGAGTTGGCGATCCTCGAGGAGTTCATGCCCGAGCCGCTCTCCGAGGATGAGCTCGAGCGGATCGTGGACGACGCGATCGCGGAGACCGGCGCGACGAGCATGCGCGACATGGGTCGAGTGATGGCCGACGTCATGCCGCAGATCGCGGGCCGCGCGGACGGCTCGGCGGTCGGCCAGCTCGTCCGCGAGAAGCTCGCCTAGAGTTCGCCGCAACAGGCCCGAGCCGCTCAACCGCGCCTTGCCGGCCGCTGCCGCCACCGCATCCGACGTGCCCCCAAGGGGCGCGCGGGCCCCTGCATTCACGGTAGCCAGGATCCTGTGACGTGTCTGTGTCGGATGGGTGCCGACTCTGCGCCGAATGCGTGCCGGACAGGGCACGACCTACACTTTGGCCGTGCAGGAAGTGCTCGACGTCTCGAACGAGGTCGCCGCCGAGCTTGCTGGGATGGGCAGCGACGGCGTGCTCGAGGCGCTCCGCGATCGGCTCGACTGCACGGTGCGCCTGCGCGGGAACCAGCTCACGCTCGAGGGCGACGACCGAGCATGTCGGGGAGGCGCGCGAGGTGATCGACGAGCTCGTCGAGCTCGTCGAGGGCGGCCACCAGATCGGTGGCGCACACGGTCGACGCCGTGCTCGGCGCGCTCGAGACGAGCCAGGACGTGCGCGAGGTCTTCGACGACGTCGTCTGGCGCCACCGCGGCAAGCAGATCGCGCCGAAGACGGTGACCCAGAAGGCCTACGTCGACGCGATCCGCCGTCGCACGGTCACCTTCGGCATCGGCCCGGCCGGCACGGGCAAGACCTACCTCGCGATGGCGCTTGCCGTCGCGGCGCTGCAGGAGCGCCAGGTGGCGCGGATCATCCTCACGCGCCCGGCGGTCGAGGCCGGCGAGCGGCTCGGCTTCCTGCCCGGCGACATGCTCGCCAAGGTCGACCCGTACCTGCGGCCGCTGTTCGACGCGCTCTACGACATGCTCGACCCCGAGCGGGCGAACACCTACATGGAGCGCGGCACGATCGAGGTGGCGCCGCTCGCGTTCATGCGCGGACGCACGCTGAACGACAGCTTCATCATCCTCGACGAGGCGCAGAACACCTCGCCCGAGCAGATGCAGATGTTCCTGACCCGCCTCGGCTTCGGCTCGAAGGTCGTCGTGACCGGCGACGTGACGCAGGTCGACCTGCCGCGCGACCAGGCCTCGGGCCTGATCCAGGTGCAGGACATCCTCGACGGCATCGACGACATCGCGTTCATCCGCTTCGGCCACCAGGACGTCGTCCGCCACAAGCTCGTGCAGCGGATCGTCGAGGCCTACCGCGAGCACGCGGAGGAGACTGGGACCGGGCGGAGTCGCTAGCCGGTGGTGTCGGTCGAGGTCGACAAACAGGAGCGGCGTCGAGGTCGACGAGGGCGCGGCCGTCGAGCTCGCGCGCGCCGTGCTTGCACGCCGAGGGGATCGACGACGGCGAGCTCGGGCTCGCGTTCGTCGGGCCCGAGGAGATGCGCGCGCTCAAGCGCGACCACCTCGGGATCGACGAGCCGACCGACGTGCTCTCGTTCCCGATCGACGGCCGCGAGCGGCTGCCCGCAGGGCGTTCCGCGCGCGCTCGGCGACGTCGTGCTCTGCCCGCAGGTCGTGGGCGAGGAGTGGCGCTGGCCGCTGACGCACGGGCTCCTGCACCTGCTCGGCTACGACCACGGCGAGGCGATGGAGCGGCGCGAGCGCGAGTTGCTGGCCGTGCCCGCCGACCGAGGCTGGCTCAAGAGACAAGCGGGAGGTGCCGGCTTTGCCGACGCCGGAGCGGGCATGAGCAGTCAGCGCTCGCCCACGATCTTCGACTCGTTCAACTACGCGCTCCGAGGGGATCATCCACGTGCTCCGCACGCAGCGGAACATGCGGATCCACTTCGCGGTCGGCGGCCGTCGTGCTCGTGTTCGCGCTCTGGGTCGGCGTGGCGAAGATCGAGCTGATCGCGCTGCTGATCTCGATCACGTTCGTGCTGATCGCGGAGATGATCAACACCGCGATCGAGGGCGCGATCGACGTCTCGACGACGTCGTTCGACCCGATGGCGAAGCTCGCGAAGGACGTCGCGGCGGGCGCGGTGCTGATCGCGACGCTGAACGCGCTCGCGGTCGGCTACCTCGTCTTCTCGGGCCGGATCGCCGACCGCTCGTCGCGCGTGCTCGAGCAGGTCCGGGACGCGCCGGCCGAGCTGACGATCGTCGCGCTCGCCGTGACGGTGATCGTCGTGATCGGGATCAAGGCGTGGACGGGTCGCGGCACGCCGCTTCGCGGCGGCCTGCCGTCCGGCCACGCCGGCGGTCGCGTTCGCCGCGTGGATCGCCGTGACCTACATCGCCGGCGCGCACCACCGCTTCCTCGTCTCGACGATCGCGCTTCTGATGGCGCTGCTCGTCGCGCAGACCCGCATCGAGTCCGGCGTCCACTCGGCGTTCGAGGTGCTGCTCGGCGGGCTCTGCGGCGCGCTCGTCGCCCTCGCGATCTTCCAGCTCGCATGAGCCGTAGGCTTGACGGAGGCTCTGAGCGAGCGGAGGCGCCGGCTTTGCCGGCGCCGGAGCGGGTATAGTCCGTAGGCTTGACGGAGGCTCTCAAGGAGCCGAGGTGCCGGCTTTGCCGGCGCCGGAGCGGGTAGCTGTCCGTAGGCTTGACGGAGGCTCTCAGGGAGCGGACCGGTGCCTGGCTTTGCCGGACGCCGGAGCGCGGCATGAGCGTGCGCGACCTCGTCGAGAAGGCCGAGCAAGCTGCTGCGAACGCGTACGCGCCCGTACTCGCGCTACCTCGTCGGTGCGGTCGTGCGGACACGGCGACGGCCGCGAGTTCACCGGCGTGAATGTCGAGAACGCCGCGTATCCGCTCGGCGTCTGCGCCGAGAAGACCGCGATCGCCGCCGCCGTCACCGCCGGCTACGGGCCGGGCGACCTCGAGGCGATCGGCATCACGGCCTCGCCCTGCGGCGGCTGCCGCCAGTGGCTGCACGAGTTCCGGATCGGCGAGGTCTCCTACCGCGGCGCCGACGGCGAGATCCGCACCGCCTCGCCTGCCGAGCTGCTGCCGGACACCTGGGACCTGCCCGCAGTGAAGTCCGGCTTCGTCGCGGTCGCCGGACGCCCGAACGTCGGCAAGTCGACCCTCGTGAACGCGCTCACCGGCGCGAAGGTCGCGATCGTCTCGCGTGTCCCGCACACGACGCGCCACCGCATCCGCGGCGTCCACACGACCGACGCCGCGCAGCTCGTGCTCGTCGACCTTCCCGGCTGGCAGCGGCCGATCGACCCGCTGACCGAGCGCATGCAGGAGACGCGTCGACGAGACGATGCGCGACGACCTCGACGTCGTGCTGCTCGTCGTCAACGCGCGCGAACGGATCGGCGCCGGCGACAACTTCGTCGCGCGCCGCGTCTTCGAGCTCGGCGTGCCGGTCGTGATCGCGCTCAACAAGGTCGACCGGCTGAAGATCGCGCACATCGCGATGCAGATGAAGTCGGCCGCCGCGCTCGGCGACTTCCACGCGCTGCATCCGGTGAGCGCGAAGACCGGCGACGGGATCGACGAGCTCCGCGGCGACCTGATCTCGCTGCTGCCCGAGGGGCCGCTCTACTACCCGGCCGGCGAGGTGACCGACATGCCGCTCGAGGTGCGGATCGCCGAGCTCGTGCGCGAGCAGGCGCTGCGGCTGACGAAGGAGGAGGTGCCGCACGCGCGTCACCGCCGAGGTGGTCGAGATCGACGACCACCGCGTACACGTCCGCATCTACATCGAGACCGAGAGCCAGAAGCAGATCCTGATCGGCAAGGGCGGGACGATGGTGCGCGAGATCGGCCGCTCGGCCCGCCTCGGGATCGAGCAGCTTCTCGGCCGGACGGTCTACCTCCAGCTCCAGGTCAAGGCCGCGCCGAAGTGGCGGCGGAACGAAACGATGCTCGAACGGCTCGGGATGTAGCGGTCCGCCCCGGGTTACCCGGTGCGCGACTCGAACACGAACGAGGAGACGTCATCGATCTGCGTCGGCGTGAGGAGCGTGCTGTAGGCCTGCATCGAGTCCTTGCCACTCGCGACGATGGTCTTGATCGTCGCGAGGGACGACTTGGACTTGTCGAGGTTCGAGGCGATCGTGCCCGTCGTCCCTGCGGCCTTCATCGTGTGGCACGCGCCGCAGCCGGTGGTGACGAAGACCTGCTTGCCGGCGGTGACGTTCGCCGGCCGACGCCGACTGCCTTCGCCGTGAATGTCCCCTTCATGCCCTTGTTCGCATCGCCGGCGACGGTCGAGGTGTAGGTGAACGAGCCGGCCTTGCTGAACGTGACGGCGAGCTTCGCGCTCTTGCCCGGCTTCAGCACCGCCGTCTTCTTGCCGGCGATCTGGAAGCTGTGGTCGTGCTTGCCGGAGTTCTTGACCGAGAAGGTGACCTTCCCGACCGCCGCCGTTTTCGTGGACAGCTTGAAGGCGTAATCGCTTGCGGTCACGGTGACGGTTGAGTCGCGAGCAGCGGCCGGCGCGCTGCGCCCGGCGAGCGACTGAGAGCCGAGTAGCAGCGCCACGACGATCGCCGCGGCGCAAGCCACAGATCCAAGCGTTCGCGTCATGAGCGGTCAGACTCTAGCTCGCGATGATCGCGGGAAAACCGCAGATTGTCGATCATCGGCGGCCTCGTGACTCGTCTCCCTGCTGGCGGCCAATGACCTGAGGGAAGTACCGGATCCGCGCCCCGCGCTACCCGCGCGAGGCGAGCACGAATTCGGCGACGTCCTGGATCTGCTGGGATGTGAGCTGTCCGGCGTAGGCCGTCATCGTGCCCTTGCCGTTCGTGACCCGGTCGACGATCGTCGCGCGCGCGACCTTCGACCTGTCGAGGTTCGGCCCGATCGTTCCTGTCGATCCGGCGGCCTTTAGCGTGTGGCAGACGGCGCAGCCGGTCGACACGAAGACCTGCTTGCCGGCGGCGACGTTCCCGCCCGCCGAAGCTGACTTGACCGAGAAGGTGCCCTTCATGCCCTTCTTGGCATCGCCGGCGACGGTCGAGGTGTAGGTGAACGGTCCTGCCTTGCCGAACGTCACGACGAGCTTCGCGCTCTTACCGGGTTTGACTACCGGCGTCTTCTTGCCGGCGACCTTGAAGTCGTGATCGTGCTTACCGGTGTTCTTGACCGAGAACGTGACCTTCCCGACCGGCGCCGACTTCGTGGACAGCTTGAAGGAGTAGTCGCGCGCGGTCACCGTGACCGTCACGGAGCCCGCCGCCGCCGTGCGTCCGGCGAGCGACGCCGAGCCGAGGAGGAGCGGCGCGACCAGCGCAGCGGCACAGATCATGAATCCTCGCCTGCGCGTCATCTCGACCCAACCTAGCCGCCGGTTGTTATCGAAATCGTCGAAGAATCCCGACCGCTGTTCTTCTCTCCGACCCGGCCGCTCGTCTGCTCAACGCGGTATGGGTAGCGTGTCAGGCTGGCTTGAGCGCATAGCCGACGCCGCGCACGGTGACGAGCCGCTCGGGTGAAGACGGATCGCGCTCGATCTTCCGGCGTAGCGCCGAGACGTGCACCTCGCAGGTGTGCTCGTCGGCGGTGAACGTGCTTCCCCAGAGGTGCTCCATGATCTGCCGCCGCGTGTAGGCGGCGCCGGGAACGCCGGCCAGGAGAGCCGAGGATCTTGAACTCGGACGGCGTCAGGGACGACCTGCTTCCCGTCGACCGACACCTCGTCGCGGACGAGGTCGATCTTGATCGCGCCGACCGTGCGGACGAGCTCCTCGTTCGCGCCTGGTCGAGTGCGCGGCGCCGCAGCAACGCGCCGACGCGGCCGATCAGCTCGGCGGCCGAGAACGGCTTCGTCACGTAGTCGTCCGCGCCGATCTCGAGCCCGGTGAGGAGGTCGCGCTCGGAGTCCTTCGCGGTCAGCATGATGATCGGCACGTCGCTGCGCGACCGGATCTGTCGGCAGGCCTCCTCGCCCGAGAGCTTCGGCAGCATCAGGTCGAGGATCACGAGGTCGACCGCCTGAGTCAGCGCGGCGTCGACCGCCGCCTCGCCGTCGGTCGCCACCTCGACTTCGAACTTGTCGCGCTCGAGCGCGTAGGTGAGGCCGCGGACGAGCGAGGGCTCGTCGTCGACCACCAGGATGCGTGGGCTCAACGGGTGACTCCTTCCGTCGCGGTGGCCAGTGTGATGCGAACGGTCGTTCCTACCGACTGCTCGGACTCGAGTTCGATCTCGCCGCCGAGTGTGCGAACGGCCTCGCGGGCGATCGAGAGGCCGAGTCCGAAGCCGTCCTCGCGCTCGCCGGCGCGGTAGAAGCGGTCGAAGATCCGCGCGCGATCCGGCGCGGGGATGCCGCTGCCGGTGTCGGCCACCTCGATCACGACCGAGCCGTTCTGCTGGCGGCCGCGCATCGTCACGCTGCCGCGGTCTGTGTGCTGAACGGCGTTCGTTGCGAGGCTCGAGAGCGCCTGCTCGAGCAGGTCGGAGTCGCCGACGATCGCGAGTGTCCGTGGGCAGTCGACGCCGACCTCGACGCCCTCCGGCGAGGCAGCGACGCGGCGACCTGCTCGAGCAGCGGGGCCACCGGCACCGTGCCGAGTTGCGGTAGCTCGTCGTGCGCGCCCGGCCCGGGCGAGCACGAGCAGCGCGCGCGTCAGCCGCGTCAGCCGTCCGACCTCGCGCGCGATCACCTCGAGGAACTCGTCGCGTGTCTGCGGATCGTCCTTCGCGCCGGTCTGGAGCATCTCGACCGCCGTCACGATCGACGCGAGCGGCGTTCGCAACTCGTGAGCCGCGTTGGTCGCGAACTCGCGCTGCACGCGCTCGTTGCGTGCGCGCTCCGACTCGTCCTGCGACGACGATGATCGCGTTCTCGCCGCCGGCGGTCGGCGGGATGCCGGCGACGAGGAGCGTGCGGCCTCGTCGGCGAGCCGGAGGTGGCTCGGAAGCTCAGTCGAGAACAGCTCGTCGGCCAGTCGGCGGAGATCTCTCTGAGCCTTCCGTCGACAGCGTCGACTCGTCGAGGTGACTCTCGACCCCGAGCAGTTCGCGTGCGTGGCCGTTCGCGAACTCGACCTTGAGGTCGCGGTCGATCAGCAGCACGCCCTCGTTGAGCCGGTCGAGCAGCCGCTCGAGACGGTCGCGGTCCTGTTCGAGCGCGTCGAAAGAGCTCCTGGAGCTGTCTGCGCATCCGCTCGATCGACCGCGCGAGGCTCCCGACCTCGTCCGGGAAGCGGTCGTGTGCGCGCACGCTGAAGTCGCCTTCGCCGATCGCCTTGGCGGCGTCGGCGATCCGCGCCAGGCGGCGCGCGATCAGCGACGCGATCAACAGGCCGAGCGCCGCTCCGCACGGCGAACGCGAGCAGCGCCGACTGGAGGAACTCGTGGCGGACGATGCCGAGCTGTTCGCGGAGCTCGGGGTCGCAGCGAGTACGCGACCAGGGCGCCGCCGGGCCCGCCGTGGATCTCGCAGACCGACCACGAAGGCCGAGCCGTCGCTGCGCCCGAAGATGTAGCGGTGGCCGGTCAACGCGGTGCGAAGCGCCTCGCGTCCGCCGGGGACCTTCGCCCAGACGATGCCCTGCGAGCGGAGCGGCGTCAGTGGCCGGCCGTTCGGTCGAAGACGAACAGCGCGAGGTGGCGCCGTGCCGCGATCGTCGCCGTGTCGGCGCCGAGCTGGTCCACCGACTCGACACGCTTGAGCGCCTCGGTCGCCGAGACCGTGTTGCCGACCGCGAACTCCTGCGCGTAGGTGCGGAAGGCGCGTTCGGAGCGGTTGCTCAGCACGGCGACCACGGCCAGAGCCGTGAGTCCGGCGACGACGGCGAACGCGAGGGCGAGCCACCACCGCATCCCGAACAGCTGCCGCGAAGCGGGCGGGCTGGTGGTGCGGGAGTCGAGGGGATCAACAGTTCTTGCACGACACCCGCTGAGGTCGGGTGCGATCGGGTGAAAGCGGTGGGTGGCGAACCATCAAACTTTCATGCGCCGACATCGTGAGAATCGATTATTGCCACTTGGCACGGTCGAGGCGGAGGGACGCCCGACAAGTGTTCAAGGTTTCTTGAGGAAATGCCGAGCCGAACCTGCCTCCGATTACGCTTGCCATGAGGCTTTGCGTCGTGAATTGAGCTGTCGATGCGAAGCGTTATTCCAACCATTGGAGGACGAATGGCGAGCAAGTTGAAGATCAAGGTCAACGGTCTCGTGCACAACGTGACCGCGAGCCTCGACACACCGCTTCTGTATGTCCTGCACAACGAGTTGCATCTGCACGGCCCGCGCTTCGGCTGCGGTCTTGCGCAGTGTGGTGCCTGCTCGGTGTTGCTGGACGGCAAGGAGATCCGCTCGTGTGTGACGCCGGTTGCCGCGGTCAGTGGTAAGGCGATCACGACGCTCGAGGGTATGCCCGCGATGTGCGCGCAGGAGCGCGGCACGACTGCTGCTTCGCCGGCTGCGCTGCATCCGTTGCAGCAGGCGTGGATCGACGTGCAGGTGCCGCATTGCGGGTACTGCCAGAACGGGATGATGATCCAGGCTGCTGATCTGTTGGCGACGACGAAGCGTCCGACTGAGGCGCAGATCCGCACGGCGATGAACGGTCATCTGTGTCGTTGTGGGACGTATCCGAGGATTCTGACGGCGATTCAGAAGGCTGCTGCTGTGATGGCGAAGGGTGGGAAGTAACCATGACCGAGATGCTCAAGAAGGAGTTCTCGCGCAAGTCGTTCGTCAAGGGCGGCGGCGCGATGGTCGTCGGCTTCTCGATCGTCGGTGCCGGTCTCGGCGCGAAGGTTGCGAAGGGCGCCACCGATCCGTACGCGTCGATGGGCCCGTTCGACCAGACCGCTGTCGACTCGTGGCTGATCATCCACGCCGACAACACGGCGAGCGTGAAGATCGGCAAGGTCGAGATGGGTCAGGGCACGCCGACCGCGCTGCTGATGATCGCTGCGGAGGAGCTCGACATGAGCTTCAGCCAGATGAAGATGATCACGCACGACACGAACATCACGCCGAACCAGGGTTCGAGCGTCGGTAGCCAGGGCGTGCAGACGGGCGGCAAGCAGACCCGTGCCGCGGCCGCGGCGGCCAAGCAGGCGCTGCTCAAGCTCGCCTCGACGAGCCTCGGCGTCTCGGCGGCGAGCCTCTCGGTCAAGGACGGCGTCGTCTCGGGCGGCGGCAAGACCGTCACCTACGGTGCGCTCCTCGGCGACAAGCTCTTCAACACGACGATCACCGGCTTCTCGACCGCCGGCACGGCCACCACGCCGGCGCAGGCCGTCGCGGGCTCGCCGGGCACGAAGCCGGTCAGCCAGTACAAGATCGTCGGCACGAGCCCGCCCCGCGTGGACATTCCGTCGAAGGTCACCGGCGAGATGACCTACGTCCACAACATCAGCGTGCCAGGAATGCTGCACGGCCGGGTCGTCCGGCCTCGCGGCCAGGGCGCCTACGGCGACGGCACCGCGCCGACGCTCCTCTCGGTCGACGAGAGCTCGATCAAGCACATCCCGGGCGTTCAGGTCGTCCGCTACAAGAACTTCCTCGGCGTCGTCGCCCCGAAGGAGTACGCGGCGATCCAGGCGTCGGCCCAGCTGAAGGTGAAGTAGGCCGATCCGCCGGTGCTGCCGGGGATCGGCAACCTGTTCAAGAGCATGCGCGACCACGACGCGGCGGGCAAGGTCCCGGCGCGGATCGGGTTCAACTCGGGCAACTTCGACGCGGCGTTCGCAACGGCCGCTCAGAAGGTCAACCAGACCTACAAGTACCACTACACCGGGCACCTGCCGATCGGCCCGTCGTGCTGCGTCGCCGACGTGACGCCGAACGGCGCCCGCGTGTTCACGAACACGCAGGACGCCTACGGCACGCGGCAGAACGTCAAGGACGTGCTCGACGTCGTGATGGGCTCGAAGGCCCCGCCGCTGAACCGGATCCGCCTGACCTACGTCGAGGGCGGCAGCGTCTACGGCTCGGCGCCGTACCGCGACGCCAACCAGGGCGCGGCGATCATGTCGGCCATCACCGGCAAGCCGGTGCGCCTGCAGTTCATGCGCTGGGACGAGCACGGCTGGGACAACTACGGCCCGGCCCAGATGACGGATATCCGCGCGGGCATCGACGCGAACGGCAACCTCATCGCGTTCGAGTTCACGCATTCGGGATCCCGTACTACTCGACGCAGCCGGCCGAGCAGCAGGTGAAGGCCAACACGGCGTACGCGACCGCGGGCCCGACTGCGACACGCAGATCAGCGGTGCGCAGTACACGATCCCGAACCGGAAGGTGATCGGCAAGAGCCTGCCGCTGCAGAACAACTACTTCAGCGTCTCGTTCCTGCGGGCGCCGAAAGCTCCGCAGTCGGCGTTTGCGGCCGAGCAGGCCGTCGACGAGCTGGCGTACATGGCGAAGATGGATCCGGTCGCGTTCCGCCTCCTGAACGTCGCGAACAAGACGGACGATCCGGACCAGCGGTGGAAGAACGTGCTGACCGGTGCGGCGAAGTACGCGAACTGGCAGGCGAAGGTGGCGGCGTCGAACCTGTCGAGTGCCAACGTCGTCACGGGTCGCGGCATCGCGTTCGGCCACTACTCGAACACGATGTCGTGCTGCGTCGCCGACATCGAGGTGAACAAGAGACCGGCAAGATCATCGCCAAGACGCTGAACGTGGCGACGGACGCCGGCCTGATCGTCTACCCGGCCGGCAGCGAGAACAACGAGGAAGGCGCTGCCATGCAGGGTCTCTCGCCGTGCGCTCGTCGAGCAGGTCGACTTCGACAAGAAGGGCGTCACCAGCCTCGACTGGGTCAGCTACCCGATGATCCGGTTCAAGGACGCGCCGATCGTTCACATCCACGGACTCACCCGCACCGACGTCCCGGACCCGGCAGGCCCGGGCTCGCGGACGACGGGCTCGGGTGAGCCGGCGCTGTCGCCGGTCGCTGCGGCCGTCGCGAACGCGTTCTTCGACGCGACGGGTGTTCGGATCTTCGAGGCGCCGATGACGCCGGCTCGCGTCCGCGGTGTGCTCAAGGCTGCCGGAAAGTGAGCTGAGCCCGCAGCGACGCTCACGCCGGTGGTATGAGAGGGGGCCCCGATAGGGGCCCCCTCGTTGTTCCGGACGAGAATCGATCCTCAAGAATTCCTGAGTCAGATGTGCGTGGAAACTCGCTCAAGATTTCTTGTGCGAATTGCGAATCAGAAAGCGGTTATCGTGAGGCGCGTGCTGCGAGGTGAGCGCCATCACTACTAACGGACGCGTTCCGGGGCAAGCCGCGTTCCCCTGGGGCGACGCCGAGTGGTTCCGCGATCTCGAACGCACCGAGGATCGATGCCGCGCCTACCTCGAGCACCTCCGCTGGCCCGACGGCGTCCGCTGCCCGCGCTGCGATTCGAGCGACACCGCGCGGCTCGAGGCGCGCAAGAAGTTCTACTGCCGATCGTGTCGCTACCACTTCAGCGTCACGTCCGGCACGCTCTTTCACAACTCGCACCTGCCGACCTGGAAGTGGTTCCTGACCATCACGCTGATGATCGAGTCGGAGGACGGGCTGCCGGCGAACCAGCTCGTGGAGCTCCTCGGCGTGACCTACAAGACGGCGTGGTTCGCCGAGCATCGCGTGCGGGCGGCGCTTGCAGGACGGGTACGTCGTCGTGGCGGTCGTCGCTCCGATCCGGGACGACGGAACGGCTCGCGTGCCCGCGTCTTCGCCAAGCCGCTCGTCGGCAGCTACCACCAGCTGGAGCTGAAGTACCTGCCGGCGTACCTGGCCGAGATCGAGTGGCGCTCGGAGAGCCGGCGAAACCCGGAAGCCTTCCGCGACACAGTGCTCCGTCTCCTCGGCGGCGATCCGCTCGCCTACGCGAAGCTCGTCACGGGGCGAGACGCTCCAGTCGACGGGGTGCGTCTGGCCGGTCGCGTGCGGCCGGGCGATGAGCGCCGGAAAAGCGCGGCCTGAGAATCTCGACGCGGAGGTCGCCCGGTCATCGGCGGCGGCGGGTGCCGTGCCACCCGGGCTGGAGCACTCAGTTCGAGCCGATGTCGTAGCCCTTGTTGTTGATCGCGGTCGACGCTTTCTGGATCTTGGCCAGGGCCGGGAGCGATGTCACCCCGGCGAGTGCCTGGAGGTCGCCACCCTCGAGCTTCGTGATGATCGGGTCGAGCTCGCTCGCCGAACTCGCGCACACCGGTCGCGAGCTGCTCGTGCTCGTCTTGACCTTGTCCGGGGGCGTGATCGCGTCCATCTTGTCGGCGGCGTCGTTCAGGTCGGTCTGAAGCTTCTTCAGCGAGGTGGCGTGCCTTTGGCGCCGAGGTCGCCGTACCGAGCGTCTTCAGCGAGGCGGTCAGATCCTGGCCGATCGCGCTCGATCTGCTTCTCGTACTCGGCCTTGCTCGAGGGGCGCTCCCGCCGCCGCCGCAGCCGGCCGCAACGAGCGCGACCGCGCCCGAAAGCGCAAGCAACGCGATCACCCTTCTCATCGCTTCTCCCTTCGGTCGCCGATCCTCGCGGCACCCTACCCGGTCGCCGGGACGGGTGTGTGACGGCCGACTGACCACTAGACTCGGGCCATGGCCCAGGCGCCGGCACTTCCGTCCGGGTTCGAGCTGTCGCTCAAGCAGCGGCTGCCGCGGATCGGCTCGATCGACCAGGTCGCGGTCGAGGCGCGCGCCGGCGAGCTCGCGAAGCGCAGCATCAAGCGCGAGGCGAAGCTGTGGGCGCTCGAGCTCGCGATCCGCTGCTGCGACCTGACGACGCTCGAGGGCCAGGACACGCCCGGCAAGGTCGCGGCGCTCTGCTCGAAGGCCGTCCGGCCCGATCCGACCGACCCGAGCATTCCGTCCGTCGCCGCGGTCTGCGTCTACCCGAACCTCGTGCCGACCGCGAAGGAGCGCCTCGCGGGCACGGGCGTCAAGGTCGCCTCGGTCGCGACGGCGTTCCCGTCGGGGCAGAGCCCGCTCGACGTCAAGGTGCGCGAGGTCGAGGACGTGGTCGGCGATGGGCGCCGACGAGGTCGACATGGTGATCGACCGCGGCGCGTTCCTCTCGGGCCGCTACGCGCAGGTCTACGACGAGATCGTGCGCGTCAAGGAGGCCTGCGGCGAGGCGCACCTGAAGGTGATCCTCGAGGTCGCCGAGCTCGGCACCTACGACAACGTCCGCCGCGCCTCGCTGCTCGCGATGGCCGCCGGCGCCGACTTCATCAAGACGTCCACCGGCAAGCTGCCGGGCGCCGCGACGCTGCCGGTGCACCTCGTGATGCTCGAGGCGATCCGCGACGTCTACGAGGAGACCGGCCGCCGCGTCGGCATGAAGCCCGCCGGCGGCATCCGCGCGTCGAAGAACGCGATCCAGTACCTGGTGCAGGTGCACGAGACGCTCGGCCCCGACTGGCTGACGCCCGACCTCTACCGCATCGGCGCGTCGTCCCTGCTGAACGACATGCTGATGCAGATCCGCAAGGAGCGCACGGGCGCCTACCAGAGCAAGGACTACTTCACGAATGACTGAGCTCGACGAAGCGTGGGGAGCGCTCGCCGGTTCCGGCCGAGTGGACGTACGCGCCCGCGCCGGAGTCGCGCGAGATCGTCTCGCTGCGCGAGCGCTACGGCCTCTTCGTCGGCGGCGAGTGGGTCGAGCCGCGCTCCGGCGAGTGCTTCACGACGATCTCGCCGCGCGACGAGGAGCCGCTCGCCGAGGTCGCGCAGGCCGGGCCGGAGGACGTCGGCGGTCGCGGTCGCGGCCGCGCGCGAGGCGTTCGCGCCGTGGGCGGCGCTGCCGGGCTCCGACCGCGCGAAGTACCTCTTCCGGATCGCGCGCATCCTGCAGGAGCGCTCGCGCGAGTTCGCGGTGCTGGAGTCGCTGAACGGCGGCAAGCCGATCAAGGAGTCGCGCGACGTCGACCTGCCGCTCGCGGCGGCGCACTTCTTCTACTACGCGGGCTGGGCCGACAAGCTCGAGTACGCGTTCCCGAACCGCACGCCCGCAGCCGCTCGGCGTCGCCGGCCAGATCATCCCGTGGAACTTCCCGCTGCTGATGCTCGCGTGGAAGATCGCGCCGGCGCTCGCGACCGGCAACACCGTCGTGCTCAAGCCGGCCGAGACGACGCCGCTGACGGCGCTCCTCTTCTGCGACGTGCTGCGCCAGGCGGAGCTGCCGCCGGGCGTCGTCAACATCGTCACCGGCGACGGCCGCACGGGCGCGGCGCTCGTCGACGCCGACGTCGACAAGATCGCGTTCACCGGCTCGACCGAGGTCGGCAAGGCGATCCAGCGCGCGGCTCGCGGGCACGCGGCAAGAAGCTGACGCTCGAGCTCGGCGGCAAGGCGGCGAACATCGTCTTCGACGACGCGCGCTCGACCAGGCGGTCGAGGGGATCGTCAACGGCATCTACTTCAACCAGGGCCACGTCTGCTGCGCCGGCTCGCGCCTCTTCGTGCAGGAGTCGATCGCCGAGCCGCTGATCGAGAAGCTGAAGCAGCGCATGGCGACCCTGCGCGTCGGCGACCCGCTCGACAAGAACACCGACGTCGGCGCGATCAACTCGCAGGCGCAGCTCGAGAAGATCGAGGAGCTCGTCGCGGCGGGGCGCGACGAGGGCGCCGAGATCTACCAGCCGCCGTGCCGGCTGCCCGAGCGCGGCTACTGGTTCGCGCCGACCGTGTTCACGAACGTCGCGCAGAGCTACCGGATCGCGCAGGAGGAGATCTTCGGGCCGGTGCTCTCGGTGCTCACGTTCCGCACGCCGGACGAGGCGGTCGAGAAGGCGAACAACACGCCGTACGGCCTGTCGGCGGGCGTCTGGACGGAGAAGGGCTCGCGCATCCTCTGGATGGCCGAGCGGCTGCGCGCCGGCGTCGTCTGGGCGAACACGTTCAACCGCTTCGATCCCGCGAGCCCGTTCGGCGGCTACAAGGAGTCCGGCTTCGGCCGCGAGGGCGGCCGGCACGGCCTCGAGCCGTACCTCGCGTTCGACGACGAGACCAGGCGGTAGTGCCGTGACCGCGGTCGAGGTGCGGCCCGCCGAGCCGGCGGACGAGGACGCGCTCGCCGCGCTCGACCGCGCGACCTGGAACTGGCTCTCGAGCCCGGCGCCGCCGCCCGGACCGGAGCGGCCGTTCTTCGACGAGCGGACCGAGCCCGAGGACGTGCTCGTCGCGGTCGTGGACGGCGAGGTCGCCGGCTACGTGCGCGCTCGGGCGCGCGACGCCGCTCGCCGCGAGCGACCACGTGCGCGATGATCAACGGCCTCGCGGTCGACCGCGTGCCGGCGCCGCGGGCGTCGGGCGGGCGCTCCTCGACGCGGCCGAGGCCGAGGCACGCAGGCGCGGCGCGCGGCGGCTCACGCTGCGCGTGCTCGGCCCGAACGAGGCGGCGCGGCGGCTCTACGAGTCGGCCGGCTTCGTCGTCGAGGGCGTGCAGCGCGAGCGAGTTCCTCCTCGACGGCGCGCTACGTCGACGACGTCCTGATGGCGCTCGACCTGCGTCCGATCTGACACCGTATTCTGCGTCCGATGGCGCGGCTGCCCGTAAAGAAGACGTACAAGCTCTTCATCGGCGGCGCGTTCCCGCGCTCCGAGTCCGGTCGCACCTACGAGGCGCAGGGCCAGAACGTCGCGCGCGCCTCGCGCAAGGACGTTCGCGACGCGGTCGTCGCCGCGCGCGCGGCGCAGCCGAAGTGGGCGGGGGCGACCGCGTACAACCGCGGCCAGGTGCTCTACCGGATCGCCGAGATGATGGAGGCGCGCGCCGCCGAGTTCGCCGAGCTCTGCGACGGGCCGCGACGAGGTCGAGCGCGCGATCGACCGCTGGGTCTGGTACGCGGGCTTCGCCGACAAGCTCGCGCAGGTGCTCGGCTCGTCGAACCCCGTCGCCGGGCCGTACTTCAACTTCACCGTGCCCGAGCCGACCGGCGTCGTCGGCGATGATCGCGCCCGACGAGCCGCCGCTGCTCGGCCTCGTCTCGCGGATCGCGCCGGCGCTCGTCGGCGGCAACGCCGTCGTCGCGATCGCCTCCGAGACGGAGCCCGCTCGCCGCGATCGAGCTCGCCGAGGCGCTCGCGACGAGCGACCTCCCGGGCGGCGTCGTCAACCTGCTCACCGGCCACCGCGCCGAGCTCGCGCCGTGGCTCGCCTCGCACATGGACGTGAACGCGATCGACCTCACCGGCGCCGACGGCCTCCGCGCCGACCTCGAGCGGGCCGCCGCCGAGAACGTGAAGCGCGTCGTCCTCGGCGCGCCGGACTCGCAGAGCCTCGTACGAGATCTCGGCGTTCCTCGAGCTGAAGACCGTCTGGCACCCGATCGGGGTCTGACCCCTGTGCAGGTCGAGATCCTCGGCTCGGGCGGTGCCGTCACCATCCCGCGGCCCGGCTGCTCGTGCCGGGTCTGCGTCGAGGCGCGCGCGAAGGGCGTCGCCGTACGCGCGCACCGGCCCGAGCGTCTTCGTGCACGGGCCCGACGTCCTGATCGACACGCCCGAGGAGTCGAAGCAGCAGCTGAACCGGTCGCAGGTGACGCGAATCGCCGCCGGCCTCTACTCGCACTGGCACCCCGACCACACGTCGGGCCGGCGCGTCTGGGAGTCGCGCAACTTCGAGTTCCGCTCGTGGCCGCGCCGCTACGAGACGACGCCGATCTACGTCCCGGAGCGGGTCTGGCGACGACTTCGAGGAGAACTACGGTCTCGCCGACCAGTTCCGCTTCATGGAGCGCCAGGGAACGGTGAAGGTCACGAGCTCGCGGAGAACGAGCCGTTCGACCTGGACGGCGTCGCGTCACGCCGATCCCGCTCGACGCCGAGAACGCCCACGCCTTCCTGTTCGAAGGCGAGCGGCAAGCGCGTGCTGATCGCGATGGACGAGACGCACGGCTGGTCGCCACCCGACCTCGGCGCCGCTCGACCTCGCCGTGCTTCCGGTCGGCGTCTTCGAGCACCACCCGTACACCGGGCGAGCGGCTGATCCCCGAGGAGTTCTGCAAGCCGCCGGTGCAGAAGACGCGCTACCAGCAGGCGCTCGAGATGGCGCGCGCGCTCGGCGCCGCGGCGGGCCGTCCTCTCGCACGTCGAGGAGATGGACCGGCTCTCGCACGACGAGCTCGTCCGACTCGGCGCGAGCCGACGGCTGGGAGCCGGCCTACGACGGTCTGCTGCTCGACCGTATAGCCGATACGCTTCGCTCCGCCCCGTGCCGCGCTTCGCGACGTCTGAGCCACCACATCTCCGAAGGCGACGGGATCGCGATCATCGTCCACGTCGGCGACGCGCGCGCGGCGCGTGCGGCCGAGGAGGCAGGGCGCGAAGGCGCTCGCGTCGACATCGCGATCGACGGCATCCGCGAGGCCACGACGCTGCCGCTGCTCTGGCGCGGCCGAGGCACGCCCGGCGACGCCGACGCGCTCACGATCCGTGCGGGCGACGAGGACGGCCACGGTGAGACCGAGCTCGAGGTGGTGGTCGACGTCCGCGACGAGGACGAGCTCGAGCGGGCGCTCGAGCGGCTCGATCCGGAGATCTTCCTGCTCTCCGCCCGCGAGGTCGACGAGGGCGACGATCCGGTCGAGTCGGTGCTCGCGCTCCTCCCGGACGTGCCCGCCGGGAAGCTCGCGATCGCCGAGGTCGACGTCGCGAGCCGTGACGAGGTGCTCCAGCTCGAGCGGGCCGGCTTCGACGCGGTGCTCGTCCCGAGCGGCGATGTCGGCAGGCTGGTGGGAACGCGGCCGCCGGACGTGTGACGAAGCGCAAACGGCGGACGTGCTGCGGTTTGCCGGAAGAGAAGCCTCGTAACACGAGGCTTTCAACAACATGGACCTTGCCGTCCTGGTTTCAAACTCTGAGACGGAGGTTCTCTTCCAGCGTCTCACGAAACGAGACTGGCGACAAGTGGCCCATGTGCAAGGGAAACGTCGACACCGGTCCTGTGATGGGAAGTTGAAGTTCGTGACGGTGAGTGGGGCGGTCCTGCAAGTTCTGGCCCGGGCCGAGGGCACGATGCGTTACATCGAGATCCATCGTGAGGTCGAAGAGCTACTCGGGATCCAGGTGTGTCGCTCGTCGGTGAAGCGGTTTCTGAGTGCGGAGGCGAAGCATCGGCGGCCCGCGGTTCGGTCGGGTCGCCCGAGGGCAATACCGGATGCTCAAGCCGGGCTGACGCCTCGGCACCGACTGGATTGGTGGGTCGTCGAGCGGGTAGCGCGCTAGTACGCCTGCGCCCAGACGGCTGCGGCTACCGCTGACCTACCGCAGCAGACACAAGCGCCGGACTGGGTCGGTTGCTCTCCGAGCGGCAGGCACCGGATCGTCGCCGAGCTGTCTTCCTTGACGCGAGCTTCGCACTCGGTGCTGCCGCACCACGGAGCCGCGACGAATCCGGCGGGTTCGCGGAGGTACTCGATCATCTCGTCGTAGCGGCGTGGGTTGCGGAGCGTCCGCCGCTCCTGTTCGTCGCGGGCGGTCTGGAACAGCGACGCCTGCACGTCTCTCAGCATCTCGTCGATCGCAACAGCCGCGCCAAGAAGCGGGATCTGCTGCTTGTCGCCGGTGTCGCGGCGCACGACGGTGACCGCTCCCGCCGCGAGGTCGCGGCCGCCGAGCTCGATGCGGAGCGGCACGCCCTTCAGCTCCCACTCGTTGAACTTGAAGCCAGGCCGGTACTCAGGCCGATCGTCGACACGGACGCGAACACCCGCTGCTCGCAGCTCGTCGGCGACGGCAGCGGCGGCCTGGAGCACATCACCGCGATCGTCCTCGCGGAAGATCGGCACGATGACAACCTGCTGCGGCGCGACGCGAGGCGGGAGCCGCAGCCCGCGATCATCCCCGTGCGCCATCACGACGCCGCCGACCAGTCGCGTGCTCGCGCCCCACGAGGTCGCATACGGGTACTGCTCGCTACCGTCACGGCCGGTGAAGCGGACATCGAACGCGCGCGCGAAGCCTTGACCGAGGTAGTGGGAGGTTGCTGCCTGGAGCGCCTTTCCATCGCGCATCAACGCTTCGAGCGTGTAGGTGTCGGCCGCGCCGGGGAACCGCTCGCTCTCGCTCTTACGGCCCCGCAGCACGGGGATCGCGAGGACGTTCTCGATCGTGTCGGCGTAGACGTCGTGCAGGGATCGTCAGCGTTTCGGCGAGCGCCTCCTCTTCGGTCTCGTGCGCCGTGTGCCCCTCTTGCCAGAGGAACTCGCTCGTGCGAAGGAAGAAGCGCGGTCGCAACTCCCAACGGACGACGTTTGCCCACTGGTTGTAGAGCAGCGGCAGATCACGGTACGACTGCACCCAGCGGGCATACGTCGACCAGATCAGCGCCTCCGAGGTAGGACGCACCACGAGCGGCTCCTCCAGCTTCTTCCCGCCCGCCTCGGTAACGACGGCGACCTCGGGTGCGAACCCTCCGACAAGCTCTCCCTCCTGCGCCAGCACCGAGGCGGGCATGAGCAGAGGGAAGTAGAGGTTCTCGTGGCCGGATGCTTTGATCCGGTCATCGAGTTCGCGCTGGATCGCCTCCCAGATCGCGTAGCCGTACGGCTTGATCACCATCGCGCCACGAACGGACGAGTTCTCGGCGAGGCCAGCACGGCGCACTACCTCGCCGTACCACGCGGGGAAGTCGCTCGACTGGGCGGGCAAAGCGGTCGTGCTCATCGGGACGCTCCCGCGAGCAGGCGTGCTGCGAACATCGTGCTCTCCTTCGTAGATGTCTACCGGCGGTGACGGAGTTGGTTGCGGCGCTCCGGGCCGAAGCAGCGGGAGCGCCTACGCCGGGACGTGCACGAACGGCGGCCGCGGAGCAACCACCGGAACCGGCAGAAGCTCATCCACGCGAGGCCGCAGCAACGTCACGCCCAGAGAATAGCGAGCTACGAGGCGAAGGCTCGACCTACCGGAGCCATGTGCATAGCCCATTCCCGAATTGCCGGGACAACCGACGGCAGGGCAGTTCACGGTTTGAAAGACCCAGCTTAGGTTTCGTCGTATGGAGCGTATCGGGATCGAACCGATGACCTCCAGCTTGCAAAGCTGGCGCTCTCCCAGCTGAGCTAACGCCCCGTCCCGCGGACTGTAGCGCCGATACGGCGGGCATGCCGCGCTGGAGGCGGCCCCGGCCCTGCCTGGCCAGGGACGCCGACAGAAGGGTCGCGTTCAGGCCGCGCGCGAGAGCCGCTCTTCGTGCCGCGCCCGCTGGATGATCAGGTCGCGGTCACCGAAGCGGATGGTTGCACGCACGACGCGCTGCTCTTCCCAGCGCTCGGCCAGCTCCTCGTCGAGGCGCTTATGCTCGGCGGCGAGGGCAGCGTCGTGCCCGTTCGAGAGCCGGTGCAGAACCTCAGCTCGACGGTCGGAAAGCCTTTCGATGTCCTGTTTGATCTGGTTCAGCGTTCTCATACTCGGTACTAACGGAGATTCCCCGAAACGGATTCCCTATTCATAGCCGAGTTCCTGGATGCGGTCTTCGTCGAGCCCGAAGTAGTGGCCGAGCTCGTGCAGCACCGTGATCCGAATCTCCCGCTCGAGCTCGTCCGGGTCGGGGAACGACTCGACGAGGGGCCGGCGGAAGATCGTGATCTTGTCCGGCATGAACTCGTCGCTCTCCCACAGCCCGAACAGGTCGGGGTCGCCGGGATCCTCCTCCTCGACGACGACGGCCACGTTCTCGAGCGCCTGTGCGATCCGCGGCGGCAGGCCGTCGAGCGCTAAGCGCACGTGCTCGTCGAATGCTCTTTGCCCCGTCACGACGGCCTTCCTACGCCCCGCAGCCCGCTCGGCAACACCTCGGGATGGTACTCTGCCAGAGACTTGATAATAAGTCGCTAAGATTTTATTCTGCGTGACACTTAAAGATCGGCAAATCCGGAAATAAGGAGGTAACAGGAGATGGCAACGCTGGTTCGCTGGGATCCGATTCGTGAAGCATCAGCCATGCACAATGAGTTGAGCCGTCTGATGAACGGCTTGTTCGAGGGCAACGGCCGCGCGACGCAGTCGTGGGTGCCGACGCTCGACGCATGGGAGACCGACGACGCGCTCGTGTACGCATTCGACCTGCCGGGCGTCCCGCAGGACAAGATCTCCGTCGAGGTCGAGGAAGGTGCGCTGACGGTGACGGCCGAGCGCGAGCGGAGCGAGGAAGTCTCCCGGGAGCACTTCCACCGCCTCGAGCGCCGCCACGGCGCCTTTACACGCACGGTCGGACTGCCGCAGGGCGTCTCGGAGGACGCGATCGCGGCCTCCTACAAGGACGGCGTGCTCGAAGTACGCGTCCCGAAGCCTGAGCAGGCGAAGCCGAAGAAGATCGAGATCGGCTTTGCGTCCGGCACGGAGACGATCGAAGGCACGGCCACGAAGCAGTAAGGCCCAAGTCGCGGCGGCCGCACCGGCTGCCGTGGCTCGCCGCGGGGCGGTTGCGGCGAGCGCCCTGCCGCTCCCTCTCGGCGGCCACCGCGCGAAGTAGCATCGCGCGGTGGCCGCTCTTGCGACGCCGCTCCTCGTGCTGTCTTCGTCGCCGCAGGGGAGAGCACGCCCGGACCGCGGCATGACCGTCAGCCGGTAGTGCCGCGGCCGTACGTGAGCACGACTCGTGTCGTACTCGTGCGATGATCGCGGCGTGCGGGTTGACGTCTGGCTCGGCGGGCTCGGGATCGACTCCTACGCACTGATCGCCGTCTACGAGCTCGCACTCCTGCCGCGCGTGATCTAGACAGCCAGGCCTTCGCCGATGCGGTCGGCGACCGCCGCCATCTCGAGGCGCGAGCCCGTCACCTCGTACAGCAGCTCGTCGGCGGTCGGGCCCTGGCCGAGCGACCAGAGCTCGCGCAGCAGGCCGCCGGCCTCGCGGCGCGCGAACCACTCGTTGCCGAACTCGCTGCGCAGGAAGTCGCGGAGCTGCGCCTCGAACGCCCACGAGCGCAGGTAACCCGTGACGTAGAACGATCCGTCGATGTCGGTGAGGTAGCTCTCGGGATTCGCCGGGATCTTCAACGCCTCGCTCAGCAGCTCCGCGTACCGTGGTCGCATCGACAGAGGGTCGTCCGCCTGGAAGAACTCGATCTCGTACAGGAGCTTCGCGCAGTAGCGGCGCGAGAAGTAGAGAAGCGACACCGCGCCCTCGTTCGCGAGCTTCTCGACGCGCGGGACGTCGAGGCGGCGGTTCAGCCAGGCGGGCTCGGTGACGAGGTGCTGCATGAGCATCGCCCAGCCCTCGGTGACGGCCATATCGCCGAGCCGCTTGGCCTCCATGGGCAGGTCGGCCGAGGTGTGGGCGTAATGCTCCGTGTGGCCGGCCTCATGGAAGAGGGCCTCCCAGTCGTCACGGCCGCCGATCGGCTGGATCACGAGCATCACGCGCCCCGGCACCTCGATCGGTGCGCAGAACGCGCGCGGGCTCTTCGCCGGCCGCTGCTCGAGGTCGAGGTGGACGTTCGCCTGGGAGGCGAGGTCGATGCCGAGGTCGCGGAGCGTCGCCTCGAGCGCCGGAAGCATCCCGTCAGAGGGATACGCCTTGTCCCATTCGGGTGCGCGGAACAGGCGCGCGATGTCCCACGGCCGCGCGTCGGCGAGACCGATCTGCAGCCGTTCGCGGAAGAGTCGGTCGGCGGCCTCCTCCCACTGACGCTCCGTGGCGTCGAGCAGCTCCGTGCACTCTGCCGCGAGCTCGTCGAGTCGGAAGCCGAAGCGCTTGTAGAGCTCGTAGTAGTTCGGCGCGCCGAGTTGTGCCACCGCGTCACGGTCGATCCTCGCCGCCTCGAGGTGGACGGGATTCAGTTCCTCGTCGGTGAGCCGCAAGCGGGCCTCCTCCAGCCGCCGCCGCCGGTCGCGGTCGGGCTCGTTCGAGAGCGCAACCCGCAGCATGCGGAACGGGATCGGCTCGCCGTCAACCGTCGTCTCGAGCTCTGCCTCGATCTTCGCGAGCTTCTCCTGATGGGAGCGCGTGAGGTTTCCGAGGAATCCCTCGCAGGCGAAGCGCCACAGCTCGGTCGGCGCGCCCTCGAGGCGCTGTGCCGTCTCGACCTTCGTCAACTCCTCGTGGCGCTCGTAGATTGCCTCGACGTCGAGCGTCTCCTTGTGACCGGCGTAGTGGAGGTAGAACTCCTCGTCCAGCTCGGCCACGAAGCGGTCCGCGTCGTCCCTGAAGGCATCGAGCTCGCGGCTTGTCAGAGTCTCGGCCGACATGGCTCCGTAGGATAGGCGAGTGCGCGAGATCACGGTCACGACCGAGCGGAGGACGCAGCTCATCGACATCACGCGGCAGGTGCGCGAGGCGCTCGACGGGCTCTCCGGCGCGGCCGCGCTCGTCTACGTGCCGCACACCACCGCCGGCGTGACGATCAACGAGCACGCCGACCCGATGGTCGCGCGCGACTTCGAGATGGCGCTCGAGCGGATCGTCCCCGAGGGCTGGAAGTGGCAGCACATCGAGGAGGGCGAGGAGAACGCGCCGTCGCATCCGCGCGCCTCGCTGATGGGGCCGCAGGTGCTCGTGCCGTTCCGGAACGGCGAGCTCGCACTCGGCACGTGGCAGGGGATCTTCTTCTGTGAGCTCGACGGGCCGCGCACGCGAACGGTCTACGTCAGCGTCCTCCAGTAGGGGAGGCCTGTCTGCTGGATAGCGTAGGCTCCGCGCGTCGAACTGCGACCGGAGGGACGGCACATGAGACTGAAGGGGATCTGGATTCTTTGCGCGCTCGCGCTCGGAGGGTTAGCGCTCGCGACTGCAGGCTGCGGCGGCGGTGGCGGCTCGACCACGACCGTGACGGTGGACACGTCGACGGAGACAACCGCGACCGAGAGCACCGACACGACCGCAACCGACACCACGGCTACCGACACCACGGCTACCGACACCACGGCTACCGACACCACGGCTACCGACACCGACGGCAAGTGACACCACGGCAACCGATACGACTGCGACCGACACCACAGCGAGCGGGACCGTGACGAACGGCCTCGGGTTCCTCACCTCGGCGAAGTGCCAGGAGTACCTCCAGTTCGTGAGCAGCTTCGGGTCCGCGATGTCGGGCTCGGGTGGCACGGACTTCGAGAAGGCGGCGCAGGCGATGCAGGACTCGGCCGACCAGGCGCCGGAGGAGATCAGGGCCGACTTCCAGACGTTCGCGGACTTCTACGTGAAGCTCGCGGCGGTATACAAGGGCGTCGACATGAGCTCGGGGCAGGTGTCTGCCGAGATGATTGCGAAGCTGCAGAAGCTCTCGAGCGAGGTCGACATGGCGAAGGTGACGACGGCGAGCACGAACATCAGCAACTGGCTGACGAAGAACTGCACCGGGACCGGCGGCTAGCCGCACATTCGCGCCCCGAGGACGTGAACCGAACCACCGGGAGCGGCTCCGATCTGGAGCCGCTCCGCGGGCTTCGCCTCCTGACGCGCCGGCTCGAGCTTCGGCTGCCGACGGAGGCCGAGTTGGTCGAGCTCGCGCACGTGGCCGAGCTGGGTGTCCACCCGCCCGACGAGATGCCGTTCTTCGTCGCGTGGACGGACGGGATCGGCTCGCCAGGCTTCGTCGACGACTTCGTCGCGTTCCACCTGAAGCTGCGCGAGGACTGGCGGCCCGGACACTGGCACCTGCTGCTCGGCGTGTGGGCGGGAGCAGAACCGATGGGAGCGCAGGGGATCGACGCCGAGGACTTCGCCTCGACCCGCACGGCCGAGACCGGCTCCTGGCTCGGGCAGCGCTTCCAGGGCCGCGGCTTCGGGACGGAGATGCGGGCGGCGGTTCTCGAGCTGCTCTTCCGCGGCCTCGGCGGCCACGTCGCCACGTCTGGAGCACTCGACGGGAACGTCGCCTCGGCTCGCGTCTCGGAGAAACTCGGCTACGTCCCGGCCGGCGAGGGCGTCGCCTCGCCGCGTGGCGTCCCGGTGCGCCAGACGAAGTTCCGCCTGGAGCGCGAGGCGTGGGAGGAGCGCGAGCGCCCGCCGGTCGAGATCGTCGGGCTCGAGCCGTGCCTCGCGGCTCTTCGGCCTGTAGCCTCGCCTCATGGCCGCGCCGGTGCATCGAGGAGACGAGGTCGAGCTCGAGGTCGATTCGCTCGCCTACGGCGGGAACGGCGTCGCCCGGCTCGGCGGCTTCGTCGTGTTCGTCCGTCGGGGGCTCCCGGGCGACACCGTCCGCGCGAAGGTGACGAAGGTGCAGCGCCGCCACGCCGAGGCCGACGCGATCGAGCTCGTCGAAGGCGGGCCGGCAGCGGGTCGAGGCGCCCTGCGAGCACTTTCCCGCCTGCGGCGGCTGCCGCTTCCAGGACCTCGCCTACGAGGCGCAGGTCGAGGCGAAGGCGGCGTGGGTCGTGGACTCGCTGCGCCGGATCGCCGGGATCGTCGAGCCGCCGGTCGAGCCGATCGTCCCGGCGGAGGAGATCTTCGGCTACCGCAACAAGATGGAGTACTCGTTCGCGCCCGGCCCGGACGGGCCGGAGCTCGGCCTGCACCGCGCCGGCCGCTGGGACGAGGTGCTCGGGATCGAGCAGTGCCGGCTCACGACCGACCTCGGCAACGGGATCCGGAACGCGATGCGCGACTGGGCGCGCGAGGAGCGGCTCGAGGCCTACGACCAGGCCGAGGGCAAGGGCTACCTCCGCCACCTGATCGTGCGCGAGGGCCTGAACACGGGCGAGGCGCTGGTTCAGCTCGTGACACACGAACGCGAGAGGTTCGACCGCGAGCGGCTGATCGAGGTGCTGACGGCGTTCCCGCAGGTGCGCTCGATCCACTGGGCCGTCAACGACTCGCCGGCCGAGGTGACGAACCTGCCGACCCAGCTCCTCTGGGGTGCCGATGCGATCGAGGAGGAGTTCGAGCGGCCTGCGCTTCCGGGTGCGGCCGAACGCCTTCCTGCAGACGAACACGCGCATGGCGGAGCGGCTGTACGAGCTCGCCCGGCGTGCGGCGGGTCTCGGCGGCAGCGAGACCGTGTACGACCTCTACTGCGGCATCGGCACCATCGGCCTCTCGATGGCGCACGACGCGCTGACCGTGTGGGGCGTCGAGATCTCGGAGGAGTCGGTCGCCTGCGCGATCGAGAACGCGGAGCTGAACTCGATCGGCAACGCGGCGTTCTTCGCCGGCAACGTCGGCGAGGTGCTGCGCGACCTGCGCGAGCGCGCGGGCGAGCCGGACGTCGTCGTCGTCGACCCGCCGCGCGCGGGTCTCGCGGGCAAGGCGCTCAAGCGTCTCGGCGAGCTCGGCAGCGCCGCGCGTCGTCTACGTCTCGTGCAACCCGACCACGCTCGCCGGCGACACGAAGCGTCTCGCCGAGGACTACGGCTACCGTCTCGTCCGCACGACCCCGGTCGACATGTTCCCGCACACGCCGCACGTCGAGTCGGTGTCGCTGCTCGAGCGGACGCGAGACTGACCGGCCGTCAGGACGCGACTCGGCCCGCGACGGGCGCAAGCGACGCCAGAGCAGGTCGGCGTTCGGGATCAGGAAGCCGAGCGAGAGGCCGGGCAGGGCCGGCAGGCCGGAGACGTCCCACCACGTCGCGCAGATCATCGTCAGCGACAGGCTCGCCGTCAGCCCGACCCACGTCGCGAACGGGCGCAGGCCGAAGCGGACGCTCGCGGCGAGGAAGACCGCGAAGAAGAGGACGTCCGGAAGCCCGAGGCGTGCGGAGCCGCCGCCAGGGACGACGAACGCGATCGAGAGCGCGCCGAACACCTCCTCGTGGTCCTCGGTGATCTGCTTCGTCGGGCCACGCCAGACGGAGTAGGCATCGACCCACGGGATCAGCAGCGCCACGATCACGACCCACGAGAGCTCCTCGAAGAAGCGGAGAAACCACCAGCCGATGAATGTCAGCGCCGCCAGCTTGCAGAAGTTCGAGCCGACGGGCAGCCCGGCGGCCGAGAGCAAGAGTCCGAGCAGGATGAAGCCGGCTCCAGCGGGCAGGAGCCACCGCCATTGCCAGAGCGGCAACGCAAGCCAGACGAGCAGGAACGTCGCCGGGATCAGGACGACCGCAATCAGCAGGATGGTCGGCCAGAGTGTCCACTCGGAGAGGTGCGATGCGATCTCGAACCACGCGATGAGCGCGGCGACGAGCGCTAGTACGGCGGCAGTGCGGCCCACCAGGGCCCGACCGGCTTGAAGGCGTTCCAGAAGCGTGTCTTCGCGGACTGCACGTCGAGTGCCGAGTCGATGTCGGGAACGACGAGCGCCTCGATCGTCGGCGTGAACCGTTGCAGCTCGCCGAGCGTCGCCTCGAGAGGCCGCGAGAGCGGGAACGCGAGCTCGTTCACGAACGCGAGGGCGTCCTCGCCCATCACGACGAGCAGCCTCGGCTGGACGATCCGCAGCTCGCGCCGCAGCCAAGCGCGGCTTGTCTCGAGCTCGGCGCCCGCGAACTTGACGCAGTTCGTGCCGAACACCTCGCTCGGGTCGACGTGCAGGCGTTCGAGCGAGCGCTTCAGCGCGTGGCCGGCGCGGCCGTGGAAGGCGACACCTTCCTGGAGCTCCTGGGCCTGCGGCCCGTACTTGAGGAGGAAGATCGTGCCCAGCGGGTGGCCCGTCGGCTGGGCGACAGGCTGACCCTCCGCGGCTGTTGCGACCTCGTGCTCGAGGCGGAGGATCTCCTTGATCGCCTTGTCGAGGTACCGCTTGTAGATCTCGTCTGTCGTCACGGCGGCGGCCACGGGGCAAGGGTTCCTTTCTCCTCTATCGCACCTTTTCCTTGACCTGGGCCATCCACTTGAGGCTCTGGAGGTAGGCGAGCGACTTCGGCCGTCGCAGGATCTCGGCCCGGTTGAGCGAGATCAGGAACTCCTCGGGATCGCGGAACGCGCGCATCCGTAGAGCGCCCGTGCCGACGCCCTGGAGGACATGGGCGTCGGAGCCGGCCCCCATCGTCAGGTCGTACTTGCGCGCGAAGCGCAGTGCCTCGTCGTTGTGCGTCTCGAACAGGAGGCGGGCGTTGTACACCTCGAAGATGTCGATGTCGGCGAGGTGCCGGTGCAACGTTGCGGCGTCGGGAACGGCGTGCAAGCGGTCGAACGGATGCGGCACGTAGACCAGGCCGCCCTGTTCGCGGATCGCCGCGACCGTGTCGGCGAACGACATTCCGCGCGGGATCTCGCGCTCGATGAAAAGGCCGATCACCTCGCCCTGGGCGTCGGTCTTCACCTCCTCGCCCGGGATGACGACGAGGTCGCGCCCGCGGGCGAGGTCGAGCGTCTCCAGCGCGCCGCCGAAGACGTTGTGGTCTGTGACTGCGATCGCGCCGAGCCCTTCCGCCTCGGCATGGTCGAGGAGCTCGGCGGGGTCGACCATGCAATCGAAGGACCACGCCGTGTGCATGTGCAGGTCGGCGATGATCCACGGCCGGTCGGCGAGCGGATCCTCGAATCGCCGTGGGCCGCGGCGCCGCTTCGTCAGCCTCGTGTAGAGCTGCTCGAGCTCGGCCGCGACTTCAGCGAACGAGTTCCCGGCTGCGGCGGTTCGTGCCCGTTCTTGCTCCGAGGCCCGTAGCGCTCCATCCTCGACGAGTCTTGCGACGGCCGCCCCAGCAAGCTCGGGCTGCTCGTCCACGCCGCGCGGCGCGGCGATCGCGCAGCCGGCGGCCTGCGCCTCGAGTAGCACTCGGCCGAGCCCGTCCAGTCCCGGCACGAAGATCGCAGTCTCGTTCAGGAGCGCGGCCCGCGATGCGCCGTCGCGGGCCGTTCGCACGTGCACGCGTGCTGCGAGGTCGCGCGGAATCGCTGGCCGGGCCACGAGCGGCTTCGTCCGCAAGAGCACGGCCTCCCAGCTCGGCAGCTCTCGCAGGGCGCGAAGCACACCGCGGGCGACGACGCGTTCGTTCGGCCGAAGCTCGACCACGATCAGTTGTCGTTTCGAGACGGGGCGGAAGAGTGTCGGGTCGATGCCGGGTGAGACGAGCCGGTAGTCGCCCGGGAAGCGTTCCGCGGCCGCGTTGCGCACCTTCTCCGAGAGCGCGAGCAGCGCGTCGAGCCGGCCGAGCAGCTTCTCCCGCTGGGAGCGCGCAGGCGGATACGAGAGCCGCTCAGGCGAGGAGAAGGTGGCGACCGTCAACGCGCCCGTGTCGCGCAGGGCGAGGTACGAGAGGGAGGGGAGACCGGGCTCGAAGCCGTGGACGACGTCGTAGCGTCCCTGTGCGAGCGCGAGCGCGAGGTTGGCCCGCACCCCGACCGGCACGCCCATCTGCGAACGGCGCGAGATCGGGACCGCCGGACCGACGGCGATCATCTCGCGCGCGGAGTGATCGCGGTGGAGCGCCCGTCGCCCGGCACGAAGGTCGGCCGCGCGCGTCGAGGGGGCGAGCACCGTCACGTCGTGACCCAGTTCGCGAAGCTCCTGCGCGACCCCGGCGACGTGCTCGTTGACGTCGTGCGGTTGCGACCACGCAAAGGGCGTCACGAGGCAGATGCGCACTGCGTCGCAGCCTAGCGCCGTACCCGCGGCCGTTCGGCAAGAGCGAGGTACGAACGCGGCGGCCGCGCACGCCACGATCAAGGCCGCCCCGATGAGCCGAGTCGGCCCCGCCGTGCCCAGCGCGGTTGCCGCGAATGGCATCAGCTCCCTCCGTCCGGCGGCCGTTACGCCGTGGGGAAAATCGCTCCAGACGAGCCGGTGCTCTCCCCCCGTACCCGACCAGGTGAGCGTCGTCGCCGTCATAGCGGCGATCGACACCCCGGCGAGAACGCTCGTGGCGACGCGCCAGCGTGCGAAGGCAGGGCCGAGGCCGAGCGCGAGAAACGGAAGGGACGGGGCGAGGAATCGCGGGCCGGGAGAGCCGCCGCCGTACGGGAGGAAGTAGCCGCAGTTGAGCACGATGAAGACGCCCACGACCGCGGTTGCGACTGCGGCCTCCGCGCGATGGCTTCGCCACAACAGTACGACCCCTGCGGCCGCCGCCAGCACGACCGGCGAGACGACGAGCAGCCCGCGGTTGCCGACGAAGACCTCGCGTACTGCGTGCAGAGCCGGGATCCCGATGCCGAAGAACCCGGCCGCCTGATCGGCGGCGTAGGCGTTCGCCGACGTAGCGGTACGAGAGGTGAAGCGGCGAGCCGAAAGCAGCCCAGTCGTACGCACCGAGCAGCGCTAGACCGGGGAGCAGGCAGACGAGGTACCGACCGAGCCCCCGCAGCCCGGCGAGTGCGACGTAGACGGCGAGGATCGCCACGATCGCTCCGGTCTGGTACTCGACCGTCACGGCGACGCCGGCGGCAATCCCGGCCAGCCCGGGTCTTCCCCGCCAGGCGAACAGGAACGCCGCGAACGCGAGCGCTCCAGCGGTCACGTGCCCGAAGGTGGTCGCCGCGAGCGGGCCGACCAGCGTTCCGATCGAGAACGTCACGAGCGCAGGCGCGCCAAAGCCCGGAGCGAGCCCTTCGGACACTCTGCCGACCGCAGCCGCGAGGAGGACGAACGCGATTCCGCCCGTCAACAGTCGTACAGCCCAGACACGGAGGCTGTTGGTCGAGATCCAGTCGGTTGCCGGCCCTAGACGGACCGCCACGGCGGCAGGAATGGCAAGCACGGACATGCCGGGCGCCTTGTCCGAGTAGATCCGCCCGTCGTAACGGGCGTAGTCGACCGAATCGGCGAGGCACGGAGCGACGGTCAAGTGCCCGTGCACGATCGCGTGTGTCAGGCAGAGGCGCGTCGCATCCGGGTCCGACGCGCGGTAGACGGGGAGAAGAGCAACGACTGCGACGAGTGCGAGTAACAGTCCCTCGCGGCGAGGCCGCTGCCATGGCAGCGGCCTCGGTGTCCTGGCGAGACGGCGGAGAGGCACCGGGCGACCTTAGCTCCGGCGCGCCCAGCGATCGGAAAGAGGTCGAGGTCGGTCGGCTATGCCTTTGCGGGCTTCTTCGCCGCCTTGCGGGCATGCTTGGCGATGAACGCCTCGGACTGCTCGTAGGCCTCGTCGTCGACGATCTGCTTCGGCGGCGACTTCATCAAGTACGCGCTCGGCCCCTCGAGGGAGCCGGAAACGCCGTTGTTCAGCGCGAGCTTCGCGAGCCGTACCGCGTCGATCACGATCCCGGCCGAGTTCGGAGAGTCCCACACCTCGAGCTTGAGCTCGACGTTCAACGGCACGTCCCCGAACGACGAGCCCTCCATCCGGATGTAGGCCCACTTGCGGTCGGTCAGCCACGGCACGTAGTCGGACGGGCCGACGTGGACGTTGCCTTCGCCGAGGTCGTAGTCCAGCATCGAGGTGACGGCGTTCGTCTTCGAGATCTTCTTCGACTCGAGCCGCTCGCGCTCGAGCATGTTGAGGAAATCCGAGTTGCCGCCGACGTTCAGCTGCATCGTCTTGTCGAGGTGGACGCCGCGCTCGCGGAAGAGGGAGGTGAGCACCCGGTGGGTGATCGTCGCGCCGACCTGGGACTTGATGTCGTCGCCGATGATCGGCACGCCGGCCTGTTCGAACCGGCGCTGCCAGTACGGCTCACGCGCGATGAAGACCGGCATGCAGTTGACCATCGCGCAGCCGGCCGCGAGGATCTGCTCGGCGTACCACTTCGTCGCCTCCTCGGAGCCGACGGGCAGGTAGTTGACGACGACGTCGGCCTTCGTCTCCTTGAGGATCCCGACCACGTCGGCGGTCTCGCCCGGCGCCTTCTCGACGATCTGCGAGAGGTACTTGCCGATGCCGTCGTGGGTCATGCCGCGGGAGACCTTGATGCCCGTCGCTGCCACGTCCGCGAACTTGATCGTGTTGTTCGGGTGGGCCCACATCGCGTCGGCGAGGTCCACGCCGACCTTGCCCTTGACGACGTCGAACGCCGCCACGAACTCGATGTCGCGGATGTGGTAACCGCCGAGGTTGACGTGCATCAGCCCGGGGACGAACTGGTCGTCGGCAGCGTCCTTGTAGTAGGTCGCTCCCTGCACGAGTGAGTTGGCGCAGTTGCCGACGCCGATCAGGGCGACACGGACCTTGTCCTTGCCGCGCGCCGAGCCGTTGGCCGACGCACCGTTGGATTCAGTCACTTCGCTCCTTCCATCAGTTGCTTGCGAACGTGCAGGACACGCTGCGCGACCGTCACCCAGGCCGTCGCGGCAAGGACTGCGATTGCCCAGGGGAGAACACCCCAGGGTGCGAGCACGAGGCCTGCGGTGATCACGACCACGCGCTCGGCCCGCGAGCCGATGCCGACGTCGCCGCGCAGCCCGAGTGCCTCGGCGCGCGCACGTGTGTACGAGACGAGGAACGATCCGGCCACGGCCGCCACTGCAACGACCACGAAGACGTCGAGCCCGTCGCGGGCGAAGACGTAGGCGATAGCCGCGAGCATGAAACCCTCGCTGACGCGGTCGGTGGTCGAGTCGAGAAACGAGCCGAAGGGGGTCGTCTTACCGCCCGCTCGGGCGAGCGCACCGTCGAGGATGTCGAGCACCGAGCCGGCCACGAACACGACAGCGCCGAGCAAGAAGAAGAGCTCGTTCCTGTTCTCGAACAGGACGAGCACGGAGGCAGCCGCGCAGAGCAGGACGCCGCTCACGGTCAGGGCGTTCGGGGTCACACGGGTGCGTGCGAGTCCCGAGATCGAGCGTGTCGCGACCCTTCGGGCGCCCGAGGTGTAGCTCTGCTTGATCGCCGCCGCCCTGCTCACGGCAGTGACCGTAGCAGCGCCGTCTGCGGACGGTGCCTTCCGGTCGGCAGGCGGTCGCCTACGCTCGCTGAGCGGCAAAGACCCGGGGAATGTCTCGCCGGTAGACGATCGCGAGTGCCACGAGCGCCACGCCGAGACCGGCAACGCAGTCGAGCCAGAAGTGGTTGCCGGTGGCCATCACGACGAACCAGACCCAGGCCGGCCAGAGCGCCCAGAAGACCTTCGCCCACACGTTCCGGCACACGCACGCGAGCACGATGCCGACGATCAACGCGTCTGCCGCGTGCAGGCTCGGCATCGCGGCATATGGGTTCGCGGCCAGTTGGACGATGCCGTCCTTGTGCGGCTCGTCGGCGAACCCGAGCCCGAGCAGACGCGGCGGCGCCGTCGGCATCAGCACGTAGCCGAGCAGACCGATCAGGTTTGCCAGCAGCAGCGTGTTGCGGAAGCGCGAAAAGGCGTAGTGGCGGCCGATGTAGAGCCAGAGGAGCGCGAGCGTGAGCACCGTGAACTCGGAGGTCCAGTACGTCCACGACGCGAGCGTTGCGAGCCAGTCCCGCTGCTCGACGAATTGCTGGAGCGTGAGCTCGTAGAGGCGGCTGCTGACGTTCGTCTCGAAGTCGACGACCTTGAGGCCGTTCGAGATCGCCTGCTCGGGATGGCGGTCGGCGACCCCACGCGCCACCTGGTAGGCGAGCAGAAACCCGAGCCAGATTGCGATCTGGCGACCAAGATCCGCCCACCCTCGCGGCAAGTATCGCCGCCCGACTGCTGCCATCGACGACACGAAGCGACGATTCTACTTCCCCTGCCGGCTTGACGTGAAGGGATCGTCACAACCAGATCCTCAAGGATGGTCGGTCGAAGCCCCGTCATCCGGCTCAGCTGGCACTTCCGCTAGAGCAAACCGATGATCGCGAGAACGTGACGAACCATCACAGCCGGCGACCCCACCGGGCGAAGAAGAAAGGAGGCCCGCGAGGAAACCGCGGTTGTCCCCGCGTTACCCGCCGATGTACGACATCTCGACCTTGCGCTCGCCGATCGCAGGGTCGTCGGTGTTCTGGGCTCGCAGCTCCGAGTAGCGGTCGCCGCGCACCCTCCAGATCTCGCGCAGCTTCTCGCCGAGTTCCTCGTCAGTCGCGCCGCCGCGGATCAGCGCGCGGAGGTCGTGGCCGCGCACGGCGAAGAGACACGTGTAGAGCTTTCCCTCGGCCGAGAGGCGCGACCGAGTGCAGTCGCCGCAGAACGGCTGCGTGACCGACGCGATCACGCCGATCTCGCCGGTGCCGTCCTTGTAGCGCCAACGTTTGGCGACCTCGCCGCGGTACAGCGGGTCGACCGACTCGACCCCGAAAGCCTTGTCGAGCATCGCGACGATCTCGCCGGCAGGGACGACGTCGTCCATGCGCCAGCCGTTCGTGGCGCCGACGTCCATGAACTCGATGAAGCGGAGTGTGACGCCGGTGTCGCGGAAGTGCCGCGCAAGCTCGACGATCTGGTGCTCGTTGACGCCGCGCTTGACGACGCAATTCACCTTGACCGGCATGCCGACCGCCTGTGCGGCCTCGATCCCCTCGAGCACGCGCGCAACCGGGAAGTCGACGTCGTTCATCGCCTTGAACACCGTGTCGTCGAGCGAGTCGAGGCTGACGGTGATGCGGTTGAGCCCGGCGTCCTTCAGGGCTTGCGCCTTCTTCGGGAGCGCCGATGCGTTCGTGGTCAACGTCAGGTCGACCGGCAGCGCCGAGAGCATCTCGATCAGGCGCTCGAGGTCGACGCGCAGCAGCGGCTCGCCGCCCGTGAGTCGGATCTTCGCGACGCCGACGTCGACGGCCGCGGACGCGAGCCGCGTGATCTCCTCGAAGGTGAGGAGCTCCTTGCGGTCGAGGAAGCGGTAGTCCTTGCCGAACACCGTCTTCGGCATGCAGTAGGTGCACCGGAAGTTGCAGCGGTCCGTGACCGAGATGCGAAGGTCGCGTAGCGGCCTGCCGAAGGCGTCGAGCACGGGCACGGGTGACAAGCGTAGCGCGGAAGGGTGACAGTCTGGTTACAGCGGGCCCCTGATTGAATCGTCGGGGTGCCCGTGCTCCTCGCTCTCGTGGCCGTGACCGCCGTGTGGGGCGTGACGTTCGTGCAGGTGAAGGACGCGGTCGCGCTCTACCCGCTATTCCCGTTCCTCGCACTCCGATTCGGTATCGCGACTCTGACCCTCGCGCTCCCGGGCGCGGCGCGCGTGCGCGGGCTCGGCCGCGGTGGGGCGGCGGCGGCTGTGCTCGCAGGGCTCCTCCTCGCCGGGGGTTACGTCCTCCAGACGCTCGGGCTCGAGCGGACGAGCGTGTCGAACGCCGGCTTCGTCACGGGGATGTACGTCGTACTCACCCCGCTCCTCGGGCTCGCGCTCTTCCGGCTCAGGGTGAGTGCGAGCGTCTGGCTTGGGGTCGTTTGCGCGACCACCGGGCTCGCGATGATCGCCGGGGTGCCGGGCGGGTCGTCGGTCGGCGACCTGCTCGTGCTCGCGGGCGCCGCGGTCTACTCGCTTCAGATCCTGCTGATGGAGCGCTACGCGCCGCGGTACGACCCGCTCGGCTTCACGTTGCTCGAGATGGCTGCCGCATTTGCGGTGCTCGTTCTGGCAGCCGTCCCGACAGCGGAGGTTCCGCACGGCTGGACCGTCTGGGGTGCGCTCATCGTGACCGGGGTGTTCGCGAGCGCGCTCGCCTTTCTCGTGCAGACGTGGGCGCAACGGCGGACGAGTGCCAACCGCACCGCGCTCGTCTTCACGCTGGAGCCGGTCTGGGCGGCACTCTTTGGTTTCACGCTGGCGGGCGACCGGCTCGGCGTACTCGGCTGGGCGGGCTGCGCGGTGATCATGGCCGGGATCGTGCTTGCCGAGCCCTCAGCGGCAGACGTCCTCGCCCGGCTCGTTCGCCGGCCGCGAACTGCATGACGGCGGTCGTTCTCGCGCTCGTCTCGGCGGCGTGCTTTGGTGCGATGACGGTGGCGATCCGGCTCGGCCTCCGCGGCGGCGACGCGCCGGCAGGCACGGTGTCCACCCTGCTGCCGGCGTTCGTCGTTGCACTCGTCGCAGCCGTCCCGGCGCACGACCTGCACCGCGCATGGCCTTTCCTGCTTGCCGGTTTGCTCGCGCCGGGATGCTCGCAGGTGCTGTTCACGCTCTCGATTCGCGAGGCTGGCGCGTCCCGCACGTCCGTGACGGTGGCAGCGGCGCCGCTCGTCGCCGTCTGTGCTCGCGCTCCTTTTCCTCGACGAGCCGCTGCGGCCGCCGCTCGTCCTTGGTGCGCTCGCGATCGTGGCCGGGGCGCTCGCCCTGGCCGGCGAGCGCGGGCGGCCGGAGCAACTACGGATGGCGGGACTCGCGTTCGCCGTCGGCGCGACCGTGCTCTTCGCGATGCGGGACAACCTCGTCCGCGCGCTCCACGCGCACGCGAACCCCGAGACCGCCGCTGCCGCGACGTTGCTCGCTGGAACCCTCGTCGCGCTTGCCTACACCCGGCGCGTCCCGGATGCCCGCGATCTGCGAGCGTTCGCACCGGCCGGCGTGCTGTTCGGGCTTTCGTACGTCTGCCTCTTCGAGGCCTACTTCCGCGGGCCCGTGTCGGTCGTCTCGCCTCTCGTCGCGACCGAGTGCCTGTGGGGTGTCGGCCTCTCCGCGCTCGTGCTCGGGTCGAGCGAGGGCGTGGGGCCGAGGCTCGCGCTCGGGGCGGGACTCGTGGTCGCGGGCGCGGTGCTGATCGGCGTCTCTTGACCGGTGCTTGCGGGCTCCAATAATCTGCTATAAAGCGGCTTAGATTTTCTCAGTTATCAGCCAAGGTCCTCGCGACCAGGAATTACAGAAGGAGACTGACTCTATGGCAAAGACGATCGGCATCGATCTCGGCACGACCAACTCGTGCATGGCGGTTCTGGAGGGTGGCGAGCCGACCGTCATCCCGAACGCCGAGGGCGGCCGCACGACGCCTTCCGTGGTCGGCTTCACGAAGGACGGTCACCGCCTCGTTGGCACACCGGCGCGTCGTCAGCAGGTGACGAACCCGCAGAACACCGTCTTCTCGATCAAACGCTTCATGGGCCGCAAGTTCGACGAGGTCTCGGAGGAGATGAAGATCGTCCCTTACGAGGTCGTCACGGGCGGAAACGACGACGTTCGCGTGAAGGCCGGCGGCAAGGAGTACGCGCCGCCGGAGATCAGCGCGATGATCCTCCAGAAGTTGAAGGCAGACGCCGAGGCCTACCTCGGCGAGACCGTCGAAGACGCTGTCGTCACGGTCCCGGCCTACTTCAACAACGCCCAGCGGGAGGCTACGAAGGACGCCGGCAAGATCGCCGGACTCAACGTCGTGCGCATCATCAACGAGCCGACCGCGGCTGCTCTCGCGTACGGGCTCGACAAGGAGGGCGCCGACCAGACGATCCTCGTCTTCGACCTCGGCGGCGGCACCTTCGACGTGTCGGTGCTCGAGCTCGGCGACGGGGTGTTCGAGGTCAAGGCGACGAACGGCGACAACCATCTCGGCGGCGACAACTTCGACAAGGCGATCGTGGACTGGATGGTCGCCGAGTTCAAGCGCGACCAGGGCATCGACCTGGGCGCGGACCCGATGGCCCTTCAGCGGCTCTACGAGGCGGCCGAGAAGGCGAAGATCGAGCTCTCCTCGACGATGACGACGCAGATCAACCTGCCGTTCGTGACCGCCACGCAGGAAGGGCCCAAACACCTCGATCTGCAGCTGACGCGGGCGAAGCTCGAGGAGCTCGCGCACGATCTGCTCGAGCGCACGGTCGGCCCGACGAAGCAGGCGCTGTCCGATGCGGGGCTCGATGCATCGAAGATCGACCACGTCGTGCTCGTCGGCGGCATGACCCGCATGCCGGCCGTCCAGGCGAAGGTCAAGGCCGTAATCGGCAAGGACCCGCACAAGGGCGTCAACCCGGACGAGGTCGTCGCCGTCGGCGCCGCGATCCAGGGCGGCGTGCTCAGGGGCGACGTCAAGGACATCCTGCTCCTCGACGTGACACCGCTCTCGCTCGGGATCGAGACGAAGGGCAGCGTCTTCACGAAGCTGATCGAGCGCAACACGACCATCCCGACGCGCAAGGCCGAGGTGTTCACGACGGCCGAGGACAATCAGCCGTCGGTCGAGGTGCACGTCCTGCAGGGCGAGTCCGAGATGGCGATGTACAACAAGACGCTCGGCAAGTTCCAGCTCGTCGGCATCCCGCCGGCGCCGCGCGGCATGCCGCAGGTCGAGGTCGCCTTTGACATCGATGCGAACGGGATCATCAACGTCTCGGCCAAGGATCTCGGCACGGGCAACGAGCAGCAGATCAAGATCGAGGGCGGCTCGGGCCTGGACGAGAACGAGGTCCAGCGGATGATCCAGGAGGCCGAGGCGCACGCGGGCGAGGCGCATCGCCTGCGCGAGCTCGCTGACACGCGTAACCACGGCGAGAAGCTGGCCTACGACACCGAGAAGTCGCTCGCCGAGCATCGCGACAAGATCGACGAGGCGATCGCGTCGACCGTCGAGGGCCGGATCATGGAGTTGCGCGCTGTACTCGAGTCGAGCGACGCCGCCGAGATCAAGGCGAAGACGGACGCGCTCCAGGAGGCGTGGACGGAGGCTGCCGCAGCGATCTACGCCCAGGCATCCGCCTCGACACCGCCGGGCGACGGAGGCTCGGCGCCGGATGACGAGGTGATCGAGGACGCCGACTACGAGGTCGTGGACGAGGAAGAGGCCAAGACGTCGTGAGCGATGAGCCGGAGGCGAACGTCCGCGATAGCGGACCGGTGGAGGGGGTTCGGGGTGAGCCGGAGGCGAACGTCCGCGTAAGCGGACCGGTGGAGGGGGTTCGGGGGAACCGGGAGGTTCCCCCGATGGACTCGGGTGCGGTCGAGCTGCCCGATCCTCCCGCAGCCGATCTCGAGCAGGTCACGCGCGAGCGCGACGAGTACCTCGACGCGCTTCAGCGTCTGAAGGCGGAGTTCGACAACTTCCGCAAGCGGGCCCAGCGCGACCAGGCCGACCTGATCTCGCGCGCCTCCGAGCGGCTCGTCAAGCAGCTCCTGCCGGTCGTCGACGACCTCGAGCGTGCGCTCGAGACGGCGGCAAACCACGAGGAGGCCCGGCTCGAGGAGGGCGTCCGCCTCGTGCACCGCGCGCTCGCCGACGCGCTCGTCCGGGAGGGCCTTGTCGAGGTCGAGACGGGCGGTGCGTTCGATCCGCACACCCAGGAGGCGCTGCTCTCGCAGCCCTCGGAAGAGGAAGAGGGCACCGTCATCCAGGTGCTCCAGAAGGGCTACCGGCTCGGTGATCGGGTGCTGCGTCCCGCGCGTGTCGATCGTCAGCGCCGGGACGGTTGTGACCGAGAGCGGAAGCGATGGCTAGCTCCCTCTACGAGACGATCGGCGTCCCGAAGAACGCCTCGCCCGACGAGATCAAGAAGGCCTACCGCAAGCTCGCCCGCGAGTACCACCCGGACAAGAACCCGGGCGACGAGGCGGCCGAGACGCGCTTCAAGGAGATCCAGCACGCCTACGACGTGCTCTCCGATCCCGAGAAGCGCAAGCAGTACGACCGGTTCGGCGAGAGGAACGGCCAGCCCGGGCCCGGGCCGACGAACTTCGACTTCGGCGACCTCGACCTCGGCGACATCTTCGGCGGTCTTTTCGGGGGCGGTCGCGGGCGGACGCAGCAGGGCCGACCGCAGCGCGGCCAGCGCGGCGCGGACGTCGAGGTCGACGTACGGATCTCGTTCGAGGACTCGCTCCGCGGACTCGAGGCGACCGTGCCGGTCGAGCTCGAGCTCGCCTGCCACACCTGCCACGGCACAGGCGCCGCCCCGGGCACCGCGCCGAAGCGCTGCCCGGAGTGCAACGGCAGCGGCGTCGTCGCGACCTCGCAGGGGCTCTTTGCGCTCCAGCAGCCGTGCCCTCGCTGCCGTGGCAACGGCACCATCGTCGAGACGCCGTGCGAGACGTGCCGCGGCACCGGCCGCGAGCGCCGGACGAAGCGCTACACGGTGCGGATCCCGGCCGGCGTCAAGGACGGCACGAGGATCAAGCTGAAGGGCAAGGGCGAGGCCGGCTGGGGTGGTGCGCCCGCCGGTGATCTCTACGTCGTGACGCGCGTCGAGCCTTCGAAGCTGTACGAGCGCCGCGGCGACGATCTCGTGCTCGAGGTGCCGGTCACCCTCGACGAGGCCGCGCTCGGCGCCGAGGTCGAGATCCCGACGCCCGACGGCCGTGTCTCGCTCAAGGTCACGGCCGGATCGCAGGACGGCAAGCTCCTACGCGTGAAGGGCCGCGGCGCTCCGCGTCTCAAGGGCGACGGTCGCGGCGACCTGCTCGCCCGCCTGCGCGTGACCGTCCCCGCGAAGCTCACGAAGAAGCAGCGCGAGGCGCTCCAGGAGTTCCAGAAGGCGACGACGTCCAACCCTCGCGACAGGTTGTTCGGCTGATGGACGACCACCCGCGCTACATGATCAGCGTCGCGGCCGAGCTCGTCGGCATGCACCCACAGACGCTTCGCATCTACGAGCAGAAGGGCCTCGTGCGGCCGAGGCGCACCGCCGGTAACACGCGGCTCTACTCGAACGCCGACGTCGAGCGGCTGCGGCTGATCCAGCGGCTGACGACCGACCTCGGGCTCAACCTTGCCGGCGTCGAGCAGGTGCTGCACCTCGAGGACGAGCTGCAGCGGATGCACCGCCGGCTCGATCGGATGGAGCGCGAGATGCGCGAGGCGATCGGCGAGGTGCATCGGCAGTACCGCCGCGATCTCGTCCTCTACCGGCCTGCACAACCACCCGTCCGGAGGAACGACTGATGGACTTCAACAAGCTGACGATCAAGAGCCAGGAGGCGGTCGCTGCCGCGCAGGAGCTGGCGCGCCGCCGCGGTAACCCGGAGATCTATCCGGAGCACCTGCTGCTCGCGCTGCTCGACCAGGAGCTCTTCGCCGACTGGCAGCACCTTCGCGCCGAGGCCGAGCAGAAGGCAGCATCGCGACCGACGGCGAGTGGCGCGCAGACGCTGCCGCAGACCTCGTCGGCGTTCCGGCAGGTGCTCGACCGCGCCGATCGAGAGCGCGCGCAGCTCGAGGACGACTTCGTCTCGAGCGAGCACCTCTTCCTCGCGCTCGAGCCGGCGCCCCGCGACGAGATCCTCGCCTGGATCAAGCAGGTTCGTGGCGGCCAGCGCGTCACTTCGCAGGACCCGGAGGGGAGCTACCAGGCACTTGCCAAGTTCGGTCGCGACCTGACCGAGGCCGCCGAGGCCGGGAAGCTCGACCCGGTGATCGGGCGCGACGAGGAGATCCGGCGCGTGATCCAGATCCTGTCTCGCCGCACGAAGAACAACCCGGTCCTGATCGGCGAGCCGGGCGTGGGGAAGACCGCGATCGTCGAGGGGCTCGCGCAGCGGATCGTCAACGGAGACGTGCCCGAGAGCCTTCAAGGCAAGCGCGTCTGGGCGCTCGACATCGGCGCGCTACTCGCGGGCTCGAAGTACCGCGGCGAGTTCGAGGAGCGGCTGAAGGCCGTCCTCACGGAGATCAAGAACGCGGCCGGCGAGCTCGTGCTCTTCATCGACGAGCTGCACACCATCGTCGGGGCAGGCGCGGCCGAGGGTGCGGTCGACGCGGCGAATCTGCTCAAGCCGATGCTCGCGCGCGGCGAACTGCGGTGTGTCGGGGCAACGACACTCGACGAGTACCGCAAGCACATCGAGAAGGACGCGGCGCTCGAGCGGCGGTTCGCGCCGGTGTACGTCGGTGAGCCGTCGGTCGCCGACACGATCGCGATCCTGCGAGGGCTGAAGGAGCGCTACGAGGCACACCACAAGGTGACGATCCGCGACTCGGCACTCGTCGCCGCAGCCGTCCTCTCCCACCGCTACATCGCCGACCGTTTCCTGCCGGACAAAGCGATAGACCTCATCGACGAGGCCGCGTCGCGGCTGAAGATGGAGATCGAGTCGTCGCCCGGTCGAGCTCGACGAGGCGAACCGGCGCGTGATGCAGCTCGAGATCGAGCTCGCGGCGATGGCCAAGGAGTCCGCCGAGGTGCGCGAGCCGCTCGAGCGCGCGCTGGCCGAGGCGAAGGAGGAACGGAACGCGCTCGCTGCGCGCTGGGCGAAGGAGAAGGAGACGCTCGGGCGGATCGGCGAGATCAAGACGCAGATCGAGGAGCTGCGAACCGAGTACGAGCGGGCCGAGCGCGCGGGCGACTTCAACCGCGCCGCCGAGATCAAGCATGGCCGACTGCCCGAGCTCGAGCAGGAGCTCGCCGCGCGCGACGGCAGCCCGATCCTGAACCCGATGGTCAAGGAGGAGGTCGACGAGGACGACATCGCCTCGGTCGTCGGCCGCTGGACGGGGATTCCGGTCGACCGGCTGCTCGAGGGCGAGACCGAGAAGCTGATCCACATCGAGGACAGGCTGCACAGGCGCGTGATCGGCCAGGACGAAGCGGTGTCGGCGGTCGCGAACGCGCTCCGTCGCTCGCGCACCGGGCTACAGGATCCCGACCGGCCGATCGGCTCGTTCGTCTTCCTCGGGCCGACCGGCGTCGGCAAGACCGAGCTCGCCCGCGCGCTCGCCGAGTTCATGTTCGACGACGAGCACGCGATGGTCCGGCTCGACATGAGCGAGTACCAGGAGCGGCACACCGTGTCGCGCCTGGTCGGCGCGCCTCCCGGCTACGTCGGCTACGACGAGGGCGGCCAGCTCACCGAGGCGGTGCGACGGCGGCCGTACTCGGTCGTCCTGCTCGACGAGATCGAGAAGGCGCACAGCGAGGTGTTCGACGTCCTGCTCCAGGTGCTCGACGACGGTCGCCTGACCGACGGCCAGGGTCGCACGGTCGACTTCCGCAACACGGTGCTGATCATGACCTCGAACATCCGCAGCGCCGAGTCGATGCGCGACCACTTCCGGCCGGAGTTCCTGAACCGGATCGACGAGATCGTCGAGTTCCAGCCGCTGACGCGCGATCAGCTCGGCGAGATCGTCGAGCTCCAGCTCGGGCGGCTGCGTTCACGGCTGGCCGAGCGCGGCCTGGCGCTCGAGCTGACGGACGCGGCCAAGGAAGTGCTCGGCGACGCCGGCTGGGACCCGGCCTACGGCGCGAGGCCGCTCAAGCGGTCGATCCAGCGCCTGCTCGAGAACCCGCTGGCGCTGCGCCTGCTCGAGGGCGACTTCGCCGCCGGCGACGCGATCCTGGTCGACGCCCAGAACGGCGACCTCGTGTTCACCAAGGCCGAGTCCGGAGCGACGGCGACCGTTTAGAGCTCGACGTCGTCGAGGTACTCCGCCTGGCCCGTGACCGGCGGGGCGCCGTAGGTGAAGACCACGACTTCGGTTTCGGACTCGTTGCGCATCTGGAGGCCCGTGCCTGCCGCGACCGAGACGACGCTCTGCGGCGGTAGGTCGACTCGCTCCGGCGGCTCGCCCAGCAGCATCGTCAACGTTCCCTCGAGGACGACGAAGACCTCTTCCTGGACGAGTTCCTTGTGGCGCCGGCCGCGGGTGTGCGGCGGATAGCGCCAGATGCGGGCGCGGGACTCCGTCAGAGCGGCGGCGGTGGTGATGTCGGTGAGTCGGCGGGGAGGATCGCCCGCGGCATGCGGGCGTTCCTCCCACTCGTGCTTGTCTCCGCGCAGGACGCGATAGGTCATACGCGGATCTTCCCAGTTCGACCGCGCGGGACCGCCGTCAGTGGTTCGACGCTCTCGGCGTCGCGGTGGCGGTGATCGCGAAGTCGGCCGCGTTGGCGTTCGTGTCGTGGCCGTCGGGCAGCCGGACGATGCTCGAGCCTGGCGCGGCCGTTGCCGGCGGCGCGGCGGCGGCGGTGCCTTCGACCAGAGCGTTCGTGGCGGTGCCCCAGCCGACGCTGTCGACGAGCGCGCCCGTCGAGTCGCGCACGCCCACTGCGCCTCCGGTGGCCGCGAGGCCGGTGGCGAACGACTGGTCGGCGGTCGCTGTGCCGGCGTACCCGCTGCCGCCGAGGAGGTAGAAGCCGCCCGGCGCGATCGTCGTGCCGGCCGGGATCGTCGCCACCGACGTGTCGGACGTGCCCGCCGCCGAGCGGTAGACGACCTTCCAGCCCGCGACGTCGACGGCCGTCGTGCCCGGATTGAAGAGCTCGACGAACTCGTCCGCGGCGGCGCCGGTGGTGCCCGTGGCGAGCTCGTTCACCCGCACCGGTGCCGAGCTCGGCGGCGGCGGAGGCGGAGGTGTCGTCGTCGTGCACGTGAACGTCGCGTGGCTCGCGGCATCGAAGCTGATCGCGATCGTTCCGGTGACGCCCGCGTTCGTGCACGCGAGGCCTTCGAGATCGGCGAAGGAGGCGAGTCCACCACCGCTTCCCGGATCGCCCTTGGGCCCGGGCGGCCCCGCCGGCCCGGCGGCGCCGTCGCTGCCGCGCGGACCCTGCGCTCCAGCTGCGCCCTGTGGCCCGGCCGGTCCCTGTGGCCCGGCTGCACCGCGCTCGCCTGGTGCGCCAGTCGCGCCCGATGCCTCCGACCGGCCCCGCCGGGCCCAGTGGCCCGATCGTGCCGGCTGACCCTTGGAGCCCGGCCGATCCCGCCGGACCGGTATCACCCTTCGGGCCTGGGTCGCCCTTCGGGCCTGGGTCCCCCTTCGGGCCTGTGACGCTCCACTTGACGACGTTCTCTGGCCGGCGACAGGCGGCGGCATCGGGGACGAGTCTGATCTGACCGTTCTTCTTCGCGCAGGCGGTGATGGCGGCGTCGGCGCCGCGCGCCGGACTGCGCTCGGTGGCGAACGCGGCTCCGCCCAGCACGGCAAGCGCCGCGACCGCGATCACGAGGACACGCACCAGGGTTGACTGCATGAACACTCCTCTCGGCTCGGGTTTTTCGAACGCCTTCCGGAATAGCGGCGGCCCCTCGACCGCGCCAGGGTGTGTTCGCCTCTTGACTCTGTTCTGTCGCGAAGTTGGCGCGAAGCGGCGTCCGGAGCGGCCGAGAGCTAGGTTCTCGGCGTGCTGGTGATCGCCGCGACCGAGCGCGAGCTGGAGGGCCTCGACCGCGCGGCGCATCGCTCGCTCGTCTGCGGTGTGGGCCCGGTCGAAGCTGCCGCGGCGACCGCGCGAGCGCTCGCCGAACGTCGGCCGCGCGCGGTTCTTCAGATCGGTCTCGCCGGGACGCACGGCTTCCGCGAACCCCAGCTCGTGTTCGGGAGCGAAGCGATCTACTGCGACGCCACGGTTCCCTCGCTCGTTCCCTCGCGCACGCGACCGGACGACGCACTCCTGACCGCCGCACGCGCGGCCTTCCCCAGCGCGCGCGTCTGTGCGATCGGAACGTCTGCCCGAGTCGGCGGCTCGAGCGGCTGCGAGGTCGAGGCGATGGAGGGCTTCGCGGTGCTGCGAGCGTGCGAGCAGGCCGGCGTGCCGGCGCTCGAGGTGCGCGCCGTCGTCAACGAGATCGCCGAGCCGGATCGCCGCTTCTGGCGCTTCGAGGACGGGCTCGCGCTGCTGAACGTTGCGGTGCCACGGCTGCTCGAGGCGCTCGATGCCTGAGCTGCCTCCTCCCCTCCCGCCAGAGGAGCGAACGGTCGGGCAGTTGATCGCGGAGACGATCCGAACCTACGGCGACAACTTCTGGCGCGCACTTCCGCTCGGTCTCCCGCTCGCGCTGGCGACACCGCTCGCGCACGGCCGATCGCCCAACCTGCAGAGTCTGACCGTGCTGGCGCTGGCGCCGCTGATCGCCTTCGCGTACGCCGTTGGGTGTGCCGTCGCGCTCGGCGCCCGGGTGACGGTGACGTCGTATGTCCTCGCGTTGCTCGTCTTTCTCCCGGTGCCGTTTCTCCTTCGTCTCTACGTGCTGCCGGCGCTTGCCTGGCTCGCGCTGTTCGGGCTCTCGGTACCTGCGGCGATGGTCGAAGGACTCCCCTATCGCGCGGCCCTGGCACGAGCTCGACGCCTGGCCACGGCCGACTATGTCCATGCCCTCGGGTCGCTCGCTGCGCTGGTGATCGTGTTCTTCGTCTCGCGACTCGCTCTGATCATGCTCCTCCAGGGGCAGGCCGACAACACGATCCGCGTCGCCGCCTTTCTCGCCGATCTCGTCCTCGCGCCGGTGATGCTGCTCGGCGCGGCGATGCTCTACGTCGACCAGGCGGCGAGGGTCGGCACCGGTCGGCGGAAGCGTCGCGAAGCCGACGCGATTTGACCGACGCGGCGGCGTGGCCGCGCTCGCTAGCCTCACGCGATGAAGCTCACCGACCGACAGCGCTGGCTCGCCCTGATCGTCGTGTGCATCGGCGACCTGATGATCGTGCTCGACGCGACGATTGTGAACGTCGCCTTGCCCTCGATCCGGGACGATCTCGGCTTCACCGACGCCTCGCTCGCCTGGGTGGTGAACGCGTACCTGCTCACCTTCGGCGGGTTCATGCTGCTCGGCGGCCGGATGGGAGACCTGTTCGGTGCGCGGCGCGTGTTTCTGATCGGGCTCACGCTCTTCACCGTCGCCTCGCTCGCGTGCGGGCTCGCGGACTCGAAGGGGTTCCTGGTTGCGGCTCGCGCCGTCCAGGGCGTGGGTGGTGCGATCGTGGCCGCGATCGCGCTCGCGCTGCTGATGAAGCTCTTCACCGGGCCTGCCGAGCGGGCCAAGGCGATGGGCGTCTTCGGTTTCGTCGTCTCGGGCGGAGGCACACTCGGCGTGCTGCTCGGCGGCGTGCTCACCGACGCCCTCGACTGGCACTGGATCTTCCTCGTCAACCTGCCGATCGGCGTGGCCGTCTTCGGCTTCTGCCTCGTGCTCCTGCCGAAGGATCTCGCCGTGGAGGAGCACGACAGCGTCGATGTCGCGGGCGCGGTCACGGTTACGAGCTCGCTGATGCTTGCCGTCTACGCGATCGTTAACGGGAACGACGAGGGCTGGGGCTCCGGTCAGACGCTCGGCCTGCTCGCCGCCGCAGGCGTGCTCATGGGGGTCTTCCTCCTGATCGAGACGCGCGCCTCGGCGCCGCTCGTGCCGTTGCGGCTTTTCCGGCTGCGCAACCTCGCGACGGCGAACGTCGTTGCGGCGCTCATGGCCGCCGCGATGTTCAGCTGGTTCTTCCTCTCGGCCCTGTACCTGCAGCTCGTACTCGGCTACAGCCCACTCGACGTCGGCCTCGCGTTCCTGCCCGCGACGATCACGATCGGCGCGTTCTCGCTCGGCCTCTCGGCGAAAGTGGTGATGCGCTGGGGGATCAGGACGCCGCTCGTCGCGGGCCTCGGGCTCCTCGCGCTCGGGCTGCTCCTGTTCGCCCGCGCACCGGTCGACGGAACGTACGCGGCCGACGTACTCCCGTCGATGCTCCTGCTCGGCCTCGGGGCTGGGCTCGCTTTCAACCCGCTCCTGCTCGCCGCGATGAGCGACGTCTCACCGGTCGAGTCCGGCCTCGCCTCGGGAGTCGTGAACACGACCCAGATGATGGGCGGCGCACTCGGGTTGGCGATCCTCGCGAGCCTCGCCGCGGCGCGCACGACCTCGCTCAGCGATTCCGGGAGCGGCGAGCTCGCGGCGCTGAACGGCGGCTATCACGCCGCGTTCCTCGTCGGCGCCGGTTTCGCGGTCCTCGGCCTCGTCCTGACCGCGGTGCTGCTACAGGCGAGGATGCCGGCGACGGGCGAGCACGGCGCTGCGCCGGACACAGAGGCGATCGGCGAACATGGCTAGCGCGACGTCGTCGAGGCGAGCGGCGAGCACGCCCGCCGAGCGCGGCGGTGACAAGCTCACGGCGTCTCGACGTCGTCGATCGGCGTTTGACACGTCCCCCCGGACGTGATTCGCACCAGCTTGAAGGCCTGCACGGACGCCGGGTGTCGCCGGCTTGTCATCTCGACGCATCGGTGACCCGCGTCCGTCTCGAACTCGACGCGCCAGAGGAGCCCCGGGGACCGCGTCTTTGCTCTCACTGAGGCGATGCTCGTGGCCGTCGTGCCGCCTCGTGTCTCTAGGAACTGTCCCGCGCTTGCGGCCGCGAAGCTCCCCGAAGACGTTTTCGATCCGCCGCACGCTGCCACCGCGAGTGCGACCAGCGACAGAATGACCACGGTCGGCGCGCGAAGTCGCGCTTCGAATCGAGCTCGCTGGCTCACGCGGCCCCAGTCGCGGCGGCGACCTCGCCCGCGAGGCGCGCGTTGCCGATCACGAGCTCGCGGTTTGCTCGCAGCGTGCGACCGCCGCTCTCGCGGTGGAGCCACGCGAGGACGAACGGCGTCACCGCCTGGCCGCGAATGCCCTCCGATTCGGCTTCGGCGAGTGCTTGCTCGATCAGCGGCTCCACGTCGTCCAGGCTCTCTTTCGGTGGGCGCGCAAGCAGGAGGCCGCCGCCTCGCAGCTCCCAGTGCGCGGCTGCGATCCTGTGCCGCTTCCTCGGCGGACTCGACCCGTGCCGACACCGGCGGGCCGCCGTGAGCAGCGTAGAAGAGCGGCAGCTCGTCCGTCCGCCAGCCGAGAACCGGCACGCCGAGCGTCTCGAGCAACTCCGAGGTGGCCGCCACGTCGAGCAGGGACTTCACGCCCGATGAGACGACCAGCGCGCGGGTTTGCGCAAGCGCGCCCAGGTCGGCCGAGACGTCCGGCGACGACGGCCAGCCGCGGTGGACACCGCCGAGGCCGCCCGTGCCCATGAAGCGGATGCCGGTCACGTTGCAGACGGCGAGCGTGCCGCCGACCGTCGTCGCGCCGGCAACGCGCTGCACCGCGGCGGCGGCCGCGTCGCGCGGGCCCACCTTCCGCGCCGACGCGTCGAAGCGCTCCAGCTCCTGCTCCGTCAGGCCGACCACGATTTCGCCGTCGAGGACGCCGACCGTGGCCGGCACCGAGCCCGACTCGCGCACCGCGCCCTCTGAGGCGAGTCCGACCTCGACGCCCTCGCCGGGCGGGAACCCGTGCGCGACGAGCGTCGTCTCGAGCGCGACCACACCGCGCCCGTCGCGGAGCGCCGCCTGCACCTCCCCGGCGACGCGAATCACGGCATCGCTCCGAGCTTCGCGCAGCAACGCGCCGCGGCAGCGAGCCCGGCCTCGACGCCGCCGACGAGGAAGCCCGCTGCGAAGGCGTCGCCGGCGCCGGTTGCGTCGACGGCCTCGGTCGGCTGCGCGGGAAAGGCAACGCCGTCGACGACGACGCCCGCCGCGCCGCGCTTCACGATCCAGCGCGTGTCGAGCTCGCCGAGCGCCTCGCGTTCCCGCTCGACTGCGAACACCACCTCGGGCGCGAGCGCGCGCACGCGCTCCCGGAACGCGTCGTCGATCAGCGTCCACGACGAGAGGTCGACCGACACCTGCGCGCCCGCGCCGCGCGCCAGCTCGGCCGCCCGCGCCGCCGCCGAGGCGACCGGCTCCCGCATGAGCGCGTAGCCCGACACGTGGAGAGCATCGCAGTGGAGCCACGAAGGATCGAGCTCGTCTGCGCGGAGCTCCGGCGCAATGCCGCGGTCGGAGACCATCGTGCGGTCGCCCGCAGCCGCAATAGCGACCACCACGCCGGTGCGTCCTTCGACCGGCCCGAGCACCTCGACGCCGTGGCCGCGCAGCTCGCCCGCGACGAGCTCGCCGGCCGCGTCGGCGCCCCGCTTCGTGACGAGACACGCGTCGGCGCCGAGCGCGGCGGCCCACGCGGCGACGTTCGCCGCCTGCCCTCCGGCGCCGACCCGCGTCGTCGCCATGCGGTCGTCGCCAGGCACGATCGGCTCTGTCGAGGTGGGCGATCACGTCGAGGAGCAGGTCGCCGAGAGTCGTGATCCGCATCCGTAGGATGGTCGCATGGACGACGAGCAGCGACGTCTCTCCTCCGGCAAGCGCGCCCGTCTCCGTTCCTTCGCCCTCGGCGGCCTGGTTGGCGCGGTGGGGATCGTGACGGCTCGTCGCCTGCGCCGGCCCTCAGGCCGCCTGCGCGACGCGCCGGCCGGGCTCGCGGCGTTCGAGGATGCGCCGTGCTTCCTGGAGGTGGTCGAGCGCGAGGCGCAGAGCTACCGCGACGGGGGCGAGATCGAGACCGGCCGGTCGAAGCCCGAGTAGGTGTGGCTCATGAAATGGGCGGTGCCGACCATCCGCAGCTCGAGCGGGTGGCCCGTCCGCGGGTCGAAGTGCACCTGGAACCACGCAGGGAAGGTCGGGTCGTAGAACGTGATCTCGTCGGGCGCGACGAAGTACGCATTGCGCGCCTTCGCCGTCCAGTAGGCCGACGGCAGTCGCAGCGGCGTCTGCGTCGAGGCGGCCCACTTCCCACCCGGTAGCCGGTCCCAGCGGCGCTCGCCGATCACGATCCCCTCGATCCCGACGAGCGTCGGGTTGCTCGCGGCGACGATCCGGTAGGCCATGCGCCCCGGTGCCTGCTCGCGGAACCGCGTCACCTGGAAGTTGCCGGGCCCGGAGGAGAGGCGCTCGTGGATGAGGACGCTCGAGAGCGTGTCGTAGGCACGCCGCACGCGGTCGAGTTCGGCGTTCGCGCGGCGCAGTTGCCCGGGCACTTCGAAGCGCAGCGGCGTGCTGCCGACGCGCACGGCGACGCTCCGGCCCGGCGCCTCCAGCGAGAAGCAGCCTCGGCCGCACGAACGGGCCGGGCGCCCGTCGATCGAGACCGGGATGTCCGTGACGCCGTTGCCGTCGCGGCCGGTCAGTGTCACGATCGCCTTGCCGCGCGCGTAGGCGAACCCGACCGCGGTCGGCCCGGCCTGCGCCCCGTCGACGAAGGCTCCGGGCGGCGGCGCCGGCGGCGCCTGGACAACCCTCGGCGCGGTCGGCTTGGGCGTCGTCGCGAGCGAGCTTCCCGGCCGCTCGTCGGTCAACGTGCCGACCGCGACGACGACCACGAGCAACACGAGCAGCTCCACGAATGTGATCAGGCGCAGCCGTGCGAATCCTGCAGCGAGCCCGCGCCGGTTGAGCCATCCGACCACGATCAGCACGGCGAACAGGCCCGATTTGACGAGGATCGTCCTGCCGTAGCCCGTCTCCCAGAGCTGGCTCACCGACGTGAGCTGGGTCAGTGCCCGCGAGACGCCGGCCGTGGCGAGCACGAGCACGAGCGGAATCGCGAACGACGAGAAGCGGCGTGCCGCGGCGGTGCGCGTTGCCTCCGGCGCGCCCCCGACGACGAGGACGAGCGACGCGAGTCCACCGAGCCAAACGGAGGCGGCGCCCAGATGGAGCAGGTCGGCAAGCGGCGCGAGCAGGCGCGGCTGGTCGCTATCGAAGGCGTGACCGGCCTGCGTGGGGCAGGCGAGCAGCACCGCCGCCGCCGCCCACGCGACATAGATCGCTCGCGCGTATCGAAGAGAGACCGCGGCCGCTACGGCGCCTGCAAGCGCGGCCCAGATCGCGATCTCGAGCACGCGCTCGAACCGGGTCGCGCTGCCGGTCGTCGCGTGGATCAGCGCGTCGCCGCCGACGAACGCGAGGAGGAAGGAGCCCAAGAGCAGCACGGCATGCCGGCGCGCGAGGTCGCGTCCGGCGTCGAGTGGGCGCAGCACGATCAGCGCGAAGAACGCCGCGCCGACGGCTGCGAGGACGCCGAGGAAGAAGACGGTTCGCATGACGACCTGCTGCCAGGTGACGAGCCCGCGCGTGCCGAGTGCAGCCGCGGGTGTGCCGCCGCCTTTGCCGATCCCGAACGCGATCACGCCTTCCTCCTGATGGCCGTCATCCGAGACGATGCTCCAGCGAACCGTGTAGTTGCCGTTGCGGAGGTGCGGCTCGAGCGGGATCACGAGCGTCCGCGACTGCCTGATGAACGGCCTGCCGGCCATCACGTCGGTGCCGTCGTTCCGGATCGCGGCATTCCGCGAGCCCACCCGCACGGCATCGTCGAAACTGACGGTGGCGGCTCTTGGAGAGCTCGCGAGGACAGATCCGTCCGGCGGGTCGGTACCGATCACGATCGCGTGCGACCACGCCGGCGAAGCCGTCACGAGCGCCAACGTGCAGACGAGGAGAAGGCGGCGTGGCAAAGCCGATGCGAGGCTATCGCCTCGGGCTCGTGCGAGGCTACCCCTTCCGGACCCGCTGCTAGCCTTGCCCGTCGGATGCCGATCTACGAGTACAAGTGCCCCAACGGGCATCTGTTCGATGTATTTCACGGCATGACCGAACCCTCGCCGGACCGCTGTGAGGTGTGCGCTGCCGAGCCGCTCGAGCGCGTCCTCCACCCCGTCGCGGTCCACTACAAGGGCTCCGGGTTCTACTCGACCGACTACGGCAAGGGCGCGCGCAAGGCAAAGGATTCGAGCTCGGGGGATTCGGGCTCGGGAGGCTCGGGCTCCGGCGACTCGTCGTCGTCGTCCTCGGATGGCTCGTCCTCGACCTCGTCGGACAGCGGCTCGTCGTCGTCGGACAGCGCGTCGGGCAGCAGTTCCGCCACGTCGGACGCCTGACTCCGCGGCATCTAGCGCAACGGGTGGCCCTTCACGCAGCCGGGCCCGAACGTCGTCGAGGGCGGCTGCGGCGCCGAGTCTCCCTGCCACATCGAGAGAGCATTGCGGTTGTCCTCGCTCGGGATGATCACCGACTGCCCGCCCGAGCTCGACGCGTCCCCGCCGAGCCGGCAGTAGACCGTGCTTCCGCCCCCGGCGCGGCGCTTCACCCAGCCGAGTTGGAGCAGCTGTCCGGTCGAGAGGTCGGTCGAGAGTGGCTTCAGCAGCGAGTCACCGGAGAACGGCAGCTTCAGCAGTGTCCCGGCCGCGGTCAGCTTTGCCGTCGCCGCCTGCATGACCGCCTGCTGGCGTGCACCGCGCGTCAGATCGGTCTCGCGCGGGTCAAGCCGGTTCTCGCGGATGCGCGAGTAGATCAGAGCACGCTTGCCGTCCATGTGCTGCCTCCCCTTGCGAAAGCGCCAGCCCTCCCACTGCTGGCAGCGCTGCGCCGTCTTGTAGGGGCAGTCGAAGCGGTTCGAGAGGATCGGCGCGGGCACGTCGATCGTGATCCCGCCCTCGGCGTCGATCAGATCCTCGAAGCTCGAGAAGTCGACGACGACGACGTGGTTGACCTTGACGCCGGTGTACTCGCGCACGGTCCTGATCGCGAGGGGCGCGCCGCCCGCCTGGAACGCCGCGTTGATCTTCGCGTTGCCAACGCCGGGCACCGGCACGAGCAGGTCGCGGGGAATCGAGAGATAGGACAGCCGGTGCCGTGAGGGGTCGGTGCGCACGAGCATGATCGAGTCGGCGTGCCGGTCGCCGCTGCGGCCGGGCAGATCGGCGGAGTCCGTGCCAAGGAGCAGGACCGTCGTCCCGTGTGAGAGCAGGAGCCCGTTCTGCTTCGCGAGCGCGGCGCGCGTCCCGGGCGTGAGGCGCTTGTTTGCGGCCTCGACTCCGCTCCGCACGGCGAGGTAGCTCGTGACCGCCCAGGCGACGGACAGAACGAGGAAGACGAGGAGGCCGATTGCGAGCATGCGCTTCCACGACGGCCGTCCCGGCAGCGAGACGCGCTGCTTCGCGCCGGGGCGGCCGCCGTCAGCCGAGGCCCGAACCGATCGCCTGTCGGGCGAGGAGTTGCCGGGGCGCGGCTTCGACGGTGCGGGGACCTTCCCCTTGACCCGACCGCCCCGATAGACGCGGTAGGGCTTCTCGTCCGGCGCCATCCAGGGAAGTAGGGTACCCACCACCTTGGCCGGCGCGCGTGTGATCGGGGTCGACGTGGGCGGGACGAAGATCCTCGCGGGTGTCATCGACGGTGAGGGACAGCTCGAGCGAACCGTTCGTCATCCAACTGTCCGAACGTCTCAAGAAGCGCTGCTCGACGCGCTCGCCGCGACAGTCGATGAGCTCCGAACACCCGAAGTGGAGGCGGTTGGATTCGGGATTCCGGCCCGTGTCGACCAGCGGACGGGCGGCGCTCTCTGCGCCGTGAACATCCCGCTTACGGACCCGCGCTTTCGCGACGAGATGCAGGACCGGCTGGGCTTCCCGGTCAGCGTCGACAACGACGCGTCGATGGCGGCGCTTGCCGAGCATCGGCTTGGTGCCGGTCGCGGCAGCCGCGATTTCGTCCTCCTGACCCTCGGTACAGGGGTCGGGGGCGGTGCGATTCTCGATGGGGCGCTCGTTCGGGGCTGGGGTGAGTTCGGCCACATCGTGATCGTCGAGGACGGCGAGCCATGTCTCGGTGCATGCACAGGCCGTGGTCATGTCGAGGCCTACTGCGCGGGTCCAGCCGTCGAGCGCTTGGCCGAACGCGTCCTCGGTCCGGGCGCAACGTCGCAGAACCTCATCGCGCAGCGTCACTCGGCGGTGGCGCAGGTCGGCAGGCATCTCGGCACGGCGATTGCGTCGCTCGTCAACGTCTTCGGACCGGAGGTCGTCGTCGTCGGCGGCGGGTTCGGCATCGCTGCCTTCGATCAGCTCATCGCCGCGGCACGGGAGGTCGTCCAGCGCGATGCGCTCGCACCGGGTGGAGGCGTGCGTATCGTCCCGGCGGAGCTCGGTCCGCTCGCAGGCGTGATCGGCGCTGGCCTCGCGGCGTTCGATTTGCTCGAGTAAGCAGGCCCAGATGCCACTCGCCGTCTGCGCAACCCCCATTGGCAACCTCGACGACGTCACGCTGCGCGTGCTTGCCGAACTGCGTGAAGCCGACTTCGTGCTCGCCGAGGACACGCGGCACACACGCGGGCTCCTGATCCGGCACGGGATCGAGGCGCGGCTCGTCTCCTACCACGAGCACAACGAGGCGTCTCGGATCGCAGAGCTCCTGCCGCGGCTCGCAGCGGGTGAGCGCATAGCGCTCGTCTCGGATGCGGGGCTGCCGGGGATCTCGGATCCCGGCGCGCGGCTCGTGCGCGCGGCTCTCGACGCCGGTGTGATCGTGACTGTGCTGCCGGGGGCCTCGGCGGTCGAGACGGCGCTCGTTGCAAGCGGGCTCGCGTCCGAGCGTTACGTCTTCATCGGCTTCCTTCCGCGGCGCGAGCCGGGGCGTGCCGCGCTGTGGCGGGAGCTCGCAGCGTGGCCGTGGCCGGTGGTCGCGTTCGAGTCTCCCCAGCGCCTCGCCGCATCGTTGCGCTCGCTCGCATCCGCCGCTCCCGGGCGCGAGGTCGCGGTTTGCCGCGAGCTGACGAAGAGGTTCGAGGAGATCGTTCGCGGCACCGCCGATGAGCTCGCGGCGCGGTTCGCGAGGCCCCCGAAGGGCGAGATCACGCTGGTGATCGGGCCGGGAGAGGGTGCGCCGAGTTCGGACTCGGCCGCAGAGGCCGTGGCCGATCTGGTCGCGGCCGGAACGCCGAGGGGCCTCGCCGCCGAGGTCGTCGCACGGCTCACCGACGTGTCCCGAAACGACCTCTACCGCGGCTCTCTGTGACATCTCTGTGACAAATCTGTAACCGGAGTTGACAACGGCCGCCACCGTTCGTACGGTGGACGAACAGACGTTCTCCCGTCAGATCACGGTCGCGGTCTCAACATCACAGTCCCGATCTCGAGATCACGGTCGCGGTCGCGGTCGCGAGATCACAGGCCCGGTTTCACAACGAGCCGTGATCTCAACACAAAGGTCATCAACACACAGGTGAGGTGGAAGCTCATGCGGCGAATTCTGGTCGTGCTCATGGTTGCGCTAACGGTGGGTGCACTTGGTGTGGTTCCGCCGGCCGGCGCCTGGACGTGGCCGGGAGACGGCCTAGTGCTGCAGCCGTTCTCGTTCGACCGTGAGCTTCCCAAGGCCGCGGGCCAGCATCGCGGCATCGACGTCGCAGGGGCGATCGGCGAGGTCGTGCGAGCACCGGCGACGGGCGTCGTCTCGTTCGCCGGCACGGTGCCGACGAACGGCAAATGCGTGACCATCGAGACGGTGGACGGCTGGTCGGTGACCCTCACCCATCTCGGCTCCATCATCGTGACCAAGGGCGCGTCGGTCGTCGAGGGCGACGGCGTCGGGACGATCGGTCCGAGCACCGAGCCAGGGGTGAGCGACCCGCACGTCCATCTCGGGCTGCGCCGCACGGATGACGAGTACGGCTACGTCGACCCCGTCGCGATCTTGCCGCTCCGCGTGGCGGTGTCGGCGAGCCCCGCCACCCCGCCCGTAAGTCCGGATCCGGCGACGTCGGTTCCAGCGGTACCGACGATCGAGCCGGCGCCGGCCGCGACCCTGCCGATCACCCCACCTGCGCCCACGCCGCCCGCTCCGGCGGCGCCCGCCCCGGCCGACGGCCCGGCCGCCGGTGGGGAGACCGTGCCGGACTCGCCTCCACCGGCCGACCTCCCGACGGCGCCTGTCCCCTCGCTGCCTGCGGCGATCGATTCGGCCAGTGGTGCGACGCCGCCACCGGGCGTCGAGCGCTCGCTGCCGACAGTCGGCGCAGCGGTTGCGGAGGCACCTGTCCCGGTCGCATCGATCATCAATCGCCCGGCGCGGGGTTTCGAGACGCAACACGAGGAAGCCGTCGACGCCGGCGCCGGATCACGGGTTCAGCCGTCCGGGGGCGCCGCGCTCTCGTTCGCGCCGGCCCGGGTGGATGCGACGAGCGTTCCGCCGCGAGTCGCGGCTAAGGCACATCGAGTTGATGTGCCTCTTGCCGAGTCGCTCGCGAGGCAGGCGGCTCCGGCCGTCGCTCTCTTGCCGGCGGGCGGGGCCGCGGGCGCTCACGCAGGGCGCTCCTCCCTGCCGCAAAGTGCGGGGTTGGAGGTCGTCACTGCAACCCGACGTCGGCAGAACCCGCCTGGGCGCCCGCAACGCGACGCAACCTCCAGTCCCGCGTCGAGCTTGACCTCAGGTCCGCCGGCGAAGGCGTCCGCCAGACCCCGCGTCGCGTCGGCGCATCGAGTTGCCGCAGCCGAGCAGGTTCGCCAGCGGCGCAGTCGCGCCGGAGTGATCACAGCGCTCACCGCAGCGCTGCTTGCCCTCCTCGGCGTCCTATCGTTTGCCGGCCGCGCTCTCGCCGGTCGCCAGCGTCGGCCTCTCGCAAGACCCCCTCGTATCATTGACCTCGATGCCGGGTGGGGGGAGGAAGAAGATCCTCGTGGCGCCTGCGTGGCCGTATGCCGCGGGCCATCGGCACCTGGGCCACGTCGCGGGGTTCGGCGTTCCGTCGGACGTCTTCGCCCGCTACCACCGGCTCAAGGGGAACGACGTGCTCATGGTCAGCGGAACCGACGAGCACGGCACGCCGGTGATGATCGCCGCAGATCGAGACGGGAAGCCCTACGGTGAGGTCGCCGACCACTACAACCGTTCCTTCCGCGAGGACTTCCGCCGGCTCGGCCTTTCGTACGATCTGTTCTCACGCACGACGACGCTCAACCACGAGCGCGTTGTCCAGGATCTGTTCAGGACGCTCTACGACCACGGCGCGATTGTCGAGCGCCAGATGCTCGTCTCGTTCTCCCCGACGACCGGGCACACGCTCCCTGACCGCTACATCGAGGGCACCTGCCCGATCTGCGGTTACGCCGAGGCACGCGGCGACCAGTGCGACAACTGCGGCAATCAGCTCGACCCGATCGACCTGATCGAGCCTCGCTCCCGCATCGACGGATCGGTACCCGAGTTCCGCGAGACGAATCACCTCTTTCTCGACCTGCCGCAGTTCGCGGACCGCCTCCGCGTGTGGATCGAGAGCCAGAGCGACTGGCGGCCGAACGTCAAGAACTTCTCGCTCGGGCTCCTCGACGAGATCCGCGCGCGGCCGATCACCCGAGACCTCGACTGGGGCGTGCCGATTCCGGTTCCCGGTTACGCCGAGGACGAGGAGAAGCGCATCTACGTCTGGTTCGATGCGGTGATCGGCTACCTCTCGGCGTCGATCGAGTGGGCGGCGATGCGGGGCGATCCCGACGCCTGGCGCGAGTGGTGGCAGAACCCCGACGCCGAGCATTACTACTTCCACGGCAAGGACAACATCGTCTTCCACACCGTGATCTGGCCGGCGATGCTGCTCGGCTACGGCGAAGGCGGCGAATACGGCGCGGGCCGCGGGCAACTCCAGCTTCCCCACAACCTCGTCGCGACCGAGTTCCTGACGATGGAGGGGAAGCAGTTCTCGACGAGCCGCGGCTACTCGATCTTCGTCCGCGATTTCCTCGATCGCTACGACGCGGACGCACTCCGCTACTACCTGGTGGCGGCCGGCCCCGAGACGCAGGACACCGACTTCACCTGGGCCGAGTTCGTTCGCCGCAACAACGACGAGCTGCTCGCGAACTGGGGCAACCTCGTGAACCGAACGCTCACCAACGCGCAGCGCAACTTCGGCGAGGTTCCGCCGCCGGGCGAGCTCGCCAACAGCGACAGGACGTTGCTCGCGACGATCGACGCCGGGTTCGGCGAGGTTGGCTCGCTGATCGAGCGCGGTCGCTTCCGCGCCGCCCTCGGCGAGGCGATGCGTCTCTCGTCGGAGGTCAACCAGTACATCAGCGATCAGGCGCCGTGGGCGCTCGTCAAGACCGATCGCGACCGCGCCGGAACCGTGCTCTACGTCTCGCTTCGCGCGGTCGACAGCCTGAAGGTGATCTTCACGCCGTTCCTTCCGCACAGCTCGCAGGCGCTCCACGAGCTGCTCGGCTACGAGGGCTGGCTCGCCGGGCCACTCGAGTTCCGCGAGGTCGAAGAGGAAGGCGGCCGCTCTCATGAGGTGCTCACGGGCGAGTACGGCGAGTGGGCCGGGAGCTGGATGCCGAGCGAGCTTCCGCCTGGCCAGAGGCTCCGCGAGCCCGCGCCCCTCTTCAAGAAGCTCGACGACTCGGTCGTCGAAGCCGAGCTCGGCCGCACGTGATCGACACCCACGCGCACCTCGACCGCGACCAGGCGCCGGCGATCCTCGAGCGAGCCCGCGAGGTGGGAGTCGACCGTGTGATCGTTGTCGCCACCCGGATCGCAGGAGCCAAGGACGCGCTCGAGCTCGCGGAGGAGCACGCCGGCGTCTTCGCCTGCCTCGGCGTCCATCCCCACAACGCGAACGAGAGCGACGCCGACCGGCTCGACGAGCTGCGCGCGTTGCTCGCCCACGAACGCGCGGTCGCCGTCGGCGAGACCGGGCTCGACTACTTCCGCGAGTACGCGGACCGCGACGCACAAAGGCGTTTGTTCGAGCAGCAAGTCGCGCTCGCCACCGAGCTCGGCAAGCCGGTCGTGATCCACACCCGGGACGCGGACGAGGACACCCTCGCCGTCCTCCACCGCACCGACGGCACGGTCGTCCTTCATTGCTTTTCGTCCCCGGCGCTCCTCGAGCCGGCCCTCGAGGGCGGGTGGTATGTCTCGTTCGCGGGCAACGTCACTTACCCGAACGCGAGCGAGCTCCGAGACGCCGCGTGTCGCGTACCCCACGACCGCCTCCTGGCCGAAACCGATAGCCCCTACCTCGCGCCGCAGCCTGTGCGTGGGCAGCCCAACGAGCCCGCCCATGTCATACACACGCTCGCGGCCCTCGCCGAGGCACGAGGCGAGGACGCGGCCGAGCTTGCGCGCCAGATCGACGCGAACGCGACCGCTGCGTTCGGCCTGTGAGGGTCGCCCCCAAGAAGCAGCTCGGCCAGCACTTCCTCGTCGACGAGAACATCCTCGGCGTTATCGGCCGTCTGGCTGCCCTCGACCCGGAGGATGTCGTGCTCGAGGTCGGTCCCGGCCTCGGCATCCTCACTCGCTACCTCGGAGAGCGGGTCACGCATGTTCACGCCGTCGAGCTCGACCGCTCGCTCGAGCCGCACCTGCGTGACCTCCCGCGGACGACCCTCCACTGGCAGGACGCGCTCCGGCTCGATCCCACCACGCTTGAACCTGTCCCGAACAAGCTGGTCTCGAACCTCCCGTACAGCATCGCCACACCGCTCGTCGTCGAGAGCCTCGACCGCATGCCCGAGATCGAGGCGTGGTGCGTGATGTTGCAGCGCGAGGTCGCCGACCGCCTCTTCGCTGTGCCCGGTACGAAGGCCTACGGCGCCGTTTCGGTTCTGATGGGACTCGTGACGACGCGCACGGGCTTCAATGCGGTTTCCCGCGAGGTCTTCCGGCCGCGGCCGAACGTCGCCTCGGCGCTCGTTGCGTTCGAGCGGGTGGCGCCTGGCGTCCCGCCGGGCGTCAAGCTCGTCGTCGAAGGCGCGTTTGCCCACCGCCGAAAGACGCTCGCGAACTCACTCGCGCTCGCCGGCATCGCAGCCCGCGAGGAGGTGGCGGCCGCGCTCGAGTCGATCGGCCGCGATCCGTCCGTCCGCGCTGAGGCACTAGCTGCGGCCGAGTTCGTCGAGCTCACAGACGCGCTGTCGTGACGAGCGCACTCGCTCCGGCGAAGATCAACCTTGCTCTCGTCGTTGGTGCGAAGGGCGAAGACGGGCTCCACGAGGTCGCGACCGTCCTTCAGCGGATCGACCTTTGCGACACGATCTCGCTCGAGCCCGCCACGGATCTGACCGTCGAGGGCTTCGCGCCGGACACTCTCGTCAGGAGCGCACTGGAGGCGCTTGCTGCGGAGGTCGGGACCGAGCCCTGTTGGCGGGCCCGGATCGAGAAGCAGATCCCAGTGGCCGCGGGTCTCGGCGGCGGCAGCTCCGACGCCGCGACCGCGCTCCGGCTTGCAAACGACCTCCTTCCCGAGCCGCTTCCGCCCACGAGGCTCCACACGATCGCGCGGAGTCTCGGCGCCGACGTCCCGTTCTTTCTCGAACCGGGCCCGCAGCTCGGAACCGGCGACGGCTCGACCCTCGAGCCGCTCCGGCTGCCGCAGGACTACGCGGTACTCCTTCTCCTTCCGTCGGGTGCGGTCAAGGAGTCGACGGGCAGCGTCTACGCACGCTTCGATCGTGGCGCCGGCTTCGCGGACCGCCGCGCCTGCGTACTGGAGGTAGTCGCTTCCGCACGGAGCGCGGCCGATCTCGTCGACCTCCCGGCGAACGACCTAGTCTCGTCTCCTCTCGCAGCCAAGTTGCTCGATGCGGGAGCCTTCCGAGCCGATGTGAGTGGCGCCGGCCCTGTGCTGTACGGCCTCTTCGCCGACCGTGCCGCGGCCGAGAGGTCAGCTGCGGAGCTCCAGCGCCTCGGCCGGGTCTGGGTTGCCGAGCCGGCCTGGTAATTTGCAGTGATGGCGTCAGAAGTCATGTCGAGACCCGGTGGCTTCCTCAGCGAGCGCCGTCTCCGTATCTCCCTCCTGATCGCCGTCGTCGAAGGGATCCTCGTCGTCGCGAGCGTGATCCCCGAGTGGGCAGTCTTCGTCGTCGCGATCGCAGCCGTCGGCTACTGGGCCGCTTGGGGCCGAAACTACAAGTCGGTGATGGTCAGGCAGGCGAGCTGGATCTTCGCCGCCTCCCAGGTCTTTCTCCTGCTCGTTCCGCTGCTCTTCATGTTCTTCAAGACGGTCGCTTATGTGGCGCTCGCGATTCTCGCGATCGCTGCCCTGATCTTCCTCTTCACCGAGCGCGACCGCGCCTGACCGGTCTTGCTGCCCGGCACCGTCCGGGGCGAGGGCACGCCGCTCGCCTCTGCGCTCTCGAGCGCACGCGACGGCCTGGCGTTTCCGATTCGTTACAGAGCCGGCACAGACACGGCACGCCTTTGCGGTTACCGTGTCCCGTAGGGGTCGTGCGGTGCACCGGGCTTGCGATGGTCCCCTGCGGCCGGCTCGACGATCGTCCTGCGGCGCCTATACTCGGCGCGCAGTGGGGCGTAGCCAAGTGGTAAGGCAGCGGGTTTTGGTCCCGCGATCCCAGGTTCGAATCCTGGCGCCCCAGCCATCGACCCTGCCGTGACCGAGACGCCGATCGCAGCCGCCGTGATGGCCGCAGGGCTCGGCACTCGCATGCGTTCTGCAGTGCCAAAGCACCTGCACCCGGTGCTCGGGCGACGGATGGTCGACTGGGTGATCGCCGCTGCGCGCGAGCTCGGCGCGGACCCAGTGGTCGTCGTGACCTCGCCCGCGACGAAGGACGCGTTCGACGGCTCCGGCGTGGAGGTCGCCGTGCAGGAACGGCCGCTCGGCACCGGCGACGCCGTCCGCTCCGCCCGGGCCGTCCTCGAGGGACGTGCCGAGGACATTCTGATCCTGACCGGCGACACGCCCGCGCTCACCTCGGCGCTTCTGCGCGAGCTCGTCGAGACCCACCGCCGCGAGCACGCTGCGGCCACCGTCCTCAGCTTCGTCCCGCCCGACCCGCGCTCGTACGGGCGCGTCGTCCGCGACGTCTCCGGGCACGTCCGCCGGATCGTCGAGGCGGGCGACGCATCGCCGGTGGAGCTCGAGCTGAACGAGGTGAACGCATCGATCTATGTCGTCAGGGCCGACAAGCTCTGGCCTGCGCTCGAGCGGCTGGAGCCGCAGAACGCGCAAGGCGAGCTCTACCTCACCGACGCCGTCCGCCACCTCGTCGACGACGGAGAGACCGTTGCGGCGCACATTGCCGCAGACCCGTTCGAGGCCGAGGGCGTGAACACCCGCGTCGAGCTGGCGGACGCCGCGGCCGTCCTCCGGGGCCGCATCAACGAGCAGCACATGCTTGCGGGCATCACGCTTGTCGACCCGGACTCGACCTGGATCGAGCCCGGGGTCGAACTCGAACCCGACGTGACGATCCACCCCTGGGTCTACCTTCGCGGCCACACGCGGGTCGGCGCGCAGGCCGAGATTCTCTCGCACACGGTCGCGGTCGACGCCGAGATCGGGAGTGGCGCGACGGTCGGCCCGTTCTGTTACCTTCGGCCCGGGACGGTCCTCGAAGCGGGATCGAAGGCGGGAACCTTCGTGGAGATCAAGAACTCACGCATCGGGATGCGAACCAAGGTTCCACACCTCTCGTACATCGGGGACGCCGAGATCGGAGAGGACTCGAACGTGGGCGCCGGCGCGATCACCGCAAACTTGCCGCATCAGGCCGGCAGGCCCAAGAGCCGGACGCGGATCGGCAAGAACGTCAGGACCGGGATTCAGAATGGTTTCGTCGCCCCTGTCGAGGTCGGAGACGGAGCATGGACAGCCGCAGGCTCGGTGATCACGAAGGACGTCCCGCCGGATGCGCTTGCAGTAGCGCGCCCGCGGCAGGAGAACAAGGAGGGGTATGCAGCCCGGCACCGGGACGACTGAGCTCGTTCTCCCCGGTCTCGAGTCGGTGGAGACGGTGACCGATACCAAGCCGGTGCACTGGATCGAGCGCGGGCCGCAGAAGCGCCTGATGGTCTTCTCGGGCCGCTCGCACGCAGACCTCGCAAGACGGATCACCGAGCAGCTCGGAATCCAACTCGGCGAGGTAACCCTCGAGACGTTCGCGAACGGCGAGACCTACTGCCGCTACGACGAGTCGATCCGTGGCGCCGATGTCTTCATCGTTCAGACCGGCTGCACGCCGATCGACCAGCACCTGATGGAGCTCTTCCTGCTCATCCAGGCGGCGAAGCTCGCCTCGGCGAAGCGGATCACAGCGGTTGTGCCGCTGTTCCCGTACGCCCGCCAGGACCGGAAGGCGAAGCCGCGCGAGCCGATCTCGGCCCGCTTCGTCGCCGACGCGCTCCAGCTCGCTGGCGCCGACCGGATCCTCACGATGGATCTGCACGCGGGCCAGATCCAGGGTTTCTTCACCGTGCCGGTCGACCACATGACGGCGCTGCCACTGTTCGCGCGCCACTTCCGTGACCTCGGTCTCTACGGCGACGGTGTCGTTTCCGTCTCGCCAGACGCCGGCCGGGCGAAGCAGGCAGTGCGCTTCGCCGAGATGATGGAGTCGGACTTCGCGATCATGCACAAGTCGCGACCTGACCACCACACGGTCGCCGTCACCGAGATCGCCGGCCGCGTCAGGGGCAAGCGCGCGATCATCGGCGACGACGTGATCATGACGGGCAGCACGATGGTCGCCAACGTCGCCGCCCTCAAGGAGCAGGGCGCGAGCGAGGTGTGGCTGTTCGCGACCCACGGCCTCTTCTCAGGCGACGCCCTTGAACGGCTGGCCGGCTCCCCCGACGTCAACGGCATCGTCGTCACCGACACCGTCCCCGTCGACCAGCTCACGCGCCCGGAGAAGCTCACCGTCCTGCCGGTCTCGGGCCTCCTTGCCGAGACGATCATGAACGTCTTCTCCGACGACTCGGTGTCGGCGATCTTCGGCGGCGAGAACCAGCTCTTCTAGAGCGGTTCGGTCGTTCGGGATGTTCTCACCCGGCGGCTCAGCAAGTAGGCCAGGTAGCTCACGATCGTGATGTTGACGGCGATTCCGCCCGCCTTCCAAACGCTCGGGCGGTGGACGAGCTCGTAGAGCTCCCACGGAAGCAGGAGCGACGTCGCGATCACGGTCAGGTATTCGGCCCAGAGCTGATCGAGCCAGAGTCCGACGCCCTCGACGATCTCGAGCGCGGCATAGCCGATCGCGACGATCGCGACGATGCGAAGCTCCGATGCATGGAGGTGGTGGAGATACGCAACGATCCGGTGCAGGAACGCCCGTCTGGGATCGAGCTCGACCGCTCGCATCGCCCGCTCGGCCAGCTTGCCGAAGTCGCGGTTGAGGTTGAGGAGCAGGTACAGGCCCGCGCCGAGGAGGAGCAGACCGCGCCCGGCCCGTTCGACGGCGATCAGCTTGAGGAACCGTCGGCTGCGCGGTGGGTCTGCGGCTCGGGTCATCGCACGCGCAGCACTATCACTGCGCCGGCGGTCGGTTCCAGCAGTTCGAGTGGAAGGAGGACGCCGTCGAGACCGTCTGGATAGGGCTCGTCCTTGCGCTCCTCTCGGCGTTGGCCGTGAACTGGGCCTATACGAAGGAGCACCGGGCGGCAGCTGCGATGCCGCGGCTCAGCCCTCGGCGCCCTGTCCGCTCGCTCGGGCTCCTGCTGGGCAACCGTGACTGGCTGATCGGCTTTGGAACCGAGACGGCCGGCTGGCTCGTCTACGTGACCGCGCTCTGGCTCGCGCCGCTCAGCCTCGTCCAGGCGGTCAGTGCCTCGGGCATCGCTGTCCTCGCACTCTTCAGCGTGCACGGCCACCCCGCCCGGTTGGCGCACCGCGAGCGACTCGCCGTCGGAATCGCGCTTCTCGGGCTGCTGTTGCTCGCGCTGTCGCTCGTGGGAACGACGCCGTCTTCGCACACACCCCACGCGGCCGGTGCGCTGGTCTGGCTCGGAGCGTCCGCCGGGATCGCAGCGGTGCTCGTGTTCGTGCATCTCCGCGTGTCGCGGGCTGCCGCGCTCGGGCTCGCCGCAGGGCTGCTCTTCGCCGACGGAGACATCTCCGCGAAGCTCATCTCCTCGGGCGGTATCTGGCTGCTCGCAGTCCTCTCGCTCGTCGCCTGCTACGCGGCAGGCACGCTCACGCTCCAGTCGGCGTTTCAGCACGGGAGCGCGCTCACCGCCGCCGGCATCGCGACCCTCGTGACGAACGCCGTCCCGATCGCAGCCGGCTTCGTGCTCTTTGGCGAGTCACTTCCGCCGGGTGTGCGTGGTGTGCTCCAGATCGCAGCCTTCGCCTCCATCGTCGCCAGCGCGGGTCTGCTGGGCAGCGCCGCCGCCCGATCCGTGTCGCCCGAGACCGTCGCGGCGTCTGAGGCGGGCCTTGCCGAGGCCTGACGCCGGCCCCGCTCCTAGCCGACGCTCGGCCGCCAGGAGGGCTCCGAGTCTGACCAGCCGCCTTTGGTGAGGAACACCTGGTCGCTGCCGTCGGCGTCCATGAGCGCGATCTGGGAGACATGGAAGGCCGTCAGGCGTTGGAAGACGATCTGCCTGCCGTCGGGCGACCACGATGGGTTGCTGTCGATATCGCGTGTCAGGCGGTGGAGCTCGCTGCCGTCTGTCTCGATGACGTAGATCCCGCTCGCGTGCCGGTCACGGCCGAGCTTCAGGCGCGCGAAGGCGATGGTGTTGCCGTCGGGCGACCACGCGAGTGAGGAGGGGAAGACGCCGTTCGGGAAGCGTGTCAGCACCTTCTCCCCTGAGCCGTCGGCGTTCACGACCTGGAGGCTGCCTGGCAGCAGAAAGGCGATCCGGCGCCCATCCGGCGACCAGGCGAGCGACGACGGGAAGCCCGCGTTCGGGCTGAGACGCGTCAGCCGCCTGCGGCTCGACCCGTCGGCGTTCATGACGAAGACGTCCGCTCCCTGCACCTCGGTGCCGAGAGCAAAGACGATCTGGCTGCCGTTCGGCGACCAGCGTGGATTCTCGGCGCGCGCTGGCGCCGGGTCGAGCAGCACGCGCCGGCCGCTCTCGAAGACGCGGGTGACCGAGATCTTGCCGTCGTCTGCGAAGAGGATCTCGCGACCGTCCGGCGACCAGTCGACCGTGCCGGACACGCTGTCGGGCCGCAGCCGCTGCCCGCCCCCGTCCGCGTCCGCGACGAGGAGCGTGGCCTTGCTCCGGTGCGCCCGCTGGAACGCGATCTGCCGGCCGTTCGGCGACCATGTGGGCATGTTGTCGATCCCGCCTTGGGTCAGGCGTCGCAGGCTTCCGTCCGTTTGCAACAGGTAGATGTCGGAGAACACATTCGTGGCAGGCGCGCGGGCGAATGCAATCAGCCTCGTGTCCCGCTCGGCCCGCCCGCCGCAGCCGGCGAGCAGCGCGGCGGCCGCGGCGACGGCAACGACGCGCCCGGTCATGCCGCTGTGCTGAACGCCGTCGCTCGCATCCAGATGGGAGTGTTGCGCACGGAAAATCCTTACTATCGACGACAAAAATCTTCATTGTCGAACCGCTGTGCCATGCGTATAGTCGAGGGGAAGTCGTGATCCTGTAAACGGGAGGATGGAATGCTTCGAATGAGAGTTCTCCGTCGCGCGGGCATCGGACTTGCCAGCGCGACGCTTGCCGTGGCGGTGGCGGTACCTGCGCTTGCGGCGACGACCCCGGTCGGCAACCCGAAGAAGGGCAAGGTCGTGTTCGTCGCCAACTGCACTACCTGTCACACGTTCAAGGCGGGCGGGGGGAGAGGCACCATCGGCCCGAACCTCGACCAGAAGAAGCCGGGCTACAAACTGACTATCCTCCGCGTCACGAATGGCAAAGGTGTCATGCAGCCCTTCAAGGCCAGCCTGACCAAGACGCAGATCCAGGACGTCGCGGCATTCATCTACGCCACGACCAAGAAGCCGTAGACGCGTCCTTTAGAGGATGCTGGGAGGCGATCCGACCTTCCCGTATAGTCGAATGAGTGTCGTGATCCTGTTGAACGGGAGGATGGAATGCTTCGAATAAGAGTTGTACGCCGCGCGGGCATCGGCCTTGCCAGCGCGGCGCTTGCCGTGGGGGTGGCGGTACCGGCGCTCGCGGCGACGAACCCCGGCGACGCCAAGAAGGGCAAAGTGGTCTTCGTCGCCAACTGCACCACCTGCCACACGCTCAAGGCGGGAGGCGGGAGAGGCACGATCGGCCCGAACCTCGACAAGCTCAAGCCGGCGCGGACGTACGCGAGAATCCTTGCGCAGGTCACGAACGGCGGCAAGGCATCGGCGAAGTACCCGAGCCCGATGATCTCGTACAAGTTCCTGGGCAAGACGCAGCTTCAGAATGTCGCGGCGTTCGTCTACGCCTCGACGCATCCGAAGTAACGGAAACCGGGTGGCGATCCCGATCTCCCTCGCCAAGTCTCTGAATCCCAGTGGAAGTCCCGGTGCGGGTGGCGGAGGCCGCCCGCACCGCGTTTCCGGCCAGAGCGTTTCCCGCTAGACTGGCGCGCCGTGGCTGGAGAGCGCGTCAAGCTCGAGGTTTCCGAGCGCAACATCCTTGGATCCTCCGAATCGCGGCGCCTGCGGAAGCAGGGCCTCGTTCCGGGAGTTCTCTACGGCCGCTCGAGCCCGGTTGCGATCGCGGTCGGCGAGCGCGAGTTGCGTGCTGCGCTGACGACCTCGGCCGGCAGCCACGTCGTCCTCGATGTTGCAGTCGACAGTGGAAGCGAGCATTCGGCGATCCTCAAGGACTACCAGCGCGACAAGGTCCGAGGCACGATCACGCACATCGACCTCCAGGAGGTCCGCCTCGACCAGCCTATCCAGACCGCGGTCGTGGTCACGCTGATCGGAGAGGCGGCGGGTACCAAGGAGGGTGGCGTGCTGACGCAGGTGACGAATGAGGTCAACATCGAGGCGCTGCCCCTCGAGGTGCCGCAGCACATCGAGGTCGACGTCTCGGAGCTGCGCATCGGGGACTCGATCCGGCTGTCCGAGATCGCCGTTCCCGCCGGGGTCACGCTGCTCGACGACCCCGAGGAGGTCGTGCTCGCAAGCGTCACGACGCCGATGCGCGAGGAGGAGCCCGAGGTCGAGGAGCTCGCCGAGGGCGAGGAGCCGGCCGAGGGCGAGGAGCCGGCTGCGGAAGCCGAGACCGGCGAGCCCGCCTCGGGCGGCGAAGACACCGACGAGGGCTGAGCCATGCGCCTGCCGTGGCGCCGGGGTGAACGTGCCTCGTCGCTCGACCTGCTGGTCGTCGGCCTCGGCAACCCGGGACGAGAGTACGAGCGTAACCGCCACAACGTCGGCTTCATGGTCGTCGACGAGCTCGCGCGCAGGCATGACGGCTCGTGGCGGGCGAAGTTCTCCGGCCGGCTCGCCGACGTCCGCATCGACGATCACCGGGTAGGTCTTCTGAAGCCGGAGACGTACATGAACGAGTCCGGCCGCTCGGTGCAGGCGGCCGCCGGCTTCTACAAGCTCGAGCCCGACGCGATCCTCGTCGTGCACGACGAGAGCGACCTCGACACCGGCCGCCTCCAGGCGCGCCGCGGCGGCGGGTTCGCAGGCCACAATGGCCTGCGGTCGATCGCACAGCACCTTGGGACGCCGGAGTTCCTGCGGCTCCGCGTTGGCATCGGCCGGCCCGGGAGGGAAGACCCGCGGCCGCTCGCCGACTACGTTCTCGGCGACTTCGAGCCGCACGACGATCCGGCGGGGATCGTCGCCCGGGCCACCGAGGCCGTCGAGACGCTCGACACGGCTGGGCTCGACGCAGCGCAGCGTCGGTTCAACTGACGCCGAGAGCCGGCAGAAGGCCTCGAGTACGATTACCCTCCCCGGAACCGCTGGTTCCGGGCCTTCGTCTTGGACCGTCCGCTGCTCCACACCCTGGTCGGCCGTCTTCGCGGCGACGAACGCCTGCGCGCGTTCGCGGCGGCATTGCCCACGCGGGCTCGTGTGTCAGAGCCGGCGTTGCCGCTCCTTCTCGCGGCCCTGCACGAGGAGCTCGGCCGCGCGCTCTGTGTGCTGCTGCCCGACGACGCCGATGCCCGTGACGCCGCCGAGGCGGCCGGCTGGTTCCTCGGCGACGAGAGCGTCGCGCTCTTCCCCTCACGCGGTGTTCGCTGGGAGTCCGGCCTCGAGCCTCCGCCGCACCTGGTCGGTGAGAGGGCGCGGGCACTCGATGTGCTCGCGCGCGGCGGGCTCGTCTGCTCGTCGGCGCGCGCGCTGGCCGAGCCGATGCCTCCGTCCGGGGCGCGTCCCAGCCCGATCAGCATCGCCCGTGGCGAGGAGCCCGGGATCGACGCGCTCGCCGAGGCGTTCGCGCTCGCCGGCTACGAACGCGTCGAACGGGTCGAGGAGCGCGGCCACTTCGCCGTCCGCGGCGGGCTCGTCGACGTCTTCCCGACCACCGGTCGGGAGCCGCTGCGGATCGAGCTCTTCGGCGACGAGATCGAGGGCATCCGCGCCTTCTCGCCCTTCACCCAGCGCGCGCTGCGGGAGGTGGAGGGGGCGACGATCTACGCCGCGGCCGAGCGGCGCGGCGAGCTCGTCGAGGCGATGCTGCCCGACGACGAGGATGCACGCCCCGCGCCGTCGGTCGTCCCACACGACCTCGTCCTGCCGCTCGACCGGCCGCCCGACCTCGTCTGGCGGCCCGACGAGGTGCGAGAGGTCTGGACGGAGGAAGGATTGGCCGAACTGTCGCTCGAGGGCGCGACGGAGCTCGACACGCTTCCCCAGGGGCAGCCGTTCTCGTTCGACGCGCAACGGCCGGCGCTCACCGCCCGCGGTCTCGCGGAGGCCGAAAACGAGCTGAACGGGCTGCTCGGCCGCGGCCTCGACGTCATCGTCGCGTTCGCCCATCGAGGCGAGGCCGAGCGGCAGCGGCACCTGCTGCGGCGCGTCGAGCCGGCCATGCTCCGGCCGGGCGAGGAGCCGAGCGGTCTCTCGTTTGCGGTTGCGCCCGCACGGCGAGGGTTTGTCTGGCGCGACCTCGGCGTGGCGCTGCTGCCGGACACGCAGGTCTTCCGCCGCCGTGCGCCCCGTGCGACGGCCCCGATCGGCCGGGCGCTCGCGCAGCTTCTCTGACCTGCGCACCGGGGACTACGTCGTCCACGAGGACCACGGGATCGCACAGCTGCTCGGGTTCGAGACGAAGGAGGTCGCGAGCGTCGTCCGCGACTACCTGCTGCTCGGCTTCCGCGGCGACGACCGCGTGTTCGTCCCGCACGAGCAGATCGGCAAGGTGTCGCGCTACATCGGCGCCGACTCGGGCGCGCCCAAGCTCTCCAAGCTCGGCGGCAAGGCGTGGGACAACCTGAAGAACCGTGCGCGGGAGCACCTGCGCGACATGGCCGGTGAGCTGCTCCAGCTCTACGCACAGCGCCAGACGCAACCGGGTGTCGCCTACGACGTCGAGCAGGAGTGGGTCGAGCGGCTCGAGGCGGAGTTCCCGTACCGCGAGACAGAAGACCAGGCGCGCGCGATCGAGGCGGTCAAGGAGGACCTCGAAGCTCCGCACCCGATGGACAGGCTCATCTGCGGCGACGTCGGCTTCGGCAAGACGGAGGTAGCGCTGCGCGCAGCGTTCACCGTCGCGGTCGCCGGCAAGCAGGTGCTGATGCTCGTGCCGACGACGGTGCTCGCGCAGCAGCACTGGAACACCTTTCGCGAGCGGTACCGAGACTTCCCCGTGCGGGTCGAGATGGTCTCGCGCTTTCGCAAGCCGGCCGAGGTGAAACGCGTGCTCGCCGACTACGGTGAAGGCAAGGTCGACGTGCTGATCGGGACGCATCGTGTGCTCTCACGCGACGTGATCTCGAAGGACCTCGGGCTCGTGATCGTGGACGAGGAGCAGCGGTTCGGCGTCGCGCAGAAGGAGCTGCTGCGTCAGCTCCGGCTGGAGGTCGACGTGCTCGCGCTGTCTGCCACACCGATCCCGCGCACGCTGCACATGTCGCTCGCCGGCCTCCGCGACATCTCGGTGATCGAGACGCCGCCCGAGGGCCGCCGGCCGATTCGCACCCACGTCGGCGAGTACGACGACGAGCTCGTGAAGGCGGCGCTCGAGCGCGAGCTTGCCCGCGAGGGCCAGGCGTTCTACCTCCACAACCGCGTGGACACGATCGACGAGGCGGCCGAGAAGGTACGGCAGCTCTTGCCGGGCGCGCGCGTGCTCGTCGCGCACGGGCAGATGCGAGAGCATGAGCTCGAGGACAAGATGCTGGCGTTTCTGGCGGGCGACGCCGACGTGCTCGTCTCGACCACGATCATCGAGTCGGGGCTCGACATCCCCGAAGCGAACACGCTGATCGTCGAACGCGCCGACCAGCTCGGCCTGGCCCAGCTCTACCAGATCCGCGGCCGGGTGGGCCGCCGCGATCTCCCGGCGCACGCATACCTCTTCTATCCGGACGCGACCGAGCTGACGCCCGAGGCTCGCGCGCGGCTCTCGACCCTCGCCGACCACACCGAGCTCGGCGCCGGCTTCGCGATCGCCATGCGCGACCTCGAGATTCGTGGCGCAGGCGACCTGCTCGGGGCCGAGCAGACCGGGCACGTCGCCGCGCTCGGATTCGAGCTCTACGTCGAGATGCTGCACGAGGTCGTCGCCGAGCTCACCGGCCAGCGCCGGCTCGCAGCGAGGCCGGTGCGCGTGGACGCGCGCGTCGATGCCTACGTCCCGGCGGCGTTCATCGCCTCGGAGGCGCTCAAGATCGACCTGCACCGCCGGCTCGCGCTCGTCGAGGACGAGGACGATCTGCGCGAGCTCCAGGCGTCGACCGAGGATCGCTACGGGCCGCTTCCCGAGCCGGTCGAGAACCTGTTCTCGATCCAGGAGGCAAAGCTGAAGCTCGCGCGCCTTGGCGCCGACTACCTCGTCTTCCGCGGCGGGCGCGCGTCGGTCGGGCCCGTCGTGCTCGGCTCGAGCGAGCTGCGAGAGCTGCGCGAGCGAGTTGACACCGCGGTCTTCACGTCGGCCAAGCGTGAGGTGACGCTGCGCACCGACGAGCTCGCGGGGGCGCTGAGATTGGTCGATGCTATGCTGGCCGCGCGCCAAGCGGCCTGACTTCTTGCGCATCCTTATGAGCGCATTCCTTATGAATCGTCGTCTGAACGCTTGTTTTCTCGCACTGTTGGTACTGCGTCGTGGCGTTCGTCGCCGGCTGCGGCGGGGGCGGCGGCAGCCCGGACGAGCTGAGCGGGGACGACGTCGCGACAGTCGGTTCGATTCACCTGTCGAAGACTCGGTTCCAGGATGAGCTCAGCCGGGCGAAGGCGAGCCTGACCGGCGCAGGGTCAGACCTTCCCGAAGGAGGGCACGACGGAGTACGAGACAATGAAGGCGCAGGCGATCTGGCTGCTCGTCCAGGGGCCGCGCGCGAGCTGGAGGCAGAAGAAGCTGGGGATCGAGGTGAGCGACAAGCAGATCGACAAGCGGATCGCCAGCATCAAGAAGCAGTTCTTCGAAGGGAGCGACGCGAAGTACCGGGACGAGCTGAAGAAGGAGGGCCTGACCGACGCGGAAGCGCGGCACCTGATCAAGGGACTGCTGATCTCCGAGCAGCTCGCGACCAAGGTCACGCAGGACGTCAAGGTCACCGAACGACGATGTCCACAAGTACTTCGTCGCCAACCGCGCGCAGTACCCGGCGTCGCGCGAGCGTGCAGTACATCCTCGTCGGCAAGGACAAGGCGCAGCTCGCCCAGCAGATCTACACCCAGCTGAAGGGCGGCGCCGACTTCGCCGCGCTCGCGAAGAAGTACTCACAGGACGAGACCAGCAAGAACAGCGGCGGCAAGTTGACCGCCAAGAAGGGCCAGCTGGTGCCGAACTTCGACAAGGTGGCATTCGCGCTCAAGACCGGCGAGCTCGGCAAGCCGGTGAACACGCCCGAGTACGGCTGGTTCGTGATCAAGGCCGTCTCTCGCCGGTCAAGCAGACCACCGAGAAGGACGTGGCGGAATCGATCCGCCAGCAGCTCCTCGGCGAGGACAAGAACCAGGCGATGACCGACTGGGCCAGCAATCTCGCGAAGACGCTTTGCGACGGCGGCGAAGATCTCGTACCAGGTCGGTTACACGCCGAACCCTGATCCGTGCGCGCAGTACACGTCGAGCACCGCGACCGGCACGACTCCGTAGTGGCGCTCGTCGGACGCGCTGCGTCGAGCTTCAGGAGCTCACCGAGCGCCTGCGCCGCGAATGTCCCTGGGACCGCGAGCAGACCGAGCGCACGATCGTCCCGCACACCGTCGAGGAGGCCTACGAGGTCGCCGACGCGGCACTCGCCGGCGACGACGCGAAGCTGCTCGACGAGCTCGGCGACCTGCTCTTCCAGTCGTACTTCCTGGCCCTGCTTCTCTCGGAGCGCGGCGCCGGCGACCTCGAGACGGTCGCGCGCGGCGATCCACGCCAAGCTCGTCGCACGCCACCCGCACGTCTTCGGCGACGTCGAAGCGCGAAACAGCCGGGCGCGTGCGCGAGAACTGGGAGCGGCTCAAGGTCGAGCAGGAGGAGCGCGACGGCGTCTTCCACCACGTGCCCGAGACGCTGCCGGCGCTGCTGCTTGCGGGAAAGGTGCAGCGCCGGGCGGCGGCGGTCGGCTTCGACTGGCCGGATCTCGCGGGACCGCTCGCCAAGCTCGAGGAGGAGCTCGCCGAGCTCAAGGACGAGCTCGCCGGACGGGGGGCCCGCGGCCCGAGAGCGAGCCAGCCCCACGGATCGTCGACGAGCTTGGCGACCTGCTCTTCGCGACGGTGAACGCCGCGCGCCGCTTGAACGTCGACCCCGAGCTTGCGCTGCGGCGGACGACGCACCGCTTCGTCGATCGCGTCGAGCAGGCCCAGGCGCTCGCGGCCGACGACGGCGTGGACTGGCGGACGCTCGACCTCGCCGGTCAGGACCGCTACTACGAGCTGGCGAAGGAGGCTCTGCGATGAGCAGGATCACCGAGATTCACGGCCGTTCGGTGCTCGACTCGCGAGGCAATCCGACGGTCGAGGTGGACGTCCTGCTCGAGTCGGGCGCGCTCGGCCGCGCGGCGGTTCCCTCGGGGGCCTCGACCGGTGTCCACGAGGCAGTCGAGCTGCGAGACGGCGGGACTGCATGGGGCGGCAAGGGCGTGACACGTGCGGTCGCGAACGTGAACGGCGAGATCGCCGCCGCGATTGACGGGCTTCGACGCGCACGACCAGGAGGGTCTCGACGGCGCGTTGATCGAGCTCGACGGCACGCCGAACAAGGGCCGCCTCGGCGCGAACGCGATCCTCGGCGTCTCGCTCGCGGCGGCCAAGGCCTGCGCGGCCGAGGAGGGCGTCTCGCTCTACCGGCACCTCGGCGGCGACGAGGCCCGCACGCTGCCGGTGCCGATGATGAACGTGATCAACGGCGGCCTGCACGCGGCCAACTCGATCGACCTCCAGGAGTTCATGCTGGTGCCGGCGGGCGCGGCGTCGTTCGCCGAGGCGCTGCAGATCGGCTCGGAGGTCTACCACGCACTGCGCTCGGTTCTGCACGAGCGCGGGCTTTCGACGGCGATCGGCGACGAGGGCGGCTTCGCGCCCGACCTGCCGTCGAGCGAGGCCGCGATCGAGGCGATTCTCGAGGCGGCCGAGCCGCGCCGGGCACCTCGACCGCGTCGCGATCGCGCTCGACCCCGCGACGACAGAGGTGTACCGCGACGGGCTCTACCGTTTCGAACGGCGCGAGCTCTCGTCGCAGGATCTGCCGGGCTTCTGGGCCGGCCTCGTCGAGCGCTATCCGATCGTGTCGATCGAGGACGGCGCTGCGGAGGACGACTGGGACGCATGGCGAGCGCTGACCCGCGAGCTCGGCGACCGTGTGCAGCTCGTCGGCGACGACCTCTTCGTCACGAACCCCGAGCGGCTGCGCCGCGGCATCGACGAGGGCGTCGGCAACTCGATCCTCGTCAAGGTGAACCAGATCGGCACGCTCACGGAGACGCTCGAGGCGATCCGGATCGCCCAGGGCTCGGGCTACACGGCGGTCGTGTCGCACCGCTCGGGTGAGACGGAGGACACGACGATCGCCGACCTGGCCGTCGCCACGAACGCGGGTCAGATCAAGACGGGCGCCCCGACTCGCTCGGACCGCGTCGCGAAGTACAACCAGCTGCTGCGGATCGAGGAGGAGCTCGGCGCGCGCGCCGTCTACCGCGGCTGGGCTGCGTTCCCGCGCGCGCGTCGTTGAGCTGTTCCTTGACGGCGTCTCCGAGGTCTGGGAGACCTCTCAGAATCGCACGGAGCGCGACCCCCTTGTCCATAGCTCGCCCGCTCGGGACGGCGGTAGGCTGAGGCTCATGGCGCTCGAGATTCGGAGGACGAAGATCGTGGCGACCATCGGCCCCGCGACGGCGACCCACGACAAGGTTCGCGCACTCATGGAGGCCGGCATGGACGCAGCGCGACTCAACTTCTCACACGGGACGCACGCCGACCATGCGGCGAGCGCCAGGATCGTCCGCGCGGTGCAGGAGGAGCTTGGCCGGCCGCTCGCGCTGATCGCCGACCTGCAGGGCCCGAAGCTCCGCGTCGGCGACCTCTCGGAGCCGCGCTGCCTGATCCCGGGCGACGAGGTGACGGTCGTCGGCGAGGAAGCCGCCCGCGACGGCGACCTGCCGATCGCCCCGGCGGTCGTCGGCGATGTACTCGAGCCGGGAAAGGACGTGCTGATCGACGACGGCCTCGTGCGGCTACGCGTCGAGGCCATGGTTGGGGGCCGCGCCCGCTGCACCGTCCTCGTCGGGGGGTGGGTGAAATCGAACAAGGGCGTCAACCTCCCCGGCGTGTCGATCCCGATTCCGTCGCTGACGGAAAAGGATCTCGTCGACCTCGATTTCATGCTGGGGCTCGGCGTCGACTACGTGGCGCTCTCGTTCGTTCGTACCGCGGCCGACGTGCGCGAGTTGCAGGCGATCATCAAGCAGCGCGGCTCGACGGCTCGCGTGATCGCGAAGATCGAGAAGGCCGAGGCCGTAGACGTGCTCGACGACGTCCTCGCCGAGGCGGACGGTCTGATGGTCGCCCGCGGCGACCTCGGCGTCGAGATCGGCGCCGCGACCGTGCCGCTGCTGCAGAAGCGGATCATCCTCAGGAGCCTCGAGGCGGGTAAGCCGGTGATCACCGCCACTCAGATGCTCGAGTCGATGGTCGAGCACGCCGAGCCGACCCGGGCCGAGGCGAGCGACGTCGCGAACGCGATTCTCGACGGCACCTCGGCCGTGATGCTCTCGGCCGAGACGGCGGTCGGCGCCTTCCCCGTCGAGGCGGTGCGGACGATGGACAGCATCGCGCGGGCGGTCGAGCCGTCGATGAGCTACCGCCACGAGATGCCCGAGGCGGCCGGCGGGACGGACGTCCGTCGCGCGATGTCGAACGCGGCAACCGACCTTGCCGAGGCGCTCGACGCCAAGGCGATCCTCGCTGCAACGGCGACAGGCCGGACGGCGTCCGAGATCGCGAGGCTGCGGCCGCGCCGGCCGATGATCGGCCTTTCGCATCACCAGCAAGCGGTCCAGCAGATGGCGCTCGAGTGGGGCGTGCTGCCGCTCGCGATGCCCTCGACCGTCGACGTCGAGGACCTCTGGACGCGCACGATCGAAACCGCGCGCGACTCCGGCGTCATCGAGTCGGGCGACCTCGTCGTTCTGATCGCCGGCACCGCGGTCAACCTCTCCGGCTCGACGAACGTGATCAAGGTCGACGTCGCTTAGCGCACAGAACCTGCGCACCGTCAGCCGCCTGCGGCAGGAGCAGTGCGGCCCAGCGCGAAACGTCGGCCCATGCGGCTGCGCCCGACTCGCCTGCTCGCCCTCGGCGGGATCGTCCTCGTTGGGCTCTTCTACTGGAAGCCGCTTCACTCGTACCTGCACACGCGCAGCGTTCTCAGCCGGCGCGAAACCGAGGTTGCGAAGCTGCAGCAGCAGAAGCATCAGCTCGAACAGCGAATCGCCACGGTCGGGCAGGGCGACGCGCTCGTCCGTGAGGCGCGGCGACTCGGCCTTGTCAAGCCCGGCGAGCGGCTGTACATCGTCAGGGGCATCTCCGCCTGGCGCAAGAAGAACTAGCCTCGCCAGGATGGACGACATCGCGATCGTCGAACGGCAGCTCGGGCGGGCGCCGCGTGCGTTCCGGCGCGTGGCCGTGCGCTGCCCGTTCGGCCGGCCGGCGGTTGCCGAGCAAGCGCCCTTCGATGCCGGCGGAACGCCGTTTCCGACCCAGTTCTGGCTCACCTGTCCGCACCTCGTCACGCAGATCTCGCGACTCGAGGCGGCCGGCGGCGTCGCCCGCTGGACGAGCGCCGCGCAACAGGACGCGGCTCTGCGGGCGAGTCTCGAGCAGGCCCATGCCGACCAGCGCCGACTCCGCCCGGAACTGCCCGTCGGCATCGCAGGTGCGAGCCGCGCGGGCAGTCTGAAGTGTCTTCACGCGCACGCCGCGTTCGCGCTCGCGCGCCCGGGCTACGAGCTCGGCGCTCGCATCCTCGCGGAGGCCGCGCCGCTCTGGCCTCAAGATGCCTGCTGCACGTCTCTATGATCGGCACGTCGTGGACGTCGAACTCGCCCGCCACCACTGGGAAGACGGGCGCCGGCGGGTCGAGCGGAATCGAGCAGACTCCTCGGGCTCTGACCGGCTCGCAGCCGGGATCGAGTTGATCGTGGCCGAATTGCGCCGCCGGGTCGGGCAGACATTCACGCTCGAGGAGCTTGCCGACGCCTACGATGGCGCGGTCGAGTGGGCCCGGGGGGTGCTCTATGAAGTCCGGGCCGACGAGACTCCGCCGCCCGACACAACCACGGTCACCGACGCGGCCTTTCAGCTGTATGCCCGCGGCGCCTCCGACTACACGCCGTGACGATGGGACGTGCGGTCATCCTCGCGGTCGCAGGGGCGGTGATCTTCGCGGCAGGTGTCGGTCTCGGCCAGGCGCTCGACGACAACGCCCAGAACGGAGACACCCAGACGCTCGTGCGCACGCTCGACCCGCTTCCGCTCTCGCCGGCCGCCCGGACGACGATCACGGTGACGACCTCCGGGCCCTGAGGCACGGTCGGCGGTCGCGTGAGAAGCCTCGACGGGACAGGCAGATGAGCGGCGATCAACCTCCGGCCTCCGAGCGCCTGCCCGCTGGCGAGTCGGACTGGCTGCGTCCCGCGCAGGCGGCGGAGTACCTCGGCATCCCGCCGGCCGCCATCCGCGCCCTGACCGAGCAGGGCCGACTCCCTGCCTTCTACACCCCAGGAGAGCACCGGCGCTACCGGCGGCGCGACCTCGTTCGCCTCAAGCACGAGCTGGCGCTCGAGGGCGGAGCCGACCCCGCTGAGAGCTCCGAGTAGGGAGCCATCGCTTGCTGAGCTGGGATCGCCACTCGACGGCTGGGTCGTCGCCCACCGCGTCGGCCTCCTCGACCCGATCGCGCAGGGCCTGACGTACGCGGGCGCGTTCGGCGCCGTCTGGCTCGCCATCGCGGTCGTGCTGGCATTCCTTCGTCGGCGACCCGACGTGTTCGTGTGGACGCTTACGGCCCAGGTCGCGGCGTCGCTGACGACGGACGCCCTGAAGGCGCAACCTCGCGCTTGCGCCCGGATGTCGACACGCTCGTGTCACGGCCGCACACAAGTTCGTTCCCGTCCGGACACGCGGCGACGAGCTTCGCGTGCGCGAAGTGCGCGGCATTCGTACCGCGGCTGCGCGTGTGGCTCTACGTGCTCGCGGCGCTGATCGCGTGGTCGCGTTCATACGTCGGTGTGCACTTCCCGCTCGACGTGGTCGCCGGTGCTGCGTGGGGGATCGTCGTCGGCCCGGTCGTGCTCAGAGCTCGTCCACGGCTCGCAGAAGCCCGCCGACGATCACGCCGACCGCCGCCAGAAGACTGATCCAGATGCCGATCCCGCGCCCGTCCGCGGGCAGCACGTCGTCGGGGATCGAGATCACGCGGATCAGGACGAACACCGTCGCGATCGCACCGAGCGCGAGGATGACGAGGCTCTCCGGCGTGGATGCCGGCAGCTCGACCCCCGACTCACGCAGCATCACGATCGCGAGCGTGGCGAGGCCGATGAAGAAGACGAGCTTTCCGAGCACGCCGGTGTTCCAGCCGATCACCGCCAGCTTCACGCCGACGCCGGATCCGGTGTACCAGCCCATGAACGTCGACAGCGAGAGGATCAGCGCGGCGAGCCAGACGATCCGGTCCCCGGAACCCCAGATGCCTTCGATTCCGGCACGCGCGCGGGGCGGTGGCTCCGGCTCGGTCGGCTCGAGGAAGAAATCAGGTGTTCCCACCGTGCGAAGTATGGGCCTTCGGCCGGTCAGACCAAGTTGAACCGTCCGCGGGGGTCGCAGCGCGCGTCGATGCGGAGGGCGCGGGAAGAGCCGGGCGGCCGCGTTTTCGGCCTCGTTCGGAGCGTCGCGCCTCCACTGGGGCGTGCAGCCGATGCCGGGTGCGCTTTACACTCCCCGCATGGCTCAACCTGCGACGCGTCACTCGGCGCTGGACAACGACGCCCCTTCCCTCGACCCGGCTGCGGTAGAGCACGCTTACCGCCGCGAGCGCGCGCGACGCCGCGCGCGGAGCGCGCGCGCGAACGCCGCTCGCAGCTCGAACGCGCGCTTCTGGGTCGTGCTCGCCGTGCTCACGTTCCTCACGGTCTTCCTCTCGCTGACCGCCTGGCACGAGATCCAGACGACCTTCGGGATCTGACAGCGCGGGCGTGGGCGGCCGCGCCGACGTCGTTCTGCGTCTGACATGAACCTTCGTCGAGCTGCGGGCGGACGCCCGCTCGTGATCGGCCATCGCGGCGCAGCCGGCGGTCGCGCCGGAGAACACGCTCGAGGCGCTCGCGGCGGCTGTCGAAGCCGGCGCGGACGTGGTCGAGTTCGATGTCGGCGCTGGCCTTCTGCTCGGTCACTCCGAGCGCGAGCGGCCCGAACATCCGGTTCACCTCGACGACGCGCTCGCGTTCCTGCGCGGGTACAGCGATCGGCATCGAGCTCGACCTCAAGCTGACCGGGATCGAGGACGAGGTGGCGGCCGCTGTGCGCCGGCACGGAGTCGAGGAGCGAGCGTTCGTCTCATCGACATGGGCGAGCTCGTTGCGCCGGCTCGGGGCCGCGGCGCCGGACGTTACGCGGGCCATCTCCTACCCGCGCGATCGCTACGGCGCCTCGGGCCTGCACTGGCCGCGAGTCGTCACGACCGTAGCGGCGGCGGCGGTGCGGGCCGTGATGCCGGTGCGCGTCCCGCTCCTCCTCTCGACGGCGGGCGCGAACGCCCTGTCGTTGCACCACACGCTCGTGTCGCAGGCCGTCGTGCGAACGGCTCACGCACGGGGTGCCGCGGTGATCGCCTGGACCGTCAACGACCCGTTGCTCGTCGAGCGGGTCGTGGCGGCAGGCGTCGACGCGGTGGTCTGCGACGACCCGGCAACCGCTTTCGGGGTCCTGGCTACACTGAATCCGCCGTGAGCCGGGGTTTTTTGCTGTGTTCGTCGCGCTCGGCCTCGCTGCAGCCGGGATGTTCGCGGGCGCCTCCATCGCCTCGACCGAACCCTCGGCACCTGGCGCGAGGCCGGCAGCGACGACCGGCGGCACGACTGCGAGGCCCACGAAGGCGCCGTCGAAGACGCACGGCAAGACTTCTCCGGCGGCCCACAAGACCCTCACGCTCCCCCCGAGCGTCCGGATCGCGGGCGTCCGCGTTGGCCGTTTGGCTCCGACCCGCGCGGAGAAGGTGGTGCAGAAGGCGTTCAACAAGCCGCTCACCGTGGTCGTCGACCGCCTGCGGCTCAGGGTCGACCCCGCCAGACTCGCGACGCCGTACGTCACCGGCGCCGTCGGGCATGCACGCTCGGCCAAGCCCGGCACGAGACTGCCGCTCGTCGTGGCCGTCAAAGGCGCGGCCGTTCGCGCCTGGGCGAAGAAGCTCGCGAACCGCATCGACCGGCGCCCCGCGAAGGTCGGGCTGACGCTTCGCGACGGGCTGCCGTACATCGCCCCGCGGGCGTTCGGACGGCGTCTGGACCAGGGTGAGCTCGTGCAGCGCGTCGTGCGTGCGCTCGCCGCGAACACCCGCCTGCCCGTACGCGTCACGACGTCGAAGCTCCAGCCGCGGTCGCTCGCGAGCGCGTCCTCGGCCGTGATCGTGATCAATCGGGGAGAGAACGTCCTCACGGCTGTTCAAGGGTACGACGCCGTGGCGGACATTCAGGGTCGCGACCGGCCAGGCCGCCTACCCGACGCCCGCGCGGCCGCTTCGACATCGTCGTCAAGTGGACGAACCCCTGGTGGTATCCGCCTGCGTCGCCGTGGGCAGCAGGCGCGAGCCCGGTGCCGCCAGGCCCCGGCAACCCGCTCGGCACGCGCTGGATGGGTCTCAGCGCGCCGGGGGTCGGGATCCACGGGACGCCGAAGCCGGAGAGCATCGGCTACAGCGAGTCGCACGGCTGCATCCGGATGCTCATTCCCCAGGCCGAGTGGCTCTTCGAGCACGTGGACGTCGGTACGACGGTCTTCATCGTCTGATGCGGCGCGCGGCTCAGATCGGCGCGGTCACGGTGGTGTTCGCGCTGCTCGGGCTGCTCGTCTGGGATCTCGCCCACACGAAGGGCGGGCAAAGTCGCGAGGGAGGTCGACCGTGGCAAGGTCGTCGTCGCGCCTACCTGGACGCGGCCGCGTGTCGATACCCGGGCAGTCTAGCCTCGTGTCGCTACGCGGAAAGGTGGGCGTCCTCAACTTCTGGCAGTCCTACTGTGCGCCGTGCACCGAGGAGGCGCGCACACTCGCCAAGACTGCGAAGAGCTGGGAGAAGAAGGGTGTGGTCTTCGTCGGCGTCGACGTCCAGGACTTGCGCGGCCCTGCGCTCGCGTTCATCAAGCGGTTCGACATCACCTATCCGATCGTGAGCGACGGCGGCTCGCTCGTCGGACGCTACGGCGTGACGGGCTACCCCGAGACGTTCTTCATCGACCGGAAGGGCTGTGTCGTGCCGCCGCACATCATCGGACCGGCAACGACGAAGCAGCTCAATTGGGGGATCCGCAAGGCCTTCCGGTCGTCGGCGAGCTGCGAGCCGGCGACGTGAGGAGCGGCAGCCACCCTCGCCGTGCTCGTCCTCGCGCTCGTCGCGCCGACCGTCGCGGGCGCGAACGAGCAGCATCCGACGCAGGGCGAACTCGAAGCGGAGCTCGTGTGTCCGACCTGCCACACGACGCTCGACGAGTCCGACTCGCCGGTCGCGCAACAGATGAAGGCGTTCATCCGCCTGCGGATCGCTGCAGGAGGCGACCAAGAGCGAGATCGTGAACGAGCTCGTGCCGCCGGAACAACATGGGCGTGAGCGTGCTCGGCGTCCCGCGCAAGCACGGCTTCGACCTGCTCGCGTGGCTGCTGCCGCTCGCCGGGATCGCTGTCGGCGCCGCTGTGCTCGGCCGCTGCCGCCTGGTACTGGTCTCGCAATCGCACGCCCCGACGGAGCGGTCGTCGTCTCCTCGACGGGCCTGCCGCTGGCGCCGGAGCTCGAACGGCGGGTCGACGAGGAGCTCGCCCGCTTCGACCTCTGTTCGAGAAGATCCCGGTCGCCTTCCTCGCCGGGCTCATCTCTGTCGTCACGCCGTGCGTGTTGCCGCTCGTGCCCGGGTACCTCTCAGCGGTTTCATCGATCGACGTCGACCGGCTCGGCGAGCGCGGAGCGAGTCGCCGAGTCGTCGTCGCGAGCCTGCCCTTCATCGCCGGGTTCACGTTCGTGTTCGTCGTCCTGGGCGCGAGTGCGGCGGCGGTCGCCACCGTCGTCCCGAAGACGGCCCAGACCCAGATCGCCGGCTTCGCGCTGATCGTGATCGGGCTCGCGTTCGTCGGCCTGCTGCCGTTGCCGGAGGGCACGTTGCCCCCGGGATGCTGCAGCGGGCCAAGCGCGGCGGCTCCGGGGTGCTGCTCGGAGGTGCGTTTGCGGTCTGTGCGGCGCCGTGCATCGGCACTGTGCTCGCCTCGATCCTCGTTCTGGCCGGCTCGAGCGGCGATGTTGCCCGCGGTGTCGTCCTGCTCCTCGCATATTCGCTCGGACTGGGCGCCGCGTTCGTTCTCGCGGGCGTCGCGTTCGCCCATGCGATGCGGGCGTTCCGCTGGGTACGCCAGCACTACGAGCTGATCAAGATCGCGTCGGGAACGACGCTGATCGTCCTCGGCCTGCTGCTCTTCTTCCACCGCGACTGGTGGCTGCGGTTCGCGCTCGACGAGCTCTTCGCGAAGGTCGGGCTCGGCACGTTCTAGCTGATTGACGGACCCGATCAATCAGCTTGTATTCGGCCGAGACGGTGTTATCGTCGTTTCTTGCCATGGCGACGATCCTGCTCGTCGGGGTCGATCTCTTCCTCCGCGGGAAGCTCGAGGCGTTGCTCTCCGACCACCGCCTGGTAACGGTAGAAGGAATCGATCCACCCGATCTCGTGATCGCGGATATCGCGCGCATCGATCCGGACGACGTCGCCGAGACCTTTCCGGAGGTGCCGCTGCTCGGCTTCACGAATCACAAGGACACCGAGGGACTGCGCCGTGCGAACGCCGCCGGCTTCGACCAGGTGATCGTCAAATCGGCGTTGTTCGAGCGCTCGGGGGAGGTGATCGACGGCTTATTGACACCGCTAGAGTGAGTCGCAATGACGTACGTGATCGCCGAGCCGTGCATCGACATCAAGGATCTCTCCTGCGTCGACGTTTGCCCCGTCGACTGCATCCATGTCGCCGCCAGGGTGCTCGTGATCGACCCCGAGGAGTGCATCGACTGCGGCGCCTGCGAGCCGGAGTGCCCGGTTGAGGCGATCTTCCCCGAGGACGCGCTGCCCGAGAAGTGGGAGCCGTTCGTGAAGATCAACGCTGCGTTCAACGACGGGCTCGACACGGTCGAGAAGCTGGTCGACACCTACGCGCACGAGCACAACGTCCAGATCTAGCCGCGAGCGCGGTCCCAGGTCGCTTCGAGTTCGATACAACCCGCATGTGCGGGTCTTCCTGGCGATGATCGCGGTGCTCGGTCTCACCGTTACAGCGGCGACTGTTTCTGCCTCGGCGGACACGGCGCCGGTCGTCGACTCGCCCGACCTGCCGTGGACGAACCCGACCCACGAGTCAGAGCTCGAGCTCCTGCTGTCGACCATCGCGAGCCAGATCGCGAAGAAGGACGTGACCATCCGTTGCGAGGGCGCCACCGACTGGCGCAAGCTCGTCACGGAACGCGGCGGCGATCCGGACTCGGAGCTGGGCTATGTCGGCGTCGACTTCAGCCGGCGCACGGGTGAGCTGCGCTCGCTCTCGAACTTCGCCGAGCTGACCGGGGAGACGGTCTGCCTGCCGCTGAAGCGCTTCGCCGTCGCAGCGACGAAGCCGACGAAGTGCGTCGTCACGCGGCTGAAGAAGTCCACCGTGTACGTCCAGAAGGTGGTGCAGGGCGCCTCGAAGCGCGTGCCGACGATCGTCATGACGAAGGTGAAGTCACCGCCTTCGCGCTGCTACCTCGGGAACAAGCTGATCGCACGCGCGATGCCGGACGCCTACTGGGACGCTTACTGGAACTACTCGAACGCGATCCTGACCCTCGCGCACGAGGCGATTCATCTCGGCGGAGTGGTGGGTGTGCGGTTCGGGAACGGCGTGGTCGGCGGCGACCGCGACTCCGAGGCGAAAGCGAACTGCTACGGCATGCAGTGGATGTCGTTCGTGGCTCAGCAACTCGGGGCTGCGCCGGACGACGCCCAGGCGATCGCGGTCTTCTATTGGGACATCATCTATCCCGGCTACAAGACCTCGGCCTACAACAACTACTGGTCGGCCGACTGCCGCCCCGGCGGTTCGCTGGACATCAGGCCCGCGGGCAAGACCGCCTGGCCGTAAGCCAAGGGTGTTTCTAGTGGTTTGTCTTGCGGCGCGCGCTTCTAGCGCTGGGTGGTGTAGGCCGGCAACGAGACGCGAATCTCTGTCCCGCAGCCCGGGGCCGGCACCACCTCGAGCTCGCCGTGCAGCTGGCGCACCCGTTCGACGACCGTCTCGAATGTCCGCTGGCGCCGCTCCGGCTCTGCGTCGTCGACGACCATCGCAACGACCCCGCCGTCGTCGGTGCGCCTGAGAGTGATCTCGATCCGCGTGGGCGGGCCACGGCGGACCGACTGGTCGATCAGCTCGCGGATGATCGTGTAGAGCGCGACCTCCGCTGTCTTCCCGAACGTCTCGGCGCCGTCGAGGTCGAGCTTCACGTCGAGCTCGTACGTGCTGCTCGTCTGGTCGGCGAGTGCGCGCAGAGCCGGAGCGAAACCGTGGTCGCGGAGCACGACCGGTTCGAGTGCGAACGACAGGTTCCGCAGCTGGCGGATCGTCTCCCGCTGGCGATCGAGCGCGGCGCCGATGATCTCGCGGGCCTCGTCGAGGCGGCCGTTGGCAATCGAGTAGAGCGCACCGTCGACCATCAGCGCGATTCCCGCGAGCTCCTGGACCGGCCCGTCGTGGAGGAACAGGGCGAGCCGCCGGCGCTCGTCCTGCTCGGCCGTGATCAGCCGGTCGAGCCGCTCGCTCTCGTTCAATCGATGATCGCCTCGCGAAGAGCGATCGCGACCGCGTGCGTCCGCGTGTCGGCTTCGAGCTTCGTGAGGATGTGGCGGACGTGGCTCTTCACGGTCTCCTGGGAGATGAAGAGGCTTGTCGGCCACGTCGGCGTTCGAGAGCCCGTCGGCGAGGAGCGTCAGGATCTCTCGCTCGCGGGCGGTCAGCAGGTCGCCGTGGTCGCGGCCCGCGAGGAACTGCGGCATCAGCGCGGGGTCGACGTAGCCCTCGCCTGCAGCGACCTTCTCGATTGCGCGTACGAGCGTCGCGTGGGGCGACTCCTTGAGGATGTAGCCCTTGGCGCCCGACTCGAAGCCGCGGTTGAGGAGCGACCGCTCCGAGTACGCCGTGAAGATGAGCACCTTCGTTTCAGGCGCCTGCTCCGAGAGCAGGCGCGTCGCCTCGAGGCCGTCCATTCCGGGCATGCGCACGTCCATGATCACGACGGCAGGGCGCCGCCGAAGCACGAGTTGAACGGCGCTCTCCCCGTCGGATGCCTCTCCGACAATACGAATGTGCGGCGCACGCGAGAGGGAGAGTCGGAGGCCCTCGCGAACGACCTCGTGGTCGTCGACGATGAGTGTCGTGATCTCGTCCGGCATCTGCGCGGCGATTGTATGTGCGGCATCGGCGCTCCCCGAGATCGGCGTCACGGCGGGAGGAGTGTGAGTTGCTCGGGAAGCGGCCGAGGAGCGACCCGCGTGCGGCGGCGGTCGCGGACGGCGTGCTCCCGTGCGAGCGCCCGCACTCGCGCCCGGATCGGTGCAGCCTCGGCGTTCACGAGGTATGAGCCGCGCCCGTAGAGACGCTCGTACTCGGGAAGCAGTTCGGGCCAGTCCCGGGCGAGGCAGTCGAGGAAGTGCTCCCGCGTTCCGGGCTTCAGATGGAGCGGGCTCGCCCAGACGCCGCAGGCGCCCGCGTCGCGCGCGGCCCTCACGACAGCAGAGAGTTGCTGCGGTGCGTCCGAGATCCCGGGCAGAATCGGCGCCAACCCGACCGACGCGCGTACGCCCGCGTCCACGAGACGCGAGAGCGCACGCAGCCGCTGGCGCGGCGGCGCCGTACCGGGCTCGGTGCGGCGCCACACCTCCTCGTCGAGCGTGGGCACCGAGAACGTGACCGACACGTCCGCGCGCCTGGCGCTCTCGACGAGCACGTCCACGTCACGCACGATCAGCGGGCCGCGGGTGATGATCGAGAACGGGTTCGCCACTCGCGCGAGCGTCTCGAGGCAGGCTCTCGTCAGCCGGTAGCGACCTTCGGCGGGTTGGTACGGGTCGGTCGCCGCACCGATCGCGACGCCCTCGCGCTGCCACGACCGGCGCCCGAGCTCGCGGCGGAGCACGTCGGCCACGTTGATCTTGACCCGAATAGAGGTGCCGTAGCGCGCATCGGCCGGCCGGTCGGCCCGCAGCTCGAAGGCACGGACGTAACAGAACGTGCAGCGGTGGACGCAGCCCATGTAAGGGTTGAGTGACCACCGAAACGGCATCCCCCGCACGCGGTTGAGGGCGACCTTGCACGGCTCTTCGCGGTACTCCACTCGCATCCGAGCAGCATAGAACATATGTTCGTATCGACAGGCGCCGCCCGGGCCGTTCGCTACGATGCCAGCCGCTTGGCCGACGACCTGCCGCCCAGTACCTGCGCGCCGGCGAGCGGCGCGAGCATGTGACCCTTACGCTCGAGCTTCTGGCCCTCGCCGGGCTGATCGTGCTGAACGCGTTCTTCGTGGCAGCCGAGTACGGCCTCGTCACCTCGCGCCGTACCAGGATCCGCGAGCTCGACCGCGAGGGAGACCGCCGCGCGCGCGCCGTGCTGCGCATCACCTCCGACCCGCCGAACTTCATCGCGGCGATGCAGCTCGGCGTCACGCTCACCTCGCTCGCGATCGGCGCGCTCGGCGAGCCGGTGCTGGCACACCTCTTCGAGCCGCCGCTCGCAGCCGCGCTCGCAGTGATCCTCGCGCTGTTGATCATCACGTACCTGCACGTCGTGATCGGCGAGCTCGTACCGAAGGGGATCGCGCTCAGCCACCCGGAGCGGATCGCGCTCGCCGTCTCCACGCCGGTGCGCGGCTTCTTCATCCTCTTCAAGCCGTTCATCTGGCTGCTGAAGAGGTCGACCGAGTACGTGCTCGGCGCCCTCGGCCAGGAGGCACCGGGTGCCGAGAGCGCGGCGCACTCCGAGGTCGAGCTGCGGATGCTGCTCTCTACGTCAGCCGAGCAGGGCGAGATCGAGCGCGGCGAACAGGAGATGGTGGACAAGGTCTTCGACTTTGCCGACAAGGACGTCGCCGACGTGATGGTGCCGCGGCCCGACGTGATCGCGCTCTCGATCGAGCTCCCAGCCGAGGAGGCGCTGCGGTTGGTGCTCGACTCGCCCTACACCCGCTACCCCGTCTACCGCGAATCACTGGACGAGATCGTCGGCGTCCTCCACGTCCGCGACCTGATCGCGGCGATGCACGAGCGGGGGATCGCCGCCGTCAACCTCGAGCAGCTGCTGCGGCCCGCGACGATGGTGCCCGAGACGAAGGGTCTGGTTGCGCTCTTGACCGAGTTCAAGCGCACGAAACAGCACATGGCGATCGTGATCGACGAGTACGGGACGATGGAAGGCATCGTCACGCTCGAGGACCTGCTCGAGGAGATCGTCGGCGAGATCACGGACGAGTTCGACGAGCCCGAAGAGACAGTCGAGCGGGTCGACGAGGACACCGTGCGCATCGACGGCACGATGACGATCGACGACTTCAACGACCAGTTCGACGCCGGCCTGCCGGACGAGGACTACCACACGGTGGCGGGCTTCGTCTTCGGCGCCCTGGGGCGCACCGCCGAGCCCGGCGACGAGGTGGGACACGACGGGATTGCGTTCCACGTCGACGCGGTCGAGGGGCAACGCATCGTCCGGCTGACGATCACGTTCGGCTGGCGTCCGGCAGGCGAGGCGCCGTCGGACGACACCGAGTCGTAGCCTGCGCAGCGGCGGCGCAAGCGCCGCGCTCGGACGTAAGCCCGGAGGCTGGCGCCGCGTAGCGCGGTCAGAGCCCGAGCCGAACTGTCGGTTAAGCGAGCGTTCCTGTCGGAAATACCGCCGAACAGCCCATGAATTTCGCCAGGATCTTGACAAAGCTGCTCGAAACGGGAGAAAGTTGCCGCCGTGGGGAGCACGGGATCGCTCGAGGGACTTGCGCGAGCGCAACAAGCGCGGGTGATCGAAGCCCTCCGACAGCAGGGAACGGCGAGCAGGAGCGAGCTCGCCCGACTGACCGGCCTGTCGAGGACGACGATCACCTCGCTCGTCGGCGACCTCCAGCAGCGGGGCCTCGTGGTCGAGCAATCCGTCGGCGACGCGGGCGCCGAGCCGGCCGGCAGAGGCCGGCCGCCGATCCTGCTGCGGCTGGACCCGTCCGCCGGCACGGCGCTCGGGGTCTATTTCGGGCACACGCCACCTCCGGGTTGCGGCCGCCGATCTCTCGTCGGTCGGTGCTCGCCGAACGGCGGGCTCGAGCTCGACGTCGACCAGTCGGCCGCGGCGGCGCTCGACGCAGCTGTCGAGCTCGTCGACGTCGTTCTCGACGAGGCCGGCCTCGGCCGTGAGGACGTGATCGGCGTCGGCATGGGCCTGTCCGGGCCGGTCGACCTGTCCGGAACCGTCGGGCACACCGTGATCCTGCCGGACTGGGCGGGGCTGAACGCGGCGGCCGAGCTCGCGCGACGGCTCGACCTCCACGTGGCGGTCGACAACGACGCGAACCTCGGTGCGCTCGCCGAGGTGTCGACTGGGCGCCGGACGCGGGCCTCACCGACGTGATCTACGTCATGGTCTCGTCCGGGATCGGCAGCGGGCTCATCCTCGGCGGTCGGCTGCACCGCGGTGCGACCGGCTTCGCCGGCGAGCTCGGCCACGTGCTTCGTCGCCGAGAAGGGCGCCGTCTGCCGCTGCGGGAACCGCGGCTGCCTCGAGACCGTCGCCTCGACGGACGCGCTGCTCGGCGCTGCTCCGGCCGGCGCACGGCGCCGGACCTGACGGTCGCCGGCGTGCTCGAGCTCGTCGCTGCGGGCGATCGTGCGGCCAACCGGGTCGTCTACGACGTGGGCCGCGCGATCGGTCGCGTCCTGGCCGGCCTCATCAACTGCCTCGACCCGCAGGCGATCATCGTGGGCGGCGAGCTGAGCCCGGCCGGCGAGCCGCTGCTCAACGGGATCCGCGATGCGATCGACCGCTACGCGCTTCCCGGCGCGTCGCGCAGCGTCGAGGTGAGAGCAGGAGTGCTGGGCGACCGAGCGGAGGTGCTCGGCGCCCTGGCGCTCGTCATCAGCGACACCGAGCGGCTGCGCTCGGTCGGCCTCGCCGCGCTGCACGGCGATGCCCGGTCCCCCGTCCCCGCATGAGAGATTGTTCAGCTGCACCCAAACAAGCACCGGGTTTCAACGGTCCAGTACCCAGGAGCAATCGTGCTCAGGAACATAACCACAAGGAGGAAACGATAGTGAGCAAGTTCCCCCGCACCGCGCTGGCGATTCTCGTCGTCGCGGTGGCCGCCTCTGCAGTCGTCGCGGCGACGAGTGCGAGCACCAAGAAGGCGAGTGCAACCGCCGACATCTGCGTGCTGCTGCCGGACAGCAAGTCGTCCGTCCGCTGGGAGACGCAGGATCGTCCGCGCCTCGCCGCGGCGTTCAAGGCGCTCGGCGACAGCTACAGCATCGTCAACGCCGAGGGCAGTGCCTCGACGCAGCTCAACCAGGCGCAGCAGTGCCTGACGAACGGCGCGAAGGTCATCCTGCTCGTCAACCTCGACTCCGGCTCCGGCGCGGCGATCGAGAAGCTCGCCAAGTCGAAGGGCGCGCAGTCGATCGACTACGACCGCCTGACGCTGAAGGGCCTGTCGTCGTACTACGTGTCGTTCGACAACGTCAAGGTCGGCCAGCTCCAGGGCCAGGGCCTGATCAACTGCCTGAACGACGAGCGGTGCGATCAAGAACAAGCCGGTCATCGCCGAGCTGAACGGCGCGCCGACCGACAACAACGCGAAGCTGTTCGCGCAGGGCTACAACGGCGTCCTCGAGAACCGTCGTACAAGAACGGCACCGCGATCAAGGGCCCGAACCAGTCGGTGCCGCAGTGGGACAACCAGAAGGCGCTGACGATCTTCCAGGGCATGCTGACCAAGACGAACAACAAGATCGAGCGCGTCGCTCGCGGCCAACGACGGCCTCGGCAACGCGGCGATCTCGGCGCTCAAGTCGGCCGGCCTCAAGCCGATCCCGGTCACCGGCCAGGATGCGACTGCGCAGGGGATCCAGAACATCATCTCCGGCTGGCAGTGCATGACCGTCTACAAGGCGATCAGCGACGGAGGCCGCCGCGGCCGCCACCGTCGCCGACGGCGTCCTCAAGGGCAAGCCGATCAACACGAAGGGCAAGACCACGAACAACGGCGTCCGCAACGTGCCGTCGGTGCTCGCGACCCCGGTCGCGCTGACCAAGAACAACTGGACCGTCGTCCTGACCGACCACTACCTCAAGAAGAGCGACGTCTGCATCGGCGAGTACGCGCAGTACTGCTAGGCAGATCGACGAAACGGGGCGGGGCGTCACTTCGCGTGGCGCCCCGCCCACTTCTTGAGAGAGCTACGCCGCCATGACCGACACGCCAACACTCGCTGATGAAGGGGATCTCGAAGAGCTTCGGCTCGGTCCAGGCCCTGACCGACGTCGACTTCGAGGTCGCGCTCGGGCGAGGTGATGGCGCTCGTCGGCGACAACGGCGCCGGCAAGTCGACGCTGATCAAGTGCGTCGCCGGCATCCATCCGTACCGACGAGGGCGAGGTCTTCTTCGACGGGGAGAAGGTCTCGATCCACGGGCCGAAGGACGCGGCCGGGCTCGGGATCGAGGTCGTCTACCAGGACCTCGCGCTCTGCGACAACCTCGACGTCGTCCAGAACATGTACCTCGGCCGCGAGGCCCACGACGTGATCGGGCGGCTCCGGGAGACCGAGATGGAGGCGAAGACGGCCGAGACGATGAAGGGCCTCGCCGTCACCACCATCCGCTCGACGCGGCAGAAGGTGGCGAGCCTCTCGGGCGGCCAGCGCCAGTCGGTGGCGGTCGCGCGCGCCGTGATGTGGAACTCGCGCCTCGTGATCCTCGACGAGCCGACGGCCGCGCTCGGCGTCGCGCAGACCCGGCAGGTGCTCGAGCTCGTGAAGCGCCTCGCGACGCAGGGGCTCGCGGTCGTGATCATCTCGCACAACCTGCACGACATCTTCGAGGTCGCGACCGGATCACGGTGCTGCGCCTCGGTCGCGCAGTCGCCGTCTACGAGCGTGAGAAGACGACCCAGCAGGAGGTCGTCCACGCGATCACCGCCGGTGTGCCGACGAAGGTCGCCGGCGTCTCCCGGAACGGGCGAGCCCGTCGACTGCGACGGAGGTCGCAGGCATGACGACCGAGGTCTCCGCGCCCCCCGCCGCGGAGGTCGGTGGTCGACGAGAACAGCATCGGCGCGCACGTCGGCCGCTGGTTGGACGGCGTCCGCGCCGGCGACGTGGGCAGCCTCCCGATCATCGTCGGGCTGCTCCTGATCACGGTCTTCTTCCAGACGAAGAACGACAACTTCCTCACCGCCGGGAACATGAGCAACCTGATCGTCGCAGATGGCGGGGACGACGATGATCGCGATGGGCGTCGTCTTCGTGCTGCTGCTCGGGGAGATCGACCTCTCGATCGGCTTCGTCAGCGGCATCGCCGGCGTCGTCGTGGCGGAGCTCCAGATCGGCGGCAACTGGACCGTCGATCCCCGGCTGGATCGCGATCCTCGTCGCGGTCGCTCGCGTGCGCGGGCGATCGGGCTCCTCGAGGGCTCGTTCGTCGCCTTCGTCGGCGTGCCGTCGTTCATCGTCACGCTCGCCTTCCTGCTCGCCCTGCAGGGCGTGATCCAGAAGCTGATCGGCGTGACCGGCGTGATCGTGATCCAGGACCAGACGATCTTCAACGTCGCGAACTACTTCCTCTCCGACACGGCGGGCTGGATCGCGGCCGTCGATCCTGATCGCCCTCTACGCCTTCAGCACGCTCTCCGGCGTCGTCAGCCGCCGGCGCCACGGCATCCACTCCGACAACCTCGTCGCTCGTCGCGATCAAGCTCGCGCGTCGTCGATCGGCGCGATCGTCTTCGTCGTCTGGTGGCTGAACGACAAGGCGCGCGGGTTCCCGTTCGTCGGGCTGCTCGTGATCGTGCTGCTCGTCTTCCTGACGTGGGTGGCGAAGCGGACGACGTTCGGCCGCCACGTCTACGCCGTCGGCGGCAACGCCGAGGCCGCGCGCCGCGCCGGCATCAACGTGAGGGTGATCCGCTGGTGGGTGTTCGGCATCTCCGGCGCGATGGCCGGCCTCGGCGGCGTCATCTTCGCCTCGCGCCTGAGCTCGGTCGACCTGAACGCCGGCAGCGGCACGATCCTGCTCGACGCGATCGCGGCGGCGGTCATCGGCGGCACGAGCCTGTTCGGCGGCCGCGGCGAGGTGAAGAGCGCGCTGCTCGGCGCGCTGATCATCGCCTCGATCGCGAACGGGATGAGCCTGCTCGGCTACAGCTCGGCGACGCAGTACATCGTCACCGGGGTCATCCTGCTCGCCGCGGTCACGCTCGACACGATCTCGCGCCGGCGCCTCGCCGCGTCGGGCCGGTGACGCGCTCCGACGCTCGGCGTCGCCCTGCTCGGCTACGCCTTCATGGGCAAGGCGCACTCGCGCGCCCTGCGCGGCTCTGCGCGAGCTCGATCCTCCGCTCCATCCGGAGCTCGTCTCGATCTGCGGCCGCGACCGCGACGCCGCGACGGAGGTCGCGGCGTCGTTACGGCTGGGGAGAGGCCGTTACCGACTGGCACGACCAGGTCGACCGACGATCGGCTTGAAGGAGCTCGACGCGCCGGTCGCCCCGCAGCTCGTCTCGATCTGCGGGCGCGACCGCGACGCCGCCGCCGCGGTCGCCGCCCGCTACGGCTGGGACGAGGTCGTCACCGACTGGCTCGAGCAGGTCGACGACGACCGCGTCCAGCTCTTCGTGAACACCGGGCCGAACGCGCTGCACGCCTCGCCGACGATCGCCGCCGCGCGCGCCGGCAAGCACGTGCTCTGCGAGAAGCCGCTCGCGCTCGACGCCGCCGAGTCGCACGCGATGTGGCGCGCCGCGGCGGATGCCGGCGTCGTCCACCTGTGCGGCTTCAACTACCGCTTCGTGCCGGCGATCCGCCGCGCGCGCGAGCTGGTCGAGAGCGGCGATGCTCGGCGACCTCGTCCACTTCCGCGCGCGCTACCTCCAGTCGTGGGGCTGGGACGCGCCGACCGACGTCTGGCGCTTCGACCGCGCCCAGGCGGGAACCGGCGCGATCGGCGACCTCGGCGCCCACATCGTCGACCTGGCGCGCTACCTGGCCGGCGAGATCGAGACCGTCTCCGCGACCGTGCGGACGTACGTCGAGGGCCGCGAGGTCGACGACGCGTTCGTCGCCACGATCGAGTTCGCCGACGGCGCGATCGGGACGCTCGAGGCGTCGCGGCTCGCCCGTCGGCCGCGTCAACCAGAACACCTTCGAGCTCAACGGCTCCGCCGGCTCGATCGCCTACGACCTCGAGCGCTTCGACGAGCTGCTCGTCTCCGACGGCGGCCCGTACCGCATCGAGCGCGTCACCGGCGACTGGTGGCCTCCGGGCCACGGGCTCGGCTGGGGCGACACGTTCACCCTCGAGTACGCGCACCTCGTGCGGGCGATCGCCGGCGACGGCACGGTCGCCCCGCATGCCGCGAGCTTCGAGGACGGCTACCGCGCCGCGGAGGTCTGCGACGCGATCCTGCGCTCGTCCGAGAGCGGGAGAAAGAGAAAGGATCGACTACCGATGAAGACCAGCCTCGGAATCTGGGCGCTCGGGCCGATGGTCACGCGCTTCGTGCCCGCCGGCTACCAGCCGCAGTGGGCTCGACGAGACGATGCGCCGACAAGGTCCGCCGTGCCGTCGGCGGGCTCGGCGAGCTGATCGACGGCTACGAGTTCCACTACCCGGACGAGCTCTCCCCCGACGAACCTCGACGAGGTGCGTGAGGCGCTCGGCGAGCACGACATCTACTGCCTGTGCAGCGGGCTCCACCTCGACCCGCGCTTCGGCAAGGGCGGCCTCAGCTCGCCCGACGACGCGGTGCGCGACGACGCGCTCGCGGCATCACGCTCGACGCCGTCGACTTCGCCGGCGAGCTCGGCGCGCACTTCATCATCTGGCCCGGGATCGAGGGCTACAACTACCCGTTCCAGACGCCGTACGCCGAGTCGTGGGCCGCTTCATCGACGGGATCGGCGCCGCCGCGGAGCGCGCGGCCGAGCGCGGCGTCACGATCTTCCTCGAGCACAAGAACTCCGAGCCGGCGATGAAGATCCTGATGCGGAACGTGGGCATGACGCTGCACGTGATCCACACGCTGCGCGCCCGCGGCCTCGACAACGTCAAGGTCAACATGGACTGGCAGCACCTGATCATGAACGGCGAGAACCTCGCCGAGTACGCGGCGCTCCTCGGCGCCGAGGGCCTGCTTGGCCATCAGCACGCGAACTCGGGCTGGGGCACGTTCGACGACGACAACATGGTCGGCGCCACGGCGTTCATGGAGACCATCGAGCTCGCGATCGAGCTGCGCCGCGCCGGCTACGGCGACGGCGGCGAGCGCCTCGGCTTCGACCTCTACCCGTACACGGAGGACGCGATCGAGGCCGTCCGCCGGTCGGTGCTTCAGTGGCGCTTCATCGACGCGATCGCGGCGAAGATCGACGGCGCCGGCGCTGCGCGAGGCGCAGGCCGCAAGGACGCCGTCCGCGCGTACGAGCTGGTCTACGCGGCGCTGGGAGCTTGAGGCTCCAGCACGTCTCGATCCCGATTCCGCCGCGGTGGCGCCGAGCGTGCCCGTGCCTTCTACGGCGGGCTGCTCGGCCTCGAGGAGCGGGACGTGCTGCCGAAGCTCGACCCGTCGCGCTTCGTCTGGTACCGGGTGGGCGGCGACCTCGAGCTGCACCTGATGATCCTCGACGAGCCGCCGGCGGACACGCCGCACTTCTGCCTCGCCGTGGACGACCTGGTCGGGCTCCGCCGACGCCTCGAGGACGCCGGTGTCGAGACGCGCGACGGCACCGAGCTGATCGGGCGCCCGCGATTCACCTGTCGCGACCCGTTCGGGAACCTCGTCGAGCTGGCGCGGATCGAGCCGTGACCGACGCGCTGATCGGGATCGACATCGGCACGAGTGGCGCCAAGGGCGTCGCGATCTCCCACGACGGAGAGCTGCTCGCGAGCGTCGAGGAGCACTACGAGCTGTCCACGCCGCACCCGGGATGGGCCGAGCAGGAGCCGGAGCGCTGGTGGCGTGCGGCCGAGGCGGTGCTGGCACGTCTGCCGGAGGGGCCGATCGGGCTGTCGGGCCAGATGCACGGCCTCGTCGTGCTCGACGGCGCCGGCGCCGTGCTGCGACCGGCGATCCTCTGGAACGACGGCCGCACGGGCGAGGAGTGCGCCGCGATCGAGGCGCGCATCGGGCTCGAGCGGCTGATCGCCTTGACCGGCAACCGTGCCCTCGCCGGCTTCACGGCTCCGAAGCTCCTCTGGCTGCGGCGCCACGAGTCGGAGGTCTACGCACGGATCCGGCACGTGCTGCTGCCGAAGGACTACGTCCGCTTTCGGCTCACCGGTGAGCACGCGATCGACGTGGCCGACGCGTCGGGGACGCTGCTCTTCGACGTCGGTCACAGACGCTGGTCGGAGGAGGTGTGCGCCGCGCTCGAGATTCCGATCGAGTGGTTGCCGGCGGCGTACGAGTCGACCGAGATCGCGGGCGCCGGCGACCAGGCCGCGGCCGCGCTCGGCGCCGGGATCGACCGTCCGGGGCCGGTCTCGGTCGTGCTCGGCACCTCCGGCGTGGTCTTCGCGGTGCTGCCCGCCTACGAGCCTGACCGCGAGGCGCGGGTGCACGTGTTCTGCCACGCGGTGCCGGGGACCTGGCACGCGATGGGCGTGATGCTCTCCGCCGCCGGGTCGCTCTCGTGGCTGCGAGGCGTGCTCGGCACCGAGCTCCGGACGCTCGACGCCGAGGCAGCCGCGTGGCCGCCGGGGACCGAGGGGCTGCTCTTCGCGCCATATCTCGCCGGCGAGCGGACTCCGCACGCCGATCCGCACGCCCGCGGCGCCTTCACGGGTCTGTCGCTGCGGCACGACCGGGGTGCGCTTGCGCGCGCGGTGATGGAGTGCGTCGCCTACGGCCTGCGCGACTCGCTGGAGCTGCTGCGCGAGCTCGGCGTGCGGCCCGAAGTCGGCCGCGTTGCGGGCGGAGGTGCGCGCAGCGAGCTCTGGACGCGGATCGTCGCGTCGGTGTTCGACCTGCCGCTCGAGCGCACCTCGACCGACGCCGGCTCGGCGTTCGGCGCGGCGCTGCTCGCGGGCGTGCGCTCGGGGGTCTTCACGGACACCGCCGACGCTGTGGCCCGTTGCGTCCGAGTCAGCGAGCGGATCGAGCCAGAGCCGGCATGGGTTGAGGCTTACGCCCGCGGCTACCAACGCTTCCGCGCTCTCTATCCGGCCCTGAGACACTTGGAGGACGCATGACTCTCGATGGAAAGACAGCTGTGATCACGGGCGCGAGCCGCGGGATCGGCGCCGCGGTTGCGGGCCTGCTGCACGACAGAGGCGTCAGGCTCGGCCTGGGCTCACGAAGCGGCGACGACCTCGGGCTCGACGGCGTCGTCGCGGAGCCCTGCGACGTGCGCGATCCGGCCGCCCTCGCGCGGCTCTGCGACGAGACCGCCATGCAGTTCGGCGGGATCGACATCCTGGTCGCGAACGCGGGCGTGGGCGCCTACGGCCCGTTCCTCGACCTCTCGCAGGAGCACCTGGACGAGATGATCGACGTGAACCTGAAGGGAACCGTGTACGCGGTGCGTGCGGCGCTGCCGCACATGCTCGGCCGCGAGGGAGACGTGATCACTCTCGCCTCCGAGGCCGGGCGTCGCGGCCTGCCGCTCGAGGCGGTCTACTGCGCCTCCAAGTTCGGTCAGGTCGGCTTCACGCGCGCGCTCGACCACGAGCTGCGCGAGCAGGGGATCCGTTGCACGAACGTTTGCCCGGGCGGCGTCGCGACCGACTTCGCGCTCGAGGAGGGTCGCGGCCGGACGCCGGACGTGCTACCGGGGATGATGACCGCGGACGATGTGGCCGAGGTGGTCGTGTTCACGCTCGAGCGCCCGCGACGCTTCCGGCTACTCGAGGTCGCCCTGCGGCCGATGACGGAGTCGTCGTGGGGGTAGTCCGCATCGGTCTGCTGACGACGGCCGGGATCAACCGCAAGCTGCTCGCCCAGCGCTACGACGGCGCCCCGTACACCTTCGAGGCGGTCGGCTCGCGCGACCTCGCGCGGGCCGAAGCCTACGCCGGGGAGCACGGGCTGGCGCGCGCGCACGGCTCGTACGAGGAGCTGCTGGCCGACCATGACCTCGACGCCGTCTACATAGCGCTGCCGAATGCCCTCCACCATGAGTGGACGATGCGCGCGCTCGCCGCGGGCAAGCACGTACTTTGCGAGAAGCCCCACTCCAGGCGGCCCGAGCAGGTCGAGCAGGCATGGGACGACGCGGCGCGGCGCGGGCTCGTCTTGATGGAGGCCTACATGTGGCGCCATAGCCGGCAGACCGCGCTGATGGTCGAGCTGCTGCCGGAGATCGGCGAGCTGCGGGCGATCACCGCGACGTTCTCGTTCGCGCTCGACTGGGAGGAGGACGTGCGCCTCGTCCGCGACCTCGGCGGTGGCTCGCTCCTCGATGTCGGCTGCTACTGCGTGAGCGCCGCGCGGCTGCTCGCCGGATGCGAGCCCGACCGCGTCTACGCCGAGCAGGCGACGGGTCGCGGTGGCGTCGACGAGGGCTTTGCGGGCGTGCTGCGCTTCGGCGAGGTGCTCGCCACCTTCCACTGCGGCTTCGGCGGCGAGCACCGCGGCCTGGCCGCACTCGGCTCGAAGGGCGAGCTGCGCGCCACCGATCCGTGGCACGCCTCCGAGGCGCGCGTCTTCCTGAACGGCGAGGAGCATGCGGCGGAGGACATCGATCCGTACCGGCTGGAGCTGGAGAACTTCGCGGCGGCGGTACGCGGCGACGCCACGCCGCTGCTCGGCCGTGCCGACGCGCTCGGCCAGGCGCGGACGCTCGACGCGCTCCTGCGCTCAGCGGAGTTCGCGGTGCCGAGGACTCTGAGCTAGAGCGGCAGCTCGTCGACGGCGTCGCGCGTGATTCGCCAGGCGCGGAGCTCGTCGAGCTTCAGGCCGTAGATCAGGAACGTCTTGCCGGCCCAGAGGCCGGACAGCTCGCGGTCGGTACGCGACGGGCGCGGCTCCGTCTCCGGATGGGAGTGGAAGACGGCCAGCTCGTAGCCCTCGTCCTCGAGGAACCACACCTCGGGGTCGATGTCGAGCTCGTAGCGATAGGGCGAGGCGAGGCGGTTGCGGCCGCGGATGTAGCGCTCGGCGACGCCGTTCGACAGGACGATCACCCCGCAGCACTCGTTCGGCGCCTCCTCCGCCGCGTGGGCGCGGAGCTCGGCGCGGATCTCCGCGGGGATCACCACCAGAACGTCGTCTCCATCGACCGCTCGACGTCGATGGCGCGCCAGAAATCCGCTGAGAGGTACTTCCAGCCGCCGTCGGCGAGGATGCAGACGACCGTTGAGCCCTCCGGCATCTCCTCGGCGATGCGCCGCGCGACGTGCACCACCGCGCCCGCCGAGACGCCCGCGAGGATCCCCTCGCGCTCGAGCAGCGCGTGGACTGCCGCGACCGACTCCGCGTTCGAGACGAGCAGCTTCCGGTCGAGCTTCGAGACATCGAGGATGGGCGGCACGTAGCCGTCCTCGAGCGAGCGTAGCCCCATCACCGGGTCGCCCGGAAGCGGTTCGGCGGCGGCGACGACGACGTCGGGGTTCGCCTCGCGAAGCCGCGCGCCCGTGCCCATCAGCGTGCCGCCGGTGCCAAGGCCCGCGACCAGCGCATCGACGCGCGGCAGGTCGCGCACGATCTCGGCGCCGGTGCCCTCGTAGTGGGCGCGCGGGTTCGCCTCGTTCGCGTACTGGAAGAGCATGACGTACCGATCGTCGCCCGCGGCGATCTCCTGCGCGAGCTTGACTGCACCGTTCGAGCCCTCGTCGGGAGGCGAGTCCACGATCGTCGCGCCGTACAGCTCGAGCAGCAGGCGCCGCTCCGGCGTCGCGTTCGCCGGCATCACGCACGTCAGCTTGTGGCCCCGGAGCTTTGCGACGAGTGCGAGCGAGATGCCCGTGTTGCCGCTCGTCGGCTCGAGCAGCTCCTGGCCCGGCTCCAGGTCGGCGGCGTCGACCATCGCGAGCGCGATCCGGTCCTTGATCGATCCGGTCGGGTTCTGGCCTTCGAGCTTGGCGTAGATGCGGACGCCGGTGGGCGAGAGGTGCTGGAGCTCGACGAGCGGCGTGTTCCCGATCAGGTCGAGCAGCGAGCTAGCGACCCGGATCATTCCCGCCCGCCATCGCGGGCAGGAGGACGACCGTCGCGCCCTCGCCCACGGGTGCGTCCAGACCGCCGCGCGTCCGCACATCCTCCCCGTCGACGTAGACGTTCACGTAGGAGCGAATCTCGCTGCCGTCGTAGATCCGGTCGCCGAGCGCAGGCATGCGCGCGGTGAGATCCTCAAGCAACTCACGGACGGTTGCGCCCGATGCCTCCACCTCCCGTGCGCCTCCGGCTTCCTCACGCAGGACGGGCGGAACTCTTACGACACTCACCGCGTGCAGAACTCGACGTAGTCGATGTACTCCGTGATCGTCGGGTGCTCGCCGCAGACCGGACACTCGGGGTTGCGCTTGATCCGCACCTCGTGGAAGTCCGTCGCGAGCGCGTCGAAGAGGAGGAGCCGGCCGACCAGCGGGTCGCCGATCTCGAGCGCGAGCTTGAGTGCTTCGTTCGTCTGCAGTGTCCCGACGATGCCCGGCAGCACGCCGAGGACGCCGCCCTCGGCGCACGACGGCGCGAGCTCTGGCGGCGGCGGAGCGGGGTAGAGACACCGGTAGCAGGGCCCGTCGCCCGGCTTGAACACCGTCACCTGGCCCTCGAAGCGGTAGATCGAGCCGTGCACGACCGGGATCCCGTGCCAGACGGACGCGTCGTTCACGAGGTAGCGCGTCGGGAAGTTGTCGGTGCCGTCGACGATGATCTGCCAGTTGTCGGCGAGGATGCGCTCGATGTTCTCCGAGGAGAGCCGCTCCCGGTAGGTGGTCACCTCGACGTCCGGATTGAGCGCTTCGATCGCCTGCTTCGCGCTGTCGACCTTCGGCGTGCCGAGCGTGTTCAGCGAATGCGCGATCTGGCGCTGCAGGTTCGACTCGTCGACGATGTCCGCGTCGATGATCCCGATGTGCCCGACGCCGGCCGCGGCCAGGTAGAGCGAGGCCGGCGAGCCGAGCCCGCCCGCGCCGAGCAGGAGGACTCGCGAGTCGAGAAGCTTGAGCTGGCCCTCCTCGCCGATCTCCGGAATCGCCACGTGGCGCGAGTAGCGCGCCCGTTTGTCCGGCGTGAGCATCCTCGGGAGCTGGACCTCGTAGCCGTTGCGCTTCCAGTCGGCGAATCCGCCCGCGAGCGAGACGACGTTGTCGTAGCCGAGCTCCGCGAGCGTCTTGGCCGCGAACGCCGAGCGAGCGCCGGACGCGCAGTAGAGCACGAGCGAGGCCGACCGGTCTCCGGCGACTCCCTCGATGCGAGACTCGAGATTGCCGCGCGGCACGTGCACTGCACCGGCAATGTGGCCTTCTTCCCACTCGTCGTGCTCGCGCACGTCGACGAAGAGCGCGTCGGTCATCTCCCGCGCCTCGCTCGCGCCGACCTCGGTGATCTCGTCCTTGGTTCGTTTGAGGAGTTCCCTGTAGCTGAGCATGGCTATACAAAGGATAGTGGTTCCGGAGGGCACACCGGGTACCGTGGGAGAAGTTGTCTGGGCGCCTGCGCATCTTCCTCGTCGTCGCCGCTTCGGCCCTCGTCGCGGCGGGCACCGTCGTCGGCGTGACGCTCGCCACCCGGCAGACGCCAGTCCAGCCGAAGCCCCAGGCAGGCAAGCCGCCGCTCGGCTCGAACCTGCCGACCCCGGCGGCCGCCGCGATCCGCATCGCCTTCCGCGACTGGCCGAAGGGCAGCATCGACACGATGGAGGGCCTCGGTCACGAATATCCGCGCGATCCCGTCGTGCAGCTCTACCGCGGGATTGCGCTCCTCTGGGCGGGGTACCCGAACGACGCCGAGGACGTCCTGCGAGCGACCAAGAAGGTAGGGCGCGACACGCCGTGGGAGGAGCGCGCCGACAGTGTGCTTCACCCCGAGTACCTGGTCGGCTACCCGGCCTTCCGGCCGATCGGACCGAGCCCGCTGCTCGCGCGCGGCTTCCGCTTCCAGCAGGAGGGGCGCCAGCACTCGGCCCAGCGCGTCTTCGAGCGGGCCGCCAGGCAAATGCCGAGCAACGACGAGGCGCAGGTCGCGGCTGCGGTCGCCCGCTTCGACAAGGACAACCTCACCGCATCCTTCTCGCGCCTCGGGCCCCTCACGCGGAAGTTTCCGCGCAGTCAGTCGGTGCGCTACTACCTCGGGTTGCTCCTCGCATGGACGGGACAGAGGGATCCTGCGATCGCGCAGTTCCGTAAGGCAGTCGCGCTCGGCCCCAAGACAGAGCTCGGCCGCGGCGCCGCGCAGTTCCTCAAGAGTGTGAATGCGGGTGGGACCGGCTCGTCGACCAAATGAGCCGGTCGGCCTATGGCGTCCGTCCGATCCTGGTGCGACAGTTCCCGGCGCGCTCGGGAGGCGGGCGCCGCAACCGGGGAGGGCGTCGTGGGTGAGGACCAGGGTGCGCCTGTCGTCTTGGACGGCGATCCGCAGCTCCACGAGCACATTCGCGAGGACGTTCGCGAAGGCGACGACCGCGAGCCGCACGCCGGTTTCGACTCCATCGAGGAGCTCCCGGTCGACGAAGAGGAAGCCGTAGCCGTCACCTTCGAGGTCAGCGCCGACTCGCTCCAGCTCTTCCTCAAGGACATCGGCAAGGTCAACTTGCTGACTGCGGCGCAGGAGGTCGAGCTGGCGAAGCGGATCGAGCGCGGCGATCACCGCGCGAAGCAGGAGATGGTCGAAGCGAACCTCCGCCTCGTCGTCTCGATCGCCAAGCGCTATCGCAACCAGGGCCTGCCCTTCCTCGACCTGATCCAGGAGGGCACGATCGGGCTCGTCCGGGCCGCCGAGAAGTTCGACTACCGCAAGGGCTTCAAGTTCTCGACGTACGCCACCTGGTGGATCCGACAGGCGGTGGCCCGTGCCCTCGCCGACAAAGGCCGGACGATCCGGATGCCTGTGCATGTGGTCGAGAAGCTGAACAAGATCCTGCGCGCCGAGCGGAAGCTGCGCGCCGAGCGCGGTCGCGAGCCGACCTCCAGCGAGATCGCGTACGAGCTCGAGATGCAAGTCGAAGAGGTCGAGCAGATCCGGCGCACGGCCCAGGCTCCCATCTCGCTCGAGAAGCCGGTCGGTGACGATGAGGACTCCGAGTTCGGGCACTTCATCGAGGACGACTCCGAGCCGCTGCCGGACGATGTCGCGGACCGGACACTTCGCAACGAGGCCCTGTCGCGGGTGCTGAACATGCTCGCGGATCGCGAGCGTCGCATCCTCGAGCTCCGCTACGGCCTGAACGGGGAGGCGCCGTGCACCCTCGACGAGGTCGGCCGCGCGTTCAACGTCACCCGCGAGCGGATCCGTCAGATCGAGAATCAGTCGCTGAAGAAGCTTCGAGCTCTCGCCGAGGCTCAGAAGCTTCGCGATGTCGCTTAGTCGCGGCACAGAAACTTGCCGCGCTTTCGCGCGGCGGCGTTTCCTTGCCGGGTAGGGCGGTCTCCGCGTAGCGATTTGCCTGGCGAGGCCGGGGGAAGCCCACCCTCGCGGCCATGTGCTCTCACCCGACACGCTAGGGTCGGTCGTTCGTGAGCGACGCATGGTTCGATGAGCTCGCCGAGTTCCTGCGCATTCCCTCGATCAGCGCGGACTCCGCGTACGCCGCCGACGTGGCGCGGGCGGGTGAGTGGGTCTGTGACTTCGTTCGCGATTCGGGCGGCGACTGCGAGCTGGTCGACTGGGAGGGGCAGCCGCTCGCGATCGGAGAGGTGCGCGCCTCGGGCGGTAGGGCGGCGCCGACGGTGCTCTGTTATGGGCACTTCGACGTGCAACCGCCGGATCCGCTCGAGCTCTGGGAGAGTCCGCCCTTCGAGCCCGAGATTCGGGACGGGTACCTCTACGGGCGTGGGACGGTGGACGACAAGGGGCAGCTCTACATGCTCCTCGCGGCCGCGCGTGAGTTGGCGCAGACCGGCGAGTTGCCCGTAAACGTGCGCTTCTGCTGTGACGGCGAGGAGGAGACAGGCGGGCACTCGATCGTCGACTTCCTCGTCGCCGACGACCAGGGCGCGGACGCTGCGATCATCTTCGACAGCGGCATGATCCGCCGCGACGTACCCGCGTTCAACGTCGCAACGCGTGGCCTCGCGTACTTCCACGTCACGCTCCAGACGGGCGCGCGCGATCTTCATTCGGGGATCTATGGCGGCGCCGCGCTGAATGCTGCCCATGCGCTCGTTGACACGCTGTCGAGCCTGCTCGCGCGAGACGGGCGCCTCGCCGAGCCGCTGCGACAAGGGATCGTCCCTCCGACCGAGGAGGAGCTTGCCGGTTGGCGCGAGCTGCCCGCCGGCGCCGACGAGCTGGCAGACCAGGGCGCGCGGCCCGCCGATCCGCGAGCTGCCGACGAGTTCTACCTCCGCACTTTCGCCGAGCCGGCGCTCGACGTGAACGGCATCGAGTCCGGCTCGCCGCACCTCCAGAAGACGGTGCTGCCGGTCGAGGCGGTCGCGAACCTTTCGATCCGGCTCGCGCCGGGCCAGCGGGTGGAGGAGATCGCGCCGGCGCTCGGGCAGCTGCTCCGCGAGTCGGCGCCGGCCGCGGCCAAGCTCGACGTCGAGCTCTGGTCGTCCTCGCCGCCAGGTCTCATCCCTCCGGGATCGAAAGCGATCCAGCTCGGCCTCGACGCTTTCGAACGGGCGCTCGGACGGCGTCCGGCGCTCATTCGCTCGGGCGGCACGCTCCCGATCGTGCCGGCGCTCGCAGGGAAGGGGATCCCGACGATCATCACCGGCTTCGGACTCCCGGACTCCCAGATTCACTCGCCGAACGAGCGGCTCGTCGCCGAGTACGTCCCGCGTGGGATCGCGACGGCGCGCGAGCTTTACCGCACGCTCGCCGCGCTCTGAGTCGCGCCCGCGACCGGCACGAAGAGTTCCAAAATCGTCACAGTAGTGCCCGCTCTGGAGCGGTATCGTTGCCCTCAGAGGGAGGCGGGAAGGCTCCCCACCCGGGCGGGGGTGCGGAGATCGTTCGCCCCGACCGGCGACCCTTCAGGCGGGCTCGAGCCGGTCGTGCCTAGTTCCAGGGCGGCGGGTTGTGCACCCACCGACCCGCCACCATCGTGGCGACGACCTGTGCGTCGAGGTCTTCCCACGGGTCGCGATCGAGCACGACGAGGTCGGCTGCGTAGCCAGGCAGGAGCTTGCCACGCCGACGCTCCTCGCCCGCCAGCCAGGCCGGAGCGACGATGGTGGCCTCGAACGCCTGCTGGACCGTCACCGCCTCTTCTGCGTGCCACGGCTCGCGGTCGTCGATCGTTCGCCGGACGCCGGCCCGAACGCCCGCGAGTGGGTCAAGCTCCTCGATCGGCGCGTCCGAGCCGTTAGCGACGACCGCGCCCGAGTTGCGGAGCGAGCGGTAGGCGTAGGCACCGCCTGTCTTGCCGGCCCAGAACCGGTCGGCGAGGTCGCGGTCCGACGGAGCGTGTGAGAACTGCACCGATGCCGCCACGCCGAGCTCCGCGAAGCGCGGTAGATCATCCGCGTCGAGCAGCTGAGCGTGCTCGATCCGCTGGCGCAGCCCGAGTGGTCGCCAGATCTCGCGGGTGCGTTCGAACGCGTCGAGTGCCTCGCGGTTCGCGCGGTCGCCGATTGCGTGCACCGCGACCGGAAACCCCGCCTCGGCGGCACCGCGCACGATCTCCTCCAGTTCGTCCCCGGTCGTGATCTGCACGCCGGAGCCGTCCAGCATCCATGCCGTCTGCGAGCCGAGCGTCCCGTCCAGGAAGACCTTCAGGTATCCGATCCGCAACAGGCCGCTGCCGAAGCCGGAGCGGATCCCGAGCGCGCGAAGCTGCTCGAGCTGGTCATGCGGTACGGACTGCCATACGCGTAACGACAGCGCCCCGTCCGCTTCGAGCCGTTGCCAGAGACCGGGCGCGCCGAGCCCACCGTCCTTGTCGTGAACCGCCGTCACTCCGCGCGCGTTTGCGATCTTCAGCCCCCTTCGCATCGCCTCGACGTACTCGTCAGCGGAGGCCGCGAGGTGCCGTGACTGGAAGCGCCAGGCGGCCTGCTCGCGCAGCACGCCGGTCGGCTCGCCGCGCACGTCTCGTTCGACGACACCGCCCTCGACCTCGAGATCGCCGTCGGCCAGTGCGAGTGCCGCGGAGTTCAGCCAGAGTGAGTGATGATCCTTCGCCGTCATCGCCGCGGGTACGTCGCGCGCCACCTCGTCGAGACGCTCCTTCGTCGGCTCGGTGTCGCCCCAGTCTCCGCTGCGCCAACCGTGGCCGCGCAGCACCGTCCCCGGAGCGCGCTCCGCGTGTCGGATCCGGCCGAGTGCCTCGTCGAGCGACGAACACCCGTCGAGGTTCACGTGCTGCTGCGCGAGTGCCCACGACGGGAAGTGAACGTGCGCATCGTTGAAGCCCGGCAAAACGACACGGCCCCGGAGATCGACGACATCGGGCGAGGCGAGCGCCGTCTCGTGAACGCCGACGCCGCCTGCGAGCCACTCGCCTGCGATCGCGAGCGCACGCTGCGTCGGAACGTGCGGATCCAGGGTACGGATGACGCCGTTTTCCAGGATCACTTTGCGGGATTATCTAGAGGTGTCCGATCACGAGGTGAAGCTCTCGAGCCCGGACCGGGTCCTTTTCCCGGACGACGGGATCACAAAGGGCGACCTCTTCCGCTATTACGAGCTCGTTGCGCCCGCGATTCTGCCCCACCTCCGCGACCGGCCGTTCACGATGAAGCGCTGGCGCGAAGGCCTTTCAGGAGGGAGCTTCTTCCAGAAGCAGGCGCCGAAGGGCATCCCTTCATGGATCCCGACGCGGCAGTTCCAGACCTGGCCGCGCGAGGGCGGGACGCGGCTCGTGGACTTCCCGCTCGTCAACTCGCCCGAGGCGCTGCTCTGGATGGTGCAGATGCACTGCATCGACATGAACGCCTGGTACTCGCGCATCGATCGGCCCGACCGCCCCGATTACGTTCTGTTCGACCTCGACCCGCCCGACGATCCCGCCGGTTTCGCGCTCGCCGTTCGCGTCGCCCACCGCATCCGCTCGGCTCTCGAGGAGCTCGACCTGCGCTCGTACGCGAAGACGAGCGGCGCCGACGGCATCCACGTGCTGGTCCCGATCGCGCGCCGCTCTGGCTTCGACGAGACCTACGAGTTTTCGGAGTTGCTCGCCCGCCATCTCGAGGCTTTGCACCCCGGCGAGGTGACCACCCAGTGGCTGAAGCGCAAACGTACAGGCGTCCTCGTCGACCACCGCCAGAACGGCCACGGCAAGACGATCGCGTCCGTGTACTCGGTCCGCCCGAAGCCTGGCGCACCGGTCTCGACGCCGCTTCGCTGGGAGGAGCTGACCGAGGACATCCGCCCGCGCGACTTCTCGATGGCGGTCGCGCTCGAGCGCGTCGAGCGCCACGGTGACCTCTACGAGCCGGTGCTCCGCGGCGGCCAGTCGCTCAGCCCGGCGCTGCGCTCGCTCCGCCGGGACGCTCGAGTCAACCCTGCGGCGGCTCGTCCTGGGCCGGCGGCGGCTCGCCGACATCGAGCAGCCGCTCCGGACTGATCCCTCCCAGGTGCTCGCCGGTGAACTCGTCCGCCTGCATGTCCTCGACGCTCTCCTCCGCGAAGTGGCGCTCCTCCGGGCTCATCGTGTCCTTCTCGACCTCGCGGTCGATCGCCGCGTCGCGGCGACCTCGTACCAGTCGATTCCAGAGGCTGCCCAGCATCGACGGGAGTCTAGTGGCGAGGCTGGTCGACGCTTCCGGGGAGCCCATTGGTCCGTAGATCGTGGCAGCGACGTTCAGCGCCCGCCCCGATGCGGCGCCTCTCGATCTGGGCGAATCTGCTGGTGCCCAAGACTTGGAGGTGAGGTGCGATGAGTGCCACGTTCTCACCGGGTGAGACGAAGCCGCTCGAGCCGTGTGCCGCAACATCCGTCGTCGCAGACGATGCGGAGATGAACGCCCGCCACGAGGCGATCGCCAGCCTCAAGCGGAAGCGCAAGTGCATGGAGGACGTGATCGCCTACGTCACGGTCAACGGCGTCCTCTGGCTGATCTGGGCGCTGACCGACCGCTCGACCGACGGCGTCATGCCGTGGCCCGCGTGGGTCTCGTTGATCTGGGGCTTCGTGCTCGCGATCGACGTCTGGAAAGCCTTCGGCCGCTGGCCCGGAAGCCTGCATCGGCCGATCACCGAGGACGACATCGAGCGCGAGCTGAGACGGTTCGGAGGCGCATAGCCCCGAGAGAGTCGACTAGAGGTGCGATGGGGGCGACGTCTGCAGACTCGGGCGGCGCACGCGTCGCCGTCGGCCCAGAGTGTGTTCGTAGACTGGGTCGATGAGCGGCCATGCGATCGAGGCTGAGGGCCTCGTGCGGGAGTTCAAGAAGGGGCCGCGGGCTGTCGACGGGATCGACCTCGGGGTCGAGCCGGGCGAGATCTTCGGCTTCCTCGGCCCGAACGGCGCCGGCAAGTCGACCACCGTGCTGATGCTGACGACGCTCCTGCCGCCGACGGCCGGGACGGCGCGGGTTGGGGGCTTCGACGTCGCGAAGCAGGGGCCCGAGGTGCGCAAGGTGATCGGCGCTGCGCTCCAGGAGGCCGCGCTCGACCCGTTGCTCACCGGCCGAGAGCATCTGCGCCTCCAGGCGACGCTGCAGGCATTGCCACGCGCGGTGCGCCGGCAGCGCGCCGACGAGCTACTCGAGCGCGTCGGCCTCGACGACGCTGCCGACCGCAAGGTGCGCGGCTACTCGGGCGGCATGAAGCGCCGGCTCGACCTTGCGCTGGCGCTCGTGCACGGCCCGCGCATCCTCTTCCTCGACGAGCCAACTACCGGCCTGGACATCCAGAGCCGGACGGCTCTCTGGGAGGAGGTGAGGCGGCTCGCGAAGGACGAGGGCGTGACGGTCTTCCTGACCACGCAGTACCTGGAGGAGGCCGACGTGCTCGCCGACCGGGTCGGGATCATCGACCACGGCCGGATCGTTGCCGAGGGAACGCCGGCCGCGCTCAAGGCCGAGATCGCCCGGCCGACCGTCGAGGTGACGCCGTCCGATCCAGCCGACACCGACCGGGCGAACGCGATCCTCGAGAGCTTCGGCGCCCCGTGCGAGTCGATTCACGGTGTCGCTGTCCGGCTGCGAACCGGGCAGGCCGACCTCGCCGGAATCGTGCGCGCCTTCGACGCCGAGGGAATCGCGATCGGGCAGCTCCAGCTCCACCAGCCCTCGCTCGACGACGTGTTCCTGGCCAAGACCGGCCGCTCGCTCGAGGGCTCCCGCGACGACGAGGAGCAGCAGAGTGTCGGCGGGCTCGCGATGGAGCCGGCCACCTGATGAGCGCGACTGCCGACCAGGTCTTCATGCTCGGCCGGCGTTCGGTCGTGCGCACGATCCGCCAGCCGGCGAACATCGTCGCGCCGCTCGTCTTTCCGCTCATGCTGCTCGCGGTCAACTCCGCGGGCCTGAAGGCTGAGACGCACCTACCGGGCTTTCCGACCACGTCGATCGTGGCGTTTCTCCTGGCCGTGCCGTTCATCCAGGGCGCGCTCTTCGCCACGATGAACACCGGCACCGACCTGGCGCGCGACATCCAGACCGGGTTCATGAGCCGCCTGTCGCTGACGCCGATGCGCAGCGTCGCGCTGCTCGCGGGCCAACTCGGCGGAACCGTCACCCTCGGCCTGCTGCAGGCCCTGGTCTACATCGCGGTCGGCTTCGCCGTCGGCGTTCGCTTCGCGTCGGGCGTGCTCGGCCTGCTCGTCCTGCTCGTCTTCTACACGCTGGTCGTGCTCGCGTTCGGCGCGCTCGGCCTGTTCGCCGCGCTTCGCACCGGGTCGGCCGAGGCGGTGCAGGGGCTGTTCCCGGCGTTCTTCGTCTTCCTCTTCATCTCGTCGATGGCGATCACCCGCGACCTGATGAGCGTCACCTGGTTTCGCTACGCGGCGACCGCGAACCCGGTCTCGTACCTGATCGAGGGCGTGCGAAGCCTGATCGTGGTCGGCTGGGACGTCGAGGCGCTGGCGCTCGGCTTCGGGATCGCCGCCCTGATCGCCGTGGTCGCGATCGCGCTCGCCGCCTGGGCCCTTCGCGTGAGGCTGGCAGGGTCATGAGGCTGCTCGCGGTCGCGCAGGGCGTGGCCTGGCGGATGCTGCACAACTTCTTCACGAACAAGTCGCTGCTGATCCCGTCGCTCGTCTTTCCACTCTTCTTCTTCACGGCCTTCGCGGGCGGCCTCTCCGGGATCCAGAACGCGCCGGGCTTCGACTTCCCGGACGGCTACACCGCGTTCCAGTTCGTCTTCGTCCTGCTCCAGTCGGCCGCGTTCGCCGGGGTGTTCACCGGCTTCGGAATCGCGCGCGACTTCGAGAGCGGCTTCGCGCGGCGGCTGCTGCTCGCCTCCGCGAACAGGAGCGGCATCGTACTCGGCTACGCCGTTGCGGGCCTCGTCCGCTGGCTGGTCACCGCGTCGTTCCTGACCGCGGTTGCCCTAGCGGTACGCATGAAGGTCGGCGGCGGCGCGGTCGACCTGGTCGGGCTGTACTCGCTCGGCGTGATCCTGAACGCCGCGGCCACGCTGTGGGCGGCGGGCGTCGCGATGCGCCTACGCACCATGCAGGCAGGGCCGATCATGCAGATGCCGGTCTTTCTCGTCCTGTTCTTCGCGCCGGTCTACGTGCCGCTGTCGCTCCTCGACGGGTGGATCCACACGGTCGCGGTCCTCAACCCACTGACCCTCGTGATCGAGTCGGGCCGCGGCTTCATCTCTGGCGCGCCGACCGAGGTCGGCCAGGCGTTTCTGGCCGCCGCCGTCCTCGGAGCGCTCTTCTGCGTGTGGGCGATCCGCGGCCTGCGGAAGGCCGAAGCGGCCGGCTGACCGGAGGTCGACAGCTACCGGTCGGGTTCGAGCCCGGCGTGGCTCACGGCGTCCTCCGAGCGGTGGAACCGGTGCTCCCCGCCGACGATGGCGGCGATCTTCCCGGTCTCCGGGTACTCGGCGAGATCCGGATCCGCGCGGGCGGCGACGATGAGAGGAACCTTGTCCCAGAGATTCGTCGCGTCCTGCGTGGCCAACGGCATCTCCGCCCTTCTCCGTCTGCCTCTAGAAAGGCTTGCCGTTCGCGCGCATCGCGGCCTTGTGCGCGCGCTTCGCCGCCTGGTAGTCGAGCAGTGCCTGCGGCGAGTCCACGTCGCCGAGCGTCGGGTGGCTCGGGACGAGCGGTGCCGCGACCTTCACGCCGAGTCGCTTCGCGAGCACCGAGCCGAGCGCCGTCACCTTCATCGGGCCGTACCCCGGGAGGGCTGCAAGCCGGCGGCGCAGGTCGTCTGCACTCGCGGCCTCGCTCCAGATGCGCGACGCGTCGCCGCCGTACTCCTCCGCGACAACCGCGGCCAGGCCGCGCACGCGGCCGGCCATCGAGCCGGGGAAGCGGTGGATCGCCGGCTTCTCGCGGAAGGCGGGCTCCAGGTCGAGGGCGGCCAGCTTGCGCGGCTCGAGCGTGCCGAGGCGCTGCTTGAGGACGAGCGGCCCCGCGAACGCCTTCTGTACCGAAACCTGCTGGTCGATCGCGAAGCCGACGAGCAGCGCGAACGGGTCGCGCGCGAGCAGTTCGCATGCCTCGGGGTCGTCGGTGAAGTAGAGCGCCTTGACCACGTGGCGATCCTAACCAACTGCCGGGGCAGTTCCCGAACGGCGCGAGTCGTAGCGCCTGAAGCCGGGCAGGAGCAGCGCCACGACGGGCACGGCCACGATGCAGAGAATCCCGCCGGAGAGGATCGACGTCCGCACGCTCGTGAGCGACGCGACGAGGCCCGCCTCGACGTTGCCGAGCAGCGGGCCCGTCGAGTACGAGATCTGCTCGATGCCGGCAAGGCGACCACGCAGCCGGTCGGGGATCGTCTGGTCCCAGATCGTGCCCCGGAAGATGCCGCTCAGCATGTCGGCGAAGCCGGCGAACACGAGCCCGGCGCACGCGAGCGCGACGCCGTTCGCGAGACCGCAGACAACGATGCCGGCGCCCCAACCGGTGGCCGCCACGAGTACGGCGAGCCCGTGTCGGTGCACGCGTGCAGTCCAGCCGCTCGTCAGTGTCGCGAGCATTGCGCCGACGCGACGGCGCCGCGTAGAGCAGCCCGAGCACGCCCGGGCCGCCGAGCTTCGTCGCGAGCGCCGGGAAGAGGGCGATCGGCATGCCGAAGAACATCGCCACCATGTCCACGCTGTAGGTGCCGACGAGCTCCTCCCGGCTCATCGCGTAGCGGAAGCCCTCCGCGATGCTCCGCAGGCTCGGCGCCGCCGCGTCCGGCGGCGGCGGCACCGCGCGCATCGCCCGGAGGCAGAGGAGCGAGACGCCGAACGTCGCCAGGTCGACGCCGTACGTCGACGGGAGCCCGACCACCGCGATCAGGACGCCGCCGAGCGCCGGCCCGAGCACCATCCCCAGCGTCATGCGCAGCGATTCGAGCGCGTTCGCCGCAGACAACTCCTCGCGACTGACAAGCCGCGGCGTGAGCGCGGCGAGCGACGGCCGCTGCAGGCCGTCGAGGCCGGCCATCAGCGCGGCGACGACGAAGAGCACCCAGAGCTGCGGGTCGGGCAGCAGCGCGTTCCCGAGCAGCAGCGCGGTCGCGGCCATCAGCGAGAGCTCGGTCAGCAGCACCAGCCGCCGCCGGTCGATCGCGTCGGCGAGCGCGCCGCCGAGGAACGCCGTCACGAGCAGCGGCGCGAGCTCGGCGAGCCCGAGCAGCCCGACCACGAGCGACGAGCCGCTCAGCCGGTAGGCCTGGTACGGGATCGCGACGTACGTGATCATCGAGCCGAAGAACGTCGTCGCCTGCCCGAGCCAGAGGAGGCGAAAGTCCCGGTGCCGCCGCAGCGGCCCGAAGTCGATCGTGGCGAGGCCGACCAGCCGCCGCGCCCCGGACTCGGGGACGGGCGGCGCCGGAGAGAGCCGTTCCCCCTCGGAAGGTTCGCGCGACACGGCGGCGCAGCCTACGCGCCGCCGACGTGCCCGGCCCAAAGGAGCTATATCTTCCGATTGGAGTGGGAGTCGCGCTCACCGGGGCACCGCAGCGCTCGTCGACCCGAGACTGCCGTGCGCGCGATCAGCTGGTGGGTGCTGGTCGGCGCTGCGGCCGGCGCGATCGCAGGTTTCCTCGTGGGCGGGATCGGCGGACGCCTCGCGATGCTGCTCCTGCGGCTCACGTCACCGGACGCCGTGATTGGTCTGACCTCGGACGACGGCTTCGAGATCGGCGTGATCACCACCTCGTCGCTCACCTTCGTCCTCCAGATGACGATGCTCGGCGGGGTCAATGGTGTTCTCTACGCGGCAGCTCGCAACGTGATTCCGGTTCGGCTTCGGCTTCCGCTCTGGGCCGCGTTCGCCGGTCTGTTCGGAGGCGCGAATTTCGTGCACGAGGACGGGGTCGACTTCACGGTGATCGAGCCGGCGCTGCTCGCGATCCTGCTCTTCGTCGCCTTGCCGGCGGTTGCTGCTGCGCTGGTCGTCGTCCTCGTTGAGCGATGGTCGAAGACCACGCCGTGGCAGAGCCGTCGCTTTGCGGCGGGGCTCATCGTCGCCGCTCTGGCATCGACGTTTGCGCTGATCGTGGCGGTCGTGGTCGCCGTCGTGGCCCTCGCGCTCGACCGCGCCGAGCCGCTCGGCAGGTTTGTCCGCCAGGCCGGCAGGATCCTCGTCCCGGCCACGCTGGCAGTGCTCGCAGTCGTCGCCGGGATCGAGCTCGTTCGCGAATCGAGCAGCATCCTCGACTAGCTCGGTGCGCGGCTAGATTCGCGCGGGGGAGCTCCGCGCCACCCTGAACGCGGCGACGGCTCGATCGACGTCATCCTCGGTCGTGCGCCAGCTGGAGACCGAGAGGCGAACAGCACGCCGGCCGTCCCACACCGTCCCGCCGAGCCACGCCTGGCCACCGGCCTGCACCGCGGCGATGAACGCGTCGGTCGCCTCGTCGTCTTCGAAGCGGAAGAGCACCTGGTTCAGAACGACTTCGTTCAGGAGCTCGCAGCCCGGAAGCTCGGCGAGCGCCTCGGCGAGCGCGCGGGCGCGGGCGCAAGTGCGCTCGACAAGCTCCGCGACGCCGCTGCGCCCGAGCGACCGCAGCGCCGCATACGTCGTGAACCCGCGCGCCCGCCGCGAATGCTCCGGGTTCCAGTCGAGCGGATCGCGGCCCGCGTCGGGCTCGGCATGGAGGAGGTACGCCGACCGGATCCCGAGCGCGGCCCGGTGCGAGTCGGGGTGGGCGCAGAAGGCGACCCCGACGTCGTAGGGGACGTTGAGCCACTTGTGCGCGTCGGTCGCCCACGAGTCGGCCCGCTGTGAGCCGGCCGTCAGATGCCGTAGCGACGGCGACGCAGCGGCCCACAGCCCGAAAGCGCCGTCGACGTGGAGCCAGGCGCCCGCTGCCTCGGCGGCATCCGCGATCGCCTCGAGATCGTCGCAGGCGCCGGTGTTCACCTCGCCGAGCTGCGCGCAGACGATCGTCGGCCCGGTCGCACTTGCGAGCTCCGCGAGGAGCCCGTCGACGATCATCCGCCCCTGGTCGTCGCAGGGAACCTCGCGGATGCAGCTCGTCCCGAGCCCGACGAAGCGCAGCGCGCGGTCGATCGTGCCGTGCCGCTTCGTGCCCGCGACGACGCGGATCGGCGGCGCTCCGGCGAGGCCGTCCCGCTCGACGTCGTGGCCCGCGCTCGCGAGCACGTGGTGGCGCGCCGCGACGAGCGCGGTCGCGTGCGCCATCTGGCAGCCGGTGACGAGCGCGAACGACGCGTGCGGCGGGATGCCGAGGAGCTCCTTGAGCCAGCGCCCCGCGACCTCCTCGACGACCGACGCGGCCGGTGCGAGCAGAGCCAGTCCGGCGTTCTGATCCCAGGCGGACGTCAGCCAGTCGGCTGCGATCGCAGCCGGCAGCGCGCCGCCGACGACGAAGCCGAAGTAGCGCCCGCCGCTCACCTGCGTGAGCCCGGGCTCGACGTCCCGCGCGAGCTCCTCGATCACCTCGAGCGCGTCGGTCGGCCCAGTCCGGAAGCGGCACGTCGAGGCTCCGCCGCAGCTCCTCGATCGTCGCCGTGGGCTGCACGGACCGCTCGCTCAGCGACTCGAGGTACTCGATCCCGATCGCTGCCGCGCGCTCCAGGAGGCGACGATCTTCCACTGCGCGAGCCTACCTTCCTCCAGGGCGCCCACCGAGGCTGCCGCTAGCCTGGCGTGTCGTGGACGAGCTCGTGGTGGTGCGCCGCTCGGCCCGGCGCAAACGGTGGGCGGTCTCCGTCCCGTGGGGCGGACCGGTCACGCTCGCGGTGCCAGCACGGATGTCGAAGGCCGAGATCGAGCGCGTGCTCGATTCCCACCGCACGTGGATCGCCCGCGAGCGCGAGAAGCAGGTGCCGAGGCTCGGGCTCGATCCGCGAGCGGTGTCGGAAGCCGCCGCCCGCCGCGTCGCGCGCGAGCTCGTGACGAAGGTGGCCGAGAACGAGGCTCGCGCGGTTGACGTCCGCTACGAACGGATCGCGATTCGCGGGCAGCGCACCCGCTGGGGCTCCTGCTCCTCGCGCGGCACGCTCTCGTTCAACTGGCGCCTCGCGCTGGCGCCGCACTCGGTGCTCGACTACGTGGTCGTGCACGAGCTCTGCCACCTGCGCGAACAGAACCACTCGCCCCGCTTCTGGGCGCTCGTCGGAGAGCGGCGTCCCGGTTGGCGGGCCGAGCGCGACTGGCTGCGCGAGCACGGCGCCGAGCTGCTCGCGTTCCGGCCTGCGGCGTAGCTGTCTGACCCGGTGTCTACCGGCCGAAGAGCCGTTCAGAGAGCTCCTCGCGATCAATCTCGAGGTAGGCGGCAACGTCAGCGAGGATCGCGCTCACGTGCCGACCCGAAGGAGTCGTGGCGGGCACGGTCACGTGATGCTCGGTTCCCTGAATCGTCGACGTGAGCCGGAGATGGCTTCCGGGCTGCCTCGACTCCTCGTATCCGTACCGCCGGAGACGTGACGCGAGCCCGTCGCCCGAGAGGTCTCGGGGGAGTCTCACGTAGCGATGAGCTCGTCCCTAACGAGATGGAGGCGGATGACGCTCGGACGGTTGGCGTCGTCGAAATGACAGCTGACAGCGTCTCGCACCATTGCCCGCAACTCCTCGAGGGAGTCTGCCTCAGTGAAGATCGAGTGCCCGAGAGCCCGGGCCTCGTACCCGCCTTCGGGCGAGTCCCCGACCACGAAGATGATCTCCCCGTCGCTCATGGACGGAGAGTAGCGGCCGGTGTGGTTCGATCGGCTTGACGCAGGCGCGCCGGAGTCTTGCGCCCGGCGTTTCAGTTCCGTCGCATTTGCGTCAATGCAAGACGCGACCCCGGGGTCTTTCACACAGTCGGTCGAGCTACATGAACTTGCGTCTCTTGAATGCGCTGATGTCGGCTCGGGCCAACTCGAACCACTCGCCGTTCTTCCGGCGGTCAGCGAACCGAGAGTGCCAGTACCGCTCGATTCCTACGGGATCATCAGTTCGGATGACGTGCTCTTCGATCACCGGCTCAGGCAGTTGAATGGCGAGGTCGTACCTCCGTCGACCGACATCGAAGGTATGGCCGATCTTGTAGTGGCGTCCCGACTTCAGGAGGTAGACGAAGCCGTAGGGCGCAGCGTCCTCTGCGCTTTCTTCGGGAGAATCGTTACCGGCTGGCTCGACGATTTCGAGCGCGATCATCTCGAGCACGTCCTGATGGTCTTCGCGACTGCGACAGTAGTCCTCGACCTTGTTGGCCAAAGCTGCCTTCGAGCCAAACCGCTGGAAGACGCCGTGGCTCGGGAAGGCGTTGTCCTGACGCCGCCGGAGTCGCATCTCAGGCACGGTCGGCATCCTGCCAAGACGTCGGATCTCGGCAACAAGCGCTGCGAGCACATCATCGTCGGCGTAGCGCGACTGCAGTTCGTTGGGAGGGAAACCCGCCTCGGCGAGCGCATCGTTCCAGCGCGCCCAATACCGGCCACTCCAGTCGCTCTCGCGTATTCCAGTCTCAGCTGCAAAGCGCGCCTTGCCGAGAGGAGTGCCGCCGTTTGCCTCAGAAGTCCGACGGATCTCCGCGAGAATGAACGCTCGATCCACATTCCGATTGTGTCAGGTCACGCGTTGACGCAAATTTCGCAGGACCGAACACCGTTCCCGGCTCTTCGCGCGATTCGTAGGTGGCGGCCAGCGACGCGGCTAGGCTGGCGCCATGGACCCGCTCGCTTCCTTCGCGCCCGCGACGCGGTCCTGGTTCGAGCGCGCCTTCGACGCTCCGACGTCCGCTCAGGCGCTCGGCTGGCCGGCGATTGCGTCCGGCGCGCACGTCCTGATTCAGGCGCCGACCGGCTCCGGCAAGACGCTCGCTGCCTTCCTCTCCGCGATCGACCGCCTCACAGCGAAGCCCGGCGAGGGGCTGCGTCTGCTCTACGTCTCGCCGCAGCGCACGTTCGACGCGCCGACGCCGGCGCAGGCGCTCGGCTGGCCGGCGATCGCGACCGGCGAGCACGTCCTGATCCAGGCGCCGACCGGCTCGGGCAAGACGCTCGCCGCCTTCCTCTACGCGATCGACCGCCTCACCGCGACGCCCGGCGAGGGGCTGCGCCTCCTCTACGTCTCGCCGCTGAAGGCGCTCAACTACGACATCGAGCGCAACCTGCGCGGGCCGCTCGCCGGGCTCGAGTCGACGCTGCGCGTCGGCGTGCGCACCGGCGACACGCCCGCCGAAGGAGCGGCGCGAGCTCGTCAAGCAGCCCGCCCGACATCCTGATCACGACGCCCGAGTCGCTCTTCCTGCTGCTCACCTCGGCCGGCGCGCGAGACGCTGCGCGGGGTCGAGACGCTGATCCTCGACGAGGTGCACGCCGTCGCCGGCACCAAGCGCGGCGCGCACCTCGCGCTCTCGGTCGAGCGGCTCGAGCGCGCTCACGCACGCGCCGTTCCAGCGGATCGGGCTCTCGGCGACGCAGCGGCCGCTCGAGGAGATCGGGCGCTTCGTCTCGCGGCGGGCGGCCGATCGAGCTCGTCGACGCGGGCACGCGCAAGGAGCTCGACCTCGAGGTCGTCGTCCCGGTCGAGGACCTGCGCGAGCTCGGCTCGACCGCGTCGCTCTCGTATCCCGGTGCCGGCCGACGGCCAGGAGATGGACGCCGGCACCGAGCACGGCGCGCAGCTCGATCTGGCCGTCGATCTACCCGGAGCTGCTGCGGCTCGTCGAGGAGCACCGCTCGACGATCGTCTTCGTCAACAACCGCCGCCTCGCCGAGCGGCTCGCGCTGCGCCTGAACGAGCTCGCCGAGAAGGAGATCGCGCGCGCCCACCACGGCTCGCTCGCGCGCGAGCAGCGCGTGCATCGTCGAGGAGGACCTGAAGGCCGGCCGCATCCCGTGCCTCGTCGCCACCTCGTCGCTCGAGCTCGGGATCGACATGGGCGCGGTCGACCTCGTGATCCAGGTCGAGTCGCCGAAGTCGGTCGCGCGCGGCCTGCAGCGGATCGGCCGCGCCGGGCACGAGCTGGGCGCCGTCTCGAAGGGGCGCATCTTCCCGAAGTTCCGCGCCGACCTGCTCGAGTCGGCGGTCGTCGCGCGGGCGATGCGCGCGGGCGAGATCGAGGAGACGAAGATCCCGCGCAACCCGCTCGACGTGCTCGCGCAGCAGATCGTCGCGATCTCCGCCGACGAGGAGATCGCGCGTCGACGAGCTGCACGAGCTCGTGCGCGCGCGCGTATCCGTTCGCCGACCTCTCGCGCGTCCAGCTCGAGAACGTGCTCGACATGCTCGCCGGCCGCTACCCGTCCGACGAGTTCGCCGAGCTGCGGCCGCGGATCGTCTGGGACCGCACCGGCGGCACGATCCGCGCCCGCGACGGCGCGCGGCGGCTCGCGGTCACGAACGCCGGCACGATCCCCGACCGCGGCCTCTTCGGCGTCTTCCTCGTCGACGGCGGCGGCCGCGTCGGCGAGCTCGACGAGGAGATGGTCTACGAGGCGCGCGCCGGCCAGACGTTCCTGCTCGGCGCCTCGACCTGGCGGATCGAGGAGATCACGCGCGACCGCGTGCTCGTCTCGCCGGCGCCGGGCCTGCCGGGCGCGGTGCCGTTCTGGAAGGGCGAGGGCGTCGGGCGGCCGTACGAGCTCGGCCAGAAGATCGGCGCCGCCTCGCGCGAGCTCTCGGCGCTCGCGCGACGCGCAGGCGCACGACGCGGCTGCGCGAGCGAGTTCCTGCTCGACGAGCGCGCGGCGCGCAACCTGCTCACGTTCCTGCGCGAGCAGGCCGACGCGACCGGCGCCGTGCCGTCCGACCGCACGATCGTGGTCGAGCGCTTCCGCGACGAGATCGGCGACTGGCGCGTCTGCATCCTCACGCCGTTCGGCGGCCGCGTGCACGCGCCGTGGGCGATGGCGATCACCGCGCGGCTGCGCGAGTCGCACGGCGTCGAGGCGCAGTCGATCTGGTCGGACGACGGGATCGCGCTGCACTTCCCCGACGCCGACGCGCCGCCGCCGGCCGCGGACCTGCTCGCTCGACCCGGACGAGGTCGAGGACCTCGTCGTCGCCGAGCTCGGCGACACCGCGCTCTTCGGCGCGCGCTTCCGCGAGAACGCCGTCGCGCGTCGCTGCTGATCCCGCGCCGCCGGCCGGGCCAGCGCACGCCGCTCTGGCAGCAGCGGCTCAAGGCGCAGTCGCTCCTCCAGGTGGCGCGCCGCTACGGCTCCTTCCCGGTCGTGCTCGAGACCTACCGCGAGTGCCTGCAGGACGTCTTCGACCTGCCCGCGCTGCGCGACGCTGCTGCACGGGATCCAGACGCGCGCAGCTCGACCTGGTCGAGGTCGAGACGCGGCAGCGCCTCGCCGTACTCGGCCTCGCTCCTCTTCGACTACGTCGCGACGTACATGTACGAGGACGACACGCCGCCGGCCGAGCGGCGCGCGCAGGCGCTCTCGCTCGACCGCGACCTGCTGCGCGAGCTGCTCGGCCAGGAGGAGCTCCGCGACCTGCTCGACGCCGACGCGGTCGAGGAGGTCGAGCGCCAGCTGCGCGGCGAGCCGCGCACACCCGACGAGCTGCACGACAAGCTGCGCCTGCGCGGCGACCTGCGTGCCGGCGAGTACGACCCGGCGCTCGCCGAGCCGCTGCTCGACGAGCGGCGCGCGGTCGCTCGTGCGGATCGCGGGCGAGGAGCGCCTGATCGCCGCCGAGGACGCCGGCCGCTACCGCGACGCGCTCGGCGTGATGCCGCCGTCGGGCCTGCCCGACGTGTTCCTCGAGGGCGGGCCGGAGTCGCTGCGCCAGCTCGTCCTGCGCTTCGCGCAAGGGCCGCGGCCCGTTCACGACCGCGCGAGGCGAACGAGCGCTTCGGCCGCGACGTCGGCGGCGGTGCTCGCCGAGCTCGAGCGCGACGAGCTGCTCGTGCGCGGCGAGCTTCGCCCGGGCGGCACCGAGCGCGAGTGGTGCGACCCCGACGTGCTGCGCCGCCTGCGGCGCGCGTCGCTCGCGGCGCTGCGCCGCGAGGTCGAGCCGGTCGAGCAGGAGGCGCTCGCGCGCTTCCTGCCGTCGTGGCACGGGATCGACCGCCGCGCGTCGCTGCGCGAGGCGCTCGTCCCGCTGCAGGCGCTGCCGCTGCCCGTCGCGCTGTGGGAGACCGAGCTGCTGCCGCGGCGCGTGCCCGGCTACCGGCCCGAGCACCTCGACGCGCTCTGCGCGAGCGGCGAGGTCGTCTGGGTCGGCGCCGGCCTCGACCGCGTCGCCCTCTACTTCCGCGAGGACGCCGCCGTGCTCGGCCAGGTCGCAGGTGCGCCGCGCCCGAGGGCGAGCTGCACGACAGCTCCGCGCCGCGCTCGAGCAGGGCGCGCTCTTCTGGCTCGACCTGCTCGAGGAGACCGGCCTTGCCGACGAGGAGGCGCTGCCGGCGCTCTGGGATCTCGTCTGGGCGGGCGAGGTGACGAACGACGCCTGGACGCCGCTGCGCGCCGGGCGGCGCTTCGGCGTGCCGAAGCCCGAGCGTCGGCCGCGTCGCTTCTCGCGCCGCCGCGCGAGCGTCGTCACGGCGACGCAGGGCCGCTGGTCGCGCACCGAGCGTCTCTTCGCCGGCGCCGAGCCCGAGCGCCGCGCGCTCGCCGAGCTCCTGCTCGAGCGGCAGGGCATCGTCACCCGCGACGGCGTCCGCGCCGAGGGCATCCCCGGCGGGTACGGCGCCGTCTACGCCGAGCTGCGCGCGCTCGAGACGCTCGGCCTCTGCCGCCGCGGCTACTTCGTCGAGGGCCTCGGCGGCGCGCAGTTCGCCCTCGGCGGCGCGGTCGAGCGGCTGCGCGAGCTGCGCGAGCGCGGGCGAGGAGCGCCGCGCCGCTCGTGCTCGCCGCCGCCGACCCGGCGCAGCCGTACGGCGCGGCGCTGCCGTGGCCGAAGCGGGCGGGCGCGCGGGCCGCGCGCGTCGCCGGCGCCTACGTCGTGCTGCTCGGCGGCGAGGCGGTGCTGTTCGTCGAGCGCGGCGGCCGATCGCTCGTCCCGCTGCGCGACCCGGACGAGAGCTGGCTTCGGCCGGCGCTCGCGGCGCTCGTCGACCACGTGCGAGCGCGAGGCGTGAAGCGCCTCGCGGTCGAGCGCTTCGACGGCGAGCCGGTCGCCGAGACCGACGCGATGCCGCTGCTCGTCGAGGCCGGCTTCCTCGCCGGGCCGCGGCGCGCGGTGCTCCGGCCCTAGGCATGCCGCTCCGAAACCGGGTCACGCCGCTCGGCGAGCTGGTCGCCGATCCGGCGCGCGGGCTCGTCTACGGCAACCGCGGCTGCCTGCACGACGCCGACGGGCACATCCGGCGGCGCTACGCCGGGAACCGCTGGATCGCCTGCCGGCTCGAGTTCCGCGGCCGGCGACGTGCGCGGCTCATGCAGCCTGGGCGGTACACGGAGCTCTTCTTCCTCGACGAGGCGACCGCTTTCGCGGCCGGGCACCGGCCCTGCGCGGAGTGCCGTCGCGAGGACTACGCGCGCTTCCGGGCGATCTGGCGTGAGCTCCATTCCAGCCCGGCCGGGGCCGACGAGATCGACAGGCGCCTCCAGGCCGAACGCATCACGCCGGGGACGCGCGCGCAGCGTCATCACGACGCGGCGTTCGACCGGTTACCTGACGGCGCGTTCGTGCTGTGGGAGGGCGAGCCGCACCTCCTGCTTGGCGGCGAGCTGCTGGCCTGGACGTCCGCGGGCTATGCCGGGCGTGCGCGGCGGCCCGAGCGGGAACGTGCGGTCGTGATCACGCCACCGTCGCTCGTCTCGGTGCTGCGTGCCGGTTGGCGACCGGACGTGCCGCTCCTACACCCGTCCGCTTCGGCCGGGTACGTTCCTGGTCCGGCTGATCCGACGAGGAGGTAATCAATGGGCTTTCTGGAGAAGGCGAAAGCCGCCGCGGAGCAGGCGGCGGCGAAGGCGAAGGAGGAGATCGACGACCTCCAGCTGAAACGCGAGCTCGGCCAGGCCTACACCCAGCTCGGCAAACAGTCGTTCGAGCTGATCGAAAGCGGCGAGCTCGCCAACGAGAAGCTCGACGAGCCGGCGGCGAAGATCCGCGCCCTACGCGAGCGGGCAGAGGGCAAGGAGGCGCCGGGCGAGGCTGCCGAAGCGGAGCCGGAGCCAATCGATCCGTCTGAGACGTCCGTGTAACGAGGCGCCATGCCCCGGAAGCGACTGCGTTATCGTCGCGCGGTCAACGAGGTGAGGAGGATCCAATGCTCAGCGACGCTCGCGTGCACGCGGCGCTCCCGGCTACCGACCTCGAGCGGGCGCGACGCTTCTATGCCGACAAGCTCGGCCTGACACCGGCGGAGGAGAATCCGGGCGGGCTCTTCTTCAACGGCGCCGATGGTACGCGGTTCCTGGTGTTCCCGAGCCAGGGGAAGGCCTCCGGTCAGCACACCCAGATCGGCTTCCTAGTCCGCGACATCGCCGCCGAGGTTGCCGACCTGAAGACGCGTGGCGTCGTCTTCGAGGAGTACGACCTGCCCGACTTCAAGACCATCGGCGGCATCGCCGAGGTCGGGCCCAGCCGGGCGGCCTGGTTCAAAGACAGCGAGGGCAACCTGATCGGGATCGTCGAGATGAGCGGATAGCGCAGACACCGCCGGACAAGGTCCGACCACTGCCACATCCGAGTAGTCGTTGCGAAGAGCCGCTTGTCGACGGGCTGGAGCGCCGCCCGTACGGTCGCGGCTGCCGCCCCGGCGAGAGCTGGGCGGCGTCGAGTCACCCGTGCAGGGTATGTCCCCGGCGCGCCGTTGTTGTACGGTCGCTGTGATGAGCGGCAGGCGGGCACTCGTTTGCGCGGCCGCGGCGGCCCTTGCTGCCGCGGCGACCTCTGCCGTCGCCGGCGCGGCGCCCCAGCCGGAGCTGATGACCCTCACGGTCGGCGATCTGGGGCCCGGCGCGGTCGTCGACTCGCAGACTTACACGACGAGCGCACCGATCCCGGCGTCGCGTGCCTACCGGCGCTCGTTCACGAGCGTCACCCTCGGCAAGGCCCATCTGTTCACACTCCAGGACACGGCAGCCGTCGGCAAGAGACCGGCGGACGCTGCGAAGCTGATCTCGTCGATCCTGCTCGCTTCGAGCTCGAAATCAGGCCGCGACGCGCTCTACCTGGAGTCGGAGAAGTCGTTCATCACGAGCTCCAAGCTCACGGTCAGGAGCGGCGCCATCACACGGGCAGGTGAGGTGAAAGCCGGAGACTCGGCGGTCGAGATCGTCTTCCGCTTCGACACGACGAAGGGGTCGTTCCAGGTAGGCGAGATCTTCGTGCGCGTCGGCGGGAACCTGAGCGCGATCTACTACGGAGCCGGAACGCCCGGCGTCTCGCAGGCGGGCGCGCGGCGCCTCGCCCTCGCGGCCGCCGCGCACATGAAGGAAGCCGGCCTCACCGCCTGAGACGCGCTCCCGGCTAGCGTCTCGGGCATGCCCGAGGGAGACACCCTCCACCGCGCCGCGCGCCGGCTCGAGGTGCTCGTCGGGGAGCGGCTCGAGGTTGCCTCGCCGCACCCACGCGCGCAAGCCGAATGCGTGGCAGAGCAGCTCGACGGCCGCCGCCTCGAGTCGGTCCAGGCGGTTGGCAAGAACCTCGTGCTCCGGTTCGAGGGTGGCGTCGTCCTGCGCTCGCACCTGCGGATGAACGGCCGCTGGGTCGTACGCCCTAGTGGTGAGCCACGCGCCGGCCGGCCGTGGCTCGTGCTCCGGGGCTCGCGCGTCGAGGGTGTCCTCTGGAACGGGCCGGTGCTCGAGCTGCACACACGAGCGCTCGCGCGGCTCGGGCCGGACATCCTCGCCACACCCCCGGCTCTCGAAACCATGCTCGTGCGCCTGCGCCGAACCGACGGGACGCGCCCGCTGGGCGAGGCGCTCCAAAATCAGACGCTCGTCGCCGGGATCGGAAACATGTGGATGGCCGAGTCACTCTGGCGCGCCAGGCTCTCGCCGTGGCTTCTTCTGGCCGACGTGCCTGAGAACGACCGACGCCGGGCGCTCGAGACCGCGGCAACACTGATGCGAGCAGCCGTCGAGGCCGGCCGCGAGCCGCCCAAGCAGGTGCACGGACGGGCTGGCCGGCCGTGCCGGCGCTGCGGCACGCCGATCCGCTCGCGCGGCCAGGGCGATGCGAATCGCACGGCGTACTGGTGCGCGACGTGCCAGCCCGGGTAGGAGACGAGCGCCCCGTGGCCAACTGAGGCTCGTGGCGCATCGGGCACCGCACCTCTACCAGTCGCTGCGCGCGTTCTGCCTCGCGGCGTTCGCCGTCGAGCGCGGCGCGGAGCTTCCGTTCGCGTTCGAGGAGCATCCGACGCGCGACGGCCCGTCGCTCTACGAGTACCGGCCGCTCGTGCGCGGGTTCGTCGACGAGCAGGCGCCGTCGCTGCGGCGGCTCCCGGACGCGCGGAACGCGATCGACGACCTGCGGCGCGAGCCTGCCGCGGCGATCTTCGCCCACGCCCACTCGGGGGTCGGCTCGACCGAGCGACGACGCGCTCTTCCGCACGATCCTGCTCCCGATCGCTCACCGCGGTGGCCGAGCGCTGCGGCGGCTTCGACTGGCACGACGAGGCGTTCGACGCCGCGTACGCCGAGATCGAGCTGTCGCTCTTCGGCAGCGCGCGCTCCTACGTCGCGATCGCGCCGCTGATCGGGCTGTCGGCCGGCGCGACCGTCGACCTCGGCGGCGGCATCCGCGTCCGGCCGGCGGTCACCGGCGAGATCGCTTCGCCTCTGGCCCGAGGCGCGCGGGCTGATGCCGCCTGAGTTCGGGCGCGACGTCGACCGGCTCTGCGTGCTCGAGCTCGCCCGCGAGCTCGACGCGGCCGAGGCCGAGCCGCCCGACGCGGCCGGCGAGCTCGCCGACGCGGTCAGCGCGCTGCGGCTTGCGACCGCCGGCGCGATCGCCGCCGGCCCCGTCGTCTTCGAGCGGCTCGACTTCCGGCCGCTGCGCATCTCGCCGCTCCTCCCGATCGCGGCGACGCAGCCGCGCGGCGAGGCGATCCGGCTCGACGCGCTGCGGGCGCGGCTCGCCGCCGACCTGCGCGAGCGGCTGCCGCTCGCCGACGACGACCGCGAGCTCGGCGAGGCGCTCGACCGCTGGGAGCTGTCGCTCTTCGCCGACGAGCCGTTCCGCTCCGGCCAGGTGCACGACGCGCTCGACTGCCTGCTCGGCGACGGCGACGGCGCCTGGGCCGCCGCGGATGCGGAGCCGCCGTGCTGCTCGGCGAGAAGACGCAGGAGCGCGATCGACCTGCTCGAGCGCGCTGCGGGCCGAGCACGTGGGCACGGCACGCACGCGACGCGATCCGCCGGGCGCTCGTCGAGACGCTCCTGCACGGCAACCGCGCGGAGCTCGTCGGGACGCTCGACGAGACGCTGCTCGGCCTGCGCCCGCGGCCGGCGAGCGTGCTCGCGCGTAACCCGCGAGAAGTCACACTTCCGGCACGGTGACGTGACGGACACGTCACACCTTTCCGGCTACGGTCGGAACGTGGACGAAGCGGCGGTGGCGACGACCGGTGACGGCGCGGACGAGGCGGCGAAGGTGCTGAGCCGCTGGAGCGGATCGAGGCGCTCGATCGCGAGCGGGCTCCGGCTCCGCGGATGCTCGACGAGCTGCGCGAGCTCGTGCGCGAGGCCGAGGCGTGGGCGCGGGTCGAGGGCGACGGCCGCGCGCGAACCGCCGTCGGGAAACTTCGAGAGGGGGCGGAAGGAATGAGCTGACCCGAACAGAAGAAGCCGCGTACATGGCCGTCGCACGTCTTCTCCCGCTCCCGAACGTGGAGCGCCCCTTCGAAGAAAAGGGGTTTGCGTTCGCGCGGGTGATCGCGCTCGCGAACCAGAAGGGCGGCGTCGCGAAGACGACGACGACGCTGAACCTCGGCGTCGCGTTCGCCGAGCAGGGGCTGCGCGTGCTCTGCATCGACCTCGACCCGCAGGGCAACCTGACGATGTCGCAGGGGCTGAACCCGGACACGATCGAGCGGTCGATGTTCGACGTGCTCGTGCACCGCCTGCCGATCGACCGAGGTGATCGCGACGCGCGAGGTCGACATCGCCGTCTCCTCGATCGACCTCGCGGGCGCCGACATGGCGCTCTCGAGCCAGATCGGCCGCGAGCGCGCGCTCGAGAAGGCGCTCGCGCCGATCAAGGATCGCTACGACTACATCCTCATCGACACGCCGCCGTCGCTCGGCCTGCTGACGATCAACGCGTTCGTCGCGGCGACCGGCGTGATCGTGCCGGTGCAGACCGAGTACCTCTCGCTGCGCGGGCTCGTGCAGCTCGAGAACACGCTGCAGATGGTGCGCGAGAACCTGAACCCGAAGGTCGAGATCATCGGGATCCTGCCGACGATGTACGACAAGCGGCGTCACGCACTCGCGCGAGGCCGACGAGATCCTGCGCGAGAACTTCGGCGACCTCGTCTTCAACACGCGGATCCGCAAGACGATCCGCTACGCGGAGGCGCCCGTCAAGGGCTCCTCGGTGCTCGCCTACGAGCCCGAAGGCGAGGCTGCCGAGCTCTACCGTGACCTGGCGAAGGAGGTGCTCGGTGGCGAGAAATCGCGCCAGCATGCGTGAGGGCCCGCTCGCGGAGCTCTTCCGCGCGACCGAGGCCGCCCAGCGCGCAAGGCGCTGGCAGCGGCGACGGAGCACGCCCGCCGAGCCGAGCCGCCGAGAGCCGTCCGCCGGTCCCCGAGCCGACCGCTCCCGACGCGCGAGCCCGAGACCGCGAGCCGCGCGAGCCGAGCCGCGAGCCGGCCCGCCGCCCGCTGGCTCGACCCGCTGCCCGAGCAACCCGGCGCGCCTCGAGCGCGCCGCGCGACAGCACCTCGTACCTCGCGGTCATCCGCGTCGTCGGCGTCGGCGGCGCCGGCCTGAACGCGCTCGACCGGATGATCGACGCCGGGATCACCCAGGTCGACTTCATCGCCGTCAACACCGACATCCAGCAGCTGCAGATGAGCGACGCGCCGACGAAGATCCACATCGGCAGCGAGCTCACCGAGGGCCTCGGCTCGGGCGCCGACCCCGAGATCGGCCGCCAGCGCGGCCGAGGACGGCTACGACGCGCTCAAGCGCGCGCTGCGCGGCTCCGACATGGTGTTCGTCACCGCCGGCGAGGGCGGCGGCACCGGCTCCGGCGCCGCGCCGGTCGTCGCGCGGATCGCGCGCGAGCTCGGCGCGCTCACCGTCGGCATCGTGACGATGCCGTTCAAGTTCGAGGGCACACGCCGCACGAAGCAGGCCGACGACGGGCGTCGAGGCGCTGCGCGAGGCGTGCGACACGCTGATCGTGATCCCGAACGACCGCCTGCTCGAGGTGCTCGACAACTCGACGTCGATGCTCGACGCGTTCCGGATCGCCGACGACGTGCTCCGCCACGGCGTCCAGGGGATCTGCGACCTGATCACGAACCCGGGCCTGATCAACCTCGACTTCGCCGACGTGCGCACGATCATGAAGGACTCCGGCTCGGCGCTGATGGGCATCGGCTTCGCCGACCGGCGAGAACCGCGCCCGCGAGGCCGCCGAGCGGGCGCTGCGGAGCCCGCTGATCGAGACCGAGATCACCGGCGCCCGCGGCATCCTGCTCTCGATCGCAGGCGGCGACGACCTGTCGCTCTACGAGGTGAACGAGGCCGCGGAGGTGGTCCGCGAGGCCGCCACCGACGACACGAACATCATCTTCGGCGCGACGATCGACGAGCGGCTCACCGGCCAGATCTGGATCACGGTCGTCGCGACCGGCATCGGCGGCGCCCGGCGCCGCCGCGGCCTTGCCGGCGTCGGCGGCACGCTCGGCGACGCGCTCGAGACGCCGTCGTTCCTGCGCGACGTAGCGGCCCCCGAAGGCCGCATGGCTAGGCTCTGGGCGATGAAGGGCGCCGTCGCCGGGGGTCATCCGCTGACCGCACAGGCGGGTGCGCGCGTGCTCGCCGAGGGCGGGAACGCCGTCGACGCGTGCGTCGCTGCGGCGTTCGCGTCGCGCCGTCACCGAGAGCTTCCTGACCGGCCCCGGCGCCGGCGGCTTCATGCTCGTCCACCGGGCGCGCGACCGCTCGACGCGGCTTGCCGACTTCTTCGTCGCGGCGCCCGGCCTCGGCCTCCGGCGCCGCCGCGGCGGCGAGATGCAGGCGATCGACGTCGGGTTCGGCGACAGCGACGACGACGCAACCCTTCCGGATCGGCCCGGCCTCGTGCGCCGTGCCCGGGGCTGTCGCCGGGCTCGAGGCGACGCATCGAGCGCTACGGCCGGCTGCCGTGGAACGAGCTGCTCGCCCCGGCGATCGAGCTCGCACGCGACGGTGTCGAGCTGACGCGCTCGCAGGCGCACATGCACGCGACTCCTCGACCCGATCCTCCGCTCGACCGACGAGGGCCGGCGCATCTACAGCAGCCCGAGCGGCGCGCGACTCGTCGCGGGCGACACGCTGCGACTGCCCGATCTCGCGGAGACGCTCGAGGCGATCGCCGCCGCGGCGTCGGCCGTTCTCTACCGCGGGGCGAGCGGCGCGGGCGATCGTCGCGACCGTGCGCGACGGCGGCGGAGAGCTGACGCTCGACGACCTGGCGGCCTACCGGGTCGTCTGGCGGCGGCCGGTGCGGGTGCCGTTCCGGCGGCTACGAGTTCGCTCTCGAACCCGCCGCCGTCGTCGGGCGGCGTCCTGATCGCCTACGGGCTCGCGCTGCTCGACCGCGCCTCGAGGGCGGGCCCGCCGGGCAGCGCCGAGGCCGATGGCCGCGCTCGTCGAGGTGATGCGCGAGCAGACGCGGGCGCGCGGCGGCAGCTTCTCGCGCGACCTTCACCGCGGCGGGCTGCGCCGCGCGGCTTCTCTCGCCGACGGAGCTTCGCGCGGCGCGCCGACGCATCGGGCGCCGCCTCGCCGGCCGCCCGGAGCCGGTGCCGGCAGGCGGGACGACGCACGTCTCGGCGATCGACGCCGAGGGGAACGCGGCCTCGCTCTCCACGTCGACCGGCTCGGGCTCCGGGGTGATCGTTCCCGGGACGGGGATCTACCTGAACAACATGCTCGGCGAGCACGACCTCGTTGGAGGCAGGGTGGTGCCCGCCGGCCGGCGGCTCACGAGCATGATGGCGCCGTCGCTCGTCCTCGACGCCGGAGGCCGGCCGCAGCTCGTCGTAGGCAGCGCGGGTTCGGCACGGCTGCGCGGTGCGATCATGCAGATCGTCGTCAACGTGCTCGTGCACGGCCTGACGGTTGACGAGGCGATCTCGGCGCCGCGGGTTCACCTCGACGAGCCGCACGTCCACTGCGAGGGTGGCGCCGACCCAGCCGTGCTCGATCGGCTCGAGGCGCTCGGCTACGACATCGTCCGCTGGCGGAGGCGCAACCTGTTCTTCGGCGGCGTCGCCGCCGTCGCCGTGCAGGCCGACGGCACTCTGGCCGCGGCGGGCGACCCGCGGCGGGGCGGTGCCGGTGTCGTCGTCGGGTCATGACGCTCCGCGTCCGCCCGGCCGAGCCCGGTGACGCAGCGGCGAACGTCGCGCCCGCAGCTGCTATCAGTGCCGAGCGACGGTGCGGCGCATCTCATCGCAGCCGAGGCGCCGAAGGCCTGTGCCGCTAATCCCCGCTGAGCGGGGTGACCTTGCCGTTCCCGGCCGCCGACTGCTGGACGTCGCGCTCGAGCGTGAGCGCCTCGAGCGCGTGATCGAGCAGCTCGGCGAGGCGCGCGTAGCGGCGCTGCGCCGAGGTGAGCTCGATCAGCTCCTGTTTCTCGGGGCTGCCGAAGTCGACGCGCGAGACGATCTCGAAATCGAGCATCGGCGAGTCCGCCTGCGGAGGCACGCGCGACGAGCCGACGGTCTCCTGCAGCCGCCGGAAGAGGTCGAGCACCTGCGCGATGTTGTCGTCGGCAGGCGGGTCGCCGTCGTCGTCGACGAGCGCCTCGACCGTGCCGACGAGGAACGAGCGGTCGTGGTGTAGGTCGAGCAGTCTGAAGCGCTCGCCGCCCTCGACGGTGATGTGCATACGTCCGTCCGGCAGAACGCGCAGCACTTCGGCAATCGCCGCTCGAGTGCCCACTTCATGTACCTCACCGCCGGGCTTCTCCAGGAGAACGCCGAACTCCTCGCCACGCTCGATGCACTCGCCGATCAGCTCCCGGTAGCGGGGCTCGAAGATGAGCAGCGGCACGCGCTCGGTCGGCACGAGCACGAGCGGCAGCGGAAACAGGCCCAGCCGGGACACGGCCAAAGCCTACGCGTGTGGACACATTGGCACGCTCTCTTCACGCTTGGGGCGCAAACGCCACGAACGCCGCTGATAGCGTCGGCCGCTGAGGGCGGCGGGACGGCACCCCACCCAGGGTGGGGGTTTGGGCGAAAACGCCTGCGAGCGAGCGACCGAGGCGCCGAACGCGCAGACCGCGCATCTGCGCGCAGCACGCGGGAGGCTAGGGTTCGCGCCGTGAGCGGCGGCATCTCCGGTCCCGGCAACGGGCTCTTGCGCCCCGCGGTCGACGGGCTCACGCCTTACCAGCCGGGGAAGCCGGTCGAGGACGTCCAGCGCGAGCTCGGCCTCGAGCGCGTCGTCAAGCTCGCCTCCAACGAAGGACCGTTCCCGCCGTTTCCCGCAGCGCTTGCCGCGATCGAGCGGCGCCGCGCTCGAGTTGAACCGCTATCCGGACGGGGGTGCGTTCCGCCTTCACGAGGCCATCGCTGCCCGCCACGGCGTCGCCTTCGATGAGGTCTGCGCGGGCGCGGGCGCCGACGGCTGCCTCGACATGCTCAGCCAGGCGGTGCTCGACCCTGGTGACGAGATCGTTTGCGGCTGGCCCTCGTTCCCGAGTTACGTGATCTACGCCCGCAAGCAGGGCGCAGAGCCGAAGACGGTTCCGCTGCGGGCGCACCGTTACGACCTCGAAGCGCTGCTCGGCGCCGTGACGCCGCGCACGAAGCTCGTCTATGTCTGCCACCCGAACAACCCGACCGGGACGATGAACACGCGAGCCGAGCTCGACGCGTTCCTCGACCGCGTCCCGGTGCACGTGCTCGTCGTGGTCGACCAGGCGTACTTCGAGTACATCGACGACCCCGACTATCCAGACGCGATCGCGGAATACCTGAAACGCGGCCGGCGCATCGTCGTCCTGCGCACCTTCTCGAAGATCTACGGGCTCGCCGGGCTTCGCGTCGGCTACGCCGTCGGTCCGCGCGGAGTCTGCGCTGCGATGGCGAAGGTGCGCCGCCCGTTCGACCTGAGCACCGTCGCGCAGGTGGCGGCGATCGCGAGTCTCGGGGACACCCAAGAGATTGCGCGCCGGCGCACGCTGAACGCGGAGGGGCTCATCCGGCTCGCTGCCACCCTGCGCGAGCACGGTCTGGAGCCCGTCGATGGCGCGGTCGGCAACTTCCTCTATGTGGATGTCGGTGAAGACGCCGGAGGGTTCTTCGAGAGACTGCTCCGGGAGGGCGTGATCGTTCGGCCACTGCACGGCTTCGGGTCGCCGACGGCGATCCGCATCTCCGTCGGAGCTCCTGAGGAGAACGTGTTTTTCGCGGCCGCGCTCGGCCGCGTCCTCGCCCGCGCCTGATCGACCTATTCGGCGTCGCGCTCGAGCTCGAGCTTCTCTGCCTGCTGCTGCACCCAGTCGTCGAGCGTATGCGGCGACGTGCCGATCGGTGTGACCGATTCCCCCAGCGAGCGCTCGATCGCCTCGGCGGCGGTCTTCCCTCGTCCGCGCCCGCTCTCGGACGATGCGAGCCAGGTTCCGTTCGCATACTCGACATCGAGCGTCCGCCCGTCGGGTGTGTATGTCCTCCACGGCATAGGAACCTCGTAACCTACAGTTGATCTGTTGTCAAACTGTGCGGTCGCCTGGCGGCACGGTCAGTTAGGTTTGGCGGCCGTGCCTTCCCTCGACCTTCGCCGTCAGTTCAGCCTGCTCGAGGAAAGGCGTTTCCGGCTCCTCTTCTTCGCGACGTTCGCGTCCGGGATCGGGAACTGGCTCGCGATCATCGCGCTCCAGATCGACGTCTACGACCGCACGCATTCCGGCTGGTGGATCGGTGCGCTTCTGATTGCGAACATCCTGCCGGCCGTCTTCCTCGGTCTACTCGCTGGACCGCTGGTCGACCGGCTGTCGCGGAAAGGGCTGATGATCGCCTCGGACGTGGGGCGGCTCGCCGTCTTCGTCGCCCTGCCGTTCGCCAACTCTGCCACCGCGGTCGTCTTCCTGGCCGCGCTCGCCGGGATCGGTAACGCGTTCTTTCGGCCGGCCGTGCTTGCGGGCCTCCCGAACCTCGTCCCGGCCGAGCGGCTCACGAGCGCGAACGCCCTGCTGCAGCTCGTCGAGTGGACGACGACGGCCCTGGGGCCGATTCTCGGCGGCGCGATCGTCGCCGCCTCGGGCCCTGACCTCGCATACTGGGTGAACGCGGTCACGTTCGGCATCTCGGCGCTGCTCGTCGTCGGAATACCCGCCCGGCTGCTTCAGAGCGACCGCCCGATCGGCCGAGGGCACTGGCGTGAGCTGGCGGAGGGGTTCGTCGTCGTTCGCCACTCGCGGGCACTTCTCTGTGTCCTCGTCGCCTGGTCGATCGTGATGGTGGCGAACGGGATCGTGAACGTGGCGGAGGTGTTCCTGGCGAAACAGTCCTACGACTCCGGCGACTTCGGCTTCGGCCTGCTCTGGGCGGGCTCCGGTGTCGGACTCGTGTTCGGCGGGCTCGCCGCCTCGTCGCTGATCCGGCGCGATCTGGCCGGCGCGTACGTGCGGCTGCTCGGCGTGTTCGCGCTCGGGATCGCCGGAGCGGCCGTCGCGCCGAACGTGTGGGTCGGCGCGGCCGCGATGATGCTCGCCGGTATCGGGAACGGCGGCGCGGTGGTCGCGAACATCACGCTCGTCCAGCGTGGAGCCGAGGATCGTGTCCGCGGCCGCGTCTTCACGCTGCTGATGAGCGTCAATTACGCCGTGCTCGGTATCGCGTTCGTCTTCGCCGGGCCGATCACGAACGATGTCGGCGCGCGCTGGGCCTATGCGGCAGCCGCCGCAACGATTGTGGTCGCCGCAGGCGTGGCCTGGCTGCTGATCCGCGACCAGGAGAGCGTGCAGCCGGTCGCGCGCGCTGCATGACCCGTCGCCCCTGGCCCGGCAGGCGGCTGCTCGAGGGTGTCCGGGCGGGGGAGTCGGGTGCGATCGCACGTGCGATCACTCTCGTCGAGAACCGCGATCCCGCCGCGTATTCGCTCGTCCGCGAGCTCTACCCCGAGACGGGACATGCCCACGCGGTCGGCATTACCGGCCCGCCCGGCGTCGGCAAGTCGAGCATTATCGCGGCGCTCGTCGAGCACCTGCGCGCCTGCGGGACGACGGTCGGTGTCCTGTCCGTCGACCCGACGAGCCCGTTCACCCGCGGCGCGCTCCTTGGCGACAGGATCCGGCTTGCGGATCACTTCGTCGACCCGGGCGTCTTCATCCGCTCCATGGGCACCCGCGGCCACGCCGGCGGACTCGCCGAGTCGACGCTGCAAGCCCTGCTTTTGCTGGACGCGGCCGGCAAGGACGTCGTCTTTCTGGAGACGGTCGGCACGGGGCAGAGCGACGTCGGCGTGCTCTCGATTGCAGACACGGTCGTGCTCGCGCTGTTGCCAGGGTCGGGAGACTCGATACAGGCGCTGAAGGCCGGGATCATGGAGATCCCGGACGTGATCGCGATCAACAAGGCCGATCATCCGCAGGCCCGGACGACCGCGAACGACGTACGCCAGGTGCTCGCGCTGGCCCCGTGGGCGCCGCAGCCGCGGATCCTCCTCACCGAGGCCCTTCGCGGTGAGGGCATCGGCGAGCTCTGGGCCGAGATCGAGCGGCACAAGGCCGAGCTCGAAGCGGACGGCAAGCTCGAGGAGCGCCGACGCCGCAACCTCGTGGCCGAGGTGTTCGCGGTGGCGTCGGCGCGAGCGCGGCGCCGCCTGGAGAATGCCGTCTCCGACGACCCGGAGCTCCGACGGTTGCTCGACCGCGTCGAGCGCCGCGAGCTCGACCCGCTCACTGCCGTGCATGAGATCCTGCAAACGGTGTTCCACCTCTCCGACGACGACGAAGAACATGGCGACGAAGACAGGCCCGACTCTCACTGACATTCAGTCCGCGCGCGAACGGATCGGCGGTCACGCGCGCGTGACCGCGGTGTACGGCTCCGACGCGCTCTCCCTACGCACGGGCCGGGAGGTCCTGCTCAAGGCCGAGAACCTCCAGCGCACGGGCTCGTTCAAGATCCGCGGCGCCGTCAACATCCTCAGCTCGCTCTCGCCCGCGGAGCGCGCGGCGGGAGTGATCGCGGCGAGCGCGGGCAATCACGGCCAGGCCGTCGCCTTGGCCGCCAGAGAGCTCGGTGTGCACGCGACGATCGTGATGCCGCAGGACGCGCCGATGTCGAAGGTCGAGCCGACGCTCCGTTACGGCGCCGAAGCGGTTCTCCACGGGGCCACGTTCGACGACGCGCTCGCCGAGGCGCTGCGCCGCGTCGAGGAGACGGGCGCGACGCTCGTGCACGCCTTCGAGGACGAGCGCGTGATCGCCGGCCAGGGAACGATCGGCCTCGAGCTCGCCGAGCAGCTGCCCGGGCTCGAGACGCTGCTGATCCCGGTGGGCGGCGGCGGCCTCGCCGCGGGCATCGCGATCGCGATGCGTGCACTACGGCCAGATGTGCGCCTCGTCGGAGTGCACGTGAAGCGCGGCGAGTACACGATCGCCGACGGCATCGCGGTGAAATACCCCGGCGAGCTGACCATGCACATCCTCGACGAGCTGCTCGACGACCTGGTCGAGGTGACAGACGAGGAGATCAGCGAAGCGATCGCGCTCCTGCTCGAGCGCTCGAAGCTCGTGGTCGAGGGGGCAGGCGCGGTCGGCGTCGCCGCGCTCCTGACGGGCAAGGTCTCCGGCACGGGCCCGGTCTGCGCGCTCCTCTCGGGCGGCAACATCGACCCGACGCTCCTGATCTCGGTAATGCGCCACGGCCTTTCGCTTGCGGGTCGCATCCTCGTTCTGCGCAGCCGCCTCAAGGATCGCCCGGGCGAGCTGATCAAGCTGCTCCAGATCGTTGCCGACGAGCGCGCGAACATCGTCGCGATCGAGCATCGCCGTGAGGGCATCACCCTCGACATCGCCGACACCGGTATCGAGCTGACCGTGATCACGCGCAACGAGGAGCACTGTCTCGACCTGATCGCGGGTCTCGAAGCAGCCGGCTTCCCGGTCGAGCGCTTGCGCTGAACACGCCTGCGCCGACGCGGCGCGCGACCTGACCACACGCTCCGACCACCGTGGTCGCGGAGCGTTACGAGTTCTCGGCGCGGGTCACGCCCTCAATTGCCAGGTCGTCCGCCCCGCCGCCGATGACCGGGCGGGCGTCGAAGCCCTCCCTCGCGAGGAGGCTTGCCGCGAGCATCGCGCGGGGGCCGCTGGCGCAGATCGTGTAGACAGGCCGGGTCCGGTCGAGGTCGGCCGGTAGGGCGTCTCGGACCTCGCGGTAGGGAATCTCGATCGCGCCCGGGATCGAGCTGCCCTCGCGCTCACCCGGCTCGCGCACGTCGAGCACCTGCACGCTCGCGTCGGCCGCGAGCAGCCGCGCCAGCTCGGCGACGGTCGCCGTCTGCGTCGACTCGCTCGTATCCGCCTCGAGCACGTAGCCCCGCGACTCGAACAGACCGACCGCCCGGAGCAAACGTGCCGCCTCGGCCGCTTCGGCCTCCGACCTCGAGCAGACGACGAACCGCTCGCCCGGGCCGAGCACGAACGCGGCTCGCGTGGCGAACGAGCCGCCGTCGAGGGCGACGCTGATCGCGCCCGGAAGATGGCCTGCCGCAAAGATTTCGACCGGACGCACGTCGAGCACCGTTTCCTCGCCCGGGCCCTCGAGCAGCGCGAGCGGTGGGCGTGCGGCCACCCACGGGCCGCGGTTGAGAGCCACGAGCCACTCGGTCGTCGGCGGCCGTGGCGTCGTGACGGCGGAAGACTCGTCGACGAACGACTCCTGTTCGCTCCTCAGGCCCGGGTTCGCTCTCTTCTCGCGGCCGATCGTGGACGAGTGCTCGGCGCTCATGTTGGTGCCGCAGAGAGAGCCGGCGACGTGGCCCGGATAGACGACGACGGAAGACGGCAGCTCGGCCAACCGCTGAAGCGACCGAAACAGGTCGGTGGCGCCCTCCCGCGGCTCGATTGCGAGGTCGGGTCTCGCCGCCTCGCCGACGAACAGCGAGTCGCCGGTCAGCACGAGCTCGCCGCCCACGACGAACGAGCAGTGCTCAGGCCGGTGGCCGGGCGTGGCGATGACCCGGATTTCGACCGCGCCCGCGTGGATCAACTGCCCGTCGGAGAGCGCGTCGAACGGGTACGCCGGCTGCGCGCGCGGATGGATCGCGACCGGCAGGCCGTGCTCGAGCGCGAAGCGGCCGTGCCCGGACAGATGGTCGGCGTGCGTGTGCGTCTCGAGTACACGGCCGATCCTCAACCCTTCCGCAGCGGCCGCTTCGAGGTACGGCTCGATCGCGAAGGCGGGGTCGATGACGACCGCCTCGCCCGAGTCGCCGTCGCCGACGAGGTACGAGGCGCAACCGAGGTCGTCGTCGACGAACTGGCGGAACAGCACGGGTAAGAACCTAGCCTGACGGGGTGATCCGGCGCGCGATCACCGTACGCTCCAGTCCCCCTTTCGAGACCAGGTTGGGGGCGGCTTCGCACTCGGTCGTCGTGCCGGAAGACCTTCTGCCCCGCGTAGCAGCTCGCCCTCGGGAGCGAGGTCGGAGTCATCCCGAAAAGCGTGACAGATCGATCTCCGAAAGCTCACAGTTCTCACAAGGGATTCTTGGGGTGGCCGCGTACCTTGGCGGCGAAATGGACGCTTACCAGCACTCCGTTCAGTCGCTCCGGACCGAAATCGATCGCCTCGTCAGCGAGCGCCAGGAGCAGCGCCGAAACGGCGCCTCCGACGAAGAGCTCGAGCTGAATCGGCGCCTACTCGTGAGAGCACAGTCCCAGCTGTCGCATCTCCTGATCCAGCGCCACATGCCGGGCCCGGCAGCCGCCTGAGTAGAGGTCCCGGCGTGGAGGACGCCGGGACCTCTACTCCTCTCCAATCAGTCGGCTGCGTGCCGGCAAGTCTGTGAGAGCGTCGCGTCGCGCCTCGGGCGGTCTCCGCAGCCGGGCAAGCGTAAGCAGCGCGACGAGCCCGAGCACCAGGTACGGCACCGCGTCGGACGTGGCTGCGGCGATCGCGCCTCCGGCGGCCGAGCCGAAGGTCTGCCCGGGGGCCCACGCGAGGTTGATCAGCGCGAATGCGTAGCCGTAGTCCAACCCGCGGAGCTCGGCCCGGTTTGTGAGCAGGGTCATGCCGGGCGTGTAGAACGTCCCGAACGCGAGCGCGGCGAGGACGATCACCACGCCGAGCACGTACGGGTTGTCGGGCCACGGCAGGATCAGCGTGGCGACGACGGTGGCGATCAGTCCCACGCGGACCGGCGCGAGCGGTCCGAGCCGGTCAGAGAGCCGGCCGATCACGATGTTGTTCCCCGTTTCGAGCACACCCGCGATCAGCCAGATCGCGCCGATCGCGAGCGAGCCAAAGCCGAGCTCTGCGAGGCGCAGCGGGCCCAGCACGCCGAGGGTGCCGAAGAGGAGCGCGGGCAGGACGACGAGCCAGACCGAGAGCACGATCCGCCGGTCACGCAGCGCCGCTGCCAACATGCCGAGCGGCTGCGGCTCGCCGGGCGCGGCAGCCGGCGTGGCTGCTGCCCAGGCCGCGACCGCGAGCGAGGCGATCGCGACGGCGCCGAACGTTCGCTCGGTTCCTGCGATCGAGGCGATTCCACCGAGCACGGGGCCGAAGAGAGCGCCCGCGACGGCGAATGCGAACGCCTGCCCGATGAGGGCGCCGCGCCGGGTCGAGGGCGCCGCCGCCACGAGCCAGGCGAGCGCCCCTGTCCACGAGAACGAACTGGCGAGCCCTTGCAGGAAGCGGGCGAGGTCGAGCTGCCATGCCTCGTCGGCGAGCCCGAACGCGGCCGTCGTCGCGGCGACGCAGCTCATGCCGACGAGGACGGTCGGCTTCACGCCCCAGCGCGTGGCCACGATCCCGCTCGGGATCGCGCCGAAGAACGCGCCGGCCGGGTAGGCGGCTGCCAGCACGCCCGCGCCGGCCTTGCCGAGCCCGAGCGAGTCCGCGTACTGCGGGAGCAGCGGCGTCAGCGCCGCGAAGAAGAGGGTGTCGACGAAGACGATCGACCCCACGAGGAACAGCACGCGGCGCACGGAGCCGAGTGATACCAGTGTCGGCGCCGTCGGACACCGTGGCGATCGCTGGCTACGGGCTGCAGGGCGACATGCCGCCGGCCATCGCCTTGGCGTAGATCCCGCCGGCGAGGGCTCCGGCGGTCCGAGCGAGCGCGCCTGCCTCGAGCTTTCCGGAGACGACGATCACGACGTAGACGTTTCGGCAGGCCGCGACGTCGACCACAGCTGACGTGTCCTTCTGTTCCTTGAACTCGAACTTCATCTCGATCCCCTGCGTCTGGACCTTGCCGACGCAGGACTTGCAGGAGTTGACGTAGGCCCGGTGGGCGTCGGCCGCCGAGGCGTATACGTAGATCACCGCGTAGGCCTCGACCGGCGCCGCGGCCGTGCCCTTGAGGTACGAGGCCTGCCAGCCGCTGCGCAACCCGCGCTGCTTGTCGGCCGGCGGCTTCGGCGCCAAGCCCGACCCGGTCAGCGCCTTGTACTTCGCCTGAGCCGCGGTGAGCGCGACGCTCTGGGCGTCACCCTGGAAGTTGCCCGCGAGGGCGGTCGAGGCTCCACCGCCCGCGACCGCGCAGGAAACGAGAAGGGCAAGCGAGCGCCGGCCGGACACTGGCTGCAGACTCCCACGTGCTGGGCGTGGCGTCAACGCTCGGGCCTCGCCGCCCCCGGGGAGTAGGGATAAACCTCATCCTCCGTCGGCTAGGGTCGGCTCGTGCGGCGACGCCGGCCGTCGCCTGCGACCGCGCTTGCCGCGCTCGCAACCGCGATCGCTCTCGCCTCGGCCTGCCACTCCGGCGGGCACATGTGGCGTTCGCTCGACGGGAGTCACAGCCTCTGCGCGGCGTACACGGACGCCCAGCGCCGTCACGCGGCGCTCGACGCGGTCGGGCTGCCCGGCGACGCCGTCGGGCGTGAGCTCCTCGCGCAGATCGGGCGCGTCGAGAGCTGGAGCTACGTCGTGCCGCTGATCGTCGTTGGGTTCGCCGGCGCGCTGCTCCTGCGGCGTGGCCGGGTTGCGGCGTTCGGTGCCGGATGGGTGCTGCTCTCGTTCGCCGGCTTGCTTGCGATCTACTGGATCTCGAGGAACCCGCTCACAAACCACCTGTTCAACACGTCCGACCGGACAATCGACACGCTGCTGATCGGAAGCGCCCTGCTCGTGCCGGTGCTGCTAGCCCCCAAGCTCGAGCCCGAGCCGGTCGAGCTCTGACGCGATCGAGACCGTCGCCTCGAGGTCGAACACGTCGGCGATGTCGGGGTCGCGGCCGATCAACTCGCGGGCGCGCGATGGGAGCGGCTGCGCCGCGGCCTCCGCCGACTCCCAGACGTAGATCGCGCCCCAGCGCTCGCCCACAGCGTCCGAGATCCAGGCCTTAAAGAGGAGCCCTTCGACCTCCGCGAAGGCGTCCGCGGCCTCGTCGCGGATGTAGCGTCGTAGCTCGTCGACGGATGACTTCGAGTCGGCGAGGTTCCAGAGGACGAGGCGGACGACCACCGTCCGAGGATCGTATGCTGCGCCCGTGATCTCGGGTGCGTTTGCGGCCGCCTTGACACCGCTTCGCGACGGTGGCTCGGCGCTCGACGAGGGGGTGTTCGAGCCGTACGTCGATTTTCTCGTCGAGGGCGGTGTCGACGGCCTGCTCGCACTTGGGACGACGGGCGAGGGGATCCTGCTCTCGGTCGCAGAGCGGCGGCGGGCCGCAGAGCTCTTCCTCGCAGCGGCCGGCGGGCGGATCGCAGTCGCCGTGCACTGCGGTGCGCAGACGACCGCGGACACCGTGGCGCTCTCCGCGCACGCAGCCGAGGCCGGCGCTGCGGCGGTCGCCGTAATCGCGCCGCCGTTCTTCGCGTTCGACGAGCGGTCGCTCGCGGCCCACTTCGAAGCAGCGGGCGCTGCGTGCGCGCCGCTGCCGTTCTACGTCTACGAGTTTGCCGTGCGCAGCGGGTATGCGGTGCCGGTCGCGCTGATCGTTCGGCTCCGCGAGACGATCCCGAACCTGTGTGGGCTCAAGGTCTCCGACAAGCCGTGGGAGCGGCTCGAGCCCTACCTCCTGGACGGGCTGGATGTGTTCGTCGGCGTCGAGGCGCTCGTTACGCGGGGGCTCGAATGCGGCGCGGCCGGGGCGGTCTCGGGTCTCGCCGCCGCGTATCCGGAGGTGGTCACGGCGCTCGTACGCGAACGGACGCCCGAGCTCTCCGCGGAGGCCGAGAGGCTGCGCGCGTCGCTCGAGCGCTTTCCGTTCCAGGCAGCCGCGAAGGCGGTCGTGGGGAGGAGAGGCGTGCCGATCAGGGGCGACGTTCGTGCGCCACTGCGGCCACTCGATGCCGACGAGCTCGCGGGGCTCGACCTGCCGTGATTCTCGTCGCCGGTGCAGGCGCGATGGGGGCGAGCGTCGCGTACCACCTCGCGCTCGCCGGAGCGAGCGACGTGCTGCTGTGCGACCGCGGCGAGATCGCCGGCGGCTCGACCTCGCGAGCCATGGGCGGCGTGCGGCAGCAGTTCTCGACGGCGGCCGAAGTCGAGCTCGCGCGCGAGAGCATCGCCTTTTTCGAGGAGCTCGGCGAGCCGTATTTTCACCAGGTCGGTTACCTCTTCCTCGCCTCGACCGATGTTGGTCTGGCAGCGCTCGAGGAGCGGATCGCTCTTCAGATCGAGCTCGGCGTGCCGGTCGAGCGTGTCGACCCGTCGTTCGTGAAGGGCCTCGCCACAGACGACGTGCTGGGGGCTGCGTTCGGGGCCAACGACGGTGTCGCCGACCCTCCGGCGGTGGCGCGCGAGCTCGTCCGCCGTGCCGTCGCGCTTGGCGTCGAGGTGCGTGAGCTGACCGACGCCGTCGAGCTCGCGGCAGGCGCGGACTCGGTGGTGATCGCGTGCGGGCCGTGGTCGGCTGCGCTCGGGAAGCAGCTCGGGGTAGAGCTGCCGGTGAGACCGCTTTGCCGCCAACTACTCCTGACGGCACCGGTCGAGGCGGTGCCGGAGCGGTTGCCGCTCGTCGTCGAGTGCGAGACCGGATTCCACTTCCGGCGCCGTGGTGACGCGCTCGTGCTCGCCATGAGTGACGCTGCGCCGAGGTGGGGTTTCGAGACGACTGTCGACGACTCCGTCTTTGCCGACCGGCTCGCCCGGCTCGCCCGACGTTTCCCGCCGGCCGCGGGCGGGACGATCGCCGATGCCTGGGCCGGCCTTTACGACATGACTGCTGACGCGCACCCGATCATCGGTCGCGTCGACGACGGCGTGTACGCCGCGTGCGGTTTCTCCGGCCACGGCTTCATGCAGTCGCCGGCGGTGGGCCGCGCGCTCGCCGAGGAGATCCTCGACGGCACCTCGTCCTTCGACTTGTCGCCGTACCGGCTCGACCGCTTCTCCGGGGCCACCGAGTTCCCGGAGACGTTCGTCCTTTGAGACGTGACGGAAGCGAAGCGTCAATGCGACGCAACCCCAGACGCGCACATGCGGGGGCGTGGCCCGCCCGCGCATCCTCCGCTAGGAGGAGGGATCCAGAATGAGCGCCGCGCCGCCGGTCTGGAGGGCGGTCAGCTCGTACGAGAAGATGTTCTTGAGCGTCAGCTTGTCGATCGTGGCGGCCTCGGCGAGGTCCTCGGCGTTCGGTAGCGGCGGCGTCGCGAGCGGAAGCGTCTTGTTGAGCGGGTCCTTGAGCTGATCCTTGAGGGCGCTCTTCTCGAGGAAGAGCACCGAGGTCGTCGTCGATCCGGGTGCCGGCGGCATGAACGCGATCACCGAGTCGACCGAAGGCACGAACTTGAAGGTGTAGAGCGCGGCTTCGAGCGCCTCCCGTCGAACGAGCCGTCCCCGCGTGGCCGACGGCGTGCCGCTCTCGATCGAGCAGTTCTTGCCGAGACCGCAAAGGGTGTACAGCCGCGTCTTGTCGGTGGCGAGGATCCGGATGCCGGCATTGCTCTGCGGCGCGCGGCGGATCGCGATCGCCTTCAGCGGGACATTCGACGAGCCGCTCGTGATGCTGGCGCCGCTCGGGATCACGGCCAGGAGTTGGCTGCCACCCTCGCTCAGCCGGTACCGCGCTGCGACGCGGTCGGAGATCTGCTTCGTCATGTTGGTGACGCTGCCGCTCGAGGGTTTCCAGGTCGACCACTCCGGGCTGCGGACAGCCGCGGGACGGATGATGAGAGCGACAAAACCGATCACTGCAGCGGCGAAGACGAGCCCGAGCACCGTGTAGACGGCGGCGAAACGGAACGTGTACTTCTTGGCCTCGTCCCGCGGCGGACGGACTGGAACCACCCCTGCCGGTTTGTCGCTCATGCGTTGAAGAACCCCGCCGGCCCGCCCCGGTCTTTCGGCTCTCTCGACTCGTCCCTCGACCAGGTCATGTTCGGCCAGCTGGCCTCATCCGTCCAGTCGATCTCCGGCTTCTCGAAGCTCTGCTCGTCGAGGAACCTGACCAGCTCGTCACCGAAGATCTCCTTCTTCTCGATCACGATGTTGGCGATCCGCTCGACTGCCTCGCGGTTATGCAAGATGAGGTTGTAGGCCGTCACGAAAGCCTCGCCGAGGAACTGCGCGGCGTAGGCGCGCTTCCTCGGATCGCCGAGCACTGCTGAGATCGGGTCGCCTGTCATCGGGCCACCGCTCGTGCGGTTCAGCAGCCGCAGGCCGATGTCCTCGAAGCGCTTTACGACGCGCTGTTGTGTCTCGGCGTCGCTCTCGTCGGCGAACCGCTTGCCATTCAGGTCGAGCGGAAGGGGGGACATCCCGGAGGCGCCGACCATGAAGGCGGCACGGGACGGTGGCAGATTGCAAGTCGCCGCCGACGCCGATCGAGTTCTCGCCGAAGAACACCAACTCTGCGGCCATCGCGCCGAGTCCGTGGATGAGAGAGCCGACGAGCTCGCTCTGGAAGGCGCTGAAGCGCTCGTCCTTCTCGAAGAACTGGTGGTGCCCGAGGGAGCCGCCACGCATCCTGATCGAAAGCCGGCTCGACTCGATCTGCGGCCGGTAGACGTGCGCCGTCGCCGCGTGACCGGCCTCGTGAATCGCGACTGCGCGCGTCTCGTGCTCGGTGTACTTGACGCTGATGGCGGAACCGGCCTCGATCACGGTCATCGCGTCGACCAGGTGCTCCCAGCCGAACGCGGCCGAGCCCTCGTGGTGGGCGTTCGTCAGCGCCATCGAGCAGATCTGGTCGATCATCGCCGGCGAGTAGCCGTTCGTGATCCGTGCGATCTCGTCGCGGCGTGCGGGCATGTCGAGATCGGGATCGTGCGCGACCTTGTCGAGGTAGAGGTCGAAGATGTCCGCGCGATCTTCCTTGGTCGGTGTCCGGAAGAAGACGTGGCGACCCATGCGGCCCGGCCGGGTGAGCGCGGGATCGAGGGCATCCAGCGGCACGTTCGTGGCGCCGATGAAGTAGATCTGCGCGCCGAGGGGCCGCGGTGCCGGGAGCCGCAACGTGAACCTACCGAGCCGCCGCGGGACGATGTAGATCGCGTCGAGGAAGGTGTTCGTCTTGTTGGTGAACACGCGGCGCATGAACGGCGGGTTGTCGATGCCGTCCATCGTCACGAGCAGCTGGTTGAGCGCCAGCTGTCCGCCCATGCCGCCCATCCCCGGGAAGATGCCCTGGTTGACGATGTTCGTGACCCGCCCGTACCAGGCGGGATACGGCGAGCGAACCTCGGGTGCGCGCTGGTTGAAGAGCCACTCGCGCCACTGCCGGTTCTCGCCGATCAGGTCGCCGCTCGGGTTGCTCGCACCCCAGGGGCCGTAGAACTCCTGCCATTGCGAGTAGTCGGGCGTCGTCATCTGACGCCCGAGGGCGTTGCGGCGCATGCCGACCGCGTCGATCTCGTCGATGAAGACGATGCACTGACCGCCCCACTTGCGTGCCAGCTTCTTCGCCTTGCGCGCCAGGAAACGGACGATGATCGCGTCGATGCCGATGAACGTTGCCGCGAAGCCCGAGCCCGGGATCGAGACGAACGGCGAGTTGAAGCCCGTGGCGATCGCCTTCGCGAGCATCGTCTTGCCGGTGCCAGGGGCGCCGTGGAAGATCAGGCCGCGCTCTCGCTTGCCGCCTGCGCTCTCGAACATCTCGCCCGACTGCCACAGCGTTACGACGCGCCGGACCTCTTCCTTCGCCTCGGTCTGGCCGCGCACGTCGTCGAGCTTCACGCCCCACTGCGCGTCTCCGGGCTCGTAGCCGCGGATCTGTGAGATGCCCATCATCAGCAACGGGCCCATGAAGATCAGGAAGTTCGCGAGGAAGAGGAAGAAGACGACGGCGATCTGCATCCAGAACGCCTGGGTCTGGAAGAGCGTGCCCGCCTTTGACGCGATGTCGCCGACCATGCCGAGCCAGGTCGGCTTCTCGCCCGCCGGCGCCGTGAGGTATTTCAAGCCCCAGATCACCGTGATCAGGATGATGAGCGTCCTGGCCAGGCGGAACAGGAAGCCCCACGTCCACGCACGGCGGCGGTTGACGATGTCCTCCTCGCGAAGCCGCGCGTCGTCGGTGCCGAAGAGGCTCGGCCACGGGATCGACTTGCGCACGAGGATGTCGAAGGCGCCGCGGAAGGCGACACAGACGATGAAGGTCAGGAGGAACGCCCTCGCTGTCGACATCCCTTCGTGGCTGTGGAACCAGTAGAAGACAGAGGGGCTCGTCAGGACCGCGATGAAGGTCGCGATGCGGGTGAGCTTGCGAAGCTCCTGTGAGAGCTGGGTGTGGGACTCGAGGTCGCTCCCGGCGGTGGTGCCCGGAAGCGTCGGAGTGTCGACGGCCGCCATGAGTTCCATAGATTAGCCAGGATTTGCGTGACAGCGCCAGGCCCGCCCAGCCCGACATTCAGCTCCGAGGAGATCGAGCGGTCCCGGCGGTACCACCGTCCGCTCTACGTCGCGCTCGCCTTCGACCTGGCGCTCGGTCTTGCGGTGCTCGCGGCTCTCTCGGCGCGCGCGGAATGGCGTATCGGCCCATGGTGGCTCGCAGCACCGCTTCTCGCGGCAATCGCGGTGGTGCTCTCGACACTCGTGCGGCTGCCGGTGACGATCTGGCGCGGCTGGTTACACGAACGTCGCTGGGGCTTCTCGACGCAGACGGCGACCGGTTTCGCGGCGGACATATTTAGGAAACTCTTACTAACTTGCGCGTTTGCCGCAGTCCCGGTCCTTGGTGTCGTGGGGCTGTCCCGCGCCTTCCCGTCATGGTGGCCCGCCGTCGCGGCGCCGGCGGCCGCTCTGCTCGTGCTCGTGGTCGGCTTCGCGGCGCCGGTGGTGCTCGAGCCGCTCTTCAACCGCTTCACCCCGCTCGACGACGTCCCGCTCGCACGCGAGCTGCTCGCGCTCGCAACGCGGGCGGGCGTCCCCGTCCGGGACGTGCTCGTGGCCGACGCGAGCAGGCGAACGCGCAAGGTCAACGCGTACGTCTCCGGAATCGGCGCCACGCGGCGCGTCGTGCTCTACGACACGCTGCTGCGCGAGGTGCCGCAACGGGAGCTCGAGATCGTCGTCGCACACGAGCTCGGGCACCGCCGTTCCGGGCACGTGGCGAAGGGGACGATGCTCGCGATGCTCGGCGCGGCCGCAGGGACGCTTGCGATCTGGGCGCTGATCCCGGATCCGCAGGATCCGGCGGTGGCGCCGCGCATCCTCCTCATCTCTGCGGTGCTCGAGCTCGTGGCCTTGCCGTTCGAAGCTGCGCTTTCACGTCGGTGGGAGCGGGTGGCCGACCGCTTCTCGCTCGACCTGACCGGGGATCGCGAGGCGTTCAGGGCCCTGCATCGGAAGCTTGCGACGGCAAACCTCGGCGATCTCTATCCGCCGCGCTGGCTCTACCTGCTCCTCTTCAGCCATCCGACCGCGCCGGAGCGGCTGGCCGCGGCGGGGTAGCTGGAACGGGTCGGTGCTAGAGTCCGGGAATGCCGAATGTCGGCCCCATGGAGCTCTTGCTCCTCGGCCTCCTTGCCGTTGTGATCTTCGGACCGGCCAAGCTGCCCGAGATCGGTCGCTCGATCGGCAAGGCAACGCGCGAGTTCAAGGACTCGATCAGCGGCACCGGAATCCAGGAGGCGCTCGACGGCGTCGGCGACGTCCGTAGCGCGATGACACCCACGAACATCGCCAAGGCCGCGATACCGGCGCCAGTCAAGGAGATGGCGTCGGATGTCACCGACATGAAGGAGACGTTCACCGATCCGCTCGGTCTGAAGAAGACCGACGAGGAGGGCGCGGCCGAGAATGACAAGACGGTGGCAGCAGACGCTGCACCCGCCGCGGCCACGCCGGCGGCGACCGAGACGACCGTCGCGCCACCGGCGTAACGCCACGCCAGCGTTTCTTAGATCCGCCTTACTTTTTTCTGCTGTTCTTTGGCGCCAGCGCCTCAGGAGCCAAAGGACATGACGAAAGGTGGATCGATGAAGATGGGACTGCTTGCACTCGCGGCCGCCGCTGCGACCGCGGCCGTTGTTGCAGCAGCGACGCTTGCTCCGTCGGGTCTCGTGACCCAGGGCGCCGCCGACTCGCGAATGATGAACGGCACGGCTGCGCTCGGCGCGGCGACCGAGATCAGCTCCAACTGGTCGGGCTACGTCGCGACCGGTCTCGGGTCGACTGCGAACACTGCCAGCACTTCGACCTCGTTCAAGAACGCAACCGGCACCTGGACGCAGCCCGCTACGACCTGCACGGCGACCGGCACCGCCTCGTCCTCCGCGATCTGGGTCGGGCTCGGCGGGTACAGCACGACGTCCACTTCGCTCGAGCAGACCGGCACCTCGGCCGACTGCAGCGCGGGCGGCAAGCCGAGCTATTACGCCTGGTACGAGCTCGTGCCGGCGCCGTCGATTACGGTCAAGAACCTCAAGATCGTTCCCGGCGACGTGATCACTGCGTCAGTCATCGTCAACGGCACCGAGGTGCTGATGCAGATCAAGAATCGGACGCGGAAGACCGTCTTCACAAAGCGCGTGACGCTCGCGAGTCCGGATCTCACGTCGGCCGAGTGGATTGCCGAGGCGCCGTCGGAGTGCTCCTCGAACGGGTTCTGTAGTCAGGTTCCGCTCGCCAACTTCGGCTCTTTCACCTTCACGAAGGTTGCGGCGCTCGCGAACATCGCCGGCCTCGGCGACCAGGGCGGCACGATTGCGAGTCCATTGTGGCAGTCGACACCCATCCAGCTCGTGCCACGCACGCGTCGCTTCTTCGGCGACGTTGTCGAGCGACCGGACTCGACCACCGGCGCGGCGGGAGCGACGCCCTTCGGCCTAGCCGGCGACGGGAGTTCGTTCAGCGTCAACTGGGTCGCCAACCCGCCGGCAGCCGGATGACGTTGGCTTCGGCTGGGACGCGACGAGCCGGAGGTGGCCCGCATGACGAAACGGCTGTTGCTCTTGCCCGTCCTGCTGGCCCTGGTTCTGCCCGTCTCTGCTTGGGCCGCCGCGACCCCCTCGCAGCTTGCGGTCCGCGTGGCAACCGCTTCGCTCAACGGGACGCTGGGTTCCCAATGGGACTCACTGCACCCGAGGTACAAGGCGGTCGTCTCAAAGGCCCGCTTCGTGGCCTGCGAGCGAAAGGCCTCGGCCGGAATCGGGAAGATCAAGGTGCTCGACGTCTCCGCCGAAGGCACGCAGGTCATCCAAACGAAGATGCCGTTGCTCGGCGCCGTCGACGTCAACGACGTCACGCTCGCCGTCATCTACCGGAAGGGCGCGGAGAAGAGCAGCAGGATCGCCGAGGTCGACTCGTTGTGGGTGGCGCACAAGGGTCACTGGGTGCGGGTCTACACATCCGGCGAGTACGCGGCCTACAAGGCCGGAAAATGCCCGTAGCCCGGCGGTAGGTATCCTCTCGGCCAGGATGCGCATGCAAGGAGCGACGTTCGTCGCGGCGGCGCTCGTGCTCGTCGGCGCCGCGCCCGCCTCTGCCGTCACAGGCGGCTTCGGCGTGGCGAAGGCGATCCAGTCCGGGCCCCTCCCGATCCTCACCGCTCCGTCGACCGGAGCGGACAAGGTGACCGCCTGTCACTCGAGCGGTCCGCGCTCCAAGGGCACGGCCAAGTCGGCGGGGCTCGCAGAGCAGATCGGCCGCAAGGCCGCCCCGGTTGCCTGCGAGCAGGCGCCCCGTGGCCAGTTCCTGCCGCCGGATGCGCTGAAGCACGCCACGGCCGCTGCGCTGTCCGTGATCGGCTGAACCCCGTTTCCGGCAGGCAGCCGGATCTCCCCGATTAGTGTGAGCAGTCCCGGGACCGACGCACTATGCTCCCCGCCGTGGGGCAGACGAAGTTCCTGCTCGAGGAATCGGCGCTACCGCGGCACTGGTACAACATTCGCGCCGACATGCCGAACCCGATGCTGGCGATGCTGCATCCGGGCACCGGGCAGCCGGTCGGGCCCGACGATCTGACGCCGCTCTTCCCGATGGAGCTGATCCTCCAGGAGGTGAGCGACGAAGCGCAGATCGCGATCCCCGAGGAGGTACTCGACATCTACCGCATGTGGCGCCCGACGCCGCTCTACCGGGCGCGACGGCTCGAACGCGCGGCGGGGACGCGCTCGCGCATCTTCTACAAGTACGAGGGCGTCAGCCCGGCGGGCAGTCACAAGCCGAACACCGCGGTCGCGCAGGCCTTCTACAACAAGCGCGAGGGCCGCACGCGCCTTGCGACCGAGACCGGCGCGGGTCAGTGGGGAAGCGCCCTTGCGTTCGCTTGCAAGCTGTTCGGCCTCGAGTGCAAGGTGTACATGGTTCGCGTCTCGTACGAACAGAAGCCGGCGCGGCGGTCGCTGATCCAGGCCTGGGGCGCGACGATCGTGCCGAGCCCGTCGGAGGACACGCAGGCCGGCCGCGCGATCCTCGCGGAACATCCCGACTCGACCGGCAGCCTCGGGATCGCCATCTCGGAGGCGGTCGAGGATGCCGCCGGCCGCGAGGACACCGCCTACTCGCTCGGGAGCGTCCTCGGCCACGTGCTGCTTCACCAGACGGTGATCGGCCAGGAGGCGATCGCGCAGATGGAGCTCGCCGGCGCGTTCCCAGACGTCGTCGTCGGCTGCGTTGGGGGCGGCTCGAACTTCGCCGGGCTCGCGTTCCCATTCCTGCGCGAGAAGATTGCCGGCCGCGAGATCGACTTCCTCGCCTGCGAGCCGGCCGCCTGCCCGACGCTGACACGTGGGCATTTCGCCTACGACTTCGGCGACACCGGGAAGCTGACCCCGCTCGTTCCGATGCACACGCTCGGACACGACTTCGTTCCGGCCCCGATCCACGCCGGCGGGCTGCGCTATCACGGCGTCTCACCGCTCGTCTCCCAGCTCGTGCGCGACGGGTTGATCCGGGCCGAGGCCTACCTCCAGAACGACGTCTTCGCCTCGGCGGTGCTCTTCGCAGGCAGCGAGGGAATCATCCCGGCCCCCGAGTCCTCTCACGCGATCCACGGCGCCTTGCAGACGGCGAGGGTGGCCGACGAAGCGGGGGAGGAGCGGACGATCCTCTTCAACCTCTCGGGTCACGGCCACTTCGACATGGCCGCCTACGACAACTATTTTGCCGGCAAGCTGGTCGACCTCGCTCTCGACGACGAGGAACTCGAACGCGCTCTTCGCGCGATCGAGGGGCTTCCGGCCGCAGTCTGACCCGGATCCGCCCGCGGCACGCGCTCTGGATGCCCGCCCGCGTCGGCCAACGTGATCTCGACGTGGTCAACAGGGCACAGGGGCGAAAGGACTCGAACCTTCAACCCCCGGTTTTGGAGACCGGTGCTCTGCCAATTGAGCTACGCCCCTCGGTTCGAAGCGCCGATTCTAGCCGCCCGTCCGGCATCATCCGTGCCGGTGAGCAAGATCGGGCCTGCGGTGTTGTTCTGCGTCCTGACGGTCGCTTTCGCCGGGATCGCGGTCGCCGGCGGTAGCGCCGGGCGCTGGGTGATCGCGGTCGCCGCCGCCGCGCTCGCGTTCTGGATGGGCTCATTTGCGTGGGCAGCACTAAGGAGAATCGTCCGCTAGCTCGTATTGTCTTGTCAGTGGCGGGGGACACCGAGACGCTGAGCCTCTGGCTCGACTACCGGCGCACGGGCGACAAGGGCCTGCGCGACCGGTTGATCCTGACCTACGCGCCGCTCGTCAAGTACGTCGCGGGCCGCCTCGGCTCAGGCCTGCCCGCGCACATCGAGGACGGCGATCTCGTCTCGTACGGGTTGCTCGGGCTGATCAGCGCGATCGATCGCTACGACCCCAATCGCGACATCAAGTTCGAGACGTACGCGATGGCGCGCATCCGCGGAGCGATCATCGACGAGCTCCGTGCTCTCGACTGGGTGCCGCGCTCCGTGCGGGCGCGGGCACGGCAGATCGAGCGGACGATCGGCGAGCTCGAGGCGAAGCTCGGCCGGGCGCCGACCGACGAGGAGATCGCCGGCCGCATGGGCATCGACGTCGAGGAGCTCGAGGAGTCGTTGGGCGACATCTCGCGTTCCTCGATCGGTGCGCTCGACGAGCTCTGGTCGATCTCGGGCGACGGCGACCAGGTCTCGCTGCTCGACACGATCGAGGATCCGGAGAGCATCCGCCCGGCCGAGGCGCTCGACGAGGCGGAGGTGAAGGAGACGCTCGCCGACGCGATCTCGCGGCTCCCCGAGCGCGAGAAGATCGTCGTCACGCTCTACTACTACGAGGAGCTGACGCTGCGCGAGATCGGCGAGGTGCTCGGCGTGACCGAGTCGCGCGTCTCGCAGCTCCACACGAAGGCGGTACTGCGGCTGAAGTCGCGGCTCACGGGCATCGGCGCACGCGTCTGAGAAAAGCGCTCCGCGACGGATTAGGATTGGCACCCGTCCAATCAGTGTCCCCGTAGTCGCGAGAAGGAGCGAGGAATGCCGCAGGAGCCCGGGAAGATCCGCAACGTCGCCGTCGTCGGTCACCGCGGGACGGGCAAGACCTCGCTCGTCGAGGCGATGCTCTTCCAGGCCGGGCAAGATCGAACCGCCTCGGCGCCGTCGAGGCCGGCACGCACCGTCTCCGACTGGGACGAGGACGAGCAGCGGCGGCAGATGTCGCTCGCCGCCTCGCTCACCCACCTCGAGTGGCAGGGGCGCAAGATCAACCTGATCGACACGCCCGGCGACTCGGGCTTCCAGGCCGACACGATCGCGAGCCTGCGCGTCGTCGAGGGCGCGCTCGTCGTCGTCTCGGGCGTGATGGGCGTCGAGGTGAACACCGTCGCGCGTCTGGGACCGCGCCGAGGAGCTCGAGCTCTCGCGCGTCGTCTTCGTCAACATGCTCGACCGCGAGCGCGCCGACTTCTTCCGCACGCTGGCCGCGCTCCAGGAGCAGCTCTCCGACCGCTGCGTCGCGATCCAGCTGCCGATCGGCGCCGAGCACGAGCTGACAGGCGTCGTCGACCTGCTCCACAACTGCGCCTACATGGATCCGTCCGGCGCCCGCGAAGGCGACCCGGTCGCCGATCCCGGACGAGATGGCGGCCGTCGCGGCCGAGTACCGCGAGAAGCTGCTCGACGCCGTCGTCGAGACCGACGAGGCGCTGATGGAGCGCTACCTCGGCGGCGAGGAGCTCGAGCCGAGCCGCCGTCGCGGCGGCGCTGAAGACGGCGGTCACGAGCGACGACCTCTACCCGGTGGCGTGCGGCGTCGCGACGAAGAACCTCGGCACGCACGCGCTGCTCGACCTGCTCGTCGAAGGTGTGCCGATCGCCGGCGCGCAAGCCGTCGCCGATCGCCGCCGACGGAACCGCTGCGTTCGTCTTCAAGACGGTCGCCGACCCGTTCGCCGGCCGCATCTCGTGCTTCCGTGTCTACTCGGGCGCGGTCGCGGCCGACTCGACGCTCGTCAACGCGCGCGACAAGGCGAAGGAGCGGATCGCGACCTGATGGACGCTGCAGGGCAAGGAGCACGAGAAGGCCGACGTGCTTCGGTCGCGGGCGACATCGGCGCCGTCGCGAAGCTGAAGGACGTGCAGACGGGCGACGTGCTCGCCGACGGCGAGCTCGACCTCGACCTGCGCGAAGCTCGACTTCCCCGAGCCGGTGATGAGCTTCGCCGTCACGCCGAAGACGAAGGGCGACGAGGACAAGGTCGCGCAGGGCCTGCGGCGCCTGCACGAGGAGGACCCGACGCTCCAGCTCCGCCGCGACTCTGCAGACCGGTGAGCAGCTGCTCTCGGGGATGAGCCAGGTGCACGTCGAGGTCGCGGTCGCACGGCTGAAGAGCCGCTTCGGCGTCGAGGTCGAGCTGCACCAGCCGCGCGTGCCGTACGTCGAGACGATCAAGCGCCGAGGCGCGCGCGCAGGGCCGCTACAAGAAGCAGACCGGCGGCCGCGGCCAGTTCGGCGACTGCCACATCGTGATCGAGCCGCTCGAGGGGCACGTCGGCTACGAGTTCGTCGACAAGATCGTCGGCGGCGTGATCCCGCAGGGCTTCCGGCCGGCGGTCGACAAGGGGATCCAGGAGGCGATGGCGCACGGCGAGCTCGCGGGCGCGCCCGTGCAGGGCGTGCGCGTGAGGCTCGTCGACGGCTCCTACCACACCGTCGACTCGTCGGAGATGGCGTTCAAGGTCGCCGGCTCGATGGCGTTCAAGTCCGCGTACGAGAAGGCGCAGCCGACGCTGCTCGAGCCGATCATGGAGCTCGAGGTGACGGTGCCCGACGAGGCCGTCGGCGCGGTCAACGGCGACCTCAACTCGCGCCGCGGCCGCCTGCTCGGGATGGAGCCGAAGAGCGGCATGACCACGATCAAGGCCGAGGTGCCGATGGCCGAGGTGCTCACCTACTCGCAGTCGCTCACCTCGATGACCGGCGGCCGCGGCGACTACCACATGGAGTTCCTCCGCTACGAGGAGGTCCCGGCGCACATCGCGCAGAAGCTGATCGACGCCGCGAAGAAGGACAAGGAGGCTGTCCCCGCCTAACGCGCTGGAGACTCCGGTCCCGCGGTCCCTCTCCGACACTTGGCATCTCGGGGTGGGCGAGTGCCGGCGGAGCCGGCACTCGCTGCGGATCGCTGCGGCCCGCATCGGCGGACAGAACTCGAGCGTGCCTCGAAAGGAGGAGGCCGTTTTCGGGGCGGGAAAGCTACGCTCGAACAATGCGCATCACGCGAATCAGCGTCGAGCGCACGTGCTCGATCTGCGAACGCACGCTCCTGATGGGCGAGCGGTCCGTGCGCTTCTCGCCGAACGGTGGCGAGCACTACGTCGACGTCTGCCCGCTCTGCCAGGACACGGCGGTCGAGAACGGCTGGATCAAGGAGGGCTCGCCGACGACGCCGACGATGCCGGTCGAGCGCCGGCGCCAGCGGTTCTCGCTCGCGGCGCTGTTCGGCTTTGCGAAGAGCGCTGCCGCGGAGCCCGTGGCGAGCGAGCCGATCCTGCGCCGCCTCTCGGAGCCGGAGCTCGCGATCGTCGAGGCGGCCGACCTCTTCAACGCCTCCCAGTACCGGCGCACCGTCGGCGGGATCGCGAAGAGCCTCGGCGACCCCCGCGTCTCGATCGTGCCGCTCTCGGGCGTCAACCCCGACGTCGTCGTCACGGTCGCGTGGGAGATCTCCTGGTACCAGTACCGCGTCACGCCGGACTCCGCGCAGCCCGTGCGGCTCGCCGAGCGCGGCCACGATCCCGCCGAGCTCGAAGGCACGTTCAGCGAGTGGAACGCGCACATCGAGGAAGACGGCCGCATCGTCCCCGACATTGCGCGCCTCTGAGCACGCCGCTCCAGTTGTCGCCCTAGACTGAGCCAGTGATCTACTGCGTCGTCCCGCGCGAGCTCGAGGCCGAGCTGTACGAGCGGCTCGTCGCCTACTACGTCGACAACCCCGGCGTCACGGTGATCGTCGACCGTCGCACCGGCCCCGACCGTCGGCGCGGCCAGGAAGCGGGCGAGTTCGCCGAGAGACGCGACGACGCGTGACCGGCGCCGCAGGCGCATCCCCGGCACGTTCCCGAAGACGGACGTCCCGGACGCCTGAGGCATAGGATCGCCGTATGGCGGTCGCCCCGGCGCCGAGCTTCAAGAACTCCATCGGCGGCGAGTGGGTCGACGCCGCCGGCGGCGAGACGTTCGAGTCGCTCGTCCCTGCGACCGGCGAGCTGCTCGGCACGTTCCCGCGCTCCGCGGCGGGCGACGTCGACCGCGCCGTTCGCAGCCGCGAAGGAAGCCTTCGAGGACTGGCGCCTCGTCCCGGCGCCCGAGCGCGGCAACATCCTCTTCCGCTTCGCCGAGCTCCTGCGGGAGCACAAGGACGAGCTGACCGACCTGATGACCCGCGAGATGGGCAAGGTCAGGGCCGAGGCCGGCGGCGACGTCCAGGAAGCGATCGACATGAGCTACTTCATGGGCGGCGAGGGCCGGCGCCTGCACGGCCAGACGACGCCGAGCGAGCTGCGCGACAAGTTCATGATGAGCGTCCGCATGCCGATCGGCGTCGTCGGCGCGATCACGCCGTGGAACTTCCCGATCGCGATCCCGTCGTGGAAGCTCTGCCCGGCGCTCGTCTGCGGCAACACCGTCGTCCTCAAGCCGGCCGAGGACACGCCCCTGCTCGCCGACGGTTCGTGCGGCTGCTCGCCGAGGCCGGCGTGCCGCCGGGCGTCGTCAACGTCGTGCACGGCTACGGCGAGGAGGCCGGCGACGCGCTCGTCCGCCACCCCGACGTGCCCGTGATCACCTTCACCGGCTCGCGCGAGACGGGCGTCGCCGTCACGAAGGCCGCCGCCGACCACCTCAAGCACGTCCACCTCGAGCTCGGCGGCAAGAACGCGATCGTCGTCATGGACGACGCCGACGTCGACCTCGCCGTCGAGGGGATCGTCTGGTCGGCCTTCGGGACGAGCGGCCAGCGCTGCACCGCCGCCTCGCGCGTGATCGTGCACGAGGCGGTCTACGGCGAGCTCCAGTCGAAGCTCGTCGCGGCGGCCGAGACGCCTGCGGCTCGGCCCCGGCTGGGACGACGCGCACCGACGTCGGCCCGCTGATCAACCGTGCCGCGCTCGAGCGTGTGCACGGGTACACCCGCAGATCGGCCTCGACGAGGGCGCGAGGCTGCTCACGGGCGGCGAGGCTCGTCGACGGCAGCGGCTGCTACTACCGGCCGACCGTGTTCGCGGACGTCGAGCCGCAGATGCGGATCGCGCAGGAGGAGATCTTCGGCCCGACGACGGCGCTGATCCCGGTCGCGCAGCTTCGACGAGGCGGTCGCGGCCGCGAACTCCGTCCAGTTCGGCCTCTCGTCGTCGATCTACACGCGCGACGTCAACCGCGCCTTCCGCGCGATGCGCGACCTCCAGACCGGGATCACCTACATCAACGCCGGCACGATCGGGCGCCGAGGTGCACCTGCCCTTCGGCGGCGTCAAGCAGACAGGCAACGGCCACCGCGAGGCCGGCCAGGCGGCGCTCGACGTGTTCACCGAGTGGAAGTCGATCTACGTCGACTACTCGGGCAAGCTCCAGCGGGCACAGATCGACAACGCGTAGGCACGCCCGGCGCTTGTGTGACACTCGGGTCCGTGAGCGAGCAGCGGAAGCTCGTCGTCTTCGTGCCGCCGGAGGCCCTCGAGGCGGTGCGCGACGCGGTGTTCGCGGCAGGCGCCGGCCGGATCGGCGACTACGAGCGCTGCTCGTGGTACGACCGAGGGCACCGGCACGTTCCGGGCGCTTCCCGGAGCGCACCCCGACGGTCGGCGAGGTGGGGGAGGACGAGCGCGTCGCCGAGTTGCGGCTCGAGACGGTGTTCCCGGCGGAGCGCCACGACGACGTCGTCGCCGCGCTCCGGAGAGCGCATCCGTACGAGGAGCCGGCCTTCGACGTCTATCCGCTCGCTGTGAAGGCGCGCCTCTTCACCGACGGCGGCGCTCGCGGCAACCCCGGCCCGGCCGCGTTCGGCTACGTGCTCGAGGCCGACGACGGCACGGTGCTCGCCGCGCACGGCGAGGCGATCGGCGTCGCGACGAACAACGTCGCCGAGTACAGCGGCCTCGTCGCCGGGCTCGCGAAGGCGGTCGAGCTGGACGTGCTCGAGCGTCGAGGTCGTCTCCGACTCCGAGCTGCTCGTGAAGCAGATGCGCGGCGAGTACAAGGTCAAGAACGAGGCGCTGCGCGCGCTCTCGCCCGAGGCCGCGCGCCTGGCCCGCCGGCTCGACGAGGTCGAGTACGTCCACGTCCGGCGTGCCCACAACGAGCTCGCCGACCGGCTCGTCAACGAGGCCCTGGACGGCGCCTCGGACTCCTGACGGCGCGTGGCGGTCGCTCTCGCTCTCGCGACGGCGGTGCTGGCAGCGCTCAGCCTGCGCCTGCCGAGCGTGCTCTCGACGCTCCTTGCGGGCTAGCTCGCGCTCGTTGCGAACGTCGCGCTCGTCACCTGGGCCTTGACACCGTTCGACGCTGTCACCTCGGGCGGCCTCGCGATCGCCGAGGAGGTCCTGCTCGCCGGCGCAGCCGTCGCGTGGTGGCTACGCGGGAGACCGGGGGTGCCGGTCGCCGGAGCCCGGGTCGCCCTTCGCGAGATCGCCGACGACAGGCTCACGCTCTTCCTGGCGGTCGCCTGCGTCCGTGCTCGGCTACGAGCTTCTGCTCGCGGTCACCGTCCCGGCGAACAACAGGGGCTCACTCACCTACCACCTCTCGCGTGTCGCGGCGTGGCACCAGGAGGGTGGCATCCACTGGATCGCGAACGCGCCGACTGCCCGAATGAACGAGTTCCAGCCGCTCGCCGAGCAGCAGATCCTGTCGGTGCCGTCCTCGGTCCCGATGAGCCTTCGTATCTCCTCTTGGGGGCCCGAGCTCCGGCACCGCGTCTTCTTCCTGCCGTCGGTGTCCGCGCTCGAGCAGGCCTACAAGCGCAAATCTCGACTACGTCCTGATCAGCACCGGCGAGGACGCGCCCGTCTCGAAGCAGTTCACGGGAGCTGGCTGGCGCCTGGCGCCTCTCGGCGCCTACTGGACACTGGCCGTCGCTCCGGGTGCGACGGCCGGCGCCTGCACTGCCGCCCGAGCCGCGGCCTGAGGAAACTCGTTCCGAGGGTGGCTATACTTGGCGACCTGTGCGGATGTAGCTCAGTTGGCTAGAGCGTCTGCTTGCCATGCAGAAGGTCGAGGGTTCGAGCCCCTTCATCCGCTCTCAGAAAAGCCCCGGAAACCGGGGCTTTTCTCTGCTCGAGGAGGTAGCCGGGCTCGCTCGAGAGGGCGCCTAGTCAGCTTCTAGTCAGCTTCCGCGCTGTACTCGCTGCCCGAATCGGACACACGTCCGTAAGAGCGACTAGTGGGTAGTGGCTCATTCTGAAATCGCCCTCGGCCTGCGGGGCTTGTAAGGGCCGCGCTTGATCGGCACGGCGCGCTCCGCTTCATCGAGCAGCGCAATCATCTCGCTGAGCTTCCAGACGTGATCGGTCACCCCAGCGGCGACCGCCGGTGTCGTGCCGAGCGTCTTGTGAACGCGGCAGAAGTTGTAGAAGAAGAAATGAAGCGACACGGCTGCTGCGTGGTTCTCAAGCTTCTTGCTGAAGCCGTTGGTCAGCCGCGTGTACCGCCGCATCGACATACGCATCGTGAGGTTGAGCCGCTCGACGTAGCTGGTCGAGATGTGCTCCGGATCGGGGCTGCCGGTCACGGTGCGCGGGATCGCTTCCAGGCACACCGCCGGTGAGTAGCGGCGCTCCGGCCTGGTGCTCTTGTCGTTCCCGTAGACCTTGACTAGCTGCGCGTAGTCGACCTCGCCGCCGAACGCGTCTTCGAGGTGGTAGACGAGGCGAAGAAGGAAATCCCCCACCGACCGCCGGGACGGCCTAAGAAGAGCTAGACCGCCACTACCGACTAGTGCCCCTTACCAGGGAGGTGCCATGGAATCGGCGCCGTGGCTGCCGCGGCTCGCAGATTGAGGCGAGCCGCCTGGAGGATTCGCTGGTTGTGTCAGAGTCGCACGGACGGTCACGGACGGTGACCGTCCCGTGCTCACTCGCTAACGAAAAACCGTTGATTTGCAGGGGTGTTCAAAACCCGTATGGGCCTTTTCACCCCATTCTGTCCCACGGATTTGGCTTAGATACGTGGGTCAGACATGCCGGAAATGCCCCGAAATCGCATGTGGTGCATATCTCGGTGATACCACGGCGTGTTATTGCATCCGACAACACAGTTCGAGACGGATCTTCGGGTCGAGGGCTGCCCGGTTCGGCACTACCGCTCAGGAGCCGATGCCGGCGGACATGAGCGCACGAAGACGGCCCGTACCGTCGACGGCCACCACTGGCGACCGACCTGCGCTGTTTCAACGCCGTCCGCGTTGAGGCCGCGAGCGATATCGCCGTAGCTGCGTCCCGACAGGCGCTCGTCTCGGATTAACCCGCTGCTCAACGTCTCCTCCTTTCCTGCGGACCAGGCGAAGAACGCCGAGCGGATCGAGGCTCGTTTCGACGACCTGACCGAGCGAATCGACCGCCTCGGGGCGATGCTCCGCGACCAGCGATAACGGGGTCGCCGCGGCCGCAATCGGCGAGGCGTCGACGATCGCCGCGGGCGCGGCTCACTCCACAGGCGCGCCGCGCGTGGCCGGCTGCTCTTTCCGGTCTTTCTCTGACTGTCGCCATTCGGCCCAGACGGGCGAGAAGACGGCGCAGGCCATCGAGATGGTGACGACGATGAGGATGTAGGCGAAGAGCGCGAGGACGGCGCCGAACGGGCCGAAAGCCCTCGCGTTCTGGTCGATCGTAGGTCCGATCCACAGCGGCGAGGTGGCGACCGTGCCGCCGAGGACGAATGCGGCGAGGAGCGCGCCCGGGAGGAGGGAGCGCAGCGTGATCTTGCGGTGGAGCAGGAAGCGTGGCGTCCAGAGCCAGAAGATCGTCGAGCCGGCGATCCAGACGGGGATGAGGACGAGCCAGCCGTGGCTGCGGAGATTCGCGGCGGAGACGGTCATCAGCGCGATGAGCCCGCTCGTGACGAAGAACCAGATCGTGAAGAGCAGCTGGTCGGCCACGCTGCCGACGTGGATGCGCCAGACGCGCGCGTAGAGATCCTGGTAGAGCTGGCCGATCGCGAGCCCCCAGAGCAGGAAGCCGATCACGATCGTGAGCGTGGCGGCGAGCAGGTTGTTGGAGGTGGTCCCGAACAGGTCATGGACGAGGTTCGCGGTCGTCCCGTCGAGCTTCATGTGGCTGATCAGGCGCTCCGCGAACGCGTTCTCGTTGCCTGTCGCGAGGTTGAAGAACGCGACGATCACGAGCGCGGTCGGGAGGGCGGAGAGCGTGAAGTAGGCCGATGTCGCGGCGCCCGCGTTGCGGCTCGCCTCGAGGTAGCGGCGAAACCAGAGCAGCGCCAGCCGGGTCAGGCTGTTGTCTGCACGGCCACGCAGGCAGTCGCGTACGGCCGCGAGCCGGCCGGCGCCCGTGCCGGACGCCTCAACGCTCGGGGGCGCGGCCGGCGGCGTTGCTTCAGGATCGAGCGTCACTGGCTTCTCTCCGAGCACGCGGTCAGGTCACGTCCTGCCACCAGGCGGGGTCGGGACGAAACGGCAATGCCGGTCGGCCGGTCGCGTCCGTGTCGAGGCGGTAGACGAGCCCGGCGGCGGGCTCGGCGCGACGCTGCTCGTCCGTCCAGCCCTCTGTCGCGGTGGTGACGTAGAGCCGGTGCAGGCCGGGCCCGCCGAACGCGCAGCACGTGCACTCCCGAGCCGGGATGGCGTAGACGTCGCGCAGCGAGCCGTCGGGTGCGTAGCGGTTGACCCGCGCACCCCCGTAGATCGCGACCCAGAGGTCACCGGCCGCGTCGACCGTCATCCCGTCGGGTGCTCCGACGTCCTCGGGCACGGTGACGAGGATCCGGCCGGCAGAGATGGTGCCCCGGTCGGCGTCGAACGCGAACGCGTGGATCACCCGCGGGCCGCTGTCCACCAGGTACATGGTCAGGCCGTCGGGGCTCCAGCCCAGTCCGTTGGAGATCGTCAGACCGTCGAGCATGAGCTCGGTGCTTCCGTCCCGCTCGAGCCGGTAGAGCGCGCCGCCTCCCTCGTGGTGGTCGTCGGCCAGCGTCCCGCCCCAGAACCGGCCCTGGGGGTCGCAGGCGCCGTCGTTCATCCGGGTTCCGGCGGGTGACACCTCGGCGATCGTCCGCTGGGTGCCGTCGGGCGCCAGGTACACGAAGCGCGCCCGGCGCCGAGCAGCCAGCCGTCGTCGCCCTCGACGGGCGCGATCATCCCGACCGTCCCGGGCACCTGGTAGACGCGGATCCGCTCCAGCGAGCCGTCGTCGAGGATCCGGGCGCGGGCGACCCGGCCGGCCAGGATGTCGACCGCCAGCATCTCGTCGCGACGGGCGTCCCAGCGAATGCCTTCCCCGAGCTGGGTCTGCCCGGTGGAGCTGACGACAGCGGCGTCCAGCTCATGTTCCCTGGTTTCCATCGTCACCCTCCGACGTTCATTGGTCTTTGCGCAGCAAGCGCGGACCCTGGGGCGCTCATTGCGGGGCGATCGGCCCGCCGGCGCGCGCACGACTGGCAGAGCTCGCGATCGAGGAGAGCCGCCATGTGGTCCGGCAGGCGCTGCCGGATGTACTCACGGTGCGCAGGCGTCTGCGTCGGCGCTCCGCATTCGCTGCACGTGAGCAGCGGCTGTTCTTGCACGACGGTTCCGGTGATGATCGTGCGCCGGACTCCGTCCCGGTCCTCGAGGTGAATCGCACCCGTGGGGCAGACCTGCGTACAGGCGCCGCAGCCGATGCACAGCTCCGCGGCACGCGTGAAGTCGAAGTAGGCGAGCCGGCCGGCCGTCGTGTCGGACATGCGCAGCGCGTCGATGCCCATCTCGCTGCAGGCGGCCATGCAGAGGCCGCAGCCGATGCAGACGTCGCAGCGCAGGCAGCGGCGGGCCTCGTCGTGCGCCATCGCGTCGGTCAGGCCCTCCTCGATCTGGACGTAGTTGCCCTCGCCGAGGACCTCCTCGACGCTCCGCTCGGGCATGACCGCACGCGGCAGGTGGGTGCGGTCCTGCGCCACGACCTGCAGGGGGATCACCTCGGCGCGACGCACGGGTTGGCCGGTGGCGGCGTCCATGGGCGCTCCGCGCAGCCAGGCGTCGATGGCGGCCGCGGCGATCTTCCCGGAGCGGATCGCCTCCACGGCCGTGCGCGGGCCGTGCTCGGCGTCTCCGCCGGCGAACACGCCCGGTACGTCGGTCATCAGCGTCTTCGAGTCCGCGACGATGAAGCCGTGGTTGTTCTCGACGTCGCTGCCGTCGAGGATCGTCAGGTCGGTGCCCTGACCGGTGGCGAGGATCACGTGGTCGGCTGCGAGCGTCAGCAGGCGGGTCGAGTCGAACGTCGGATCGAACTTGCCGTCCGCGTCGTGCGTCTGCTCGCAGAACTGGAGGGTGACCTCGCCTTCCTCGTCGATCTTGACTGGGCCCCAGCCCGGGTGGAGCTGCACGCCTTCGGCGACGGCGTTCTCGATCTCGTGCGGGCTGGCCGTCATGTCGCGGCGCTTGTCGAGGGCAGTCAGGTCGACGTGCTGCGCGCCCTGCCGCAGGGCCGTCAGGGCGACGTCGATCGAGACGTCGCCGCCGCCGATGACGACGACGCGCGGCCCGACCCGGACTGCTTCGCCGCTGCGAACGGCACGGAGGAAGTCGATGCCGCCGAGCACGAAGTCCTGATGGACGCCGTCGATCGGGAGGAGGCGCGAGCGCTGGGTGCCGAGGCCGAGGAACACGGCGTCGTAGTCCTTGCGGAAGTCCTCGAGGCTGCCGACCGCGGCGCCGGTGTGGATCGGGATGCCGAGCACTCCGATCTGGTCGATCTCCTGGTCGAGCAGATCCGGCGGCATGCGGTAGGCCGGGATGCCGTAGCGCAGCATCCCGCCGGCCTTCTCCTGCGACTCGAAGACCTCGACCTGGTGGCCGTAGGTGCGCAGGTAGTAGGCGGCGGTGAGACCGGACGGCCCGGAGCCGACGATGCCGATCCGCTTGCCCGTGTCGGGCGCCAGCTCGGGTTTCGGGTAGCCGCCGTCGGCGAGGCAGTGCTCGGCCGCCTTGCGCTTCAGCGGCCGGATGAAGACGGCGCCGTTGCTGCCGCCGCGCACGCAGGCGGATTCGCACGGCGCCGGGCAGACCAGGCCGCAGGTCAGCGGCAGCGGGTTGTCGCGCCGGATGACCTCGATCGTGGCGCGATAGTCGCCGTGACCGAGGTGGGCCATGAAGCTCGGGATGTCGATGTTGGCCGGACACGTGCGGTGGCAGGGCGCCGCGTTGCGCACCAGGCAGAGCCCCTCGGGGCAGGACTCGCGCCGCACGTGCTGCTCCCACTGCTCGCGGTAGTGGCGCAGGGAGCTGCCGAGCGGCCAGGCCGCCCCCAGCCCCTGGGCGGTGAGCTCGAGCGCCACCTCGTCGAGGGCGACGAGATGGCCGGGCTCGCCGCGGCCGTGGATGATCTCGCTTGTCAGGCGCGCGGCGCGCGCCAGCAGCGGGCGCACCGACGCGGCCTCCTCGCCGTCGGCGAGGAGCCAGTGACGGTAGAGCGCACGCCCGGTCTGCTTGACGACGCACACGCCCTCGGCCATCACCATCAGGCTGGACGGCGCCGGGACGATGCCGGCGAACGCGAACGACAGGGGATCGCACGAGAGGTCCGCCTCGGACAGCGGCAGGAAGCCGCCCAGACCGTCGTCGAAGACGAGCACGGCGTCTTGACCTTCCACCTCGCCGCCGCCCCAGGCGTCGATCTGGCTCCGCAGGTTGCCGGACCGTTCGAGCTCGACCAGGCCGCGCTGCTTCATGCCGCGCCGGAGCGTGAGCAACGACGCATCGAGGCCGGGCGCGTCGGCGAACAGCAGGGCGATACGAGCACCAGGTCTCCGGCGTGTGGACCAGCCGTGACCCGTCGCCGGCCTGTTCCTCCCCCCAGTAGCTCGGCCGGCTGTCGCGCTGCACCTCGAGCTGCATGCGGGGCGTGGAGACCTGGGCGAGCGAGCGGATGGCGTCGACCGCGTTCAGGAAGGCCGCCTCGTGGCCGGTCAGCTCGGCCGGCAGGCGCAGCTCGACCGTGCGGCTGTCCCGCAGGCCCGCGGCGATCAGCACACCCTCGGCCAGCAGCCGGGGAGCGCCGTCGAGGACCGCGGCCGTGCCGCGGGCGCGGACGTCGAGGCCGGTCGCGTCGATCACCAGCACCGAAGGCCCGTGGCCGCGCAGGAACCGGCGCCAGGCCAGAGCGACCGGCTCGCCCGCACCGCTGCTCTCGGCGAGGCCCGACTCGCGCACGCGCTGAAGCCGCTGCATGGGCGTCAGGGACTGAGCCCGGGCGAGGCCCGGCAACGCGGCGGCGAGGGTCTGCGCCGGCGGCTCGGCGCCTGCCAGGGCGGCGGCGCCCGCGTCGAGCCATGTCGGCAGCGGCTGAAGCTCGCTCACGGCGAGCCCTCATCGCCGACCGGCGGCTCGGCGAGGAGGTGACGGGCGTACCGCTCGCGGCGCGGATCCGGCGCCTCGTTGGCGACGCCGAACGACAGGCAGCCGGTCACGCACTTGGTCACGCAGGCCGGCTGCAGCCCGGCATCGACGCGATCCATGCAGTAGTCGCACTTGACCACCTTGTTCGTGTCGGGGTCCCACTGCGGCGTGCCCCAGGGGCAGGCCGCGATGCAGCTCTTGCAGCCGATGCAGAGGCTGGACTCGACGAAGACGATCCCGTCCTTCTCACGCTTCTGCATCGCGCCGGTCGGACAGGCCCTGACGCACCACGGGTCCTCGCAGTGGAAGCACGGCATGAAGACGAAGCGCTGCCGGGGCAGTCCGTCGACCTCGACGGGATCGAAGGCGATGAGCTTGCACGGATTGGGGCCGGGGCCGAGGTGCTTGTTCGTCTTGCAGTGGACCTCACAGGCCAGGCAGCCGATGCAGCTGGCCTCGTCGTGGCGAAGCACGTACTTGCTCATCGTCCGGCTCCTTCCGGCGTCCGGCGCTTCACGTGCACGACGGTCTCGGTCAGGGCGCAGCCGCCGCCGGCCGGGTCGAAGTCGTAGAGCTTGCCGTGCTGCAGGCGCTGGTCGGCCACGCCGAGGCCGCGCGCGCGCCTGGCGAGCGGCACCGTGGCGCCGTAGCCGTGCAGCATGAAGACCGCCTCGGGATGGATCCAGGGCGTCACCTTGGCCCGGAGGCAGCCGGTGTAGCTGCCGCCGCCGTTGACCTCCACCTCCTCGCCGTCGACGATGCCGAGCGGCCCGGCACGGTCGGGGTGGATCCAGAGCACCTGCTCCGGCGCTCGCTCGTTGAGGAGAGGGTTGTTGAGGGACTGGCCGTGCGCGAGCGTCGCCGTCTTCGCGAACAGCAGCGTGAAGTCGCCGCCCGTCGGCGCCTCCTTGGGCACGTACGCCGGCAGGCTCGGCAGCCCGGCCTGCTTCAGGATCTCGCTCTCGATCTCGATCTTCCCCGAGGGCGTCGGGAACGTGAGCTCGTCGCGCGGGATCAGCTTCGGCGCGGCCGCCAGCGGGACGATGCCGGTCTCGCGCATCTCCGAGACGGTGACGCCGGTGCCGTCGAGCTGGTAGTTCCACAGCTCCTCGATCGTCTCGAAGTCGAGCGCCTCCTTGGCGCCGACGCGGCGGAGGATCTCGCGGAAGATCCACCACGCGGGCCGGCTGTCGAAGCGCGGGGCGATCGCCTGGTCGCGCATGGCGAAGACCGGTACCGGCAGGTTCATCTGGCAGAGGATGTTGGCGCGCTCGAGGTAGGTCGACTCGGGGAGGATCACGTCGGCGTACCAGCCCATCTCCGAGTAGCGCACGTCGATCGAGACGAGCAGCTTCAGCTTGTCCAGCGCACGCTTGCTCGCCTCGGGGTCGGGCAGGCCGGTGAAGGGGTCGTGGCGGTAGGCGAAGTAGGCGCCGATGCCGTACGGCTCGCCCGTCTCCATCGCGGCGAACGCCTGGTGCACCATGCCGATCGCCGGATCCCACTGCGGCCGGGCGGCGCCGGCGCCGTCGACGCGCGGCTCCTCGACCTGCGGCACGCGGTCGGTCAGATGGTTCAGGCCCTTGCGGCCGTAGAACTCGGGCGACTTCCCGAGCACGAATCCACCCGGGATCTCGATGTTGCCCATCAGCGCGTTCAGGATCAGCGCGCTGCGGCTGACGTGGAACGACTGCTTGTGACGGGCCGACATCCAGCCCGGATGGAAGATCACGTGCGGCGCGTCGGCGGCGATCTCCTCGACGAAGGCGCGCAACTGCTCGGCAGGAACGCCGGTGTGAGGCTCCTGCCACTCCGGCGTCGTGTCCTCGACCGCAGCGCGCAGGAAGTCCATGCCGGAGACGAAGCGGGCGACGAAGTCCTCGTCGTAGGCCTCCTGCTCCAGCACCTCGTGGATCAGGGCCAGGTTCAGCGCGTAGTCGCTGTTCGGGCGCACCTGCCAGTAGCGGGTCGCCTTGCTCGCGGTGATCGTGGCGCGCGGGTCGATGTAGGTGACGCGCATCCCGCCGCCACCGCGGCCATGAAGGCCTTGGCCTCCTTGACCATCAGCGACTCGACGATGTTGCGGCCGTAGAGCACGAGGTGCTTCACGCGCGGCAGGTCGGGGATGAGCCCCTCGTGGCCGAAGCCGTAGATCGAGCGCGCCGCGTTGTGGACGTTGCCGCCGCAGCCGGCGTCGTGGTTGAAGTAGTTCGGCGAGCCGAGCGCCTGCACGAACGTCCGCGTCAGGTCGTTGAAGGGGCCGCCGCGATCGGAAAGCGCGATCCCGCGCCCGCCGAAGACCTCGATCGTCTCCTTCAGCTTGTCGGCGACGTAGTCGAGGGCCTCGTCCCAGGAGGCCCGCCGCCACTGGCCGCTGCCGCGCGGGCCGCTGCGGATGAGCGGCGACTGCGGCCGCTCGTCGTCGAACTCGAGCGACAGGCCGGCCGCGCCCTTCGCGCACAGGCTCGTGCCGAGCGCCCTGTCATTCGGGTTGCCCTGCAGCCAGGTCACCCGACCGTCCTCGACCGTCACCTCCATCGGGCAACGCACCGCGCACATGCCGCACATGCCGTAGACCGTGCGCCGGCCCGGAGCGCCCACGCCGCTCACGTTCGGTGCCATGGCAGAGCTCACAGCTCGAACGCCAGGTTGGGCAGCGGACGCCTCTCGGGCCGGCTGCCTAGCAAGAACTGAAGTCGTGACCGCGCCCATCGCGCCTCCTCTCGAAGAAGTCGAGCTCAAGGGTCGTTGCGACTCCACCCGCGAACATCAGGGCGGGTACCGATCGCCTTGCGGGATTGCCGCAACGCCGCCCCCGCTCGACGGTGCCCGGACGGCCGCGGCGATACGATCACGCCGCCTCACGACAGGAGCAGCTGCGATGGGAGACGCACGGACAGACCTGATCGACGCGCTTGCAGAGGACATCGGCGTGGCGAAGCTCACCCCGGCGGAGATCGAGTCGCTGCTCTCGCTCGCGGGAGCGGCAGCGCACGGGACCGGCGACCGCACGACGGCGCCGCTCGCCTCCTTCCTCGCCGGTGTCGCCGCGGCCGGCTCGCAAGACCGAGCCGCCTCGATCGCGGAGACCCGGCGCCGCGTCGCCGAGCTCGCTCCGTCAGCCGAGTCCGGTGCCGGCAACAGGTAGCTGTCCTGCCTACGCGACACGAACGCTTGGTCCGGCGGTCGGTGTCGGGACGAGTCGGTGCGGGTCGTCCGGCAGGTCGGCGTAGGCGGTATGGCCCAGGTCGACGAGCCAGCGCACGAACTGGAGGTGGACGTTCTCG
>CAVVQY010000015.1:0-174298 GCA_963750545.1 uncultured Actinomycetes bacterium | reverse complement strand
ACGGGGGAATGAGCGGCGCTCCTCGACGCGGCCTCGGCCGAAACCTATCCCGCCGGCGCTGCGCCGTCGGCGGTGGTGCTTCGTCGCCGAACGGCGGGCCCGCCGCGAACCGAACGCCTCGACCGCGACTACGTCATGCCGCGGACCGGTTCGGCATGCTGCGCGAACTGGTCGCCGGCCTGATCGTCCCACGCGCCGCGACGACCACCGTGCCGATCCCGAGCACCGGCACGGCCGTGTCGATGAGCCGTCCGCGCGAGGGCGAGGGCGGACTCGGGGCCTGCTTCGCGGTGCGCCGATAATCCACGCGTGCCGTTGGAACTGCTCTTGGCCTCGTTGCGTTCGGGTGGCCGCGACTTTGAGCGCCTCTGTAAGTGGCTGTTGTGAGTCCGGCATCCGCATCGACCGCCGCTACCAGCGAGCCCGGGGCGCGGACGGGCGCAGCGATCTCTGGATCGGCCGCCGGGTCCGCACCGGCGCCTGGCCTGCCTCCGCCCACTTCACGACCGACCGTCTGAACTGAGTCGCCACCTCCGAGCCGGAGAGCAGCGAATTGAAGGGCGCCGAGAACTCGGTCTCGCTCCGCGAGCACATGCCAGCGTGTAGACCGGCACGGAGACGAGCCAGTCCCGCGCTCGACCTCCCCTGTCAGATGTGTGGGTCTTCGTGGATTCCATCGTGGCGGTTGCGTTTGAGCGCTTCACGTTCGGCCGAGGGGCGCGGTCGCGCGCACGACGAGCCCCGCGACCGGCTCGCCGGCCTCGAGGCGCAGCTCTGCCGGGACGATCTCCGACCGGAAGCCGGCAGCCGCGAGTGCGTGTTCGATATGGCCGGGCGTGTGGCGGTAGCGGCCGTTCGGGCTGAGCTCGTACCCGGCGTCGCCGGAGAGTTCCTCGACGGTGAAGACGAGTACGCCGCCTGGACGGAGCGCAGCAGCGGCGGCCGCGGCGACCTCGTCGAGCGGGCCGAAGTAGACGAGCGTGTCGGCGGAGACGATCACGTCGAACGAGGCGGGGGCGTCGCGCAGGTGCGCGGTCAGCTCGCCCCTGACCAGCTCGTCGTAGACGGCCCGCGAGCGGGCGTGGGCGAGCATCGCCTCGGACAGGTCGACTCCGACGAGGCGCCGCGCGTACGGCGCGACGAGCGGGCCGCAGAGCCCGGTGCCGCAGCCGGCGTCGAGTACGTCGAGGCTGCGCGACGCCTCGACGCCGGCGCGCGCGAGCATCTCCGAGACGAGAGCCGGTGCGCGGTAGGCGAGGCTCGCGAGTTTCGCGTCGAAGCTCGACGCGAAGCTGTCGAACGTCTTTTCGACGAATGCGTCAGACGCGCGTGTGGGCACGTCGCGGCCGGAGCACGCTGCGAGCATGTGCCGCGCGATCGGGTCGTCCGGCTCCTCGCGGAGCCAGTCCTCGAAGACCTCGACCGCCTTGTCGACCTCGCCGAGCGTGTAGTGGGCCAGGGCCAGCAGCCGACGAGCTTCCGGGTGCTTCGGCTGGAGCGTGATGACCTTGGAGAAGCAGAGCGCCGCTTCGCGGCGGCGCCCGAGCCCGTTGAGCAGGACGCCGAGGTTGTTGTACGCATCGGCGTGATCGGGGTCGATGCGGATCGCGGCCCGATATGCCGCCTCCGCCTCGGCCGCCCGCCCCTGCGCACGCAGCACGACGCCGAGATTGTTGTGCGCGTTCGCGTGCTCCGGGTCGAGCGCAATCGCCCGCTCGTAGGCGGCAGCTGCCTCGTCCAGCCGGAGGCCGTCCTGCAGGACGATCCCGAGGTTGCTGTGCCAGTCGGCGCGATCCGGCTCGAGTTCGAGGCTCCGCTCGATCAGCGCAACGGCGTCGTCGCCGCGGCCCTGCTGCTGCGCGAGCACGCCGGAGAAGTGCAGCGCGGCGGCATGGCCGGGTGCGACCTCGAGGATGCTGCGGTAGATCTCCGCGGCCGCCGCCCACTGCTCGGCCTGCTGGAGCGCGATCGCGACGGCGAGCGCCTCGTCGACGCTCAGCGCCCGGTCGTCAGCGGGCTCCGCCGTGCGACTACCCCGCCTTGTTCGACTTGAGGTCGTACTTGAAGTGCAGCCCGGCGGCAAGAGATCCGTCGGACTTCTGCGGGCGGTACTCGACGTCGACCTTGGCAAACGCCAGCGTCACCGTCTCGGTCTGATCGCCGCCGCTGTCGTCGGTCTCGCTCACCGACGTGATCGAGCACGTCGCTCATCTTGATCACGAGGAACTCCTGCTGTCCCTTGCCGGCCTTCCGGCGCGTGATCGTCGCGTCCTTGAGGTGCTGCCCGGTCGCGCACCCCTGCAGCAGCAGCGGCGAGGCCTTGTCGATCTTGTGGGTGAAGGAGAAGTCGCTGAAGGTCGACTTCCCCGACCCGACGCCGGCTCCGACAGCGTGCGACCCCGTGTTCGCCACGCCCCAGGACCAGCTCAGAACCTCGATCTCGTCCTTGTGCTTGTCGTCGATCGACTCGCCCTTGATATCGCCGAGCTTCGCGAAGATGTCCGATGCCACGATGACCTCCCCCGGTCGGGCTCTACGCGGTGACCTCCGCAGCCTACGGGCCTCGTCGGTCGCGGGTCAAGACCGCGCGCTCAGGCCACGGTCCGACAGGCCCCACGGCGATTCTGAGTCTGCGGTGCGAGGGGACTCGACACGCCGCGGTGCTCGGGTAAGAAACGGGTACATAGACGCGCCCGCACATGGCGTCTAGGCCGGTCTAGGCAACGCAATTGTAAGAGCGTCAATGCCTGTGTTCATCCCGATCTTGGCTTGGTTGAGCGAAAAGTGGGGGAAGGGCGGTTTGGGACTAGAGGCCCCGGGTTCGAATCCCGGCGCCCCGACTGACACACATCCGACAGCTCTCGGACTCCGCGAACCGTCAAGCACAACACGAATGCGTCGGATGCGGGGCCCGCTCTGATTGGCCGGTCCTTGCCGCCGAAGACATCGATGACGGCCTGCGTCGATCATCAGGCGATCGAGCTAGCGCTTACCGCGGATGGTTTCAGCGGGCACAGCTCGCGGGATTGAACTAGCGCCTTTTGCACGCGAAGATGATCTGCCGTATCGGAGGCGGGCCGGTTGGGGTCGTACTCGCGGCGGAAGGATCTCGTTCCGCTCGTACTCCCGATCCTCGACGGGTACGGCTCGGGCGACTTCGAGCCGGCCAGGGTCTGACGGGCGAGGCGCACGACCTGCTCAGTCAGCCGATGCTGCGCTAGCCGATGCCCTGCGAGACCTCGACCGCCGCTTGGCGCCCCCGACGGTGGCCACTTGAATCGACGAGCGGAACCGATGAGGATCAACGTCGTCCGTTACTGCGACGACAAGGGGTGGGTCAACATGAGCTCAAGCAGAACGATCTCGCTGTCGGCGGGTGTGCTCTTCCTCATCACCTTCGTCACCTCGATCGCGGCGCTCGCTCTCTTCCAACCTGTTCTGGACGACCCCATCCGCTATGTCGCCGGTAGCGGCTCCGAAAATGGCATCTACCTCGGCGCGCTCCTAGAGATGCTCCTCATCATCGCGAACATCGGCACAGCCGTCGTGCTGTTCCCGATCCTCAAGCGGCAAAACGAAATCCTCGCCCTCGGCTATGTCACCGCCCGCATCATGGAATGCGTATTCATCGCCATCGGAATCCTCGCCGTCCTAACGGTCGTGACGCTGCGGATCGAAGATTCGGGCGCAGACGCCGGCACCCTCGGCACCGTCAGCTACACGCTCGCCGCGATCAAGGATTGGACATTCATCCTTGGGCCGGGCTTCGTGGTCGGCGTCGGGAACGGTCTCCTGCTGGGCTACCTGATGTACACGTCCGGCTTGGTGCCACGGCCCCTGGCCGTGCTCGGGCTCATCGGAGGCCCGCTGATCTGCCTCTCGGGAATCGCCGTCATGTTTGACGTCTTCGACCCCGGCGGGACAGGGCAGGCCATCGCGACCATTCCGGAGTTCATCTGGGAGTTGGGGCTCGGCATCTACCTCACCGTCAAGGGATTCAAGCCGTCCCCGATCCTCACTGAGTATGAGGCGCAGACGTCCTGAGCCGGACGCACTTCTCCCACCGCGTCTCACGGGTTCGTCACGTGGCTCGACCGCGACGAGGACTCCACGGCAGTGTCATTGAACAGGCGCCCACCGCGGGTTATGTTCGCGCGGCAGGGTCGAGAAGAAAGGGGTCGTGATGAGCGACGAGCGCTACGACTTCGTCGTGGTCGGCGCCGGGCAGGCCGGCCTCGCCATCGGACATTTCCTCGCTGCGCAGGGCAGGAGGTTCGTGATCCTCGATGCTGCGGACTCGGTGGGTGCCGGCTGATCTGGATCACATCGTCTGGGGCGTGATCCACCCCGGCGTTCAGCGGGCGGTGCGACCGGCCGTACGGGTGGTCGTGGACAAAGTTGCCGGTGCAGAACTCCAGTGTCCGGGCCGCCCATGGCCGAACCGTAGCCGCCTTCCGCAGAGGCTCTAGCAGCAGTCGCAGGAATCGCCGCGCCAGGACTCGCGGCCTTCCCTGACCGCGACTGCGGCGATTACGAGCGCGGCGGCTGGGTCGGCCCACCACCAACCGCGAGCGCGTTGGCGAGCAGGCCGACGAGAAGCGCGACCGACAGGTACGCGCAGATCATGTTCTGGCTGGCCTCGCTCACGGTCGCGGACGAGTTCGAGCTGCCGGCCGACGTTCCGCTTCGCCCGTGCGAGCAGCGGCATCGTCGGAGCGGTGACGGCGGCAAGACCGATCCCGACCCAGGACACGCCGGGCTTGTAGCCGCCGACGAGGTCGCGGATTGACTCCACGCCGACGTAGGCGGCGAGTACGAAGTAGCTCGCGGCGATCAACTGCTGCGCGCGCCGCTCGGCCGTCTCGGAGTGCAGCCGCGCCCCGGTGAACAGCCAGATGATCACGAAGCCTGCGAGCCCTTCGATCAGGCTGTCGGCGCCGAACCCGATCAGGGCGATCGAGCCTGCCGCGATCCCGGCGCCGATCGCGATCGCGAACTCGATCAGGTGCCAGGCGTTCCCGCCCCACGCGAGCAAGCGCGCCCGACGCTCGAGCCTCGAGCGCTCCGCGGACGACGGGCCGATGGAAAGCGCAGGCCCGCTCAGAGGCAAAGCCTTGCCGAGCTGAATCAGGGGACTTCCCCGGCTCAGACACGTACTTGCTCCGTCTTCACAGCCGACTGAAGGACGGCCTCGAGGAGTGCGCGGCCTTCGTCGGTGAGGGCGTACATCACCATCTTCCCCTCACGTCGTGACCGGACGATGCCGTGGGCACGCAGCGTGCGCACATGATGGGAGACGAGGTTCTGTGCCCGCTCGACGATCCAGGCGAGGTCGCAGACACACAGCTCATCCGCTCCTGCCAAAGCCGAGGCAAGCGTCAACCGCGTCGGGTCCGAGAGCGCGTGCGCCCTGCCGGCAGCCGATTCCGCCGACCCGCGATCGAGACGGCCCCGTCGCAGTTCCTCCGCGGTTCGGAGGTCGAGGCAGAGCAGATCGCAGTGATCGTCGGACACGTAAACATCCTAACGTTCGCTGGAATGTTGTTCTGGGTGGCTGGAACTGCGAGTCTCGGCTCGGTGTTCGCTTCTCGTTCGCACGTTTTCGCTGCTGCGGAGACAACGGGTGCTTCCTCGCCTGAATCGCTAGAGGGCCTTTCGTTTTCGAGCTTGTGGCCGCAGCGATGGAAGGTAAGGGAGTCTCGACAGTGTCATTCGAGCTTCCAGCGTTTGAGCCAGTACGTCTCCAGGAGTCCGCTCAGGACGAACGGGTCTGAGTTGACGGCGCGCTTGGCGTGCTCCTCGTCCTCGGTCTCGAACGTGATCAGGCCGCCGCTACGGTCTTCGAAGGGGCCGCCGAGGTAGCCGTCGAGGCGAAGCGCCTGCCAGTGCGAGACGTGCTCGGGAACCGTGGCGCGGACACGGTCCGGGTCGTCCTTCATGAAGTAGACGTACGCGAATCTGGGACTCAACTTCCCTCCCCTCGACTCGCTCCGGGGTTTGCCGAAGTCGAGATCGGTGTTTGCGCGGATGCGGTGCGCCGCCTTCGGGCGAAGTATGTGTGATTCGCAACAAATGAGGAGGTAGGGAGATGGGGTCTCCAACTGTTCTCGGTGGACGACGCACAAGCGGAAGCGGCCGCTTTGTCCGACACCTTCTTGAGATGGCCCTGGCGATGATGGTCGGGATGATTGCCAGCGCCGCGGTCTTTCTCAGTGCAGTAGGGATGACGGCAGATGAGGCGCTCCGGCAGCACGCGGTGCTGTTCGTGGTCGTGCAGGCGTTCGGCATGACGGTGGCGATGGTCGCCTGGATGCGCCACCGCGGTCAGGCGTGGAGAAGTTGCTCCGAGATGGCCGCAGCGATGGTCATTCCCGCGATCCCGCTCATCTGCCTGCGCTTGCTCGACGTCATCAGCGGGCCGATCTGCAGCGTGTACTGCCTCTCAACGGTCGTGGCCATGGTGCTCGTCATGCTCTACCGACGTAGCGACTACGGCGGCAACGCTGCTGTCGTGGCCGCACGCTGATCAGGACAAGGCAGGAAGCCGCCGACGCCAACGCCCCCACAGGAGTCCGAATCGAGACGCGCGGGGTCTTGAGGCTGCTTTCTCCGCTCGTGGCGAGGATGGGGCGGCGCCAGGAGCTGACGATCTGGACGAACCTCAAGCACCTCCTGGAAGCGCAGCAGCAGCTGCCGTCGCTTCCACCATGAGGTGATCCGGGGATGACCTCATGGCTGCGGTATCTGATCGCCTTCGTCGTCGCCTGTCACGGATTCACCTAGGTTCCATCGGAGCCTTCGACTGACAACTCCAGGCGAGGACGAGCGACGGCTGTTCCGTGTTCGGCGCTCACTCCTTCAGGTGGGTGTCAAGGAAGGGAGACGATGCGGTGGCGCGCGTCCTGGGCCGAGGGTTCGTGGTAGCCGCCGCCTCCTGCGAACTTCCCCATCACCGCGAATAGGATCGGCACGTCGGCGGGGTCGTGGTTGTTGAGGAACGCGTGCCCGGCCTCGGGGTACTCCTTCACGTCGTGATCGACACCGGCCGCGGTCAGAGCTCGCTCGAGTCGCTCGGCGGCGTGGCGCGGCCCACTGAAGAGTTCATTGGTTGGCGGCGTGCGCGAGCGCCGAGGGCGTCTGGCGGCCGACGATCGCCGGGGCCTCGTGGACGAGCTCGTCGTTCTCGAGAGCCTCCACCATGAACAGGGCAAAGTCCACGCGGCGCGTGATGTTGCTCTCGAGGATGGGGTCGCCCACGTGCCGGCTCCACACGGGCAGGCCCTGGCTCTCGCCCTCCTCGAGGTCGCTCCCGCGCACGACCGTCCACCGCGTGTCGCTGGCAAACACCCGCCGGCACGCCTCCACCTGGTCGTCGAGGTCCACGACGCGAGCGAGGCGCGCGAGCCTGCCGCCGACCTTCACGAGCGCTTTGATCTTCCACGAGTACACGTCCTGGCCGTCGCGCGTGATGTGCCACCCGCACGAGAAGACGAGGCGCGCCCCCGGACGGCGCGTAGTCGAGAACCGCCTGGGCCGTTCCCGACGCGTACTGGTGGACCCCCCAAGGGGCGAGCACGACGAGCACCCCGTCGCAACTCGCTACGGCGCGCTTGATGACCTCGGTGTCGTTCGTCGCTCCTGGAACGACGGTGATGTGCCCCTTGAACGCGTTGAGCTTCTCCACGCTTTCCGCCCGACACACGCCAACCACCGCGTAGCCCCGGTCCAGTGCGTGCTGCACCATGTACTGCCCGAGCTTCCCAGAGGCCCCGACGATGCAGACCCTCATCGTGTGCGTCCCCTCAGAACGTCGGGCGAGCCGACCCTCTCTTGGACAACGGCGTTCATGGTGTCCCTTCCGAGAGAACCTTGCTGCCGGGCGAATCGCGACGACCGAGCTCACGGTCGCGGGCTCGGGAAAGACGACTGGTTCCTCGGGCGTGGGTCACGGGCTGCCGGAAGCCTGTGGGGTGCACAAACTCATCGCGTCGGCTGAATCGTCCGCTGTGCAGGGAGATCGAATTAACGCACCCCACGGGCCTCAGCGCGGGTTCAGGCCTTCGTGAGAGGTCAGGTGCGGCCACGCGGCTGCTTTCGTTCGAGCCCACCCAGGACGAGCGCTCGGACGGCTTCGTAGGCGGCGTCGATGCCGGGGTCACCCCAGGCGGCGGCGTGCGCTGGATTGTGGAAGCGGACGGTCGCGTCGAACACGGCGCGCGCCGCACGCCACTGGGTCGGTCGCCTTCTCGAACTGCACCTCGCGCGACCCCGTCGGCGATGATCCGGGCGAGCTGGGCGACGAGCGTGTCGACGTGCGCCTTGACGACGTCGCGTGCGTCGGCGGTCAGCTCGATGTAGGTGGCGAAGAGCTCGGGGTCGTCGAGCGCCTTGCTGCGCTTGGAGCTGACGAGGAGGTCGAGCCAGCGCCGCAGGCGCTCCGGCGCCGGCCGCTCCTCGTCCGCCACGACGGCGAGCGGCGCCGAGATCGCTGCGAGCCAGCGCTCGGTCACGGCGTCGCGGAGCGCCGCCTTGCTGGCGAAGTGCCGGTAGACGCTGCCGTGGCTCACGCCGAGCGCGCGGGCGACGTCGACGACGTTGGCCTTGGCGGGCCCGTAGCGGCGGAGGACCTCCTCCGCCGCTTCGAGGATCCGCTCCGGCGTGAGCGGTCTCGCGCACGGCGTGCCTAGCCCCGCTCGCTGTCGAGGATCGCCATCTGCTCGGCGTGGTAGCGGTCGCCGGCGGCGGCGTCGGCCGGGATCGCGGCCTCGATCCGCGCGAGGTCGTCGGCGGTGAGCTCGACGTCGAGCGCGCCGAGCGCCTCGGCGAGCCGCTCGCGGCGGCGGGCGCCGACGAGCGGCACGATGTCGTCGCCGCGCGACAGGACCCAGGCGATCGCGACCTGCGCGACGGTCGCGCCCTTCGCCTCGGCGACCGCGCGCAGCGTCTCGACGAGCGCGAGGTTGCGCTCGAGGTTCTCGCCCGTGAAGCGGGGCGCCGAGGCGCGGAAGTCGTGCGGCGCGAGCGTCTCGGCGCGCTCCTTCGACCAGTGGCCGCTGAGGAGGCCGCGCGAGAGGACGCCGTAGGCGGTGATGCCGACGCCGAGCTCGCGGCAGGTGGGCAGGATCTCGGCCTCGATCCCGCGCGAGAGGAGCGAGTACTCGATCTGCAGGTCGGAGATCGGGTGCACCGCGTGCGCGCGGCGGACCGTCTCGGCGCCGACCTCGGAGAGGCCGATGTGGCGGACGTAGCCGGCCTCCACCATCTCGGCGATCGCGCCGACCGTCTCCTCGATCGGCAGGTCGGGGAAGACCCGCCCGGGCCGGTAGATGTCGACGTAGTCGGTGCCGAGCCGGCGCAGCGTGTAGGCGAGGAAGTTCTTGACGGCCTGCGGGCGCAGGTCGTTGCCGACGATCGACCCGTCGGGCGCGCGCATGAGCCCGAACTTGACGCTCAGCACCGCCTGCTCGCGATTCCGGCCTCGGAGCGCCTCGCGGATGAGCAGCTCGTTGTGGCCCGCCGCGTAGTAGTCGCCCGTGTCGAGCAGGGTGATCCCCGCGTCGAGGGCCGCGTGGATCGTGGCGATCGACTCCGCGTCGTCGGCGGGGCCGTAGAAGTCGGACATGCCCATGCAGCCGAGGCCGAGCGCCGAGACGTCGGGGCCGGTCGAGCCGAGCGAACGTGTGATCACGAGGGTCCTCCTCCTCATCTCGATACGAGAGCGAGAGAACATAGACTGGCGTATGACATATTTCAATTGCTGTCAGTGCGTCCTAGCCTCGGAGGCGACCTCACGCACTACCGGCGCGCGGCGCTGCAGGTCGCGGTCAGCCTTGGGCAGGAGACCACGACAACCACGGGAGGATCGCGATGACGATTGCAGTGCTGGGAACGGGCATGGTGGGCCAGGCGGTGGCCGGCAAGCTGGCCGCGCTCGGCCATGAGGTCGTGGTGGGAACCCGGGACCCGGAAGCGACGCTGGCCAGGACCGAGCCCGACTACCTCGGCAACCCGCCCTTCAAGGTGTGGAGGGAGGCGCACCCCGAGGTCGGGCTGGGAACGCCCGCAGAGGCGGCCGCCGGGGCCGAGATGATCGTGAACGCCACCAACGGCGCCGGGTCGATCACGTTCTTGGAGTCCGCCGGTGAGCAGAACCTCACGGGGAAGGTGCTGGTGGACATCGCCAACCCGCTCGACGTCTCCCAGGGGATGCCCCCGTCGCTGTTCGTCTCCAACACGGACTCGCTCGGGGAGCAGATTCAGAGCCGCTTCCCGCAGGCACGGGTGGTGAAGGCGCTGAACACGATGAACTGCGAGGTGATGGTCGACCCGGGCAAGCTCCCGGGCGAGCACGACGTCTTCCTCTGCGGGGAGGACGCCGACGGAAAGCGTCAGGTCACCGAGCTCCTCGAGAGCTTCGGCTGGCCCTCCGAGCGCATCCGCGACCTCGGCGGCATCGCCTCTGCACGCGGTCCGGAGATGTACGTCCCCCTCTGGATCCGCCTCTGGGGGGCGCTCGGCACCGGCCACTTCAACATCGCCGTGGTGCGCGCCGAGGCTTGACAAGGATCGCCGAGTGGTGCCTCGTGGCGCCGACATCACGTTCGTCGCACCGGCGCGCAAAGGGCGAGCGCCCGGTCGCGGTAGCCGTGGATCTGCGCCGTGGAGGTGCGGCGCGAGGATCCGGACGGTACGCCGGGCGAGGTAGTCGCGCAGTGCCGCGCTCACTGACGGGGAGTTCCGCGTTTGGGTTCGCCTGCTCTGCCACTGCGGGCGCCTCAAGCGACCAGCCGTGGACGGGGCCACGCGAAGTGAGGTCCCGGGGCTTGGGTCGAGAAAGATGGAGCGATTCGTGTCGCTCGGGCTGCTCGAGGACGTCGGGCCGGGCCTCTACCAAGTCCACGATTGGACGAAGTTCCAGCCGAGCGATCCGACGGCGGCGGAGCGCAAGGCACGGTCGAGAGCGCGGGAGGCTCAGCGCCGCCGTGAGAGGTCGGATTCGTGACGGTGCGGCGCGTCTCTTGGCAGCGACGAACGGCTAGCCAACGCTGACGCGCTCGCGATCTTCAGGACTCCGGTGTCAGATCAGCGCGGGTCGTCGCAGGCGCTTGAGAAGCATCGAGGCTTGACTCGGGTCGGCGAACGGAACCATTATCCGCGCGGTGAACAAAGCGGCGTGGTGTGCGGTCGCCGCCGGCGTCGTGTTCGTCGGAGTGGCGATCCACGAATGGAGTTACCGCAGCGGTCATCCCCATCGCGCCGGTGTGTCTGGCCTGCTGGTGGTGTTCAGCCTTGCTGCGGCGCTGCTGGCAGGTTCGGTGGCAGCGATGGCGTTCATGCTCGACGCGCGCGACAAGAGCGACGAGAGGTCCCGCGCCGAGGAGTTCAGGCGTGCTCGCCTTAAGCCCTACGCTGACGCGGTCGATGCGGCGGTCGCGCCGCTACCCGACGACGTCCGGCAAATCGTCTACGGGGGCGTTCAGACGCTGACATGGGCCGGCGATCCCATGTTCGATGACTTGGACATGATCGCGGCGGAGTCAACGATCATCGAAGCGCTCGAGCCGTACCCTGAAGCGCTCGCCGCGATGCAGCGCTACCTGTCGGCCGCTGGCCTTCGCACGTAGGGCGATGAGTTAGGCGGCCGTAGTCCATCTCCCACCCCGTCTACCAGGAGAGGCGAGAACCCGGCGGGACAGGGCGGTAACCGGCGGGAGGTCCTAGCCCCCGAAACGGCTCAACGGTGCGGCAGCGCGGTACGCGGCGGGAGTCGGTGGGACGGTCGGTGCTGTCTGGCTGACTAGAGGCCCCGGGTTCGAATCCCGGCGCCCCGACTCAAGCAGCGATGCAGCTCGTGAGGCCATCTCCGAGCGCATCGCGGTCATGCGCAGACGCCCGCGGGCCCGACAAGCAAATCGTTTCTGAGATCGGTGCGAGGCGCCGACGATGGTCGCTGACGGAGTGGCCTCGGTAGGGCAAGCGGATTCGTTGTCCGCTGCTCTCGGTCGCCCTGCCGACGACGACACGATGAGGCCAAACCACGCAAGACCAGGGGAGCTCGCCGAGCACACGCACCGTCGACCTCCTTACATGGAGGGGTGCAAGGTTCGACGGATCGCCGACCTACGGAGACCGAGGGAGTCTTCCGGAAGCGATTTGCGCGAACCGTCGACGCTTGACGTACGGCCGTTCGGCCCTCGGCTCCCGGGCGTAGTGACGTCGTGTGCTTGGCGTCGTGGGCGGTGCCGGGCGCGAGCAGCGGTCGGCCGCTCTCGGGGAGGATGTCCCACTCGTCCCGAGCTCGTCGAAGCAAACCGGGGCGCTGCCGCGCGGCTCATCCGCGCTGCGTCGCGGCGTACCGCGCGGCGCCGAGAAGCGGCGCGGCGTCGATGTTCGCCGCGGGGCAGATCAGCTCGACGTCCCGCACGGCCGCAAGCGTGCGCTGCAGCGCGGGCCGAACAGCTCCCAGGCGTTCGCGATCGACTCCGCCGACGACGAGGCAGCTCGCGCCGAAGGCTCGAAGCCATGGAGCGAGGAACTCGCCGAGGTCGCGGCCGAGCTGCTCGAACAGCTGCAGCGCGGCGTCGTCGCCGTCGCGGGCTGCCGCCGCCAGCTGCGGCGACGCCGTCGAAGTGCGCCGGGTGCCGGCCGAGCAGGCCGCGGGCCGAGATCATCGTCCTCGACTGGGGCAGCCCCGGAACGGGACGAGATGCAGGCTGCCGTCGGGCGGCACGGAGGCTCCGTCGAGACGATCCGCTCGTCGGCGAGCGAACGCCGAGCCCGAGGCCCGTGCCGAGCGTGATCCCGACGGCTCGCGCATGTCCCCGCGCGGCGCCGGCCCAGCACTCGCCGAGCAGGAACGCCTCCGCGTCGTTGAGGAACGAGATGCTGGTCGCTGTCCCAACCGCCGCGGTGAGCTCGTGCCGCAGGTCGACGCCGTAGAGCGCCTCGAGCTTGCGCGAGCCCCTGCACCCTGCAGATGCCACGCTCGTAGTCGAAGGGGCCGGGCGCGGCGACGCCGAGAACGTCGACGCCCGTGGCAACCGACGTCGCGGCGCCGACGATCGCGCCGAGCAGCTCGCTCGCGTCGCGCGTCCGGGCGAAACGAGATTCGCGTGATCGGTGTCCGCCTCGATCGCGGCGTCCGACAGGTCGACTCGTGCGGCCGAGACGTGGCTGCCGCCGAGGTCGAGCGCCGCGACCGAGGTGCTCACGCGGCGGGCTTCACGAACGCCTTGATCACCTTGGCCGGCGGGCCGCTGCACGCGGCGGAGCCGGTATCGGCCCGACCGCGGCCGGGACGACGATGGTCTCCGCATAGGCGAGCGAGTGCAGGTCGCCCGACGACGGCTCGACCGCGATCTCCTCGCCCTCGACGAGGTTGAGCACGTGGAAGCGCCCGCCGGTGTCGTCCTCGACGGCGTCGTCGAAGTCGAGCCGGTGCACGGCGTAGAACAGCTCGGGCAACCGGCCGAGCTCGAGCTCGTCCCAGCCGTCGCCCGAGCGGACGACGGTCGGGCTCCTGGATCAGGTCGCGCGCGCACTGCTGCGCCGCGCCGGCGTCGGGTCGAGATTCGCGAACGCGTGCTCGAGGTGCACGGGACGCAGCGTGCCCGTCGAGGTCGCGTCGCAGCCAGTCGTAGAAGCGCAGCGTGTAGAGGTACGGCGTCGCGCTGATCTCGAGCACGACATTGCCCGCGCCGCTCGCATGCGGCGTGCCTGCCGGGATCGAGGTAGAGCCGGTGCTGCTCGGCGTCGTGCAGCTGCAGGTAGCGCTCGGGCTCGAACGCGCGACCCTCGAGCGCGGCCCGCGCGTCGCGCTCGAAGCGTCCGACGTCGGCGTCCTCGCGCAGGCCGAGGAAGACGCTTCGCGCCGGGAGTCGTGTGCATCGACGTAGTAGGTCTCGTCCTGCGTGTACGACAGGCCGAAGGTCTCGCGCGCGTACTCGCTGGACGGGTGGCACTGGATCGAGAGGTGACCGCCCTCGAGCGTGTCGAGGTAGTCGAAACGGATCGGGAACGAGTAGCCGAAGCGCGCCGCGACCTCGGGGCCGAGGATCGCCTCGCCGGTCGGCTGCCAGCAGCAGCTCGAAGCCGACCTCGAGCCCGTCGACGAGGATCGACGCCTCGGGCGCGATCAGCTCGTACGACCACGCGAGGTTCGGCGCGTCCGTCTCGATGCCGAGCTCGCCGCTGCAGCCACTGACCGCCCCACGGGCCGGGAAGGAAGGTCGGCACGCGTGCGGAACGGGCTGCGCGCCAGGTCGGCGAGCGTCTCGCCGGAGCGCGTCGCCCGCGAGCCAGAGCGGTGCGACGGGCTCGGAGAGGTCGACGTAGCGGTCGATCCGTGGGAGCAGCGCCTGCTTGTGGCGGTCGAGCAGCGGCCAGTCGACGAACAGCAGCCGCTGCTCCGTGCCGCATGCGCCCGCGCGGCTGGCCGACGTTCGGCGCCTCGCCGCGTCGCACCGCCGCGAGCGCGTGGCGCTTCGGCGACGTCTGCGTACCAGAGCTCGTCGTGCGCGACGAGCGCGCGCCCGGGCCCGAACACGATCGCGTCCCCTCGTCGACACGCGGCAGCTCGCCGAAGAGGTCGGCGAGCGACGCCGTCCCAGAGGCGCCGGAAGACCGGGTCGTCCGCGGTCGCCGTCGCCGGTGCGGCGCTCGACCTCGCTCCACGGCGGATGCGAGTGCGGACGTCGACGGCGCGGCCGGCCGGGCAGCGCGGCGAGCAGGCGCTCCCAGGCGAGCGCGGCTGGGCCGTCGATCGCGAGCACGCCGCGCGGGAGCGGGCGGCAGGCCGCGCTCGACCGCGCCGCCGCTCGCCGGGTAGCTCGGGAACGGGTCGTACCGACGCGCCACGCCGGCCGAGTCGACGGGCACCGTCACGTAGTCGCCGGGGGCGATGCGCAGCTCGCGGCCCCGACACGCGAACGGCGACCTCGTCCTCGGCGTACGACTGGAGGTGGAGCTGCGACGCCGCCGTCCGCCGCGCAGCGAGCATGACGACCTCGACGCCCGGCGCGTCCAGCTCGCAGCACCGTTCCGGCCGGGGCTCGGCGCGGTTGCCCCGAGCACGCCGACGAGCGGTCGGGTGAGCGCGTCCGCGGTCGCGATCCCGAGCGAGCGGCCGTCGGCGGCGGGCGGGGCCGAGGAGACCGCGTAGTCGAAGCGCACCTCGCCGCCCTGCGTCGGCGGGAAGTTCGTGTCCCAGACGTTGTTCGTCACCCACGAGGTGACGAGTCCCGGCGCCCGCGCCGTCGATCGTCGCCGGGTACGGCGGGTACGGGAGGAAGAGGTTCCCGAGCTGGACGAGCGGCGCCTGCGAGCGTGGTCCAGGCGACGGTCGCGGCGGCGTCCTGGAGGGCGACCCAGTGGCGGATCGCGTGGACGTGCGCCGCGCCGCCGGGGACCGACGGGCCGCCGCCGACGCCTCCGGTCAGCTCGTAGGCGATCGGCGGGTCGCGCGCAGCGAACGGGAAGACGACGTGAACGCTCTCCTTCTCGACGGTCGCGTGCTTCAGGAGCCGCACGGAGACGTCGAGCCTCCGCACGCCGCGCACGAGCCGGAAGGTCGTCTCGACCGCCTCGAAGCCGGCGGCCCGAGTCCGGATCGTGATCCGCTCCTCGACCGGGCTCGACAGACGTTCGGAGACGATCCCGTCGGCGGGCGTCGTAGCGCGAGAGGATCAGCGCGCCGGAGCGTGCGCCGTCCGGCGGCGCGTAGGTGAGCTCGGCGCCGGGACGCGCGCGCGTCGTCGCGTGAAGCGGCCCGCCGTAGAGGTCGCGGACGACCTGCCCGAAGCCGAACGCGCTCGCCGCGTCGACGAGGTCGTGCCCGAGCTCGAGGTCGACGCAGCCGGAGCGCGTAGCCGCCCTCGGCGTCGAGCTCGACGCGATAGTGCTCGTTCTCGACGGGCCCTGGCTCGACCGCGGGCTGCGCCGCGCCGTCCGCGACGAGCTCGAAGCGGCGGTAGCCGAGCGCCGGCACGTCACGGGCGACGAACGAGAGCAGCCTGCCCTGCGGCCGGTTCCGACTCGGCTCCGGCGCGCCGAGCGCGTGCGGCACCCGCTCGCCGCGCTCCACGTCGACGACCGCAAGACGGCCGCGCGCTGTCGACACGCCCCGCCGGCACGAAGAGCTCGACCAGGTCGGTGCGCGCGCGGCCGCTCGGGTTGAGCACGAGGATCGAGTCGAGCCGCGCCGACCGGAAGCGGGCGCGGGCCGCCTCGTGCAGCGCCTCCGCGCGATCGCGTGCCTCGACCGCGAGCGCGGCCTTCGACTGCCACTGCAGCTCGGACGACTCGCGACCGGTGAGCGCGCGGCCGGCGGGGTGGGCGGCGCACCACGTGTGCTCGTCGAAGAGCGCCATGCGCTCGTAGACGCGCATCGGCTTCGCCGGCCCAGTCGAGCTCCGGGTCGGCGCCGGTGAGGGCGTCGGCCATGACGTGCAGCGTCTGTGCCGTCCGCACTGCCGCCTGGGCGCGGCGGTTGAAGCCGACCTCACGCGCGGCCGAGCCGAGGCCGTCGGCCCACCAGTCCGCCCAGTCGCCGCGGAACGTCTCGAGCTCGGCGCCGTGCTGCTCTTCGAGCCGCTCGAAGAAGGCGCGGTTCGTGGACGGGACGAGCTGCGGGTAGGCGTACTCGCGCGCCCAGGCGGCCGCGATCTGCGCCGGCACGGGACTCGGTCCGGCGTTGTCGGCGAGCAGGCCCTGCACGCGCAGGTGGAGCAGGTCGAACGGGTACGGCGCGCGGGCGCCGGCCGGGAGGCCGAGCGTCTCGTGCGGGCCGGCGTAGGGGTAGCCGCGCAGACGAGAGCGCCGCGAGGTACTCCGGCAGCAGGTCGTGCGCGTCGGCGTACGAGTCGGCGAGGCCGAGCAGGTTGCCCTCGAGGTACGCGATGCCGTGCGGGCTGTCCGTGTGCCAGACGAGCACGCGCTTTCCGCTCGCGGTTCCCCAGTGGAAGGCCCGCGGGAGCGACTCGCCGCCGGTCAGGTACGGCGTCGCGCGGGACGCCCAGTTGTGCGCGACCGCGAGGTAGCGCACGCCGCCGCCGGCGAGCACGAGCGGCAGGCCGGGCGGGCGCGCCCGGCACGTCGGTCTGCATCGCGTCGACGATCTCCAGCCCGTGGCGGCGCCGAAGCTCCTCCGCGAAGCGGAGCTGCCGCGCGAGCTCGTCGATCGACAACGCCTCGGCGTGCATCGTGAACGGCAGCGCGCAGACCTCGAAGCGGCCGCTGCGGACGAGGTCGAGGAGCTCCTCGCGCGCGGCTCGGGGCCGCGCCGCGAGCCAGCGCTCCAGCGGCAGGTTGCTCTCGATCGTCCAGCGAAAGCCGTCGTCGGCCGCGGCGAGGTCGAGCGCCGAGTCGAGATACGCCAGGTGGTGGCGCAGGACGAGCGCCTGCGGGTCGGTGTAGCCGAGGTCGAAGTGCGAGTGGTGCACGAGGTGGACGCGCCAGCGCCGCTGCGGCAGGAGCTCGAGCTCGTCGCGGCGCCGCGGACCGCCCTCGAGCTCGCTCTCCAGCGTGACCTTCGTCGGCCGCTCGACCGCCGGCACGAACAGCCGCACCGTCGTGGCGCCGCCGAGCTCGGCCGTCGCCTCGTCGAGGACGCGCTCGCCCGCCGCGACGCGAGAAGCGAGCGCGGCCGCGGTCCGTCTCCGCGCCGTGACCGCGAGGCGTACGCATTGACGCAGTCCGCCGTCCGACGCGGCGCAGCAGGGGCAGGTCGCCGGCGCGGATGGCGACGCCGCCGAGCTCGAGGTCGATGCCCGTCACGCCGGCCCGCAGCTCGCGGCGCGGCCCTTCGGGGATCGACGTCTCGGCGAGCGCGACGCGCGTCGAGAGCGAGCCGCGCTTCACGCGTCGAGCCGGGAGGCCAGGAACGACGTGGAGCCGCTCGCCCGGCTCGAGCTCGTGACCCTCCCCGGGGAAGACCGCGAGCTCCGCCTCGTTCCCGGCGGCGCGCCAGCGCTCGGCCAGCAGGCGCGAATCCGCGAGCAGCGGGTCGAGAGCGCCGACCGGCGAACAGCGCCGGCGGGAGCGAGTGCAGGTCGGCGTGGAGCGGCGAGAGGTCGGGATCGGAGCGATCGCGGTCGCCGGCGTACTCCGCGACGAGGGCTTCGAGGTCAGCCGCGGTCAAGGCCGGGTCGGCGCCGTCCACGACGCGCGACAGCGTCAGGTCGTAGACGCCCTTGACCAGGCAGGCGGCGCGGAAGCCGCCGACGCCGTGCCGATCGCGCAGGCGCAGCAGAGTGACGACGGCGAGGTTCGCCCCGGCCGACTCGCCGCCGATACAGAGCCAGTCGGAGCCGAGCTCCCGCGCGGCGTTCCCGGCGAGCCAGAGGCCGACCGCCTCGCAGTCGTCGGGCGCGGCCGGGTACGGATGCTCCGGCGCGAGGCGGTACTCGACCGAGACGACGGCGACGCGGCAGGCGAGCGCGAGCTGCTCGAGGCGGTCGTCCTGCAGGCGGGACGAGCCGAGCACGAAGCCGCCGCCGTGGAGGTGGAGGTAGACGCCGCGCACGTCCGGGCGGTGTGAGCACGCGCACCGGCACGCCGCCGACGACGCGATCCTCGGCCAGGCGGGAGGCCGGGAGCGGCTGGGGCCGGTGCTCGCCGCGGCGCCGGGCGGCGCGCGCTTCCGCGCCGAGATCGATCATCGGGCCGCTGCGAGCACGCGTTGCGGTCGCGTCGGCGACGTTGTCCAGCGGGAGGTGCTCGAGGATCGGCGCCAGGTCGGGCCGGCGCTCGGCCAGGAACTCGACGTAGATCCGCTGCGGGAACACCCCGGTGCCGAACTCCGGCGTCTCCGCCTCGGCGCCGTCCGCGGAGACGTCCTTCAGGTGGGCGAGCACGAAGCGGTGCTCGAAGCGGTCGAGGAAGTCCCGCGTCACGCGCTCGGCCGCTGGCAGCATCGCTCGCGCGATGTAGTTGTAGGGGTCGAGCACCGCCTGGAGGTGCCGCGAAGGGAAGCGGTCGAGGACGCCGTCGAGCGCCGCGTGGGTCGCGAGGACGTGCCGCACCGATCCCTCGAGCGCGAGGATCGAGCCGTGGCGCTCGGCCGACTCGAGCAGCTCGCCGACCGCGTCGTGGAAGAGCTGCACGCTTGCCGGCAGGCGGTTGTCGGGATGCCACCTGTACTGGCCCTCCGTGCTGCGCGTGCCGGCCTCGGTCGCGACCACCGACGTGCCGATGCGCGGCGCGAGCTCGAGGCAGCGTGCGAGGTACTCGATGTTCTCGCGGCGCTCGCGCTCGTCCGGGTCGATGAGGTTGCGGTAGCCGGCGATGCCCGCGATCGCGATGCCTGCCTGCGTCGAGCGCCTTGGCCCGCTCGGGGTGGTCGAAGCACTGCTCGACGAGGTCGCCGCCGAGCTGGACCGCGCCGAGGCCGAAGCGCCGGCAGACCGCGATCACCTCGTCCCAGTCGGAGGTCTCGCGCGCGAAGACGCCGATGCGCGGCCACGGCGGCGACCAGTCGAGCCGCGGCACGACCGTGCGCGCGAAGGCGAGGTCGCGGCCGACGAGCTCCGGCGGACCGGGCGGCGTCTCGAGCACGATCCAGCCCTCGTAGCCGATCTCGTCGAGCGCGCGCGCCGTCTCGTCGAAGTCGACGCGCCCGAGCCCGGGCGGGCAGTCGCCGACCTTCACGCGGACGTCCTTCAGATGGACGCGTCTGACGAGGTCGCCGAGGCCGCGCAGCTCGGTCGCCGTGTCCATCGCGCGCGTCACCACGTTCGCGGTGTCGAAGTAGCAGCCGAACGCCGGCGCGTCGACGGCGGCCGCGAGGCGGCGGATCGGCTCGGATGCCAGCGTGCCCTCGTAGAGCAGCGCGACGCCGCGCTCGGCGGCGCGGCGGCAGAGCGGGCGGAGCGCGGCGGCGGCGCGCTCGATGTCGGCTTCGTCGCGCAGCTCGGCGCGGCCGAAGAACGGGACGAGCAGCGCGTCGCTCCCGAGCTCGGCCGCCCAGTCGAGCGCGCGCTCCACGTCCTCTGCCGCCGCGGCCGCGACGGCGGGCTCGCCGTCGGCGATGCCGCCGAGATCGCTGTGCTCGCCGAGCACCAGGCTGGGGACGGCGAGGCCCGTGTCGGCCTGGGCGCGGCGAAGCGCCTCGAGCCGGTCGCCCTCGGCGCGCCTGAGGATCACCTCGACGCCGGCGAACCCGAGCCGCTTCGCGCGCCCGAAGAGCTCGCCGTCGTCCGCGCTCGGCAGCACGTCGGTCATCACGCCGGCGAGGCGGGTCACAGGATCACCGGCGCCCCGTCGAGGTCGGCCGAGCGGCAGGCGGCCAGGGTGAGCTCGAGCGAGAGGAGGTTGTGCCTGGCCGAGTTGTACGGTTCGCGGTCCTCCGCGATCGCCGACATCAGCTCGGCCATCGTCCCCGCAAGCCCCTCCGGGTACCAGGCGCCCTCGAGCGGGAACGGGACGACCTCGCCGTCGCGGTCGAGCTCGAGGAAGTCCGAGCCGAGCAGGACGCTGCCGCGGATCGTGCCCTCGGTGCCGTGGATCCAGAACGGCGCGCCGCCGCGTGACGTGCGCGCGTCGCCGACCGTGCGGATCAGCGACGTTCGCGCCGCTCGCCCAGCGGATCTCCACGTTCGCGCCCCAGGGATTGCGCGCGTTGTCCGGCTGGCCGGGCACGCGGTAGTCGGAGGCCCGCACCTCGACGGGGCGGTCGCCGTCGAGCCAGCAGCGGCTGATGTCGATCCAGTGCACGTCGTAGTCGTAGATCACGAAGTGGTCGAGCTCGTCGAAGTGCAGACCCACGACCGGCGGCATGTTCTTGTCGTGGAGGTGGGTCACGGCGACGACGTCGCCGATCGCGCCACGGGCGACGAGCAGCGTGGCCGCGCGCAGCGGCGGACACCAGCGCCCGTTCTGGTTCACGGCCAGCTTCAGGCCCGCTTCGTCGGCCGCCTCGACCACGCCGCGCGCCGACTCGAGGTCGAGCGCGAGCGGCTTCTGGGCGAGGACGTGCTTGCCCGCGGCGAGCGCCTGCAGGATGAGCGCGGGCCGCTCGGCCGGGCGCGTCGCGATGTCGACGACGGCCACGTCGGGATCGGCGAACAGCGCCTCGACGCTGTCGTAGACCTGCCGCACGAACGGAAAGCGTTCGCGCACTCCGGCCGTCGCCGACTGCACCGGGTCGTACACGCCGGCGACGTCCACGTTCCACGCCTCGTAGGCCGGGAGGTGGAGATCCTTCGCCGCGGCGCCGCAGCCGACGATGGCGACGGCGAACGGCTCCGCGGGGAAGGAGGGGCGGTAGGCGAGCGCCTCCGCCCACGGCGCCCCGGCGGTCATCGAGCGCGGCTCATCGAGCGGGATCCGCGACCTCGGGCGGCGCGACGAGCACGTCGGCAAGCGCGACCGCATGCCCGCTCTCCCGGTCCATCCAGCGGATCCGCGCGGGGTCGAGCTCCAGCCAGACGTCGCTGTCGGGAGCCGGAAAGAGGTCGGGAGTCGTCGCGACCTTCAGCAGGTCCCCGCCGACGCGCACGGTGAGCAGGTTGTGCGAGCCGAGCGGCTCGACCACGATCACCTTCGCCGGCACCGAGCCCTCGGTGGCGCCCATGTGCACGCGGATGGCCTCGGCGCGGATGCCGAGCGTGAGCTGCCTGCCCGCCAGCGCGGCCCCGTCGTGGCCCGCGAGCGGGAAGCTGCCGCCGTTCAGCCGGACGACCGGCGGGCCGCCGTTGACGTTCACCTCCGCGTGGAGGAAGTTCATCGGCGGCGTGCCGACGAAGCCGCCGACGTATGTGTCGGCCGGGTGGTCGTACACGGCGAGCGGCGTGTCGACCTGGGCGATGATGCCGGCCTTCATCACCGCGATGCGGTCGCCCATGCTCAGCGCCTCGACCTGGTCGTGGGTCACGTAGATCGTCGTCGTGCCGAGCTGGCGCAGCAGCGCCTTCAGCTCGGCGCGCATCTCCATCCGCAGCAGCGCGTCGAGGTTCGAGAGCGGCTCGTCCATCAGCAGCACGTCGGCCTTCGTCGCGATCGCGCGCGCGAGCGCCACGCGCTGCCGCTGCCCGCCCGAGATCTGCGCCGGGTAGCGGTCGAGCAGCTCCTCGATGTGCACGAGCTCGGCGACGGAGTCGACGCGCTCCTTGATCGTCGCCTTGCTCTCCTTCTGCATCTTCAGGCCGAAGGCGATGTTGTCGTACACCGTCATGTGCGGGAACACCGCGTAGCTCTGGAAGACCATCGCGATGCGCCGCCGCCCGGGCGGGAGGTCGGTCACGTCGCGCTCGCCGATCAGGACGCGGCCGGCGTCGACCTTCTCGAGCCCGGCGAGGCAGCGCAGCAGCGTGGTCTTGCCGCAGCCCGACGGCCCGAGCAGCACGATGAACTCGCCGTCGGCGACGGTGAGGCTCACGTCGTTCGTCGCGACGACCTTGCCGAAGATCTTGCTGACGCGCTCGAAGCGGACGCCGGCCATCTACCTCGTCACCCTGCCCCACATGTTGAACAGGTACTTGCGGATGAAGAAGATGACGATCAGCGACGGCGCGAGCAGGAAGAACCCGCCCGCCACGCGGTACGGCAGCGGCGCCTCGTCCGACGCCGTCAGCACCTGCGCCGGCAGCGTGCGGTGCCGGAGCGTCAGCACCGACGCGGCGAAGACGTCGTTCCACGAGATGATGAAGACGAAGATCGCCGCCGCCGCGAGCCCGGGCAGCGCGAGCGGCAGGATCACCTTCCACACGGCCTTCAGGCGGCTGCAGCCCAGCGTCATCGCCGCCTCCTCGTACTCCTCCGAGATGCCCGCGAAGACGCTCGAGGTCGTCAGCACCGCGAACGGCAGCGCGAGCGCGGTGTGCGCGATCGCGACGCCGATGACCGAGTCGTCGATCCCCCAGCGGATGAAGGTCACCGACAGCGGGATCGCGAGGATCACGATCGGGAAGGCGCGCGTGCTCACGATCGTGAGCCGGAACGTGTCCGCGCCGCGGAAGGCGAAGCGCGCGATCGCGTAGCCGGCGGGGATGCCGATCGCGAGCGACATCACGAGCGTGAGCACCGCGACCTGCACGCTCCGCTCGAGCGCCGGGATGATGCCGGCCGAGTGGAGGAAGAAGCTCAGCGTGTCCGTCGACAGGTGGCGCGGGCAGGAGCTCACGCGGATACGCGTAGACGGAGTCCTGGGTCGAGAAGGCGCCGAGCGTGATGAAGTAGATCGGGCAGGATCACCCAGAGCACCATCGCGAACGCGAGCACGTAGAGGCAGCACGCGCGAGCCGGTACGCCGATCCCGCGTGCGCGTCAGCCCGCTCATCGCAGCAGCCTCTCCTTCGGCGTCCGCAGGGCCCTCACCGCGATGCCGGCCGCGACGAGCGAGAGCGCCAGGATCAGCAGGGCGTACGCCGAGGCGACGTGCGGGTCGAGGTACTCGCCCTGCCAGCGCAGGGACTCGCCCGCGAGCGTCGTCTTCGCCCGGCCGGTGATCGCGATCACGCTCGCGAACACCTCGAAGGCGAAGATGATCCGGAAGAGCAGCGCGACCTGGAGCGCCGGCTTCAGCATCGGCAGCGATCACGTTCCGGATCCGCTGGAAGAAGCTCGCGCCGAACACCTCCGCCGCCTCGCCGAACTCCTTCGGGATCCCCTGCAGGCCGGCGACGAGGATGATCATGATGAACGCGGTCGACCGCCACATCTCGGTCAGCACGACCTCGCCGAGCAGCCAGTTCGAATGGTTCGGGTCGATCCAGATCGTCGGCTGGTCGATCATCGCCGAGGTGCTCCAGAATCGTGTTCAGGTAGCCGTGGTCGGTGAAGATCTGCTGCCAGACGAGACCCGCCGCGAGGTCGGACACGGCGAGCGGCAGGATGAAGATGAAGAGGATCAGGCCGCGCCCCTTCAGCGTCGCGTTGACGATCAGGGCCATCACGAACGCGATCACGAACTGCAGCGGCACGATCACGACGACGAGCAGCAGCGTGAACCAGAGCGCATGCTCGAACTCGGCGTCGTGGTACATGCGCTCGAACGAGGCGAGTCGACCAGTTGCCCGCCACGTCCTGGAAGGCGAGCTGGAACGACTTCACCATCGGCCAGGCGAAGAAGACGGCGAGGTAGCCGAGCGTGGGCAGGATCAGCCAGTACGGCAGACCCTGCCAACGTCGCCGCAGCAGCGGAACCGGCGCTGCTTGCTCGGCTACCGTCGCCGCCACGACCTGAGCTAGTTCGCCCCGACCTGGCAGGTCCCGGTGCTCGGCGGATCGGGCTTCCAGCACGGCGCAGCCGCCGCGTTGAGCACGTCCTGGAGCTTCTGGCCCTGGTCGTCCAGGACCTTGTTGATGTCCTCCTTGTTGATCACGATCCGCGTGAACGTGTCGGTGAAGACGCGGTTGTAGTTGCCGCCCTGACGCGCCGAGGCCGACCGGCAGGAGCGACGCCAAGCGCGTCCTTCGACCGCTGCTGCGTCTTCACCGCGGCCGCGATCGCCAGCAGGCCCGGGCCGACCTGCTTCGAGAGCCGCTGGCCCGACGACCGGGAAGAAGCCTGCGACCTGCGGCAGCCGTCGCCTGCGGGGCGACGCCGTCGAGGTACTCGATCAGCTGCCTTCGCGCCAGCTGCGTTCGGAGCCGTCTTCGGGATCGCGAGGCCGGCGAGCACCGGCAGGTACGCGCGCCCCTTCGGGCCCGGCGGGCGCCGGGAAGACGACGTAGTCGTTCGGGTGGTCACGCACCGCGTTGCTGATGCGCGCGACGTGATCCCACGCGACCATGACCTCGCCCGACTGGAGCGGGTCCTGCATGAAGTTGTAGGTCAGCGACTGCGGGTGGACGTACTTCCAGAGCGCTGCATGTACAGCCAGCCCGAGACGGCCCACTTGCTCTTGAACGACGTGTTCAGGTGCCCGGTGAAGCCGGGGATCAGGTAGCCCTCGAGGAAGCGCGGGAACAGCCCCGTCGGGCCGGCGGGGAAGCCGAGCTCGGGCTGCCCGTAGTGCTCGTTGAGCTTCTTCGCCCACTGGAAGAGCTGGCCGTAGGAGAGGTGGTTGATGTCGGCGCCCTTCGGCAGGTCGGTGAGCGCCTTCTTGTTCGCGACCATGACGTACGTCGCCTGCATCCACGGGATGTAGTACTGCTTGTTCGTCCCGAGCTTGCCGAGCGTGAAGAGCTCGGCCGGGATGCCCGCTCTTCTGCAGGTCCTTGGCGACGTCGCTCAGGTCGGTCAGGTACGGGTGATCGTCGGGAAGTCGCCGTGCACGCCGCCGAGCAGGCTGACCGTGCCCTTGCCCGCGTCCGACTCGGCCTTGATGCCGGTCCGGGAAGAACGTCGCGTTCCCGAGCGGGACGTCGATCTTGTCGACCGACCCCGGGAAGCCCTTGACGATCGTGGTTGCGGAAGCCCTCGCTCTCGGTGATCGCGTTCAACTGCGTCGACAGGAAGACGACGTTGCCGGCGTCCGCCGCTTCCGGTGGGTGGCGGCGCTGGTTCCGGCCGCAGCCGCCAGCACTACGACGGCGACGACGGCGGCGACCAGCCCCGAGCCGATTCCGAAGCATGGTCAACTCCTTTCTCCACTGATGCGCGTGATGGCAGGTGTATCGCCCGGACGGGCGAGTAGGAGGTCGAGCACGATCGCTGCGGTCCAGGACAGTTGCTCGGTGCCCTGTCCCTCGCCGGTCTTCGCGTTGTAGTGCTCCCAGAAGCCGCCGGCGCGGGCGAGGCCGAGCTGCGTCGAGCGCGCAGCTGCTGCGCCTCCTCGACGAAGCCGTGCCGCTGCAGCCCGAGGTGGATGACCCAGCTGATCATGGGCCAGACCGGCCCGCGCCAGTAGCGGGCCGGGTCGAACGAGGGATCGTCGGCCGCCACGGACGGGACGGCCCAGCCGCCGTCCAGCGGCGACGGCGAACGCGTGCACCGTGTCGAGCAATCGGCTCGCCCGTTCGGCGGAGACTCCGCAGTAGAGCGGCGCGAGACCGCCCCAGGTGCGGGCCGGGACGTGCGCCCCGACGCGCAGGTCGTAGTCGAGGTACATGCCGTCGGCCTCGCTCCAGAGCTTCGAGTCGAGGCTCGAACGGGTCGTTGCGGCCGCAGCGCTCGAACGGCTCGCGGATCCTCGCCGACGACGCGGGCGATCGAAGCGAGGTCGTGGTCCGCCTGCGACGAGGATCGCGTTGAAGAGGACGTCCTGGATCGCGAACGGGCACTCGGCGCGGATCCGCGCCTGGTCGTAGGCCCGCTCGCGGTAGCACTTGACCAGGTAGGCGTAGCGGTCGTACTCGGCGTTCGTCGGCCGCTGCGACGAGTCCACGACTTCCGTGTCCACGCGCTTGTACTCGGGAATCTCGTCATCGGGCGGCGTGATCCGGGCCAGCGCCTCGTCCCAGAGCGGAGAGTTGTCGATGCCCGACTCCCAGGGATGCCAGAGCTCGACGAGCCCCTCGCCGTCGCGGGTGCGCTCGCGGTAGAGGTACTCGTGCCAGGCCGCGAGCCGCGGTAGGAGCTCGCGGAGGAACGCCTCCGCCCGCTCGATGTCGAGTGCGTTGCGGTAGACCTGCCAGACCGCGGTCGCGTGCACCGGCGGCTGGACGATTCCCGACGTGCGCGGGTGGGACGGAGCGTCCGGCGAGAGCTCGGTCTGCCAGAACTCGGGGCCGGGGAAGTAGCGCGCGCCGTCGGTGAAGCGGATGTGCGGCAGGAGGCCGTTGCGCCACTGGCCCTCGAACAGCGACCGCAGCTCGGTCTCGGCACGGGCCTGGTCGAAGTGCGAGTAGGCGATCGCGATGCAGGCGGCGTCCCAGCTCCACTGGTGCGGGTAGAGGCGGGACGATGCGCGGGTCGCGTGTCCGAGCCAGTTGGCGTCCAGGATCGCGAGGCCGGCGCGCGCGAGGGCCGCATCCTCGGCGATGAGCTCGGAGCCGCGCTGTCCCAAACCGAGCTGGCCCAATCCGACCTCGGTCAACTGCCCTCCTCGGCGTCGACGAGCGATTTGTCGCACGTGTGTACCAAATGAACGCGAGGAAAGTCAATGCCAGCGGGGTGAATTGCTACGGTCGGACGGCAATACCGTGCTCCGCGAACGACCCGATTTCCGGCGTGCCTACCTCGCCAACGCGGTGAGCGGCCTCGGCGACTCGTTTCAGTTCGTCGCCGTGATGTGGATCGCCGTCCTGACTGGCGGCACGTTCGGGTTGATCTGGCGCGGGACGAGCTCGGGCACGGCGCAGCCGGCTCGCGCTCCTCCTCGCCGCGACCGCGTTCGGGACGATCGCCGCCGGTGCCTTCCTGACGCATCGGCCCGTCTCGTACCCGGTACGGAAGAGCTGCGCGGTTTGCGTGCTCCTGCTGCCGGGCTACGCCCGTCTCGCGACGGGGTCGCTAGCCCCAGCACTCGCCGGCACGTTCGTGGTCGGCGTGGCGGCCGGGTCCGGCTTCGTGCTCGTGAGCGCAGCGGTTCAGCAGTCGGTGCCCGACGAGTTGCTCGGCCGCGTCATGGGCATCGTGTTTCTCGCCACCGTCGGCGCGAAGCCCGTCGGGCTTCTGCTGATCGGGCCGCTTTACCTCTTGGTCGGCGCGCCCGCGATGTTCGTCGCCGGGGGCATCGTGTGCGCCGTGGCCGGCACCGCGTCCGCGATGACCGTGCTCTCGGCCACCCGGGCCGCCACCGCCGTCGCCATCGAGTAGCCGGTGTCACTCACCTCGTGAGCGCTGGCGACGGGGAGGCCGGTGATCGCTTCGATCAGGCCGGCGGTGAGCCCGGCCGCCTCCGCGGGCTCGAGCCGTCCGGTCAACACCGCCTCGAGCATCGTCTGGAGCTGCTTCGACACCCGGGGATAGAGCGGAATGTGGGGCCGCGTCACCGCGCTGCCGAGGATCTCGGCGGACTGCGAGAGGAACGGCAGGTCGGGCGCCGCCAGTTCCACCGCAGATCGCCGCGCCGGCACCCGGCCGGTCGCGTGCGCGAGCCGCGCGAGCGCCTGCGGCGCGACCGCGTGCTCGAGCACGCGCATCGCGAGCTGCGGCTGCGCGGACTGCCGGAAGATCGCGTAGCTCATCGAGCCGGCGACGCTCGCCGCGCGGCCGCTGGGTCCCGCCGGAACGGGAATGAAGCCGACGTGCTCCCAGAGCTCGCCCATGGAGACGCCGAACGCCTCCGCGAGCGTCTGCGCCTCGTAGCTCCCGCCGACGCTCAGCGCGGCCTTGCCCTCGGCGAGGAGCCGTACGGGTCGGGTCCATTCGTAGGCGACGACGTCGGCGGGCATCAGCCCGTCGTCGATCAGGCTCCGCAGGAACGCGAGCGTCTCGGCCGTCTCCGGCGTGTCGATGCTGATGCTCCCGCCGTCGAGGACGCACGCGCCGTTCGACGCCAGGAACGCGATCAGGCAGTACGTCGTCGTCTCGCCGCCGATCGAGCCGCCCGGCATGACGAACGGCGTGGCCAGGCCGCTGTCGGCGAGAGCGCGGGCGACCGCTCGAAGCTCGTCCCAGGTTCCCGGAGGCTCGAGCCCGAGCGCGGCCAGCTCGCGTCGGCGATACCAGATCCCTGCGACGGAGCCGAATGCCGAGACGCCGAACGTGCGTCCGCCGGAGCGATTCGACGACACCAGCGGCTCGAGGAAGTCGACCTCGTGCTCGTACTGCACCCAGTGCTCGTCGAGGTCCTCGAGCGCGTAGAGGAACCCGGCCGCGGCGAACTCTGCGATCCAGACCGAGTCGAGGATGGCGAGGTCGGGCGCCCTGCCCTCGGCGACGGCGTGCGTTAGCACCTGGTGCAGTGACGGCAGCGCGACCGTGACGACGTTGACCTGGATCCCCGGCGGGGCCGCGTCACGGATCACCTGACCCCAGATCTCCTCGGAGACGACCACGCGAACCTCGGGCTGATCCGGCCGTCTCCCGAGCCCGTGCGAATTGACGAACGTGCCGCGCCGGCGGTGCCTGAGGATCAGCCCCTCGTCGGCGAGCTCCGACAGCGCGCGGCTCACCGGCGTCCGGCTGATCCCGAACCGCAGGCAGAGCTCGTGCTCGGTCGGCAGCCTGCCGTCGGCGCCGTAACGGCCCTTGAGGATCTCCTCCAGCAGGAGCGTCTTGAGCTGGAAGTAGATCGGGATCGGCTGGGAGGGATCGAGCTCCATCGACTCAGCTTAATGCCACACATGAACTACAAATCAATCCGTGCCGCGCGAGCTCGTCGTCACCGGGCCGAGGGCCTGCAACCTCGTCGAGTCCGAGGAACGCCCCGTCGGCGCGAACGACGTGCGGGCCGTCGCGCTCGTCAGCGGCATCAGCTCCGGCACGGAGCTTCAGCTCTGGCGGGGAACGTCGCCGTTTCGGGGCAAGCGATTCGACCCGGAGCTGCGGCTCTTCGTCGAGGGCGAGGAGGCCGCGGCCTATCCCCTGCGGATCGGCTACGAGTGGGTCGGCCGAGTCGAAGAGGTCGGAGATGACGTGCGGGACGTGCGTCGCGGCGATCTTGTCCACCTTCCTCGCCCGCACGCCGAGCAGCACGTCTTCGCGGTCGACGCGGCCGCAGGGCTCCCGTTCAAGCTGCCCGACGGTCTCGCTCCCGAGACGGCGACGCTGCTGCAGACGACGACGATCGCCCTGCAGGCGGTGCACGACGCGTCGCTCAAGCTGGGCGACAGGGTCGCGATCTTCGGTCTCGGCACGTTCGGCCTCCTGACCGTCCAGCTCGCGCGCATGCAGGGTGCGTCGTGGATCGCCGCATTCGACCCGATCCCCGATCGGCGAGCGTTCGCCGAGACGCTCGGGGTCGATCTCGCGCTCGACCCGACGTCGACCGACGTCGGTCTGGAGCTGCGCCGGCTGGACGGCGTCGGTGTCGACGTCGCGGTCGAGTTCTCCGGCTCCTACGGCGCGCTCCAACAGGCGATGCGCAGCGTCCGCGTCGGCGGCACCGTCGTCGCGGCCGGGTTCTACTCGGGAGGCGAGCTCGGCCTCGGCGAGGAGTTCCACCACAACCGGCTCACCCTGGTCGCATCGATGGGAGGGTGGGCGTCACCGCCGCGGGAACCTCGCTGGCCGCGATCCCGTGCCCGCTCGCTCGCCGCCGAACTGCTCGCGACCGGGAAGCTCGAGACGGACGGGCTGATCACCCATCGATTTCCGTTGACCGAAGCAGGCTCAGCGTACGAGCTGATCGACAGCCGCCCCGACGAGGTTCTGCGAGCACTCCTTCTCTACGGCTGAGGACTGGCCTCGACCCCAGCAAGAACAGCGCCAGCACCGCGAACTGCTTCGCGGTCCCGAGCGCAACCTCGTCCCCGTCCTTCGCCGACTGCCAGCGCCCACCGCTCGGGTAAGAAACGGGTACATACACGTCCCCGCACGAGCCACTTAGGTCCGCCAAGACAGCGCAATTGTAAAGGCCTCAACGCCTGTGTTCATGCCTGTTTCGGCTTGGTTGAGCCAGAAGTGGGGGAGGGGCGGTGGGGACTAGAGGTCCCGGGTTCGAATCCCGGCGCCCCGACTCACGAAGAGCGATGCAACTTCTTGGGCCATGTCGGAGCGGATTTCGGTGACGCGAGAAGTCCGGGGACCCGAAAGCAAGCGTCTGCGCGATCGATACCAAGCGCGGGCGCGCGCACTGAGGGACCCGCTTCGGTCGGAAAGCGGATTCGTCATCCGCTGCTCTTCGCCGGGATCCTTGCAGAGCGCCCTGACAGATTCGAACCGTCGATGCCCTCCTTACCATCGCGCACCCAAGGGCGTGGCATCCCTCTCAAGTTCTCGAGTGCGCAGGGCATGTTCCTGGTGGAGCGGTTCCCGCTTGCACGGGTGACCGCGATGTCGTACGGTCGTTCTGCACCGAGCACGGAGCGCGATTAGGTCGAAGTCGCCTCTGGGGGCTGTACGCGGAAGCCGCAAGGCGGAGGCGGAACGTTCGCGGAGGCGGTGGACGAAAGCGCCACCGGCTCGGTGTATCTGTTTTCGGGCTCAACGCAGACTGTGGGTCGGGGATTCGCACTCGGCTACTGCCTACGTGTGAGGTGGACGCTTTCGTCGGCCGCCTCGCGGCACGACGTACCAAACGACAAGGGCTACAACGATGACGGCGGCTGCAACCGCGACGACGGCGACTGTGGAGGCAGCGACGATCACGGCGGCGATCATATCCTCGTCGTTTCGGGTAACACCTGCGCGGCGAGCGGTACGTCCGCGAGCGCGGCCCGTAGCTGCTCGTCGTCGTCGTCGTCGAAGTCGAAGCCGTCCGGCCCCTCGTGGTGGTCGAAGGGGAAGGTGGGATCGCTGATCTTTCTCGTCGGCGACCGCCTTCGCGTAGGCGTGCGAGTTCTCGGCGACCGAGTTCTCGCCGTGCGGCTCGGGCAGGTAGTCGGTCAGTTCCCGAGGTGACTTCTGTCACAAGACGTGACAGGATTGCGCCATGTCATCACAACCGCCCGCAAGCGGAGAGCCCGAGCCTCGGCCAGAGACAGAAGCGAAACAAGCTTCGAGGGAGCGCAGGGAAGCCGCCGACGCGACCAGACTAGGCACCCCGAAGCCCGAGCCGCCCGCCGCCAAGCCTCCGTGGTGGAAGTTCTGGGCTAAGCGCTAAGACACGGCGGGATCGGGCAGTCGCGCACGATGATGTTGCTGCTCCGCAAGGCGCACCTTGGCGAGGTGAGCGTGAGTGTCTGGCCGCAGATCCTCAAGGAGATGTGCGCCCGGCGGAATACCATGGAGGATTCGAGCTGCGACGGCGGGTCGAGGAGCTTCGTCGAGGAGTCGGTAGAGGGGAAACTCATTAGCGCATCCCTTCGCGACGAGAACGGCAATGGTGACGCCCGTCGTAGTCTCGTTCGCCAGATTCTCTTTCGAGCGCGTACTCGTAGCGTGAGTGCTCGGGTAAGAAACGGGTACATACACGCCCTCGCACACGCCATCTAGCCGGGTCTGGCAGCGCAATTGTAAGGGCGTCAATGCCTGTGTTCATCTGTGTTCGTGCCCGTTTCGGCTTGGTTGAGCCAAGAGTGGGGGAGGGGCGCTTTCGGACTAGAGGTTCCGAGTTCGAATCTCGGCGCCCCGATGGCTCTACAAAGCAGACGCCCTGTGCCTAGCCGGGGCGTTTTCGCCTTCCATCTACCAGCCTTCTACCAGTCAGTCGCCCGAAGCCTTTCTGAGCGGGTCCTACTCGGCCGCGAATCGCGGCGACCCGGCTTCGACCAGCTCGCTGATCGCAGCCGCGGCGACGCGCTTGGGCACCACCATCGCCCACGCATCCAGCACGAGCTCACGCATCTCGATCGCGTCGACCGCGGCCAGCCGGACGAGCACCCAGTTGTAACGGAGGTCGGATCCTTCCGGCAGCATGAACTTCTCCGGCTCCGTGCCGACGAGCGCCTCGCGCCACTCCTTTGGGAAGGCGAAGCCCATTACCGTCTCGTCGCGCGAGAAGGCCAGGTAGACGATCCGGCCGACGCGGAACTTCACCCGGCCGCGGACGAGCGCCTCGGTCGTGCGGGGCAGCTCGATCGCGAACGAACGAACCTCCTCTACCGTCACCACAGGCCCGGTCTCCTCACGACCGTAACTATGCGCGTTTGGGCTGCCCGGCCGAGCACGGACAGCGACGCGCGGCGCCGTGCCTGTTATAGTCGCGACGACGACTCATTAGACGCATTGTGATGGTGCTTCTGCTTTCTTTGCCGGGATCGGGAGGCGCGTGGTCACACAGTCATCGTTTCGCTCAGGACGGCTTGGGTTCTGCTGTCCAGCGTGCGGTCACCGCATCGTCGTCACGATCGCGCCGCCAAGCACCTGTCCGATGTGTCATGACGCGACCGCCTGGACACCGATTCCGCGCGGTCCAATCGAACGGGCAAGAGGGACTCCGGTGTTGCCGCCGGCTCAGCGGGGAAACGAGGGGGGAGATGCGCACAATCGAACTGCGTCAAGAACGGCGCCTACTCGACGCGTTCGTGACGCAGGCCAAAGAAATGCCGTTGGTGCAGGCGATCTGGGCTGACTTCGGGTCATCACTGGACCTAACGGTTGTCGTGTCGGGACGCAACCTCGAAGGCGAGTTGCGCCTGTTGGCGATGTTCCAGAAACTCTCGGCGTCGACACGGCGTCCGAGTTGCGGCGAGTTCGTCGTCGTACTCCAGCCGCACGAACCAGCCAACATGGCCGCTCTGTTGTTCACGAGGAGCGAGCGGCTAGGTCACGTCCAGTCAGGTGGTGCACGAGGCTGAGCCACGTCATCCTCGGCTGACATTCAGGCTGCTGCCGCGATCGCGATCGCCTCGGCACTCATGTCGATGCCGATCACGTCGGGGCGACGGCGGATCTCCTTGTTCAGCCGATCGTGAGCTGCCAGCGCGTGCCGGGCAGCGTGTCGATTCTCAGCACGTAGCGTCCCGGGGCGAAGCGGATGCTGCCGGTCCGGGCCTTCGAGAAGACGAGCTGTGGATTGGGGATGTCGGCGCGCTGGTTCAGCAGCTTCACCGCGAGGAGCCCGCCGATCAGGCCGCCGCTCGTCTGCCACCGGAGTGTCGCAGCGTGAGCGAGCTGGAACGGGGCAAGGGCACGCGGCCCCGACCCTTCGTAGTGCCGCATCTCTGCGGACGCGAAGGACGGCACGGCAAGGGCCGCGAGAACGAGTCCTGCAAATGCGAGACGTCTCACCAAGAGCTCATCTTGGCAACGAAGGGCGTTTCGGTCGATCACCCGGTTGCGTGATGCCGTCACGTTGGTACTAGACGTCCTCCCGGGCGGGGCCAGGTGCGGGCCCAGTTCCGTCCGGGTACTGCTCTATGTTCTGAACCGGAACGCCCGCCGAGGGCTCCTCGTGCTCGGACCGGACATCGGCCCGCATCTGTGACGGGAGGGAAAGTGCACATGGCAGCAACGACGACGCGTCAGCCGTGCCGCGACCCGGCGGTCATACGTGTCTTGCGCCGACGAGCGGCCTCCGCACGGTGAGCCCACTCACGAGGAGGGCCAACGTGTGAGCGGTCGGCCGTCGTGGTTTCGCCGCGGTCGGAGAGGGGCCGCACGCTCCGCCGATGCCGGATCGTCGCCTACGGCGCAGCGCGTAGGCGCCGACGAGCTTCGGGAGCTGTCGAGCGCATTCGCGGCGCCCCGCTGGCTGCGCGACCTCGGCTTCTCGTCGTGGTACCTGGTCGGCTGCTTTCTGCTCCTCGTCGGGCTCGTGTGGCTGCTCGCGATGACATCCACCATCGTCGGGCCTGTCGTCACGGGGCTGATCCTCGCGACCGTGACCATGCCCTGCGTGACGTGGCTCGGCCGCCGGCGAATCGGTCGGGGCGTGGCTGCGGGGATCGTGCTCCTTGCGCTCGCCGCCGTCGCCGCCGTGGTGGTCGTGCTCGTGATCGGGGGCATCAGCTCCCAGTCGGCAGAGATCTCGTCCGCGCTCGACTCCGCGACCGCCGAGGTTCAAGGCTGGCTGACCGATGCAGGAGTGAGCACATCAGGTGCCTCGAATGCGACCGACAGCGCCAATGCGACCATCCGGAGTGAGACGTCGACGACCGTCTCCTCGCTCGCGCACGGCATCGTCGAGGGGATAACCGGCATTGCGTCGCTCATGCTGGGTCTCTCGTTCATGCTCCTCAGCCTCTTCTTCCTGCTCAAGGACGGCCCGTCGTTGCGGGGCTCGGTCGACCGCCACATCGGGGTGCCGCTCGTCGTCGCGCGGACGATCACGGGAGACGTGATCACGTCGCTGCGGCGCTACTTCCTCGGGGTGACGATCGTGGCCGCGTTCAACGGCATCGTCGTCGGGATCGCTGCGCTCATTCTCGGCGTACCGTTGGTCGCGACGATCGTGCTCGTCACCTTCCTCTGCGCCTACGTGCCCTACATCGGCGCCTTCGTGGCAGGCGCGTTCGCGGTGATCATCGCGCTCGGCTCCGAGGGGACGACCGTCGGGCTGATCATGCTCGTGGTCGTGATCCTCGCGAACGGTGGCCTGCAGCAGATCGTGCAGCCGATTGCCTTCGGGGCCACGCTCGGGATCCATCCACTCGTCGTCCTCATCGTCACGATCGCGGGCGGATGTCTGTTCGGGATGATCGGGCTCGTCCTCGCTGCGCCACTCACCTCGGCAGCGGTGCACATCGCGAGCGACCTCGGCGCCGCTCGACTCGCGGTCCGAGGCAGTTCGGCGACGAGCCGCGAGCCGCTGTCCGAGGCGGGCGTAATCCCCGCGGGATAGGCCGTCGTCGCCGGATGCACGCGCTGCGCGCCGCCTGGCCAGGGTTCCGCGGCCTGTATCGGCTCGGGCGCGAGACGCTGAGCCGATACGGCCGGCTGGGAGGCTCCCAGTTCGCGGCCGCGATCTCGTACCGGGCGCTGTTCTCGCTCGTGCCCCTCGCGACGTTCTCCGCGACGATCCTGGCGGCCGTCCTCGAAGGCGACGCCGCCGCCCGTCAGGACGTGGTCGACGCGATCTCGACGCAACTCCACCTCAGCGGTTCGGGCACGGTCCAGCTCGACACGCTCGTCTCGTCTGTGCCCTCGCCCTGGAGTCTCGCCGGCCTGGTCAGCCTCGGCCTGGCGCTCTGGGGTGCGACCGGCGTGATGTCCTCGGTGCAGAAGACGCTCGCTGTCGTATTCGACGAGGGAGCAACGCGGAGCTTCGTCCGCGGCCGGCTCGTCAGTGCGCTGCTCGTCCTTTGCGCGTTCGGGCTGATGCTCGTCGCCGTTGGGCTCTCGATTCTCGAGGGGGTCGCGAAGAACGTGAGCGACGATGTCGCGGGTGCGCTCGACTGGGAGCCGTACGGTGTGGGCTTTCTCTTCGGCGTCGCCGTCCCGCTCGCTCTCACCTTCGCCGTGTTCCTTGGGCTGATGCGTGTCCTGCCCCGGACGCCTCCCTCGAATCAGGCGGTGCTGATCGGGGCGGGAATGGGCGCGATCGGTTTCCAGGCGATCCAGGCCGGGCTCGCGTGGTATCTGTCGGGCCCCGCGGACTTCTCCGAGCTGTACGGCTCCGCCAGCGCCGTGTTCGCGTTCCTGTTCTCGATCTACCTGAGCGCGAGCGCCTTCGTCGTCGCGGCGGTGCTCACGGCGGTAATCGACGACCGGTGACGGGGCCTCACGCGAGCAGTAGGTGCGATCTGCAAAAGGTGCATCGCAGGATGACGAGGACGCTCGACAGCGGTGGGCCGGTGCTGGGAGCATGCCCTGCAACCGAGTGGCGCCGGTGACACGGCAACAGGCGCAAGCCGGCGGCCTCGCGCCGCTGAAGCGGGTCGGTCGCGACCTCCGTGCCCCGCGTGCTGCCGGGATCGCCGGTTTCCGGGCTGGGTGGCGCTCGTGAGCGTCGTCATCCTCGCGACGGATCGCGTGCCGGACGAGCCGGCGCTAGGAGCTACGTCTTCGTGACGTTGAAGAAGGAGAAGATGCCCCCTTCGTTCGCGGCCGAGTAGATCTTCCACTGGCCGCTCGTCAGGTCGATGCTGACCGTCTTCGTCCCGGTGAAGCTCTTGCTCGTCAGGAGCGTTGTGCCGCCGCCGATCCGGCGCAGCGTCAGGTCGCGCTTGGCCGATTTGTCGGAGACGACGACGTTATAGGTGCCCGAGCTCAGCTTGGCGAGCTTCTTTCCACTCTTCGTCACCGTGAGCGCGTCGTTCGCGCCGAGCGTGACCTTGAGCGTCCCCGCGACGCTGCTCCTGGCGACCGACGGCAGGGCGATGCTCGGCGTGGAGGGCGCGCTCGTCACCGACGGCACCGGGATCAGCGCCACGGGCGCGGCCGGCGCCGGCGGCGGCAGGGCCGGCGCGTTGCCGGAGGAGAAGGTGGCGCTCAGGCTCGGGTGCATGTCGCAGTGATAGGTGTAGTAGCCGTCCCCGAAGTCCACAGTCCAGTCGACTTCCGAGATGGTTTCGATCCCGGTCGCCATGTTCACACCTGCCCCTTCCAGGTGGAAGTTGTGATTCGTGGCGCTGTCGTTCACGTGGAGGCCGTACGTCCCGGCGGCGACCGAGCTGACGACCGTGCCCTCGCCTGTCTTCAGCAAGATCTCGAAGCCCGGGCCGACGCTCGCGTTCAGGTTGGCGATGAAGTCGGCGTGCGAGTTCGAGGTGGTGAAGCGCGAGACGACGCTCGCAGCGAGAATCGCGAGGGCGACGACGACGATGATGCGCGAGAGCTTCGACAAGAGCGAATTGTGGAACGTGGAGGCCGATAGCGTAGCGTGTCGCCGACGATTCCCCAAGACGCCGTGCTTCCAAGTGACCCCGACCGGATCGAGCTCTTCTACTGGGAGGGGTGTCCGTCCCACCCGGAGGCGCTCGAGTTGCTGCGAGCCGTTCTCTCCGAGCACGGGATCAAGTCTGCGGTCGAGCTGCGCGAGGTGCGAACGCATGAGGAGGCCGTGGCGTTGAGGTTCCCCGGTTCGCCGACGATCCGGGTGGATGGGCGCGACATCGACCCCGAGGGAGCGAGGGCGCAGCCCGCGCTCGCGTGCCGCGTCTATCGTCTTCCGGACGGCCGCCCGTCGCCTGTGCCGAGCCGGGAGCAACTGGAGGAAGCGCTGAGATGAGCACTGCACCGAGATGAGCATCCCCCTCGCCGAACGAGCACCGTCGTTCACCCTGCCGGGAGTCGACGGGGAACTGCACTCGCTTGCTGACTACGCGGGCAGCGAGCTGCTCGTCCTGATCCAGTCGTGCAATCACTGCCCGTACGTGCTGGCCTGGGAAGGCCGGATGATCGCGATCCAGAGCGAGTACGCCGACCGCGGCGTTCGCGTTGTCGCGGTGAACTCGAACGACGCGAGCCGCTATGCCGCGGACTCGTTCGACGAGATGCAGGCGCGGTCCCGCCGCGAGGGCTTCAATTTCGACTACCTGTACGACGAGGGCCAGTCGCTCGCACGGGCACTCGGCGCCGAACGGACGCCGGAGGTCTTCCTCTTCGACCGCGAGCGCCGGCTCGCCTACCACGGTGCGATCGACGACAATCGCGACGAGACTGCCGTGACGAGGCACTACCTCCGTGATGCTCTCGACGCGCTGCTCGGCGGCGCCCGGCCGGCGGTGAGCGAGACGCCGCCGGTCGGCTGCACCGTGAAGTGGCGCATCTAGGCATCGCGTAGGCGATTTTTGCGCAGCCCATTCCATTTTTACGCGCAGCATGGGATGATCGAGGCCCTCTCGAATGCGGTACCTCACGATCTGCGTCTGCGTGCTCGCGCTCTGCGCCCCCGGACCTGCGGCTGCAGGAACGGTCGTGTCGGCGTTCTACTACCCGTGGTTCGGCACGACCACGCACGACGGCGAGTTCGCCCACTGGGCACAGGGTGGGCACGAGCCGCCGAACGACATCGCCTCGAACTACTACCCGGTGCTCGGCGTCTACTCCTCTGCCGATCTGACGATCCTCAACGTTCAGATGGCCGACATCGCACGCGCAGGAATCAACGAGCTCGCCGTCTCGTGGTGGGGGACGGGCTCGGCCGAGGACCAGCGCCTGCCGCTCGTGGTCACGGCCGCCGGACAGCGCGGGATCTCGGTGGCCGCCCACCTCGAGCCGTACATGGGCCGTTCTGTCGCGAGCACGCTCGCCGACATCGCCTATCTGCACGAGCTGGGCGTCCGCACGTTCTACGTGTACCGGCCGTTCGACCTGCCGGCGGCCGACTGGGCGCCAGCGAACGACCAGCTCCGCGCTGAGGGGATCGAGACGTTCGCGCAGACGGCACTCGTCGGCGCTGCGGCAACGGGTCATTTCGGCGGCATCTACACGTACGACACACTCGTCTACGGGGGTGGCCTGTTCGCGCGCCTGTGCGCTCAGGCGCACGCTCGTGGGCTCCAGTGCGCTCCGTCGGTCGGGCCCGGCTACGACGCGAAGCGGGCGACCGGCGACCCGCGGGTGAAGCCGCGCCGGGGCGGCAAGACGTACGACTCGATGTGGCGCGCGGCGATCGCCGCCGGGGCCGACCGGATCACGATCACCTCGTTCAACGAATGGCAGGAGGGCACCCAGATCGAGCCTGCCGCCTCCGCCGCTCGACACGGCGAATACCTCTACGGCTCCTACGACGGTGCCTGGGGGCTCCGCGGCGTTCCTGCCGAGGCGGCATATCTCGAGCGCACCGCTAGCTGGGCGCGCCTGTTCGGTGTACCGGCGTGGCGCCTTCAGGGCGCTCGCGCGACGTAGACCGGGCCTGCGGGCTTCGGAGGAGGAGTAGCCCGTATCCTTCTGCCGTGGCCGCTCGCACCGTCTCCGCGCCGCTCGCGCAACTGCCGAACGCGCTGACCGTCGCGCGACTCGCGGTGATCCCAGCCGTCGCCGTGCTGATCCTCGAGTCCGATGGTGGTCAGAGCCCGGCGGCAGCGGTTCTCTTCGCCGCCGCAGGGATCACCGACCAGATCGACGGCTTCCTCGCGCGGCGCTGGCACGTCGAGTCAGCGTTCGGGCGGATCGCCGACCCGCTCGCCGACCGCATCCTGATCGACGTGACGGTGCTGCTGCTCTGGCATGCCGACCGGCTGCCGTGGGTCGCACTCGCGATCCCGGCCCGCGACATCGTGCTGATGATCGCAACGCCGCTCGCGGTCGGTCGCGGTTACCGGTTCGAGGTGAACACCCTCGGCAAGGCCGCGACGTGGTTTCTGTACGCGAGCCTCGCCCTGATCATGCTCACCGCCCCGGGCGCCGAATGGCCGCTCGCGATCTTCTGGATCGGCTTCGGCCTGGCGATCCTGTCCGCCGTCTCGTATGCGCGGAAGGCCCGCGTCGAGCTGACGGCATGAGGGCGGTCGTGATGGCAGGCGGTGAGGGCACGCGCCTACGCCCGCTGACGTCGAATCAGCCGAAGCCGATGGTCCCGATCGTCGGCAAGCCCTGCATGGAGCACATCCTCGAATTGCTGAGCGAGCACGGCTTCACGGACGTCGTGATCACGGTCGCGTTCCTGCCGCAGGCGATCCGCAGCCACTTCGGCGACGGCTCGAACTTCGGGCTGAACATCGAATACTCGGTGGAAGAGACGCCGCTCGGCACCGCCGGCTCGGTGCGGCTCGCGCGCGGCCGGCTCGACGACACGACGCTCATCATCTCCGGCGACGCGCTCTGCGACATCGACCTCACGGGCCTCGTCGCGACGCACAAGGAGAAGAGCGCGGCGGTCACGATCGGGCTCAAGTCGGTCGAGAACCCGCTCGACTTCGGGATCGTCGTCACCGACGAGGACGGCCGCATCGAGCGCTTCTTCGAGAAGCCGTCGTGGGGTCAGGTCTTCAGCGACACGATCAACACCGGTATCTACGTGCTGGAGCCCGAGGTGCTGCGACACGTGCCGAAGGAGGGCCCGTACGACTTCTCGCGCGAGCTCTTCCCGCTGCTCCTCGAGATGGGTCGGCCGCTCTACGGCCACGTCTGCGAGGGCTACTGGCAGGACATCGGCAACCTCGACCAGTACCGGCAGGCGAACTTCGACGCGCTCGACGAGCGGGTGCGGCTGTCGATCCCGGGCTTCAAGCTGCGCGGCAACGTCTGGGTCGGCGAGGGCGTCCAGGTCGACGACGTCGAGGGAGTCGAGGGGCCAGCCTTCATCGGCGCCGACTGCCGCATCGCGCCGGACGCAACGGTCGGGCCGTACTCGGTGCTCTCCTCGGGCGTCACGCTCCGCGAGCATGCGCGTGTCTCGCGCAGCGTGATCGACGCGGGCACGTACGTCGGCCGAGGGGCGGACGTCGAGGGCGCGGTGCTTGGGCGCAACTGCGACGTGCGCTCGAACGTGCACATCCACGAGGGTGTCGCGATCGGCGATCAGGTGACCCTCGGCGAGCAGTCGGTGATCTTCCCGGACGTGCGTATCTACCCGTACAAGGAGGTCGAGTCGGGAGCCGAGCTGCACGAGAGCCTGATCTGGGAGTCCCGCACGGCCGCGCGCCTGTTCGCACGCGACACGGTCACGGGGCTCGTCAACGTCGACGTCACGCCCGAGGTCGCCGTCCGGCTCGGCGCCGCCCTCGGCACCACGCTCAAGCGCGGAACCTCAGTGGTCGCGACGCGCGAGTCGGGGAAGGCCTACCGGATGATCAAGCGCTCGATCATGGCGGGCCTCAACTCGGCCGGCGTGAACGTCATCGACCTGCAGACGCTCCCGGCCACGGTGGGCAGGCACTGGCTGAACGCGCAGAACTTCGAGGCCGCGTTCCACGTCGGCGAGTCGCCGCTCGACCCGGAGGCGGTGCAGGTGAATCTCTTCGAGCGGCCCGGCATCCTGCTCTCGGGCGCGATGCAGCGCGAGGTGGACAAGCATTTCGTGCGGCAGGAGTCGCGCCGCGTGCCGTTCGACGAGGTGGGCTCGATCTCGTACCCGGCCCGCGCCGCCGAGAGCTACGCGGACGCGCTGCTCGCGACGCTGAACGCGGACGCGATCCGCGACCGCCGCTTCCGGATCGTGGTCGACTACGGCGCCTCGGCAGCCTCGGCCGTGCTTCCACTCGTCCTCGGGCCGCTCGGCGTGGAGGCGATCACGGCGCATCCGTTCGAATCCGACGCCGCCTCTCGGCCGCTCGCGCACACCGAGACGATCGGCGAGGCGCGGCGGCTCGTGTGCGCGGTCGGCGCCGATCTGGGCGTCGTTTTCGACCGGGCGGGCGAGCGGCTCTACCTCGTGGACGAGGGCGGCGCGGAGGTATCGCTCCAGCAGGCTCTGCTGCTCTTCCTGCGCCTTCTCGGCTCGAGCGGCCGCCAAGGGCGCGTCGCCGTCCCGGTGACGGTGACGAGCCAGGTCGACGGGATCGTCGGCGAGTCGCTCTCGGTCGTGCGCACGCAGGCGTCGCTGCCGGCGCTGACGAACGCGGCGACGCAGGAGGACATGGTTTTCGCCGGAGCCTCGAGGGGCGGCTACGTCTTCCCTCGGTTCCTCCCTGCCTACGACGCGATGGCGTCCCTCTGCAATCTGCTCGAGCTGCTCGCCCCTGTGGGGCGACCGGTCTCCGAGATCGTTCGTGAATTGCCGCAGTCGACACTCATCCACAGTGAGCTCCATTGCTCCTGGGCGCTCAAGGGGACTGTGATGCGGGTCCTGAACGAGCGGTTCGCGGGCGCGAACATCGACCTGCTCGACGGGATCAAGATCTTCGACGAGCGCGGCTGGATGCAGGTGCTGCCCGATCCCGACGAGCCGCTGATCCACATCTATGCCGAAGGCGTGACGAGCGAGCAGTCCGCCGAGCTCGAAGAGGAGATACGGTCGCTCGTGGCCGACGTGGTCGAGGGGCAGGAGATCGGCGCCCTGCAGGGAACCTGAGTCTGAATTCTCAAGTTGAGGTTGACGGTTCGGGACGCGGTCCGCTCTAATCCGTCGACGGGTCATCCACGGAAAGGCTGATGGTGGAACCACTGCCGGATTTCGGCTCCCTGTCCGATGAGGAGCTCAAGACGCTGATCGACGACCTCGAGGCGAAGGAGCGCAAGGTGAGCTACGAGCGCCGACTCCTGCACGGCAAGATCGACATCCTGCGAGCTGAGCTCGTGGCGCGCCTGCAGCAGTCGGGCGGCCGGAGCGTTCTCGATCAGGTCGATGTCGCACGTCTGACGGACATTCTCACCGGGAAGGTTTCGCCGGAAAGCAACGCGACGCCGGAGACATGAGCCAGACCCCTCGGCTTCGGCTCGTTCACGAGGGATGCTGCCGATGAGCCATGTCTACTGCACAGAGTGCGGGTTCCAGAACCCGGAGGCGGCCAACTACTGCTCGCGCTGCGGAACGCTGCTGGAGAAAAGCGACGCGTCCGTCGAGGTGACGCAGACATTCGCCGCGGAGGACGTCGCGGCCGCGGCGGACGAGGTCGTCGAGGGCCTTGACGGGCCGGCACTCGTCGTCCGCTTCGGCGGCGGCCGGGCCGGGGAGAGCTTCCGGCCGGCCGGCGCGCGCACACGCATCGGCCGATCACCCGAGTGCGAGATCTTCCTCGACGACGTCACCGTGTCACGCAACCATGCGGTGCTCGTCGAGCGCGACGGACGGTTCTTCGTCGAGGACGGGGGCTCGCTCAACGGCACGTTCGTCAACCGGCGGCGGATCGACAACGTCGCGCTCGCAAACGGCGACGAGCTGCAGATCGGCAAGTACCGACTGACCTTCATCGAGCGATGAGCGCGACCGCAGGCACCCCCAAGCGCGAACGGCTGATCCGCATCGGCGAGGTCGTGGGTCGCCTCCACGACGAGTTCCCGGACATCTCGATCTCGAAGATCCGGTTTCTCGAGGACGAAGGCCTGATCAGCCCCCAGCGCACACGCGGGGGCTACCGCCTGTTCAGTGAGCACGACCTCGAGCGGCTTGAGACGATCCTGCGGCTCCAGCGCGACGAGTTCCTGCCGTTGCGCGTGATTCGCGACGAGCTTGCGGCGCCCGGCGCCACGGAGCGGAAGCGACGGCGGCCGGGCGGGCTGGGCGAGCGGATCGAAGAGATCGATCTGGATGAGCTGTGCCGCCGTTCGGGGATCACCCACGAGCTAGCGAAGGCGCTCGAAGACTTTGGTCTGCTCGGCGGCAGGGGGAGCGGGGCGGACAAGCGGTATGCCGAGACCGACGCCGACATCGCCGTCGTGTGCGCCCAGCTGACGCGCTACGGCGTCGATGCACGGCACCTACGGACGTTCCGGACTGCGACCGATCGAGAGGCCGCGCTCCTGGAGCAGCTCGTCGCGCCGGCGCTCCGCTCGCGTAACGCCGAGCGACGGGCGGCCGGCCTGCGCGACCTCCAGTCTCTGACCGAGCTGGCGCAGGAGCTAGGCTCGCTTCTCCTGTGGCGCGAGGTGAGGGAGGTGGGGAGCCGTTGAGCACGGTCGATCTCCGAGGCAAGATCCGCGAAGTGGAGGACTTTCCGACGCCGGGCGTCGGGTTCAAGGACATCACGCCACTGCTCGCCGACCACGCCGCGCTCACTCAGACGATCGGCGAGCTTGCCGACTGGGTCCGGTCGAGGCAGCCGGACCTCGTGCTCGGCGCGGAGGCCCGCGGGTTCATCCTTGGCGCGGCGATCGCAGCCGCGGCGGGCTGCGGCTTCGTGCCGGCGCGCCGTCCGGGGAAGCTTCCGCCCGAGACGGTAGGGGCGAGCTACTTCCTCGAGTACGGCGAGAACGCGCTCGAGGTGCATCCGGACCTGATCCCGAGGGGCGCCCGCGTCGTCATCCACGACGATGTGCTCGCCACGGGTGGCACCGTGGAGGCGATCTGCGGGCTCGTGGAGGGGCTCGGGGGCGAGGTGGTCGGAGCGTGCTTCATCATCGAGCTCACGTTCCTCGGTGGGCGCGAACGCCTCGAGGGTCACGACGTGCACGCATTGATCGCTTACTAACGCGGCGCCCCGTCGTCCGCGCAATCGGGTATCAAGAAGAACGTGTACGACGTGCTGACCACCACCTACCGGCTCTCGTGCCCTCGGCACGGCGAGACTTCGGTCCGGCTGTCCCGCTTCCGCTCACTCGAGGAGCTGCCCGGCCCGCATCACCCGACGATCTACCGCATCCAGTTCGCGTGCGGGTGCGGCGATGAGCACCCGGGCCTCGTCTCGCACGATGACCTCGACTGGGCGCCGCTCGGGCTCGAGGAAGCGACGGAGCTTCGTCAACCTGATGACCTCGAAGACCGATTCCCTGGCCGACGAGCTCACCGGGCTCGCCGCGCAGAGGATCAGGGCGGGGGAGTGGCCCTGGAGCTTCTTCTGCTGGCCGGAGGACCGCCCGCGGCCCGTCTTTCCGTCGGCGTTCCGGATGCTCGCCGAGAGCGGGCTCGCCGGCCGGGTCGGCGTCGCGGTGCGCTGCCCCGCCTGCGGGCGTGTCTCGGTGAACCTCGTCACGCGGGAGCATGTCGACGTCCCGTTTCACAACGACCGCGAGATCGGCGTCGTCCGCCATCTCTTCGAGCAGGACATGAATGCGACGGTCGCGGCGTTCCGGGCCGAGCTCTATTCGTCCACGTTCGACGGCCGCCGACTCGACCTTCGCTCGAACGACACCTGAGTCAGGGATCGTCTCGGCGGCCGGGACGGCCGATGGTTCCAACATGTGCGCGACGATCCACAAGCGGCCGGCACAGGATCGCAAGGCGGCCACCTCGGCCCAGGCCGGCTTCTCCGCCCGTGTTCGCCTTGAGGAGATGATCGGCCGCGATTTCACGCAGCAGCTTCTCGCCGCCCTGGTGTCGGTTCAGGGTCGGCGCGGCTCGTCTTCGCCGTAGAACCGGACGAAGAGGAAGATCCCGTACCCGGCGACGAGGGCGACCACGAACGAGACGGCCCGCGTCCAGCCGATCGCGATGCCGCCGATCAGGATGTAGAGCCCGAACGCGAGCGCCCAGAGCAGCGACGTCGTGTCGTGGGAGAGCGCGGGGGAGCGGAGCCGTGACATCGACCGCGATTCTACTCGGACGAGCTGAGCGCCCTGCCGGCGGCCGACCATTCCGAAAGGAAAAAATTCACCGAGCCGGTGGCGCTTTCGTCTGCTGAACCTGTTGGCTTTCCGCTTCCGCGTACGGCCCCCGGGCTCAGCTTCGACCTACTTGCGCTCCGTGCTCGGTGCAAGCGGGACAGTAGACGCGGCTGCGTGCCCGTGCAAGGGGGCATCAGGCGAGAAGGACGCAATTTGCGTGAACTTCTTCGTGCGTAGTCTGAACTAGCAGTTCGTGCTCTACGCTCGAAGAGAAGAGTGGGACCAAGGATTCGCCGAGCCGGTGGCGCTTTCGTCCACCGAGCCCAGTGACGTTCCGCTTCCGCGTACGGCCTCTCGGCTCGGCTTCGACCTACTCGCGCTCCGTGCTCGGCGCAACTCGAATCTACTGCGGCCCGGCCGGCCGGTTCAAGGCTTCGGCCGGCGAAAAAGATCGCTCTTTGCGTGACCGGCGCCGCCGCTTGGGAGCGGGGCCAGGAGAAGGGAGCGGTCCTTCTGTCCAGCGCGTCTTCGGCTGACTAGACATAACACTGATTCTCGTGCGTCGCAGCACAGACGTGCGGAAGCCGCCGCCTGCCGCGACGGCACGCAACATGAGCCTTGTTCCCGGCAGCTACAGGTAGTGGCGCAGGCCGGGCGCGAGCATCCGCAACTCGCGGAGGGCCTTCGCCTCGATCTGGCGGACGCGCTCGCGGGTGACGCCGAGGTCGGTGCCGAGCTCCTCGAGCGTCTGCGGCGCGTTGCCGTCGAGGCCGAAGCGGCGCACGACCACCTGCTGGAGCCGCGGATCGAGTGATTCCACCGCGGCCGTGAGCTCGAGCGCGCGAGCGGCCGTGGCCGTCGCAGCGTCCGGAGACTCGGTCAGCACGTCCTCGATGAGATCGCCGTACAGGCTCTCGCCGTCCCCGACCGGCGTCTCGAGCGACACCGGGTCGCTGATCAGCTCGAGCAGCTCCATGACGCGATCGGCCGAATGCCCCGACTCGAGGCCGATTTCCTCGGGCGTCGGATCGCGGTTCAGCTTCTGCGCGAGGTGACGGCGCGAGCGCTGAACCCGGCGCACCTGCTCGGCGATGTGCATCGGGAGGCGGATCGTCCGGCCCTGATCGGAGAGCGCGCGGTTGATCGCCTGGCGGATCCACCAGGTCGCATACGTCGAGAGCTTGAAGCCGAGGCGGTAGTCGAACTTCTCGACCGCGCGGATCAGGCCGAGGTTTCCTTCCTGGATCAGGTCGAGCAGCGGCACGCCGGCCTTCGTGTAGCGGCGCGTGATCGACATCACGAGCCGGAGATTCGACTCGACGAGTCGCCGCTTCGCCTGCCTCGTCGCCGAGGTCCTTGCGGCGCGCGAGCTCGCGCTCCTCCGCCGGGGTCAGCAGCCGGCCGTCGCCGAGCTGACGGACGTAGAGCTTGAGCGGGATCGGCGCTTCGGAGCCGCTCATCGTCCGAGAGCGAGGCATTGCCCGGCTCGTCCTCCCCCTCCTCCTCGACCGGCTCGCCGTCAAGCGCCTCCACCTCGGGCAGGAGCTCGAGGATCGGATCAGAATCTGAATCGGGTTGAACGTGAGGAGCCGCCACAGTCGTTTCGTCTATCGGCGCTGCGCTCGGCTACCTTGAGCTACAAGCGGACATCGAGCCGCCTGACACGACCGCCGTCTCGACAATGTGCGGAATAGCCGGATACAGCCTTTCACCCCGACGCGCGCGTCGAGCGCACGCTCGCCGCTCAGGCGCTCCTGGCGGCGATCGCCGAGCGTGGCGCCGACGCCGTCGGGTACGCGCACCGCGCGCCGGGCGTCGCGGCAGCCGACCGTCGTGAAGCAGCGCACGCCCGCCTCGCAGCTGCTCGAGCGCGTGGCGGTTCCGGACGAGGCGACGCAGCTCCTGATCCACGTGCGCGACTACACCAAGGGCCATCCCTCGATCGCGGCCAACAACCATCCCGTCCGGCACGGGCCGGTGGTCGGGATCCACAACGGGATCATCGTCAACGACGACGCGCTGCTCGACGGCCACGCCTGCGCGCGTGCCGAGCGACGGATGACGGTCGACTCCGAGGCGATCTTCGCGCTCGCAGCGCACTCCGCAGCGACGCGCGGGCGCTCGAGGAGCTCCGCGGCTCGATGGCCGCGGCCTGGATCGACGAGCGCGAGCCGGAGCTGCTCTACGCCGCGCGCGGCACCGGACGCCCGCTGTGGCTCGGCGACGGGCGCGACGGAATCGTCTTCGCGTCCACGAAGCACGCGCTCGAGCTCGTCGAGCGCTACTGCCGGCTCAAGCTGCGCAAGCGCGAGCTGCCCGAGGGCACGCTCGTCGCGCTGCGGGCCGGCGAGGTCGAGGCGCGCGAGCGCTTCCGCGTCAGCGTGTTCGTCGAGGACGACCCGCTGCCGGCCGTGCGCGCGCCGCACGAGCGCGACGTCTGCCTCACCCGGCTCGCGACGATCGCAGCGGCTGCCTAGTCAGCAGGCAGTGAGCGAGCCGTCCGAGCGGACCGCCGCCCCCTCCTCGACCAGCCGCCGGCGCACGAGGAACTGGAACGTCGCCCACGCGCCGCGGCGCGAGTCGAACATGCGGTACACCTGCCACTCGGTGAGCATCTCGGCGTCCTCCGCGCGGCGCGTCTCGGCCCAGTCGGCGAACCGCGGCAGGCGCCCGAGGCGGCGTGCGAGCGCCGCCCCCTGGGCGACCGCCCGCTCGAGCCGCTCCTCCCCCACCGCGACGTCGAAGCCGGCCTCGCGCAGCGCGTTCGAGAGCGAGCCGAACGTGTGCCAGTAGAGCGACTTCGACGGCATGCGACCGCGGCGCGCGTCGAGGTCGCGCGCGGTCGGCGTCCGGCCGAGCTCGTCGCCGAGCTCGCGGAGCAGCGCGACCAGCTCCTCGCGCGTCGCGAACCGCCGCGGCACGAGACCCGCCGCGCGCTGCGCGGCGTTCCACGAGCCGAAGTGCTCGATCACCGTCTGCGGGTGCACCGTCGTCTCGGGGTCGGCGCGCGAACTCCTTCATCGTCGGCGAGCGGCCCGACCCGCTCGGCGCACGCTCTCAGCGCGGTCGAGGATCTGCTCGTCCGAGTAGCGCTTGCGGATGCCCGCCTGGAACGACGCGAGCTCGTCGGGATCGATCGCTGCGATCGCGCGATAGCCGGCCTTGGGAGTCACGCCAAGAATGGTAGAGCAAGCTGTGCGAATCGCAAGAAGCGGCTTGCACGCTACGACGCGACGGCGATCAACTCGGACGCGGGCGCCCGCTCCTCCAGCAGCGGCGCCCTACCCTCGCTCCACGACCGTCCGTAGCGCCGCGGCTGCCCGTGGGCAGAACTGGGTGCCGGCCATGCGCTCGAGCTCCTCGAGCGTGGCCTTGAGTGTGTGCGCCGGGCGGTAGACGCGCGTGGAGAGCATCGAGTCGAACGCGTCCGCGACATGGATGATCCGCGCGCCGAGCGGGATCTCGTCCCCGGCGAGGTTGTCCGGGTAGCCGCGCCCGTCGTAGCGCTCGTGGTGGTGCCGGATCGCCGGCACGGCGTCGTCCAGGAAGCCGAGCCGCTCGATGATCGACGCCCCGTCGTCCGGATGCCGCGTGATCAGGTCCCACTCGTGCTTGTCGAGGCGCGTGCGGCTTGAGCAGGACGGCGTCCGGCACGGCGAGCTTGCCGATGTCGTGGAAGAGAGCCGCGTGCCCGAGCGGCTCGAGCTCGTCGGGCGAGAGTCCGAGCTCGGCGCCGATCGCAAGCGCGATCTTCTGTACCCGCCGTGAGTGTCCCGCCGTGTAGGCGTCCCGAGCGTCGACCGTTGCCGAAAGCGACTCCATTGCTGCGGTCGAGCGCTCCGCAGCAGTTGGTTCGCCTGCTCGAGCGAGATGTTCTGCGACTGGATCGTCTCGGCCGCCTCGCGCAGCTTATGCGTTCGACCGCTCGGTGTGGCGCAGGTACGTCTCCTGTGTCTTCCGCATCAGGAAGAGCGGTAGTGCGAAGACGAACAACGCCCAGACACCCATCGGCCGGTACGCCTCGTAGATCACGCCTGCGACGAAGCCGTAGACGAGATAGTGCGGCAGCAGCCAGCTGAACCGCTCGCGCCACGATGGCCCAAACGCTGCTCGCGGCCCTCGAGCGCGACCGCGACCGACAGCAGCCCCGTATTCAGGGCGAAGTAGACGAAGCCGGCGACGACGCCCGTGGCGATCGCCACCGGAGTCCGAGCAGGGCCATCGAGGTGGAACGAGAAGACGTGCGGCGGCCACGATCGTCGCGAACGTGAGCGCGCCGACGTTGAAGAGCACCTGATGGAAGACGCTGCGCCGTGTCGTCCAGTCGATGACGGCGATCGTCAGCGCGAGCAAGAGCGCACCACGTGTGCCGATGATCGCTGCGCCCACGAGCGCACCCACGGCGGTCACCGAGATCGTGCCGGTGCGCTCGACCTCGATCGAGAGCGCCTGACCGATGCCGACGAGGGCGACGATCGCGATCAGGCCGGCGACGTCCCGGCTCTCCGCCAGTGATCGCCCCCACGACGCCGAGCGTCAGACCGGCCGTGCCGACCACGGCGACGAGGATCGCCAGGCGCCGCGGCATCCAGAAGAAGCGCGGCCCGACGGAGTTGTGCGGCCGCGAGACGCGGCGATCGGCGCGCCGGCGTCTGCCCCGGCTGCGGGCGGCGAGAGCTGCTTGGGTGCGAGCGCCGGCGCTTGCGGCGCCTCGGGCACCGCCACGAGGCGCGGCGCGCGGTTCTCGGGTTCCGCGAGCACCGGCTCGTTCGAGGGGTCGCAAACGCGGTTTCGACCCTGGAGCTTCGCCCGGTACACGGCGAGGTCTGCCTTGTGCACGAGCTCGTTTCGCGTCCTGACCGTCGCGTGGATACGAGGCGACCCCGAGCGAGACGGTCGCGTGGATCGGCTCGCTCGAGGTCTCGACCTCGAAGGCGTACCCGGCGACTGCGCAGCGGATCCGCTCGGCGATCTGCACCGCCTCCTGCGGCGCCGTCTCGGGCAGCACGATCGAGAACTCCTCGCCGCCGAAGCGAGCCGGCACGTCGTAGTCGCGGAGCTGCTCGCGGAAGATCCTTCGCGACTCCCGCCAGCACGGCATCGCCGGCCAGATGACCGTAGGTGTTGTTGATGTCTCGGAGCAGGTCGAGGTCGGCCATGATCACCGACATCGGACGCTCGAAGCGGCGGCGCGCGCGCGAGCTCGTCGTGCAGCGTCGTCGCGAAGAAACGAGCATTGAAGAGCCCCGTCTTGGCGTCGTTGCGCGCTTCGGCCTGGAGTGCCGGAACCGAGAGCGAGCGGTGGATGAGCACCAACGGTGCGAGCGCGAACGGCGTCAGCGAGGGGTCGAAGTGCCACAGCGTCGCAAACCCCACGCCGAGCGTCGCGAGAACGAAGTCGGTCGAGAGGTTCTCATAGGTGAAGAGTCCCGATTCACGGAACGAGAGGCCGCGCGCGAAGCGCAGCATCGGCGCGAGCAGCGTGTGGTTCACGCCGACGAAGACCACGCAGGCCGCGGCTCCGGCGAGCGCCGCAGTCGCCCCGTCGGCGAGCGGCTGCGAGGCGAGGATCGCCTGCGAGGCCGCCCACGCCCCCATCACCGCCAGCGTGTAGTTGGCGATGTTGAAGCGTCTGGATGTGGAAGGGAAGCCGCCGTTTGAGCCAGTCCGGCACGTGCTGGACGACTGCCATCAGCGCGACGAGCTCCGGCGGGAGGAGAAGCGCCGCTGCGACCAGGAACATTCCGGTCGTGTGGTAGGACTGGTTGCCGGGCGTCACGACGACGAAGAGCTGTGCGACGGCGGCGGCGCCGCCGAGGATCAGGAATGTCGGCCACCCAGGGGTCTGCAACGTCAGGTGCGAGAGAAACGGCGCCGTCACGGCGCAGGCGGCGGCGACCACGAGCCAGAAGTACAGGGCCGCCCGCAGCCCGAGCCTGTCGTCCCGGACACCCCGCGTGGCATGACGCTCAGCGTGGATCTCCGTCGGCATCTGCACTCATGGTGTCAGGCTCCTCTCGACCCTCTACCGCGAGAGACCGTCTCTGTCCGCTGCGTCCACGAGCGCGATCGAGTTCCAGGAGGCGCTGTTCCACGAGGCCGAGTTCCAGGAGGCGCTGTTCCAGGAGGCCGAGTTCCAGGAGGCGCTGTTCCACGAGGCCGAGTTCCAGGAGGCGCTGTTCCAGGAGGCCGAGTTCCAGGAGGCGCTGTTCCAGGAGGCCGAGTTCCAGGAGGCGCTGTTCCACGAAGCCGAGTTCCACGAGGCGTTTGCCCGTGCGGCTCGGTTCCACGAGAAGGCGTCGAAGACACTCTGGTGCCGGCCCAGGTCGACCGAACGAACGTCGCGAGGGCGGCGTTCGGATTCGGCGGATCCGAGTCGATCGCGCCGCGTCGGCTGCGATCTCGCCGACGCCTCCCGCGAGGCCGACGGACCCGTCCATCGACCTCGCGGTGACCATCAGTGACCCCTTCACCTGGTCCGGAGTGAACTCGGGATGACGTGCGAGCACGTCAGCGGCAGCGCCCGAGACGATCGCGGCCGCGAACGACGTGCCCGGAGAGCTGCATGTAGCCGGGGCTACGCGACCGGCCGCTCGGCAGCGAGCGTCGAATCCGAAGGCACGGGACCGACCATGTAGCGGCCCGGGGGCCGAGAGCTCGGGCTTCGCGAACCCGTCGATCGTCGAGCCCCACGAGGACCACGGCGCGATCCGGTCGTCCGCGAGCCTCGACTGGCTGCCAAGGTCGACCGCGCCGACGGTAATCACGAACGGATCGTCGCTCGGGCTGTAGAGCACACCGCTCGGCCCGTCGGGTGTGCCGTAGTTGCCTGCAGCCACGACCACAACCACGCCGTTGAACCAGAGCTGCTCGACGGCTCGATCGAGCGGGTCGAGATAGAAGGGCGCCGTGATCTGCGAGTGCAGCGAGAAATTGGCGACCCGGATGTTGTACTTGGCCTTGTTGTCGAGGATCCACTGGCACGCCCGGATCACGTCGCTCGTGAGGCCCATGCCGTTGTCGTCCAACACGTCGATCGAGACGAGCTTGGCCGCGGGCGCCGTGCCGGTGTACCCGCTCGGCCGAGCCGGCGGCGATACCGGCGACGAAGGTGCCGTGCCCGCGCCCGTCGCCCGGCGAGTTGTTCGGAAGCGGCTCAGGTTCGACCGAGGCGACGAGCCGACCGTCGAAGTCGGCGCGATCCTCGATGCCCGAGTCGACGATCGCGATCGCCGGCATGTTGGCCTGCACCGTGCGGTTCGCGTCTTCGCGCCCAGTTGTCGGCGGCGCCGATCGCGTAGCGGCCAGGCCTGGTCGGACGACCAGCTCGGATCGTCTGGGCCGCGGTCGCAACGACCGGTGCGTCCGGCGTGATCGAGAGCACTCCGTCGTCGCCGTGGGCGGCGAGGCCGGCGACCTGCTCGCCGGTCAGCCCGACGGCGACGCCGGAGATCGAGTCGAACCGATCGGTGATCTGCTGCTCGAGGATCGAGTCGGAGAGCCGCGAGACGTTGCCGTGCGCGGCTTCGGCCTTGCCCGTCGGCCGCGAGCCGACAGCAGCCTTCGCCTGTCGCTGCGTCCTGCGCGGACCTGCGCCGCGTCGCGAGCCTTCCGCGCGGCGTCGTCGGCGGCCTGCGCCGCTGCGTTCCGGTCGGCTCGCCTGCCGGTGGCCTTCGCCCTCGCGGCCTTGGCGCCGGCGGCGCCACGTGCGCGTCGTCGGCGTCCTCGCCGCCTTCGCTGCCTCCGCAGAGAGCCGGTCGGCCGTCGTTCTCGGCCCTCGCCGAGGCTGTCGTCCGCCTTCCTCGCCGCGCCCATGAGCTTCTTGTCGGACTGGGCGGCGAGCGTCGCGACCTTCTCCGCGATCTGCACGTTGTCCTGCTCCGGATTCGCCCTGGACGATCACCCGGAACGTCTGGTCCGGATTCGACTGCGCCTGCGAGAGGAGCGCGTCGGGGATGAGCGCCGATACCTCGCCGCTCGAGCTCGCCTGTGTCGAGGTATGGCTTGCGCCGCCGTCAGCGGAACGACCAGTGCAAGAAGTCCGATCAGTAGAACCGCGCCGCCGCGTCCGCCGTTACCCCAGAGCGCGCTGCCCTTCGAGTTTCCGTCGCGCTTCGTCTCCCCAGAGGGCGCTGAACCGTCCGCCGCGCCCGGCTCCGTCGTGCTTCGCCATTTTGTCTTCCTCCCCACCCCAACGTCCTCGGGGCCGCAGTTGCCGCATGTCGCAGTCGGGCACTCACCGCACTGCCCGTCAAGCCGGCGCAAGGTAGGTCGGGCCCGAAGGCGGCTCATCACCCCGAAGGGTGAGCGGACTATGCGAAGTTCCCTCGTTCGAGGGATCAGGCCGCTACCCTCGATCGGTGCTTCAGCGGCTCCCTCTGAGCGTCGAGATCCTCGGCGGCGCGCGGTGCGGCGCCGTTTCGCGTCTCGCCGGCCGCGGCGGCGGCACCACGCTGCCGGGCAAGCTCCTCTGGAAGGCCGACCCCGGCGCGATCGACCGGCTCGCCGCGCGCCTGCCGCTCGGCTCGGTGCTCGTCTCGGCGACGAACGGCAAGACGACCGCGACGGCGATGGCTGCCGAGATCCTGCGGCCGCGCGCTGCGGGTCGCCCACAACAGCTCGGGAGCGAACCTCGTCTCGGGCGTCGCCTCGACGCTGCTCGCCTCGCGCGGCGCCGAGCTCGGCCTGTTCGAGGTCGACGAGGGCGCGCTGCCCGAGGTCGCGCGGCGCGTCCGGCCGCGGGCGATCGTCGCTCGGCAACCTCTTCCGCGACCAGCTCGACCGCTACGGCGAGCTCGAGCTGATCGCCGAGCGCTGGCGCGACGGCGCTCGCCGCGCTACCCGACGCGCTGCTCGTGGTCAACGCAGACGATCCGCTGCTCGGCGAGCTCGCCCGCGGCCGCGCGCGGGGGCGGTTGCTCACGTTCGGCCTGGACGACCCGCGCCACGCGCGACCGTCGCTCCAGCACGCGGCCGACTCGACCTACTGCGTCGTGTGCGGCACGCCGTACGACTACGCGGCTGTCTACGTCGGCCACCTGGGCGACTACCGCTGCCCGACGTGCGGCCGCGCGCGCCTCCCGCTCGACGTCGCCGCGCGCGAGATCGAGCTGCGCGGGCTCGACGGCAGCGCCTTCACGCTGGCGACGCCTGACGGCGCGCGCGCGCGTCGAGCTGGGGCTGCCCGGGCTCTACAACGTCTACAACGCCGTCGCGGCGGCGGCGCTCGCGACCGCGCTCGAGGTGCCGCTCGACGGAGGTCGTGAGCGGTCTCGAGCGCTTCGTCGCCGCGTTCGGCCGCTTCGAGCGGATCGCGATCGGCGACCGGCGCCTGCTGATGCTGCTGTCAAGAACCCGGCCGGCGCGAACGAGGCGGTGCGGACGCTGCTCGACGGCGAGTCGCCGCGGCTCGCCGTGGTCGCGCTGAACGACGAGATCGCCGACGGCCGCGACGTCTCCTGGATCTGGGACGTCGACTTCGAGCCGCTCCTCGGCGGCCTCGACCGCGTCGTCGCGACCGGCGCGCGCGCGGCCGAGCTGGCGCTGCGCTTCGCCTACGGCGGCCTCGAGCGCGACCGGATCGAGGTCGTGCCGGACTTGAGCAGGCGCTCGACCGCGGCCTCGCGCTGACGCCGGCCGGCGGCGAGCTCGTCGTGCTGCCGACCTACACCGCGATGCTGGCGCTGCGGCGGATCGTCTCGGAGCGCGGCCACGTGGCGCAGTACTGGGAGCGCGCCGCGTGAGGATCCGCGTCGGCGCACCTGTATCCGGACCGCCTCAACATCTACGCCGACCGCGGGAACATCGCCGTCCTCACCGCGCGGGCAGCGGCGCGGGGGCACGAGCTCGAGGTGACGGCGATCGGGCTTGGCGACGCAGTGCGCCCCGGCGGGAGCGACCTGTTCTACATCGGCGGCGGCCAGGATCGCGAGCAGGCGCTCGTCGCGCCGGATCTCGTCGCGAAGGGGCCTGCGCTGCGCGAGGCGGTCGACGGCGGCGCGGCGTTCCTCGCGGTCTGCGGCGGCTACCAGCTGCTCGGCCGCTTCTACCGCGACCGCTCGGGCGCAGAGCTGCCGGGGATCGGCCTGCTGCCGCTACACACCGTCGCGGGCGAGCGGCGGATGATCGGCGACGTGCTGCTCGACTGCGCCTGGGCCGGCCGCACGCTCGCGGGCTTCGAGAACCACGCGGGCCGCACCTACCTCGACGACGGCGCCGAGCCGCTCGGGCGCGTCGTCGCGGGCTTCGGCAACGACGGCGTCTCCGGCTACGAGGGCTGCCGCCTGGAGCGCGTCTACGGCACGTACCTTCACGGCCCGCTGCTTCCGCGCAACCCGTGGCTCGCCGACCGTCTGCTGGCAGACGCGCTCGCGCATGCGACGGGTGAGCGGGTCGAGCTGGAGCCACTCCAGGACGACCTCGAGGCTGATGCGCACGCCGTCTCGGCGCAGCGGGCGCGCGACCGCGGCGGACGTTACGGGTAGCCGCGGCGGACGACGACCTCCTCGCAGTCCTTCGCCACGCGATCGAGCCGGTCGACGTACGCGACGTCGTAGCCGGGCCCGCACCAGATCCGGTCGGGCTCTCCGCCCCCGACGTGGATGACGTCGTCGCCCAAGCCGCCGTAGACGCGGTCGCGTCCGAGCGCCGGGTCGATCAGGTCGTTCCCGGGACCGCCGTACACGAGGTCGTTCTCGGAGCCGGCGAAGATCCGGTCGTCCCCGGCCAGACCGTAGATCAGGTCCGCGCCCGCCCAGCCGTAGATCAGGTCGCCCGCCGCCGCGCCAACGATGAGGTCGGCGCGCTCGGTGCCGATGTAGCAGTGGGCTTTCACGGTGAGGGTTACAGCCGCCCGCCTCGGCGAGCATCCTGGATTCGCAGCCGTCGAGCCGACCGCGGTCGCCGCTGTGACAAGAGCGGCGGCGAGGCCGGCAAGACGGATCACCGGGCCCAGAGCGAGCCGAGGTAGACGGCCGGATCCCCGGGCCGCCAGCGCTGGACGAAGCGTTTCATCGGCGGGTGGACCACGACCTCCTCGAGCTCCTCGAGCGAGAAGAGCCGCGTGCCGCGGACAGCGGGGTCGTGGCTCTCGACGTCCTCGAGCGAACGGTGCGAGAGGTCGGCGCCGAAGATGATGTGGACGACGTGCCGGTCGTCGGGCGTCCAGCCCGGCGCGATCGACTCCGCGACTGCGATCGGGCCCTCGAGCTGGAGCACGTCCCACGAGGCCGAGCTCCTCGCCGAGCTCGCGCCGCAGCGCCTCGTTGCAGCGTCTCGCCGCCCTCGACCCCGCCGCCCGGCAGCAGCCAGTACTCCTTCCCGGGCTTCTCCTGCCGGCAGAGCAGCACGCGGTCCTGCCAGCGCAGGAGCGCGGAAACGCGGACGCGCGGTTCTCCTCCCATTCAGTGGCTCGTCGACCCGAAGCCGCGGACACCCCGCTCCGACTCGGGCAGCTCGTCGACCTCGACGGGCTCGACCTCGGGAATCGGCAGGACGACGAGCTGCGCGATCCGCATGCCGGGCTCGACGACGAACGTCTCGTGCGTGTCGGTGTTCAGCAGCGCGACGCGGAGCTCTCCGCGGTAGCCGGAGTCGACGAGGCCGGGCGTGTTCACGATCGAGATGCCGTGCCTGGTCGCGAGTCCGGAGCGCGGCTGCACGAAGCCGGCGTACCCGTCGGGGATCGCGACCGCGAGCCCGGTGCCGACGAGCGCCCGCTTGCCTGGGCGCAAGCTCGACGCGCTCGCAGGCGGAGAGGTCGAGACCGGCGTCGCCTGCGTACGCGCGCGCGGGAACGACCGCGTCCGGGCGCAGCCGTTGCACCGGCAGCTCGATTACGCGGTCTCCCGTGCCTTTGCTGTCTTGGGCGCCTCGGCGACGAGGAAGCGAGCGTACCGACGCAGGTCGCGGCGCGGCAGCCGTGCGACCACGAGCACGCCGTCGGGTGTGTCCTCGCGGTGCTCGATCGGCGCGCCGAGCGCGTAGAGCTCCGAGAGCGCCCCGCCGTCGGCGTACGGGATCAGCAGGCGCACGACCTCCCAGCGGCTTGCGAACTGCTCAGCGAGACGCGCCTTCAGCTCGTCGAGGCCTTCTCCCGTGGAGGCAGAGACCTGCGGCGCACTCGGGAAGCGGTTCCCGAGCCGGCGTCGGCCGACCTCGTCGACGAGGTCGATCTTGTTCAGCACGAGCTGTACCGGCAGCTCCTCCGCGCCGATCTCATTGAGCACCTCCGCGACCGCGGCCACCATCCGGTCGAGCTCCTCCTCGTCGGCGGAGCCGTCGGCGACGTGCAGCACCACATCCGCGACGAGCGTCTCCTCGAGCGTGGCCGCGAACCCCTCGACGAGCTGGTGGGGCAGGCGACGGATGAAGCCGACGGTGTCCGTCACCAGGTAACGACGGCCCTCGTAGTCGAAGCCGCGCGTGGTCGGGTCGAGCGTCTCGAACAGGCGGTTCTCGACCGAGACCTCGGCGCCGGTCAGAGCGTTGAGGAGCGTCGACTTGCCGACGTTCGTGTAGCCGGCGAGCGCGATCGTCGGCGTCTGCGTCTCGCGGCGCTCCTTGCGGCGCGTCGCGCGTTGCTTCTCGAGCCCGACCAGGCGCTCCTTGAGCACCGAGATGCGACGCCGCGCGAGTCGGCGGTCGGTCTCGAGCTGCGACTCGCCCGGGCCGCGCGTGCCCACCCCGCCGCCGAGACGCTCGAGGTGCTGCCACATGCCGCGCATCCGCGGCAGGTTGTACTCGAGCTGCGCGAGCTCGACCTGGAGCTTGCCCTCGGCGCTCACGGCGTGCTGGGCGAAGATGTCGAGGATCAGCTGCGTGCGGTCGATCACGCGCACGTCGAGGGTGTTCTCGAGGTAGCGCTGCTGGGCCGGCTGGAGCTCGTCGTCGACGAGCAGACACTCGGCCTCGACGTCGGCGAACCGTTCCTTCAGCTCCTCGATCTTGCCCTTGCCGACGTACGTCCGCTGCGCAGGCCGGGGCCTGTGCTGCACGACGCGGCCGAGCGGCTCGACTCCCGCGGTGCGCGCCAGCTCTTCGATCTCGGCCAGCTCGGTGTCCGCATCCACACCCTGGGCGAGTACCGCGAGGACGAAGCCGCGCTCTGGCTCCGGGGAACGTGGAATCATCGATCCCATTATGACGCCTGTCGGTGCAAACCCCGACCTCGCCGAGCGCACGCTCGCGCTCGTCGACATCGCCTCGCCGTCGCGCGAGGAGGCGGCGGTCTACCGCTACGTGACGGACGCGGTGCCGCTCGAGCGCGCCTACGACGACGGCGAGTCGGTGCTGTTCGCGAAGCGAAGCGGCAAGCCGCTCGTGCTGCTGGCGGGCCACACCGACACGGTCCCGGTGCAGGGCAACCTCCCCGGCCGGATCGAGGACGGCGCCGTGCGCGGGCTCGGGGCGACGGACATGAAGGGCGGATTGGCGGTGATGATCGAGCTCGCCCGTTGGGCAGCCGAGGTCGAACTCGCCTACGACCTGGGCCTGCTCTTCTTCCCGCGCGAGGAGCTCGGCCCGGCCGACAACCCGCTGCCGGCCGTGTTCGCGGCGGCGCCGCTCGTTGACCAGGCGGCGCTCGTGATCTGCCTCGAGCCGACCGACAACACGCTCCAGCTCGGCTGCCTCGGCAACCTCAACGCGCGTCTCGTCTACGAGGGCCGCTCGGCGCACTCGGCGCGCCCGTGGCTCGGCGTGAACGCGGTGAAGCTCGCCTTCGAGGGGCTGGGCGAGATCCTGGAGCTGGAGCCTCGCGACGCCGTCGTCGACGGACTTCTCTTCCGAGAGGTGCTGAGCGTGACGCAGATCCACGGCGGTGTCGCGACGAACGTGATCCCTGCGCGGGTCGAGGTGACCCTCAACTTCCGCTACGCGCCGGACCGCACCGCGGCCGAGGCCGAGGCGCGAGTGCGCGAGCTCGCCGGGCAGGAGGTCGAGATCGTCCAGAACTCCCCTGCCGCCCACGTCGCGAGTCGGAAGGGGCTCGTCGAGGAGCTGCGCCGCGTCGGCGACTTCGAGGTGCAGCCGAAGCAGGCGTGGACGAACGTGGCCGACTTCGCCGCGCGCGGTCTTGACGCGGTCAACTTCGGCCCGGGCGCGACGCGCTACGCCCACGCGGTCGACGAGCAGGTCGAGATCGCCGCGCTCGAACGGTCGTACGAGGCGTTGCAGCGGTTCCTGCTCGGCAGCGCCTCAGCGTGAAGCTCTCCCCCATCCTCGCCGGGCTCGCGCAGTACCCGTTCGCGCGGCTCGACGACTGGCGGGCCGAGGCTCGGGCTCGCGGGATCGACGTGATCGACTTCGGTGTCGGCGACCCGCGCGAGGTGACGCCGGCGTTCATCCGCGAGGCGCTCGTGGCCGGGATCGGCGAGCTCTCGTCGTACCCACGCGCGGCCGGGCTGCCCGAGCTGCGCGAGGCGATCGCCGCCTGGATCGCGCGTCGCTACGGCGTCGCAGTCGACGCAGACCGCGAGATCGTGCCGACGCTCGGCTCGAAGGAGGCGATCTTCTCGTTCGCGCAGGTCGCGGTCGGCGAGCGTCGCGGTCGTCGGCCGTACCGGAGCCCGCGTACCCCGTCTACGAGCGCGGTGCGCTCTTCGCTGGAGCCGGTGTCGTGACCGTGCCGCTGCGCGAAGACGACGGGCTGGCTGCCCGACCTCGACGCATTCGACGCCTGGGACGAGCTGGCCGTGTTCTGGGTCTCGCTACCCGAACAACCCGACCGGCGCGACCGCGCCGCTCTCGTTCTACGAGGAACTCGCCGGCCGGGCGCGCGAGCACGGCTTCCTGCTCTGCTCGGACGAGGCGTACTCCGAGCTCTGGTTCGGCGACGAGCCGGTGTCCGCGCTCCAGGTCGATGGCCGCGAGAACGTGGTCGTCTTCAACACGCTCTCGAAGCGCTCGTCGATGACGGGCTACCGCTCGGGCTTCGTCTGCGCGTCGCCTGCGATCGCAGACGCGCTGCGAGCTTTCCGTCCGTCGGTCGGCACGGCGCCGCAGGAGTTCGTCCAGCGCGCGTCGGTCGCCGCGTGGTCGGACGAGGAGCACGTCGAGGCGGTGCGAGCCGTGTACCGCCGGAAGCGCGAGACCCTCCTGCCGGTGCTCGAGGCGGCTGGCTTCCGGCTGGCCGGCGGCGACGCGACGTTCTTCCTCTGGCTCGCCGTCGACGAGCCGTCGGAGACGGTCGCAAGGCGCCTGCTCGAGCACGGCATCCTCGTCGCCCCGGGCTCGTTCTTCGGCCCGGCCGGCGAGGGCTACGTCCGACTCGCCGCTCGTCCCGACGCAGGCCGAGTGCGAGCGAGCGGCGGAAACCCTCGGCAAGGCAGATCCAGCCAGTCCGCTCAACCCGGCCGGGTAAGGCTCGCGAGAGCACAGGACGCTCGCGCACGCGAGTGTCCTCCCGTTTGACTCGGAGGTCGACGAGTCTGCCTGCTGCTACGGCCAACCGGCGCTTGGCGCCGGCGCCTCGACGGTCAGCACCTGGCCGGTGCGCTCCTCGCCGCTCATGCTCGCGGGGCCGCGCCACTCGTTCGCCACCATGAACAGCGTGCGCCCGTCTGCGCCGCCGAGCATGCAGGCGAAGCAGCCACGGTCGAGGTCGACCGTCTCCAGCACCTCGCCGCCCTCGCGGACGCGGACGCAGCGCTTGTTCGGGACGTCGGCGTACCAGACCGCGTCCTCGGCGTCGAGGCAGATGCCGTCGGGGACGCCGCCGTCGAGGTCGGCCCACACGCGCCGGTCCGACAGGCCTGCCGTCGGCCGCGATGTCGAACGCCGTCAGCCGGTTCGCGTACGACTCGGCGACGATCAGCGTCGAGTTGTCGGGCGTCACGGCCATGCCGTTCGGGAACGCGACGCCGTCCGCGACCTGCCGGAGCCACGCCGTCGGGCGTGACGAGACGATGCTCCCGGGCGCGAACTCGCCGCCGGGGAAGTCGAAGCCGGTGTTGTTGACGTACGCGTTGCCGCGGCCGTCGACGACGATCTCGTTCCACGGCGGATCGGCGAGGCCGTTCAGGTCGGCGTGGGTCACGAGCGAGCCGTCGGCCTCGCGCCGCAGCAGGAGCCCGTCGCGCCCCGAGACGACGAGCAGCCGGCCGTCCGGCAGCCAGTCGATGCAGAACGGCAGCGGCCCGACGCCGCCGACCATCACCTCGCTCGCCCGTCGAGATCGACGGCGACGATCTCGCCTGCGCCCCAGTCGGAGAGCCAGAGCCGGCCGTCGTGCCAGCGCGGCGACTCGCCCAGCACGAGGCCGGCCAGCAGGACTCGCGGCTCAGGCACTGACGGGCTCGGCCGCGGCGCGCTCGAGCTCGGCGATCTCGATCTTCTTCATCTCCGAACATCGCCGCCATGACGCGCTGCGCCTTGCTCCTGGTCCGGATCGCCGAGCAGCCGTGAGCACGGCCGTCGGGACGACCTGCCACGAGACGCCGAACCTGTCCTTCAGCCAGCCGCACGGGCCCTCCTCTCCGCCCTCGGTGAGCTTGCTCCAGTAGGAGTCGACGTCGTCCTGGCGTCTCGCAGCGCGATCTGGAACGAGATCGCCTCGCTGAACGTGAACTGCGGTCCGCCGTTCAGCGCCGTGAACCGCTGCCCGTCGAGCTCGAACTCGACCGATCATCACCGTCCCCGCCGGCCGCGGCCCGGCGTCGCCGTAGTGCGCCGACGTCGCACGATCTTCGAGTTCGGGAAGACCGACGTGTAGAACTCCGCGGCCTCTTCGCCTTCGGTGTCGAACCACAGGCATGGCGTGATCGTCTGCATGTCTCCGTCCTTTCTCGGGAGTCGCATCCGTACGAGCCGTTCTGGCGAGACTCGTCGGTCGCCGGTGGCGACGATGGCCGATCTGGACGAGCTCGCGCTCGCCATGCCCGAGACGACGAAGGAGGTCTCCGAGGACGGCCGGCCGTCGTACCTCGTGCACGGCAAGATGTTCTGCTTCCACCGCGGCCGCCGGCCGGATGCCGTCGACCCGGCCACCGGTGAGCGGCTCGACGACGTGCTGATGTTCCGCGTCGAGGACCTCGACGTGAAGGAGCTCGTCCTGGCTGACGACCGCGGCATCTTCTTCACGACGCCGCACTTCAACGGCTATCCCGGCGGTGCTGATGCGCATCCCGGAGCTGGCGCGGCTCGACCGCGATCGAGCTGCGCGACCTCGTGGTCGAGGCGTGGTTCACGCGGGCGAAGAAGCGGGTCGCGAAGGCCTGGCTCGACGATCACGAGCCGGACCGCGACTGACGGGTACCGCTAGCCGGAATGGGTGTTCAGGTCGTTGACCCAGCGCTGGCGCACAACGAGCGGCCGGTAGCCGAGTCGTTCGTTGATCGCGAGCATGCCCACGTTCTGCTCGGTATTGTCGGTCAGGATCGCCTCGATGCCGTGCTCGCTCGCCCAGCGGATCGTGGCGAGCTTCGCGAGTGTCGCCAGGCCGCGCCGGCGGTGGCCGTGTGCCGTTCCCGTCTCTTCGTTGCGGCCGCGGCGGGATTCGAGATCGACGCTCAGCAGTGCGAGCGAGACAGGTCGGCCCTCGTTCACGACGATCGCGCTGGCGCCGGCGTGAAGGTCGGGAGCCCGGAGCAGGCTGCCCTGCCACTCTTCGAACGTCACGGCATGAGACCCCGAGCTTCCTGGCATGTCGTCCCAGGCCTCGAGGGCGAGCTCGTAGACCGCGTGCAGATCGCGGACCGAGTCGAGTGAGCTCAGGCTGTACCCGTCGGCGGCCGCGCGTCGCGCGCGTCGCGGAAGCTCATCGAGGTCGACGGTCCGTGGGTCGAGCACGGAGACGCGGTCGAGCCGGTCCGCCCGGAACCCACGCGCGCGCAGGAAGGCGTTGCCTGAAGCGTCCTCGACGACGTCGCTGAAGACCGAGTCCACGCCGAGCGTCGCGACGTGCTCTTCGACCAAATCCCAGAGTGCGCGGCCGAGGCCGCGTCCGCGAGCCTCGGGAACGACGCCCGTCCATGCGTACGCGTCATTGGGCACCCGCCACCAACGCCGTATTGCGACGGCGTAGCCCACGATCCCGTCCCGATCGACGACCCGCCGCGCGGCGTCCGCTCGGTCGGGTTCCGATTCGACGTCGTACCTCACGCCACGCTCGGTGTAGAGGTTGTCGCCGCGAAGCCGGCGCAAGAGTGCGGCCACCGCGCCGAGGTCGTCCGAACGGAGCACGCGAATCCCAAGAGTGCTGTCCGTCATCGCCGGGCGAGGTAGCTCTGGCCCGCCGTGACGAGCACCGTGCGGCCGCAGCCGGAAGTCGCGCACCGCGACGACGCCGCTCTCGACCGTCGTGAGCGTTCCGTCGCAGCGGTCCTGGACGCGCCACTTCGTGCCTCGGACCGTTGCGGCGGCGTAGCGGCCTCTCGTCTGGAAGCGGCCCTTGCCGTCGCCCCAGAGCTGGCGCACGACCCTCGACGTCCTCGCCTTGCACGTGCGCGGGTCGGCGCCGGCGAGCCAGAGCTGCGTGACGCGTTGCTTCTTCGGCTCGCGGATCACGAACGCGCCGCCGAAGAAGTCGGCCGCGCCGTTCGACGCTCGTGATGCCCATCCGCCCGTTCGTCGCGTCGATGATCGTGTTCACCGGTACGCTCGGTCTCGGCGGTGAGCCGCTGCCGCTGTCGCCTGACCGGGCTCGCGGTAGAAGGTCACGCCCGAGGTCGGCTCGATGTTCGACTGTCGCGCCCGGCCGCGGCGGGCGCGGCGGCGCGACCGCGCGCGTGTCCCGCGCGGCGCGCCGATCGCGGCCAGCGACCGACAGCAGCCCGACGAGCAGCACGCAGCGACGCGCGCAAGACCGCCGAAGCTACCCGAGCAGCGCGGCGGGCATGCCTCAGGCGCGGACGTGCGGCTGCCGCTCGGCGCGGGCGCGGATCGCACGAGCCCGACTGTGGCTCGCCCTCGCAGCAGCCGAGCTTGAAGCGGCAGCGCGGGCACTGCCACGTCCCGTGCCGCCACTCCATCTCGGCGCTGCAGCGCCAGCACCGCTCGGTCATCGGGGCCAACCGTACGCGCGGCGCTCGGACGTGGCTCACGCGCAGGCGTCGCGGCGATTCTGCGACGATCCGCCGCGTGACGACCGAGGAGACGATCGCGGCGCTCGACCGCGGCGAGGTGCGCGTCGCCGAGCCGCGCGGCGACGACTGGGTCGTGCAACGGCGACGTGCAGGAGGCGATCCTCGACTTCTTCCGCGCGCGGCAGATGGAGCCGCGCGAGGTCGGGCCGTTCGAGTACCACGACAAGATCCCGCTCAAGACCGGCTACGAGGCGCTCGGCGTGCGCGTCGTGCCGCCGGCGGTCGCGCGGTACGGCTCGTTCCTCTCGCGCGGGGTGATCCTGATGCCGTCGTACGTGAACATCGGCGCGTGGGTCGGGCCGAACACGATGGTCGACACCTGGGCGACGGTCGGCTCGGGCGCGCAGATCGGCGCCGACGTGCACCTCGCCGGCGGCGTCGGGATCGGCGGCGTGCTCGAGCCGCCGGGCGCGCGGCCCGTGATCGTCGAGGACGGCGCCTTCATCGGCTCGCGCTGCATCGTCACCGAGGGCGTGCGCATCGGCCGCGAGGCGGTGCTGGCGCCGAACGTCTCGCTGACCGCGTCGGTGCCGATCATCGACGTGACCGGGCCCGAGCCGGTCGAGCACCGTGGCTACGTGCCGCCGCGCTCGATCGTCGTCCCGGGCACGCGGCCGAAGGAGTTCCCGGCCGGGACGTACCAGCTCGGCTGCGCGCTGATCATCGGCCGGCGCTCGGAGTCGACCGACCTGAAGACGTCGCTGAACGACGCGCTTGCGCGAGTACGAGATCGGCGCGTGAACGCCGTTCGGCTCCGATGATCGTTCGGAGTGAACGCGCTCCGCCACCGCAACTTCCGTCTGCTCTTCGGGGCTCGGACGATCTCGTTCTTCGGGACGAACCTCGTGCCGATCGCGGTCGCGTTCGCGGTGCTCGACCTCGGCGGGTCGGTCTCGGCCGTCGGCGTCGCGTTCGCGGCGCGCACGCTCGCGCAGATCTCGGCGCTGCTCGTCGGCGGCGTCGTCGCCGACCGCTTCCCGCGCCGGACCGTGATGATCGGCTCCGACCTCGCGAACCTCGCGATCCAGTCGCTGATGGGCGCGCTGCTCGTGACCGGGCACGCGACCGTCTGGTCGGTCGTCCTGCTCCAGGCCGCCGGCGGCGCCGCGGCGGCGTTCCACTCCCCTGCGTCGATCGGCCTCGTGCCGCAGACCGTGCCGGCCGGAGCTGCTCCAGCAGGCGAACGGGTTCATGTCGATCGCGCGCTACTCCGCTGCGATCTTCGGCGCCGCGGTCGGCGGTGCGCTCGTGGCGACGATCGGCGCCGGCTGGGCGATCCTGCTCGACGGCGCGACCTACGCCGTGAGCGCCCTGCTGCTCGCCCGGATGCTCCTGCCGGCTGCGAACCCGGCTCGTGGCGCCGCGGCTCGTGCGCGACCTGGTCGAGGGCTGGCAGGCGTTCGTCGAGCACACGTGGGTCTGGCTGCTCGCCGCCTGGATCGCGGTCTTCTTCCTGATCAGCTACGCGCCGTTCTTCGTGCTCGGGCCCTACATCGCGAAGCAGTCGATGGGCGGTGCCGGCGCCTGGGCCGTCGTCCTGACCGGCGAGGCGATCGGTGCCCTGATCGGCGGCCTCGCTGCGATTCGCCTGCGGCCGCCGCGGCCGATGCTCGTCTGCGTGCTCGTGTTCACGCTGGACAGCATCCAGCTGGTGCTGCTCGCCGAGGGCGCGCCCTTCCAGGCGATCGCCGTCGGCGCCGCGATCGCCGGCTTCGCGTTCGCGTTCGGAAGCGTGATCTACGAGACGGCTCTCCAGCGTTCGATCGCGCCCGACAAGCTCTCGCGCGTCAGCTCGTTCGACTGGCTCGTGGCGATGTCTGCGCTCCCGCTCGGCTACGCGATCGCCGGGCCCGTCGCCAACGCGATCGGCGTCTCGACCTACCTCTGGATCGGCGCCGTATGGGTCGTCGTGAGCGCGATCGGCGTCGCGCTCGTGCCGAGCGTGCGCAACCTCCGCATGGATCGCGCTCCGGAGCCCGCCCCCGTTCCCGGCTAGGACACTCGCTCCGCCGGGCCGGTGAGGTGGGCCCGACCGCCCTCGATGCGCACCCGGAGATCGCCGCCGGGGAAGCGGATCGTCGCGGGGCTCACGCCGAGCGCGGCGGCGACCGCGACCGCGCTCGTGCCCGACGAGCCCGTCTCCCCCACGCCTCGCTCCCACACGCGTGCCTCGATCTCGCCCGCGCCGAGTCGGCGCGCGACCTGCACGTTCGTCCGCTGCGGGAAGCGCGGATGCGTCTCGAGCAGCGGCCCGATCCGGAGCAGCTCGCCGGGGTCCCCTTCGACGACCGCGTGCGGGTTGCCGACGTTCGACCGGCGTGAAGCGGATCCCCTCGACCTCCTCGAGCTCGCCGACCTCGACCGGACCCATGTCCTGCTCGACGAGATCGCCGTCGAGCATCCGCGCGCTCACCTCGCGCGACCCGACGCGCACGGTCACGATCTTTGCGCCGGTCTGCTCGGCGAGCCAGCGGGCAGCGATCCGCGTGCCGTTGCCCGAGAGCTCGGCCTGCGAGCCGTCCGGGTTCCAGATCACGATCTCGAGCCAGTCCTCGCCGCGCACGGTCACCTCGAGGATCCCGTCGGTATCCCCGACCTCTGCGCGAACGGTGTCCGCCGAGAGCGGCTCCTCAGCGACGAGGTAGACGTTCCCCTGCGCCTGCCAGCGCGACGATCTCATCGGCGATCTCCTCCGGAGGGCGGTCGGCCGCGAGCGTAGCCGCGCCCGGCAGGCGTCGCAGCCATTTGCGCTGGTAGCGAGCGAGCCGCCGGGTCGCGTTGACGACCGCCTCAACTGCCTCGTCGACCGGCAGCGTCGCGAACGCCTCCAGACCGAGTACCTTGCGGGCGCTTTCCGAGAGCGGCTGCGACCAGGCCGCCTTCGCCTCCTCGACAACGCCGCGATCGACCTGCTCGGCAACGCGCGCCCAGATGCGGCGCTCGAGCTCGTCGGGGGCGAGCTCGAGTCCGACGAGCGTCGTCGGGTGACGCACGTCATCGCTCCAGAGCCGGTCGTGTGCCGGCGCGAGCGAGGTGCCTGCGGCCGCGAGCTCGAGCGCTCGCACGACGCGGCGGCGATCGTTCGCGTGCACCCGTGTCGCCGCCGCCGGATCGCGCTCGGTGAGAAACGCGTGTGCCTGCTCGGGCCCGAGCCGGTCGTAGATCCGCGTCCACCGCTCACGCTCGCCGGGCGCCGGCGGCGGTGGCAGCGCGAGCGAAGACAGCGCCGCGCGAAGGTAGAGACCCGTTCCGCCGACCACGATCGGCGTTCGCCCGACGGCGAGGACGTCGTCGATCACGCCGTGGGCGAGCCGCTGGTACTCGCCGACCGAGACGTCCTCGGTCAGCGGTACCACGCCCGCGAGCCGTGCCGGGTAGTCGGGCGCTGCCGTCAGGACCGGCAGTCCGGCGTAGAGCGCCGCGGAGTCGGCCGAGACGACGTCGGCGTCGAGCCGGTCGAGGAGCGCCCGCGCGACGGCCGACTTGCCGCTCGCGGTCGGACCGTAGATCGCGACGACACGCTCGGCGCCGCTACGCACCAGCGTCGGCGGGCTGCTTGAAGCCGTGCTCGATCCCATCAGCGTCGACGCCGAGTGGGCCCCCCTCCTCGGGATGGGCTGAGCGCCATTCGCGAAACCACTCCACGGCCCGCGGGATCCCATCGTCGAGCGGCGTCCTCGGCTCCCATCCGAGCAGGTCGTGCGCTTTGCGGATGTCGGCGACGTAGCGCGTCACCTCACCGACGAGCGACGGTGCCTCGGTGATCTGAGCGTTGACGCCGAGCTCGTCGGCGATCAGCTCGGCGGCGCGCACCAGCGTGTTTCCCTGGCCGAAGGCGAGGTTGATCGTCTCGTTCGAGACGCGCCCGTCGACCAGGCGCTCGATCCCGTGCGCGATTCCGTCGACGCAGTCGTCGATGTAGGTGAAGTCGAGCACCTTGTCATCGCCGCCGTAGACGGTGATCGGTTCGCCCCTGCTCATCTGGTGGATGAATATCGGCAGGACGCGCTCCATCCGCTGCAGGTCGCTGTCGTAGCGCCCGTAGACGTTCGAGAAGCGGAAGACGACGTACTTGAGGCCGTAGCAGCGCGCATAGCTGTAGATGAAAGCCTCGGAGGTGATCTTCGAGGCGGAGTACGGGCTCTCGGTGTAGGCGAAGTCTGCGGAGGCCTCGCCATACTCCTCGAAGCGGTGGACGTCGCCGTAGACCTCGCGCGTCGAGGAGAAGACGAGCGGCAGCCCGAGCTGTCGGCAGTACTCCAGGACGTTGAAGGTCATGATCGCGTTCTCGAGCGCGCGATGGGGCTGGCGGACGAGCTGATGCACCTTCGCGTGCGCGGCCATGTGCACGACCACGTCGACCTCGGGGTACTCGACGCCGCCGATGCCACCGTGGAAGGCCGGATAGTGACCGGCGAGGTCCTGGTGCAGCGTGTCGAACGCGTTCGTCCAGGTGTTCGAGCGCTTGTCGACGCCGTAGACCCAGTGGCCGTCCTGCTGGAGGCGCAGAGCGAGGTTGGTGCCGATCTGGCCGGAGGAGCCGGTCAGCAGGACGCGCATCGCCTAACCCTGCCAGAGCGCGAGGACGGGGGCGCGTTCAGGCAGGGACGAGCGCTTCCTGGCAGCCGCGGAGCGTCGTCGAGGTGGCGGACTCGATCGTCGACCCGTACGAGCTCACCGGGCGCGGCGGTGCCCGTGAAGTTGACCGTCGTGTTGCGTCGTGTCCGGCCGCGGAGCAGAGTCTCGTCGGTGCGTGACGGGCCCTCGACGAGGACCTCCTCGACGCGGCCGACCCGCGTCTCGTTGCGCTCGCGCGCGTGCCGCTGGGTCAGCTCGACGAGGCGCTCCATCCGCTCGATCTTGGTCTCGTGCGGCGACCTGGTCGGCCATCGCCGCGGCCTCGGTGCCCTGGCGCGGCGAGTAGACGAACGTGAACGCGCTGTCGAAGCCGACCTCCTCGACCACCTCGAGCGTCTGTCGGAAGTCGTCCTCGGTCTCGCCGGGGAAGCCGACGATGATGTCGGTGCCGAAGGCGACGTCCGGGATCGCGGCGCGCATCGTGGTGACGAGCTCGAGGTAGCGCTCGCGCGTGTAGGTGCGGCGCATCGCCTTGAGGATGCGCGAGGAGCCTGACTGGAGCGGCAGGTGGACGTGCTCGCAGACGGCGTCGCACTCGGCGATCGCGGCGATCACCGGCTCGCGGAAGTCCTTCGGGTGCGGGCTCGTGAAGCGGATGCGCTCGATCCCCTCGACCGCGTCGCATGCTGCGGAGGAGCTCGCCGAACTCGGTGCGGATCGCGGGCGCGAGGTCGCGGCCCCACGAGTTGACGTTCTGGCCGAGCAGCGTGATCTCCTTCACCCCTGGCCGGGAGAGCTGCGTCACCTCGGCGAGGATGTCGCCCGGCCTGCGGCTCTGCTCGCGGCCACGAACCGACGGGACGATGCAGTAGCTGCAGGTCGAGTTGCACCCCATCGAGACCTGGAGCCACGCCTGGAACGGGCGCTCGCGGTGGTGCGGCAGGGTCGCCGCGAAGGTGCGGTCGTCGAGCCCGAAAGCGCCGCGGGAGACCCCGTCGCCGCCGGCGCCGAGCCAGTCTCCGAGGTGCGCGATCGAACCGGGCCCGAAGGCGACGTCGACCTCCGGATAGAGCTCGAAGATCCGCTCGCGCTGCGCCTCGGCGTAGCAGCCGCCGACCGCGATCACGCGGTCGGGATCGACGCGCTTGCGAGCGATCGCGTCACCGAGGTACGCGGCGAGCTTGGTGTCGGGCTTCTCGCGGATCGTGCACGTGTTGAAGACGACGACGTCGGCCTCCGCTGCGGTCGGGGCCTCGCCGAGCCCGAGCTCCTCGAGCAGGCCCTTGATCCGCTCGGAGTCGTGCGCGTTCATCTGGCAGCCGAACGTGGTGACGTGGTAACGGCGCACGGCCGCAAAGGGTAGCGGTGGCGCGTCGGGCTTCAGCCGTCCGGTAGCGCCAACGATTCCGGGTCGCCCATGGCGTCCTCGATCGACTCGGCGGAGAAGCCTTTCGCGGCGAGTCGGCGGGCCGTCCTCGTGCTGCGGCCCCGCTCGTCGGCGACTCTCCCCGGCGCGATCGACGCTCGCTCGGGAGGGCTTCGACCGCGGCTTCGATCGTCCTCGGCGGGACGCCTTGGCGCTCCAGTCGAAGCGGATCGCAGTGTCGCCGTAACCGCGCGCGGCGAGCGTTGCTGCCCGTCCGGCGCGAAACGGAACTCGTCGATGTAACCGGCACGCTGGAGCGTTTCGACGTGCCCGCGCGCGTTCGAGCGGAGCCACGCCTCGGCGCTCGAGCTTCGCCGCGAGACCGGCGGCCGAGTGGTCGCGCCGCGCGAGTGCCGCCGTGGCGATTACGAGCGCCTCGAGCCGTCGCAACTCGCGGCGGAGCTCCCGCGCTCGCGGCCGGTCGAGCTCGGTTCCGATCGTGAGCTGCGCGCCCATGACGGCAGCGGCCGGAAATGTCCGCCACGGCTCGCCGTCGAGGTCGATGCGCACGCGGCCGCGCGGATCGGCGACAAGCGCCGTCACGCGTGGCGCCACGTCCGTCCTTACGCCGCCGCGGTTGCGGCTTCCTCGTCGACCTCGACGGGCGCTCGGGCTGCCTCGACCGGCAATGCCTCGACCGCCTCCACCTGCGGCAGCAGCCGGGCGGACACGATCTGCCCGGGCGCCATCGCATTCTGGATCCCCTGCAGGATCTGCTGGACGAGGTCCGGGTGCTCCTTGAGGAACGCGGTCGCGTTCTGGCGCCCCTGCCCGAGCCGCTCGTCGCCGAAGCTGAAGTACGAGCCGGACTTCTGCACGACCTTCCGGTCGAGGCCCGTGTCGAGGACGGTGCCCTCCCAGGAGATGCCCTCGCCGTACATGATGTCGAACTCGGCCTGTTTGAACGGCGGCGCGACCTTGTTCTTCGCCACCTTGACGCGGACGCGGTTGCCGATCGCCTCGACGCCGTCCTTGAGTGTCTCGATGCGGCGAATGTCGAGCCGGACCGACGAGTAGAACTTGAGCGCGCGGCCTCCCGGCGTGACCTCGGGATTGCCGAACATGACGCCGATCTTCTCGCGCAGCTGATTCGTGAAGATGCAGATCGTGTCGGTGCGGTTGAGCGTGCCGGCGAGCTTGCGGAGCGCCTGTGACATCAGCCGCGCTTGCAGGCCGACGTGCGAGTCGCCCATCTCACCCTCGATCTCGGCCTTCGGGGTCAACGCGGCAACCGAGTCGATTGCAACCACCGCGAGCGCGCCGGAGCGGATCAAGAGCTCGGTGATCTCGAGCGCCTGCTCGCCGGTGTCGGGCTGCGAGACGAGCAGCTCGTCGATGTTGACGCCGATCCGCTTCGCATACGTGGGGTCCATCGCGTGCTCGGCGTCGATGAAGGCCGCGATGCCTCCGCGCCGCTGCGCCTCGGCGATGACGTGGTAGACCAGCGTCGTCTTGCCCGACGACTCGGGGCCGAAGATCTCGACGATCCGGCCGCGCGGCAGGCCGCCGATGCCGAGCGCGAGGTCGAGGGAGAGCGATCCCGTCGAGATCGAGCCGACCGAGACGTGCGCCTGGTCGCTCATCTTCATCACCGCACCCTTGCCGAAGTTTCGCTCGATCTGGCCGAGGGCGACATCCAGAGCCTGCTCGCGATCCACCTTCATCAACCTCCCACTCTCAACGATCTAGCGCTCGACGACCTAGCGCAATCTTTTCGAGGACCTCGTACTGGGCCCCACCGGGCCGCAGCCTGGAGATGTAAACAGCAGCGTCGGACGGCGCGATCTCTCCGAGGTCCGGCGGAGGCGGGTCGAGCCGCGTCGGCTCGCGGAACCTGAGCACCGTGAGGTGGGGAAGCCAGGACCGGCTCTCGCGCCGGTAGACGCCGAGCTCCTCGAGCAGCACGTGCAGGCGCTCGGCGAGCGCCGTTGCGTGCTCACCCTCGTCGTCGAGGGTGAGCATCCCGACGCTGCGCGTCTCCCGGTAGCCGCGGACGCGGAGCCGCAGATCGTTGGCACCGCCCGCAGCCGAGCGAAGCGCAGCGACGATCGACGGCAGCTCCACCGCTGGCCGCTCGCCGAGGAATGCCAACGTGATGTGGAGGTTCGAGGCCACCACGATGCGCCCGCTGCGCAACTCGCGTTCCTGCCAGGGAACAAGAGCCTCGATCGTCTCGTCCGGAAGGCAGAGAGCGCAGAAGAGCCGAAGTCCGTTCATCGGGCTCCACGCTAGCGGGGAAGGTGTGACATGTCTGTCACGTCTCCGTGACAAGTCTCCGCACGAGATGGAGCGCTGCGACCGCCGCCCGGGCGCGCACCGTCTCGCGGTCGCCGGGCGAGGTGAAGTCCACGGCGCGCTCGCCGTCCGGCCCGGCCGCGTGGAGGTAGATGAGCCCGACCGGCTTGTCAGGCGTGCCCCCGTCGGGTCCGGCGATGCCGGTCACGGCGACGGCGATGTCGGCCTCGAGCCGCTCGCGGGCGCCACGCGCCATCGCCGCTGCAGCCTCCGCCGAGACCGCGCCGTATCCCCGGAGCACCTCCCCCGGGACGCCCAGCGCGCCCGTCTTGACCTCGTTCGCGTAGGCGACGACGCCCCCGACGAACACATCGCTCGACCCCGGCACCGACGTCAGTCGCGCCGCGACGAGCCCTCCGGTGCACGACTCGGCTGTCGCGAGCGTGAAGCTTCGCTTACGGCAAAGGCGAGAGGACGATCTCCTCGACCGGGGCCGCGTCCCGTGCGAATACGATACTCCTCGAGCGGCTCGACCAGCGCCGTCTCGAGCGCAGCTGCCCGCGACTCGGCGCCGGGTTCGACCACGAGGTCGACGTGGACCTCGAAGTCGCGAGCGCAGATGGTCGCCTCCACCCCGTCGCCGTCGCCGCCGGCGGCAGCGAGCGCCTCGGCCACGGCCGACTCGGAGACGCCGTAGAGCCGCAGCACGCGCCGCTCCGGCGACACCGTCCGCTCCAGCAGTCGCCGCATCGGCTCGGTCTGGAGCGCGACCGGCCAGAGCGCCCGCAGCTCTCGCGGCGGGCCCGGGAAGTGTCACCGCCACGCAATCGGCCAGCTCGAGCACGAGCGCGGGCGCCGTCCCGGCGAGGCCCGCGACCACGGCGCCCTCCGGCACCGACGCCTGTTTGTAGACGCCCGGTGCGAACTCCTTGTAGGGCCGGCGGAGCCGCAGCGCGACCTGCCGCGTCCACGTCTCGATTCGTTCCGAGAGCGCATGGTGGAGGACGAGCGGACGGCCGGCCGCGCGTGCGAGCAACTCGACGGTGCGATCGTCATGGGTTGGGCCGAGGCCGCCCGTGACGACGAGCAGGTCGTGCTGCAGACCGTCCCGCAGCGCTTGCTCGAGCTCGTCCGCTGCGTCGCCGACGATCCGCACGCTCGACAGGGTCGATCCCGAGCGAGAGCAACGACTGCGCGAGGTACGGCCCGTTGCGGTCGGTGCGGTCGCCGCGCACGAGCTCGGAGCCCGTGACGAGGATCGCGCCGCGCGGCCGGCTCAGTCCGCCTGCCACCCGGCGGGCGTGACCGTGATCACCCGCGGGCGGTAGCCCGCCGATGTGCACGCGCTTGCCGCCGACGGTGATCACGAGGTTCTCGGGCGCGCTCACGTTGAGCCAGTAGCTCTTGCCCTTGAACGGCTCGGTCTCGCCCTTCTCGATCGTGCCCTGGAAGACGACCGGCCCGCCGGGCCCGCCGCGATGGATGGCGACGTACGAGGCGCCGTATGTGCCCTTGACCGTGAGGTACGCGCTCGGCACCTTCGCGACGTGTGCCGCGCCACGCTGCTTCTTCGCGTGCTTGGCCGCGTCGCCGGTGCCGGACGACTTCCACGCGCTGATCACGATGACCGTGACGAGCGCGATCGCCGTGAGCGCGACCAGCACGATGTTCGTCTCGAAGCGGCGGTTTCGGCGCTGCGGGCGCGCCGACGAGCGGCGCGGGCGCAGGTCGCGATCGTCGGTGACGAAGCGCGAGTTGAACTCGTCGACGTACAGCTGGCCGTCGAGACCCAGGTAGTCGGCGTACGTGCGCAGGAAGCCCTTGACGTACGTCTCGGACGGCAGCAGCTCGAAGCGCTCGTCCTCGAGCGAGCGGAGGTACTTACCGCGGATCTTTGTCGCCTGCTCGGCCTGGGCGAACTCGATTCCTCGGCGTACGCGTGCCTCTCGGAGGCTGTTGCCGATCTCGAACAAGGCGCCTAGCGTAGCCGCTAGGAGGAAGCGCGCAAGACGCCGTAGAAGGCCAGCGCGAGCCCTCCGGTGATCGCGACGTACACGCCGGACCAGGCGACGAGCCGCGCTGTGCGCACGAGCCGCGCTCCCGTCCGGCGGACGCTCCGCTCGAGCCGCATGCGCGCCCGCCTCGACACGGCGACGGCCATCAGGCCGAGGAAGAAGCCGACGGGCACCGCCACGAGCTCTGCGTTCAGGAGGTGAACGCCGGACACGAGCGCCGAGACGAGCGCGGCGACCGGTATCGCGGCCAGTGAGAGCAGGCCCAGCACGAGCGCGGCGACCGCCGCCGGCCTACTGTCTGACATACGGCTTGCCGTCGGCGGCCGGCGGGACGGTGCGGCCGACGACGCCGGCGACAGCGATCAGCGTCAGGATGTAGGGCAGCGCCTGGAAGAGCGTCGCCGCCTGGGCCGAGTAGATGTCGAGGCGATACGCGAGCGCTGTCGAGAAGCCGAAGAGGAGCGCCGCGTAGAAGGTGCCGAACGGGCGCCAGGCGCCGAAGATCATCGCCGCGAGGGCGATGAAGCCGCGGCCGGCGGTCATGTTGTCCGTGAACGTGCCGCCGCCGAAGCCGATCGAGAGGTAGGCCCCGCCCATCGCCGCGAGGACGCCCGAGAGCACGACCGCGCCGTAACGCACGGCGTACACGTTGATCCCAACCGTGTCGGCGGCGCGCGGGTGCTCCCCGCACGCTCGGATGCGCAGGCCGATCGGCGTCTTGAAGAGGACGATCGAGGAGACGATCACGAGCAGGAAGCTGAGCCAGACCATCAGGTTCAGATTGCCGATCGCCGGGCCGAGGAAGCGCCAATCCTCGACGTAGGGAATCGTGATGTTCGGGATCGAATCGATACCGACCGACACGTCCTCGCCGTGGTAGAGCTGGACGAAGAAGTAGCCGGTGATCCCGAGCGCGAGGAAGTTGACCGCGACACCGGACACGATCTGGTCCGCACGCAGGTGGATCGAGAAGTAGGCATGCACGAGCGCCAGCAGGCCTCCGGCGAGCATGGCGGCGAGGAGCCCGACGACCCAGCTCCCACCCTTGTCGGCGCCGTAGACGCCGAAGAAAGCGCCCATCAGCATCATCCCTTCGAGCCCGATGTTCACGACGCCGCTGCGCTCTGAGAACACCCCGCCGATGCCGGCGAAGACGAGCGGCGTCGAGAAGACGAACGTCGACGCGATCAGGTCGGGGCGGAAGACGATGTTCAGGTTCTCGGCGCTGGACTGGATCGCGAGAAAGCCGAGCGCGATCCCGGCGAGTCCCGACGCGATCGCCCACCCGCCGAGCCTGCGCTCGCCGCGTGTCGCGGCCCAGATCCCGCATGCCACTGCAATCAGGCCGACGAAGACGGACCAGACGATCGAGCGTGCCGTGAACGGCGGGAGCGTCAGGAAGCAGGCGAGCGCGCCCAGCAGCACGCCCACGGTGCCGAACGTTCGCGTGGCTCGAAGGCGCACCCACCGCGTATCGCCGAAGCCGGTGCCGGCCGTCATGTCGCCGCCTCCGTTTCAGTGCGTTTCCGGCGGCCACGCTTGCGCGCATTCCAGACGGAGAGGATCAGCAGGTCGGCGCCGACGAAGAGCACGATCAGCCCCTGGATGATGTACGTGAGGTTGCTGGCGAGCCCCGGGTCGATCTCGCCCGACTGCAGGCCGTGGCTCGTGCCGAAGAGCAGCGCGCCGAACAGGAATGCGCTCAGCCCGACGCCGATCGCGGTGTTGCGGCCGAGCAGCGCCACGGCGATGCCGAGGAAACCGACCTGGGAGAACGGGATGTCGGAGACCCCGACCCGGTAGAGGTACCCGAGCATGTCGAGGCCCCCGGCGAGGCCGGCGAACGCTCCGGAGATCGCCATCGCGCGGATCAGGTTCTTGCGCACGCTGATCCCGCCGTAGCTGGCCGCGTCCGGATTGAAGCCGACCGCGCGCACCTCGTAGCCGGCGGTCGTGCGATTCAGGATCAGCCAGAAGACGAGCAGCGCGGTGATCGAGATGAAGACGCCGACATGAAGCCCCTGCAGCTCCTGCTCGCCCCAGAACACCGGCAGCCTCGCCCCCTCGACGGTGTCGGCCGAGATCGGCACGGTCTCGTTCGAGCCCTGGAGCGGGCCGCCCGAGCCGACGAGGTACGTCCCGACCCAGATCGCGATCCAGTTGAGCATGATCGTCGAGATCACCTCGTGGGCACCGACCGTCGCCTTCAGGAAACCGGCGATCCCGGCCCAGACCGCACCCGCGAGCGTCGCGGCCACGATCCCGATCAGGACGTGCGGCAGCGTCGCCATCTCGACCCACGAGGAGCCGATCCAGACGGCGACGTAGAGCCCGACGAAATACTGGCCCTGCCCGCCGATGTTGAACATCCCACAGCGGAACGCAAACGCGACCGCAAGCCCGGTGAGGATCGAGCGTCGAGGTCTGCAGCATCGTCTGCGAGAGGTTGTAGGCAGCCGTGTCGAACGTGTCGGTCGTCGGATGGAAGAACCAGTTCAGGCCGGCGCCGTTGAAGATGTCCCGGTAGGTGACGAGTGGGTTGTGACCCGTCGCCGCCACCACCGCCCCGCCGATCAGGAACGCGAGGAGCACCGTGACCAGGGGTACGACGATGCCGCCCGACCGCTGGCCGAGCCACATCCTCGTCGCGAGCGATGCGCTTGGCTTTTCTTCGGGGTTTGGCTGAGGGAGGCCGCCCCCGGGCGGCGGAGAGACGCTCACGCAGCGTCCTTCCTGCGTCCGCCGAGCATCTCGAGGCCGAGCTCCTGCTCGGTGACCTCCGGCGAGTGCTCGCCGACGATCTCGCCCTCGTACATGACGAGGATCCGGTCGGAAAGCGACATCACCTCGTCGAGCTCGAGGGAGATGAGCAGGATCGCCCGCCCTTCGTCGCGCTCCTCGATGAGCCGCCGATGGAGGTACTCGATCGCGCCCACGTCGAGGCCGCGGGTCGGCTGGGCAGCGATCAGCACCTTCGGGTCGCGCGCGACCTCACGCGCGACGACGACCTTCTGCTGGTTGCCGCCCGACAGGCCGCCGGCCCGTGTGAGCGCGCCGCCGCCGCGCACGTCGAACTCGACGATCAGTCGCTTCGCCCGCTCGACGAGGCGCTTGGGGAACAGCCACCCCCACTTCGCGTCCGGCGGCTTCGCGTAGTCGTGCAGCGCGATGTTCTCGGCGATCGAGAACTCGAGCACGAGGCCGCGGCGCTGGCGGTCCTCGGGGATGTGGCCGACTCCGGCGTCGAGCATGGTGCGGGCGTCGGCGTGGTGCAGCACCTGCCCCGCGACCGAGACCGTGCCGGCGTTGATCCTCCGGAGCCCGGTGATCGCGTCGATCAGCTCGCTCTGGCCGTTGCCGTCCACGCCCGCGATGCCGACGATCTCGCCCGCACGGACGTCGAGCGAGACGCCTCGAACCTTCTCGATCCCGCGGTCGTCGAACACGTGCAACCCCTCCACTGTCAGGAGCGGCTCGCCCGGGCTCGCCTGCGACTTCTCGACGCGCAAGAGCACCTCACGCCCGACCATCGCACGCGCGAGCGAGTCCTCGGTCGCGCCTGCGCACGGGCACCGTCTCGATCTTCTTGCCGCGGCGAAGCACGGTCGTGCGGTCGCCGATCTCGAGCACCTCGTTGAGCTTGTGGCTGATGAAGATGATCGACTTGCCGTCCGCCTGGAGGCTCTTGACGATCGAGAACAGCTCGGTCGCCTCCTGGGGCGTGAGCACGGCGGTCGGCTCGTCGAGGATCAGGATCTCGGCGCCGCGGTAGAGCGCCTTCAGGATCTCGACGCGCTGCTGCTGGCCGACCGTGATCTCTGAGATGAGCGACGTCGGCTCGACCGCGAGCCCGAACTGGCGCGAGAGCTCACGCACCCGCTCCTCGGCACCGCGCTCGTCGAGCAGCACACCCTCGCGGGTCGGCTCGATGCCGAGCACGATGTTCTCCGCGACCGTCATCACAGGGATGAGCATGAAGTGCTGGTGCACCATCCCGATCCCCGCGCCGATCGCATCCTTGGCAGAGCCGAACGTGACCTGCTCGCCGTGGAGGACGATCTCACCGGCGTCGGGCTTGTAGAGCCCGTAGAGGATGTTCATCAGCGTGGACTTGCCCGCGCCGTTCTCTCCGAGCAGGGCGTGCACCTCGCCTCGACGGAGCTCGAAGTCGACGTGGTCGTTGGCGACGATGCCCGGGAAACGCCTTCGTGATGCCTCGCATCTCGAGGACCGGGGCAGCCTCAGTCACTGGGTCGCTCATCGGGCCGCTCATTGGGTAGCGATCCTAAACGCCTGAAAACGACGAGGGGCGGGCTTGCGGCCCGCCCCTCGGTACAACCGTTTGCGTGACGCCTAGACCGACGACGGCAGCTTGAGCTTGCCGCTGATGATCATCGCCTTGTACTTGTTGATCTCTGCCTTGTCAGCAGCGGTCACGGCCGGGTTCATCTTGCCGAGGGCGATGCCCCCGTTCTTCAGGTTGAACACCAGGTCGCTGCCGCCTGCGAACTTGCCGGCCTTGGCCTGCTGGATCGCCTGGTAGACGCCGTTGTCGACACGCTTGACGGCGCTCGTCAGGACGCGCTTGGCCAGGTTGTACTGGTCGACGTCGACGCCGATGCCCCACTTGTTGGCCTCGTCGGCGGCCTTCAGGGCGCCGATGCCGCAACCGCCCGCGACCTGGAAGACCACCTGCGAGCCCTGGGCGATCTGGTTCACGGCCACGGTCTTGCACTTGTCCTGGGCGCCGAAGTCCTGCGAGTAGCCGATCAGCACCTTCGTGCCGGGAACCTCCATCTGGGCGCACTTCCTGTACCCCGCGATCCAGATGTCCACCGGCGGGATCTTGAGGCCGCCGACGGCACTGATGGTCTTTGTGCCCATCGCCTTCGCCGTGCGCGCCGCGAGGACACCGGCGAGGCAGCCGCCCTCGTTCGCCGCGTACGTCAGACCCTCGACGTTCGTGAAGAGGGGCTTGCCCTTGGCGTCGGCGAACGGCGCAGCCTCGACCGGGTAGTCGGTGATCGCGAATTTCGTGTCCGGGAACTTCTTCGCCATCGTCGCCGTCGCGTCCGCGAGCAGGAAGCCGGCGGAGATGACGAGGTCGGCGTTCTGCCGGACGGCGGAGGTCAGGTTCGGGATGTAGTCGCTGACCGCGTTCGACTGGAGCGCGATCGTCTTCACGCCGAGATTCGTCTTGGCCTTGTTCAGGCCGGAGAGCTGGTTCTGGTTGAAGCCGCGGTCGTTGAACTTGCCGATGTCGCTGATCAGCGCAGCCGTGATCGCGTCGGCCTTCGGCGCCGACGGCCCGGCGACCGCGCCCGCAACGATTGCGAGCGAGAGTACGAGCGCAGCCGATGCCGCAATGGAAATTGACTTTTTCAACGGGCCCTCCTGTAAGGGATTTGACGACGTTCAGTCGTACGCAAGAGCGATGCTAAACCCTTAGACGCATCAAGAAGCGAATCGGTTACCGAGCGAAAGTCAGTCCGGTAACGCCGCACGCTCGAGCTCGTGCTCGGCGACGAGCACGCGCCGCGGCTTCGAGCCCTCGTACGGCGGAGATGATCCCGCGCCGCTCGAGCATGTCGATCAGCCGTCCGGCCCTCGTGTAGCCGACGCGGAGCCGCCGTTGCAGCAGCGATACGGAAGCCGTCTGCGCGGTGACCACCACCTCAATGGCCCTGTCGAGCAGCGGATCCTCGTCGGGGTCGAACTCGCCTTCGTCGGAGTCGCCGTCGGCGAAGACCTGCGGCGCCTCGAGGAAGCTCTCGTCGACCTCCTGCTCGCGCTGCGCGCGCGTCTGCTCGACGATCAGCGCGATCTCGTCCTCGGTCACGAACGCGCCCTGCACGCGCTGGAGGCGCGAGGTGCCGAGCGGCTTGAACAGCATGTCGCCCTGCCCGAGCAGGCTCTCGGCGCCGTTCTGGTCGAGGATCACCCGCGAGTCGGTCTGCGAGGAGACGGCGAACGCGATCCGCGAGGGGACGTTCGCCTTGATCATGCCGGTGATCACGTCGACCGACGGGCGCTGCGTCGCGAGGACGAGGTGGATGCCGACCGCCCGCGACTTCTGCGCGAGGCGGATGACCGCGTCCTCCACGTCCTGAGGGCTGACCATCATCAGGTCGGCGAGCTCGTCGATCACGACCAGCAGGTACGGCAGCTCGGGCTCGCCGCGCTTGCGGAACGCGCGGTTCGCCTCTGGCAGGTTGCGCGCGCGGACGTGCGAAAGGCGCTCGTAGCGGCGCTCCATCTCGGTGACGACGTTGAGCAGGACGGCACTCGCCTCCTTCGGGCTCGAGACGACCGGCGTCAGCAGGTGAGGGATCGACTCGTAGTAGTTGAGCTCGATCCGCTTCGGGTCGATCAGGATCAGCCGCACCTCGTCCGGAGTCGCCCGCAGCAGGATCGAGGTGAGGATCGTGTTGATGCAGCCCGACTTGCCGGATCCCGTGGTGCCGGCGATGAGGAGATGGGGCATGCGCGCGAGGTCGGTCCAGACGGCTGCGCCCGAGATGTCCTTGCCGAGCCACACCGAGAGCGGGCTCGCGGTTGCCGGCAGGTCGTCGTAGATATCGCCCAGCATGACCATGTTCGGCGAGAGGTTGGGTACCTCGACGCCGACCGCCTGCTTGCCGGGGATCGGCGCGAGGATGCGGATCTCGGTCGTCGCGAGGGCGTAGGAAAGGTCGTCCTTCAGCTGCGCGACCTTTCCGACCTTCGTGCCCGGCGCGAGCTGGAGCTCGTACCGCGTGACGCGCGGGCCGGAGATCTCGCCGACGACCGTCGCGTCGACACCGAAGTTCGCGAGGCACTGGACGAGCACCTCGGCGATCCGGCGCGTCGCGTCGACGTTCGGCCCCGTTCCCGGCTTCGACTTGCGCAGGAGCGAGCGCTCGGGTAGCTGGTAGGTCGGCGGCGGCGCCTCGGTGACGTCGAACAGCGACTGTCTGGGTGTCCTCGTCGGTGGGGCGGTCGTCGGCGAAGAGGGGGACGAGCGGCGCCGCCTGCGTCTCGCCGACGAGGTCCGGATAGTCCTGCGCGACGTCGACCGGGGGCTCGAGGACGCGGCTCGCGGAGGGGCGGCGCCGGGGACGGCATGGCCGGCGTGCGGCGCTGCTCGCGCCGCACGCGAGTGGACGCATGCCTGACGGCGTGCCCGGAGCGGCGCACGAGCGCGCCGAGCGAGGCGCCGGTCAGGAAGCAGGACGCCAGCGATCGTGAGCACGACGCCGAGGATCGTCGCGCCGGTCGTGCCGAGACCGAGCGCGAAGAGCGAGCCCAGCCCATCGCCGGCGATCCCGCCGTGCGGCTGAACCGAGCGTCAGCAGCAGTCCGACGAGCGTGACGCAGAGCCCGAGCGGAACGGTCGCACCGAGACGAGCTCGCTCCGCGTCACGATCAGCGCGCCGAGCGGGACCAGGACGACCGGCGCAATGTAGGCGGCCCAGCCGATCCCGTCAGTGACGCCGCTCGCGACCGGCCCGCCGCTCAAGCCCGAACCAGAGCACGCAGGCGAGGAAGACGCCGAGCGGCGACGAGCCCGAGCCCGATCGAGCTCGGCGTAGTGGTGACTGGTGCCGCGGGCGCCGCTTGCGCCGCCGCTTCTTGACGCGCGAGGGCGTCTTCGGACGCCGCGTGACCGTGCGCTTCCGCTGCGCCATCCATGCCTCTTCGCGGCCTGGTTCCGCCGCTCCTGCTCGCGCCATTGCTCAGCCGAGCGAGGCGATTCGCTCGTTCAGAAGCGCCCTGAACGCGTCCGCGTCGATGCCCGAGGCCGACGTGGGCGTTCGGCTCGCGGCCGTCGTGGCGGCCGCGCCAGTCGACGTTCGTCCGGCCTCGCCCCTGGCCCCAGCCGCAGTCGACCTCGATGAACGCCGGCCGGACCTCGACGAGCCCGGGTCGAATCACGTGCGCGACCGCGACGCGGGTCGTGCATCGGCGAGCCGCCGAGCTCCGGATAGAGACGGCGGTGGAAGCGCGCGTAGAAGTCGACGAGCTCGGCGACGAACGTGCCGACCCGGCCGGCGGCGCGCAGCTCGTCCGCCTGTTCCGGCGTCACGATCGCCTGGTGGGTGACGTCGAGCCCGATCATCGTCACGTCGAGCCCGCACGTGAACACGCGCCTGGCGGCCTCGGGGTCGGCCCAGATGTTGAACTCGGCGGCCGGCGTGCGGTTGCCCTCGCCGACCGCGCCGCCCATCAGGACGATCCGCTCGGGCCGCGCGTCGGGATGGAGCGCGAGCAGGAGCGCCGACGTTCGTGAGCGGTCCGGTCGGGACGAGCGTGAGCCGGCCGTCGCGTGCCCGGATCTCGCGCGCGAGGAAGCTCGACTGCGTGCTCGGCGACCGGCGAGCCCGCGGGCTCCGGCAGCTCGGGCCCGTCGAGGCCTGTCTCGCCGTGGACGTGCGCTGCGACGTCGCGCTCGCGCACGAGCGGCCGGTCGGCCCCTGCGGCCACCGGCACGTCGCCTCGACCCGACGAGCTCGAGCACGCGCATCGCGTTCGCCGTCGTCTTCTCGAGCGTCTGGTTGCCCGCGACGGTCGTGACGCCGACCAGCTCGACCTCCGGCGAGGCGAGCGCGAGCAGGAGTGCGATCGCGTCGTCGTGCCCCGGATCGCAGTCGAGGACGATCCGGCGTCGGTCATCGCGCGCAGTATCGCGTCCACCTCGGCGGCGGTCGGGAGCGACGGCTGGGCGCCGGCCCGCGATGCGGCGAGCGCGCCGGCTGCGCACGCGCGGCGCGAGGGCCTCGTTGCGCGAGCGACCCTCGAGCAGCGACACCGTCAGGCAGGCCGTGAACGCGTCGCCGGCCGCCGGTGCCGTCGACGGCCGTGACCGGCGGCGGGACGGCGCGTGCCACCTCCGTCCGTCCTCGTAGAGCGCGGCGCCCGCGGCGCCGTAGGTGACCGCGACGAGCTTGCCGCGCGAGACGACCTCGTGCTCGAGCCGGTTGACGACGAGCAGGTCGGGTTCGAGATCGATCGGCCGCGCCGGCGCGGCGTTCAGCGCGAAGAACGACGCGTTCTGCGCCGCGGCGCAGCACGACCGCGTCCGGGCACCTCGAGCTGGCAGAGCACCGCGCCCTCGACGGCCCGCGGCGTCAGGAGCCAGTTCGCCCCGGGCACGGTCACGATCTCGTTCTCGCCCGCGTCATCGACGAAGATCAGCGCGACGCCCGTCTCCCCCACGCGCTCCAGCTCGAGCTCGACGCCGGCTTCCTCGAGGCCGGCCAGCGCCTCGTCGGCGAACGCGTCGCCTGCCGACCGCGCCGACCATCCGCACGCGTGCGCCGAGTCGCGCCGCGGCGACCGCCTGGTTCGCGCCCTTGCCGCCCGGATAGCGGGCGAAGTCGCCGCCGCCGACCGTCTCGCCGGGCCGCGGCAGCCGGTCGACGCGCGCGACGAGGTCGAGATTGATCGAGCCGACGACCGTGAGCTCGACCGTCAAAGTGCGAGCGGCTTACGCAGCGAGCGCGCGCAGGTCGTCGTGTGCGCGTCCGAGCAGGTTCTCGCGCAGGTCGAACAGACCGGCCCAGAGCGAGCCGCGGTCGGGGGTCGATCCCCAGCGCACCGCGGCCGAGAGTCCTTCGAGCGCCCGGACGAGCACGGCCAGCTCGAGGTACGCGGCGGCGACGCGATGTGGCGGCGCGGAGACCCCGGCCCGTTCGAGCACCGGGCCCCAGTCGACGAGCTCCGCGTCGCTCGGCTCGCCGAACCACGACCTGCCCTCGGCGGCGCCGGCCTCGAGCTCGAGCAGGTAGCGGCCGAGCGGCCGTCGAGCCCAGTGAGCGCAGTCTCGACGCGGTCGGCCGCGCGCCGGAGCGCCGCTGCGCGCCGGCCGGGCGTCGACGGGTCGGCCTCACCGCGAGCCCAGCGTTCGAGCAGCCGGCAGAAGGCGAGCGAGGCCGTCTGCAGCACGACGAGCTGGCCGATCAGCCGTTGCGCTGTCGGTTCCTCGGCGGCGTTCCGGACGATCGCGTCCGCCCAGTCCGGGAGGGTCTCGGTCGAGGTCATCCCCGCTCCGGCGCCGGCAAAGCCGGCACCTCCGCTCTTTGAGAGCCTCCGTCGAGCCTACGGCTCATACCTCGACCACGACCGGCAGGATCATCGGCCGGCGGCGCGTGCGGTCGTAGACGAGCTGCCCGATCCCGTCGTGGATGTGCTCCTGGATCAGCTTGATCTCGCGGATGTCGTCGTCGAGCAGCCCGCGCACGATCTCGTGCGCCTCGCGCCGCATCTCGGCCATCAGCTCGTCGGACTCGGCGAAGCCGCGCGAGATCAGCTCGGGCGCGGCGCGAGGTGCCGTTCGAGAGCGTCGTGACCACGATCAGCACGCCGTCCTCGGACAGGTGGCGGCGGTCGCGCAGGGCGACGTCGGAGATGTCGCCGACGCCGAGTCCGTCGACGAACGTCACGCCGGCCTCGACCTTGTCGGCGATTCGCACGCCCTCGCGGGAGAGCTCGACGACGTCGCCGTTCTCGGCGATCACGATCGATGACGCCGGCACGCCGGCATCCTGTGCGAGCCGCGCGTGCGCGGCGAGCATCCGGAACTCGCCGTGGATCGGCATCATCGCCTTCGGCCGGACCAGGCCGAGCAGCGTACGCATCTCCTCGGAGCACGCGTGGCCGGAGACGTGCACCGGCGAGTTCTCCTCGTGCAGCACCTCGGCCCCGCTCCGCGTCAGCCGGTTGATCGCGTCGTGCACGCGCAGCTCGTTTCCCGGCACGGCGCGCGCGGACATGATCACCGTGTCACCGCGCTCGACGCGCACCGCGGGATGGTCGTTGTAGGCGATCCGCGTCAGCGCCGAGAGCGGCTCGCCCTGCGAGCCCGTGCAGAGGATCAGCTGCCGCCCGGGCTCGAGGTCGTCGAGGTCCTCCGGTCGGACGAGGATGTCGTCCGGCGCGCGCACGTAGTCGAGGTTGCGCGCGATGTTCAGGTTCTTCTTCATCGAGCGGCCGATCACCGCCACCTTGCGGTTGACCTCCGCCGCGACGTCGATCGCCTGCTGCATCCGGTGGATGTTCGAGGCGAACGAGGTGATCAGGACGCGGCCGGTTCGCTGCGGGATGATCTGGCGGAACGCCTCGCCGACGACGCGCTCGGAGCGCGTGAAGCCGGGCCGCTCGGCGTTCGTCGAGTCGCCCGAGCAGCAGGTCGACGCCGCGGTTGCCGAGCTCGGCGAGCTTGCCGACGTCGGTGCGCAGCCCGTCGACCGGCGTGTGGTCGAGCTTCCAGTCGCCCGGTGTGGAAGACGCGGCCCGCGGCAGTCTCGATCGCGATGCCGACGGCGTCCGGAACCGAGTGCGCCATCCGCACGAACTCGAGGCGGAACGGGCCGAGGTCGAGCGGCGGGCCCTCCGGGTCGATCTCGCGCAGCTCCGTCGAGCGCTGGAGGCCGTGCTCGTCGAGCTTCGAGCCGATCATCCCGAGCGTGAGGCGAGTCGCCCACACCTCGTGAACCTTGACCTCGCGCAGGAGGTACGGCAGCGCGCCGACGTGATCCTCGTGCGCGTGCGTGAGCACGACGGCGAGCACGTCGCGATCCTCGCAGGTAGCCGAAGTCGGGAAGGACGAGGTCGACGCCGAGGTGCTCGTCGCGCGGGAACGCGAGCCCCGCGTCGACGACGAGCCTCTGCTCCGGCGATCTCGAACACGGTCATGTTCTTGCCGACCTCGCCGAGGCCGCCGAGCGGGATCACCCGCAACACCGAGTCCGTCATCCGCGCAAGCATACGGCGAGGATCGTCCGGCCGAGTTTTCCACAACCTGTGTGCAGTTCCGCACAGGCTGTGAACAAATCACCCTTTCGAGGGTGGCACGCCGGGGGGCCAACGGCAAGAACTACCTGCATGCGGACGATTTACAACGGGCTACGCGGCGGCTGGACGTGGTAGGGCGGCATGACCGCCACCACGTGCCCTCGCTGGCGTAGCTTCCTGCGGCGGCTTACGCGGCGACCAAAGCCCGAGGCGGGCAAGGCAACTGCGGATCTGCGCCAGCTCGGCGTCGGTCGGCGGTACGAGCGGCAGCCGGTATCCACCGGCGTCGTGGCCGAGCAGGTTCAGCGCGGCCTTGATCGGAATCGGGTTCGTGGTCACGCGAAGCAGCTCGTAGACCGGCGCGAGCTCCCGGTCGATCTGGCGTGCCCGCTCGAGGTCTCCCTCGCGCACGGCCCGTACCTGCTCGGCGACCTGCGGCCCGACGACGTGCGTGTGGACGCAGATCCCGCCGACGGCGCCGAGCTCGAGGAACGGCTGCAGCAGGGGATCGTCCCCCGCGTAGAGGTCGAGACCCGCCTCGACGATGTGTCGCGCCTCGTTCAGGTCGTCGTGGGCCTGCTTCACCGCTCGCACGTTCTCGATCTCGGCGAGGCGCGAGATCGTCTCCGGCTCGATGTTGACAACGACGCGACTCGGGATGTTGTAGACGACGATCGGCCGGTCGGTCGCCCGGGCAACCGCCTCGAAGTGCGCGACGATGCCGCGCTGCGGCGGCTTGTTGTAGTACGGCGTGACGACGAGGACCGCGTCGGCGCCGACCTCGTGGGCCTGCTCGGTCAGGTGCACCGAGTGGGCGGTCGAGTACGTGCCGGTGCCGGCGACCACCGTCGCGCGCTCGCCGACCGCCTCGATCGCCGCCCGGACGAGATCGAGTCGCTCGGCGTCGGTGAGCGTCGGGCACTCGCCTGTCGTGCCGGAGACGACGATCCCGTCCGAGCCGTTGTCCACGAGATGCTGCGCGAGGCGCTGGAACGCGTCGAAGTCGATCCCGCCGCCCTCGTCGAAGGGCGTCGCGATTGCGGTGAGCACGCCGCCGAGCATCTGCGCGATCGTATCGAGCGGGCGATGCTCGCCGTGTGGCGCCCTCAGCGCCACGCCGCGAAGTGCTCAAGCACCCGGCGGAACCGGCGGACGCGCTCGCGTCGCTTGGGTGAGGCGGTACACGCGCTCGCCGGCGCCCGCGACGAGCCAGCGCTCGCGCGCGCCGGCGAGGAACGCGGCCGCGTGGGGCCGGCCGGGCTCCGCAAGCAGCACCTCCAGCGCCACCCGAGGCAAGAGCTCGAGCAGCGGCTCGACGTTGCGCTCCTCGTAGAGGACGTCCGCTGCCAGGGCGAGGTCGTACTCACCGTCGAACGTACGCCAGTCGGCGACGGTGGTTCCTAGGGCGATGCCGTTGCGAGCGCCGTTCTCGCGCAGCAGCTCGATCGCCTCCGGAGCCCAGTCGATCGCGGTGACGTCGGCGCCGCGCGCCGCCGCGACGAGCGACGGCACGCCGAGGCCGCAGCCGAGCTCGACGACGCGGAGACCATCGAGCCGCTCGGGCAGCGCACGTGCGAGCGCGAGCCCGGCGGGCCACAGCTCGGCCCAGTACGGCATGAACTCGTCATCGGCGAAGGCCTCCTCGTCGAGCAGCGCCTCGGGCTCGCGCGGCCGGAGGAGCGAGAGCTCGACCTCCCCCACACGGATCCGCTCCTCGACGAGCGCGTTCAGAGCAGGGCGTCGAGGCCGACCGTGACGCCGGCCGGAAGCTCGCCGAGCTTCTCGAGCGCGAGCCGGACGCCCGGCGCGAACGCCTCGCGGGAGGTCGTGTCGTGGCGGATCGTCAGCGTCTGCCCCGGCCCGCCGAGGATCACCTCCTGGTGGGCGACGAGCCCGGGAAGGCGCACCGAATGGATCACCACCTCGCCACGCATCCCCTCCGCGGTCGCCTTCGCCGTCCCGGACGGTGCGTCGAGCTTCGTCTCGTGGTGGAGCTCGATGATCTCGGCCGCGTCGAAGTACGCCGAGGCCTCCCTCGCGAACCGCATCATCAGCACCGCGCCGATCGCGAAGTTCGGCGCAAAGAGAACGGGCAGCCCCGCGCCGCGGGCGAGCCTCGTCCACCTCGGCGGTGTCCCAGCCGCTCGTCCCGACGATGCACGGCACCCCGGCGGTGAGCGCGCGCCGGATGTTCGGCACCACCGCGTCCGGTGTCGTGAAGTCGACCATGGCGTCGGCGGCCTCCTCCGAGCCGACCAGGCGATGGCCGATCGCCTCGAGGTACGGCCCGAGCACGGCGCCGACCTTGCCCATCGCCGGAGACGGCGGCGAATACCCGTTCAAAAGGACGTTCACGCGGCGCGGGCGAGCGTCGGCGAAACACCTTCGAGCGCTTCGATGAACCGCTCCTCACTCGGGCCGATGCCCGCCGCGGAGAGCCGCTCGGGTGCAAGCAGCAGCGCCGCCAGCTCGCACACGGCCTCCGCCTCGACCGCGTCGACCTCGGCGACGATCCGATCGAGCGAGAGGATCTCCGAGTCGGTGATCAGCGACTTGCCGAGGCGGTTCATGTGGGTCGAGGTCGATTCCATCGAGAGCAGGACGCGCCCTTTCAGGTTCTCCTTGGCGCGCTGCAGCTCGCTCTCGCGCAGCCCGCCGGCCGCGATGTCGGCGATCTGCTCGGCCGCGATCGCGAGTGCGCCGGCGAGGTTGTCCTCGCGCGTGCCCACGTAGATCCCGATCTGGCCCGTGTCCGCGTACTCCGAGAGGAAGCTGTAGACCGCGTACGCCATGCCACGCTTCTCACGGATCTCCTGGAAGAGCCGCGACGACGCGGAGCCGCCGAGGATCGCGTCGAGGATCGAGGCTGCGAAGCGGCGGCGGTCGGAGCGCGAAACGCCCGGAGCGCCGAGGCAGACGTGGTACTGCTCAGTGTCCTTGCGCTGGAAGCGGCGGCCGGGCTCCGGCGCGCGCACGAGCGGCGGGCGTACCCTCAGCTTCCCTTCCGAGGTCTCGCTGCGACGATCGACCGAGCGCTGGACGAGCTCGACGAGCCGGTCGTGATCGAGGTTGCCGGCGGCTGCGACGACGATGTTCGCGGGGACGTACATCGAGCGGTGGTAGCTCTGGATCGAGCGGCGCGAAACCGACGAGATCACCTCGGCCGTGCCGATCACCGGCCGACCGAGCGGGTGCGAGCCGAAGACGGCCTCGGCGATCAGGTCGTGGACGAGCTCCTGCGGCGTGTCCTCGTACATCGCGATCTCCTCGAGCACGACCTCGCGCTCGGTCTCGAGCTCGTCGAAGCGTGGCGAGAAGACCATGTCCCCCATCACGTCGAGCGCGGTCTCGAGATGGTTGTCGGGGACGCGCGCGTAGACGACCGTGTGCTCGCGCGAGGTAGCGGCGTTCAGCTCGCCGCCGAGTCCGTCGAAGATCTCGGCGATCTCGAGGGCAGTGTGCCGGGGCGTGCCCTTGAAGAGCAGGTGCTCGATGAAGTGCGAGACGCCGGCCTTCGCGTCCGTCTCGTCGCGCGACCCGGCGCCGATCCAGTAGCCGACGGTCACCGAGCGCACGTGGTCGAGCCGCTCCGAGATCACGCGCTCGCCGGAGTCGAGCTCGGTCAGCACCCAGTTCTGCACGGGGGGATCGTACGCGTCCGGGCTCGAGCGAGCACATGGCCGCAGCGACCGCGGACGCCGTGGACGAAGAGGCACGCAATCGGCACCGATCCTGTCACACGGGCGTCACGCGTCGCGCCGTAGGCTGGCGCGACACGGTTCTTCTTTCCCCTGGGCGGGCGGGGGCTGGGGATGGGACCACCGCGGCGCGCGGACCGGCGCCAAGCCTTGCGCGTTGGCGGTGTGCGACCACCTCACCGCGTACGCGATCCCGAAAACAGCGAGGGGCGGCCGAAGCCGCCCCTCACCGGACTCCGCACCCGATCGGGCGCGTACGTCGTTCCGTCTAGCCGCCTGAGCTTGCGCCTTCGCGGTCGCGGCGCGGCCCGCCCCGGCCGCCGCCGCGGCCGCGGTCGCCGTCACGGCGCGGTCGCTCGTCGCGCGGCTCGCGCGGCGGGGCGTCCTTTGCCCGTTCGACGAGTTCCTCGGGCGACACGAGCTTGCCGTCCTCGTGCTTCTGGACCAGCTTGAGCCCGATCCGGCCGCGCGCCTTGTCGACCTCCTGCACGATCACGTCGAGGACATCGCCGCGCTGGATCACGTCCTCGATGTGGTTGACGCGGCCTGGGCCGACGTTCGAGACGTGCAGCAGCCCGTCGGTGCCCTTCTTCAGCTCGACGAACGCGCCGAAGTCGGTCGTCTTGACGACCTTGCCGGTGAACTCGTCGCCGACCTCCGGGTCCTTCGTCAGGGCCGTGATCGCAGCGATCGCGGCGTCGCCCTTTTCGCCCTCGGTCGCGTAGACGAGGATCGTGCCGTCCTCCTCGATGTCGATCTGCACGTCGTAGTCGGCCTCGAGCGAACGGATCGTCTCGCCGCCCTTGCCGATCACCATGCCGATGTACTCGGGGTTGATCTGGACGGTCGAGATCCGCGGCGCGTGGCCGGCGAGCTCAGTGCGCGGCTCGCCGATCGCCTCGAGCATGCGGTCGAGGATCGCCACGCGAGCCTCCTTCGCCTGCGTGAGGGCCCGCTCCATGATCTCGCGCGAGACGCCGGTGATCTTGATGTCCATCTGGAGTGCGGTGATGCCTTCCCGGGTGCCGGCGACCTTGAAGTCCATGTCGCCGAGGTGATCCTCCGCACCCTGGATGTCGGTGAGGATGACGTAGTCGTCGCCCTCCTTGACGAGGCCCATCGCGATGCCCGACACGGGCGCCTTGATCGGCACGCCTGCGTCCATCAGGGCGAGGGTCGAGCCGCAGACCGAGCCCATCGACGACGAGCCGTTCGACTCGAGCGTCTCCGAGACGATGCGGATCGTGTACGGGAAGTCGACGGCGTCCGGAATGATCGCCTCGAGTGCCCGCTGGGCGAGCGCCCCGTGGCCGATGTCGCGGCGCCTCGGGCCGGTCATGCGCCCCGTCTCCCCGACCGAGAACGGCGGGAAGTTGTAGTGGTGCATGAACCGGCGGTCCTTCTCGAGCGACAGGTCGTCGATCCGCTGGCCCTCCTTGGCGGTGCCGAGGGTGAGCAGCGACATGATCTGCGTCTGGCCGCGGGTGAAGAGGCCCGAGCCGTGCGTGCGCGGGCTGACCGACACCTCGCAGGTGATCTGGCGGATCTCCTGCTCGGACCGGCCGTCCGGACGCCGCTTCTCGACCGCGATCTTCTTGCGGACGAGGTCCTTGTAGATCGCCTCGGCCGCCTTCTTGACGTAGTGCTTGGTCAGCGAGTCCTTCACGACTGCGTCGCCAGCGGTGTCCGGGCCGATCGGGAACGGCAGCGAGACGCCCTCGACGATGCGCTCGTAGAGGAGGTGCTGCTTGGCCGACCTCAGCTCCTTCGAGTCCTGCTCGGCCTCGGTCAGCGCCCGCAGATCGGCCTCGAACTGCTCGCGCACCGGGGCCTCGACGACCGCGGAGCGCTTCTTCTCGAGCACCTGGGCGAGCGACATCCGCACCTGGAGCTCGCGGACGACGTGCTCCTCGGTCGACTCCATCGAGAGCCTGCCGGCTTCGCGCTCGAGGATGTCGGCGACGGCGGCGGCGCCCTCGTGCAGACCGCGCTGGCGAAGGTGCGAGACGATGTCCTCGCCGTACCTCGTGTCGATCTCCTCGGTGACGGCCGGGTCGAGCCACTTCGGCTTGCCGGCCTTCGAGCGGAGTTCCTCCTGCGCCTCGCAGAGCTTGACGATCTCGGCCTGCGCGATGTCGAGTGCCTCGAGCAGCGTCGCCTCGGGGACCTGGTCGGCGCCCGCTTCGACCATCGTCAGCCCATGCTTCGTGCCGACGACGATCAGATCGAGCGCGCCTCCTCCCTCCTGCGATTCCGGGAGCGTCGGGTTGACGACCAGCTCGCCTTCGATGAGCCCGATCCGCACGGCCCCGATCGGGCCGAGGAAGGGCATCGGCGAGATCATCAGCGCCGCCGAGACGCCGTTGATCGCCAGGATGTCGTGCGAGGTGATCAGGTCCGCTGAGAGCACAGTCGCGATGCACTGGACCTCGTTGCGGTAGCCCTTCGGCCACAGGGGCCGGATCGGGCGGTCGATCATGCGCGCGGTCAGGATCGCCCGTTCGGTCGGGCGCCCCTCGCGCTTGAAGAAGCCGCCGGGGATCTTGCCCGCGGCGTACATGCGCTCCTCGACGTCGATCGTGAGCGGGAAGAAGTCGGCGCCTTCGCGACCTTCTGTCCGCCCCTGTGCTGTTGCGAGGACCATGGTGTCGCCGGAGCGGACGACGACGGCGCCGTCTGCCTGCTTGGCGAGCTTGCCCGTCTCGAAGGTGACGTCCTTGCCACCAACCGAGAGGGTCACGGAAACCGGCGTCGCCTGCGGCTCGCCTTCGATAATGCTCATTCTCTCTCTGCCTCCACTGTGCTTGTGAAGGGTGGAGGTTTGAGTCAGCCCCGTGCGCGGGGGCTCGCTCAAACTTCCACCCTCCGGGGCTAGGGAGCTACCGGCGTAGGCCGAGCTCCTTGATGAGGGCGCGATAGCCCTCGACATCTTTCTTCTGCAGGTAGTTCAGAAACCGGCGGCGCCGGCCGACGAGCTTCAGCAGGCCGCGTCGCGAATAGTGATCCTTCGCGTGCGTCCGCAGATGCTCGGTGAGACCGTTGATGCGCTCGGTCAACATTGCGATCTGAACCTCGGGCGAGCCCGTGTCCACATCGCTCTTGCCGAACCGTTTCGTCGCTTCCTGCTTGGCTTCCTTGGTGAGGGCCATCCAACCTCCTCGTTGTGACGTCGCCGACATCCCAGCGAACGCCGCGCAAGGAAGACGCGCACGGCCGGGACGAAGGTCGCCGCGTAGGGTAGCAATCACCCGTTCCGCGTGACTTCCTGCTTCCTAGGTCGTCGGTCGGGTTGCGGCGCGCGTGGCGGCGACGTCGCGGGCGATCTGGGCGACGAGCTCGCTCTCGCTCGCGAACGCCGCCTCGTCGCGCAGCCGGTCCCAGAGCTCGACCACCAGCCGCTCGCCGTACAGATCGCCCTCGAAGTCGAGCAGGAAGACCTCGATCTTCCGCTCGGCGCCGCCGTAGTGCGGGTTGACGCCGATCGAGATCGCCGCGCGATGATCGCGCGTGGCGCCGGCGTAGATGCCGAACTCCGGCACGAGCAGGGTCGGGTCGGTGCGGAGGTTGGCGGTCGGGAAGCCGAGCGTGCCGCCGCGTGCCTCGCCCGAGACGACCGTGCCCTCGACCTCGACCGGGCGGCCGAGCAGTGGCGCAGCCCCGCGCACGTCGCCGGCCGAGACGAGCTGCCGGATCCGCGTCGAGGAGACTCCTTCGACCTGCCGAGCCACGCGCGTTCGGAGTCCGAGTCGCTCCAGCACGGCCAGGTCGCCGGCGCGGGCTCGACCGAAGCGGAAGGTCGCGCCGGCGACCACGAGCTCCGCCCCGATCGCCGCCAGGTACGAGCGGACGAACTCCTCGGGGTCGAGCGCCGCCACCTCCGGCGTGAACTCGACGACGAGTGTCTCCTCCACCCCCGCCTCGGCCAGCAGCTCGAGGCGCCGCTCGAGCGTGGCGAGGAGCGCCACCTGGTTTCCGAGCACCTCCCGGGGATGCGGGTGAAACGTCACCACCGTCGGCAGCGGGCCCGCCTCGATCGCTGTGCGTACGACCGCGCGATGACCGATGTGGACGCCGTCGAACGTGCCGATCGCGACCGCCCGCGGTTGCCGCTCGAGCTCGCCCGGGGAGTGCGCGACCCTCACTCAGGCGCCTCCGCATCGGCCGCGAGCACGCGTGCGCGGACCTCCTCGGGCACTCGCGCGACGGCCGCTTGCGGCAGCCGCGCCAGCGCCTCGGCGACCGGCAGCAGCCGCTCGGAATCGGCCTCCTCCACCCGGAACGAGCCGACGGCCGTCCGCCTCAGCGTCCGGCAATGACCGCCGAGAGCCTGGGCGAGCGAGCGCACGTAGGTCCCCGAGCTCACGTGCAGCTCCAGCGTGACGCTGTCCTCGCCGTAGGCGAGCACGTCCAGTGCATAGACCTGCGAGCGCCGCAGCGGCATCTTCACCACGGTGCCCTGCCGCGCCAGCTTGTACGCGCGCTCGCCGCCGATCTTCACCGCGGAGGCGGCCGGGATCGGCAGCTCGACCTCGCCGCGGAGCCCGTCGAGCAGCGCCTCGAGCTCTTCCGGCGAGGGCGCGTCGTGCCGCTCGACGGACTCGCCCTCGGGATCGCCCGTCGTGGTCGTCGCGGTCAGGTCGACGTCCGTCACGTAGCGCTTGTCCAGGCCGACGAAGCACGGCGCGAGCCGCGTGGCCGCGCCCGACATGAGCACGAGCAGGCCGGTCGCGAACGGGTCGAGTGTGCCCGTGTGCCCGGTGCGCGCGCCTGTTCGCCGTCGCAACTCGGCGACGAGCGCGAACGAGGATGGGCCCGCCGGCTTGTCGATAAGGGCGATTCCGACCGGCTTACTCGCCCGCGGCGGCATCGGCAACTCCCACGCCGCCGGTCGAGGCGACGAACTCGCGCCGGATGAAGTCGGCGATCTCCTCGATCGAGTCCTCGCTCGAGAATCCCGCTGCCTGCCGGTGGCCGCCGCCTCCCGCCTTGCGCGCGACCGCCGAGACGTCGACCTCGTCCTGGCTCGAGCGGAGCGAGATCCGTCGCGTCGGCCCGCCGTCGCCCGGCGGCTCGCGGATCAATCCGACCATCTGCGCGCCTTCGGCCTGGCGGAGGTAATCGATGATTCCCTCCGAGTACGGTTCCTCGGCGCCGACCTCGTCGAAGTCGTCCCGTAGCAGGAACGAGATCACGAGTCGGCCGCCCTCGTACAGCCGCGCCCGATCGAGGGCGCGTGCGAGCAGCTTGAGCTTCGCGAACTGCACCGTCTCGTAGACGCTGCGAAAGATTCCGTGGACGTCCGCTCCCGCCTCGATCAGCTCGGCCGCGAGGCGCAGTGATTTCGGCGTCGTGTTCGAGTACTGGAATCGGCCGGTGTCGGTGACGAGGCCGACGTACAGCGCCTCGGCGATCTCCGGCGTCAGCGATACGCCCAGCTCCCGGAGAAGGTCTCGGACGATCTCCGCGGTCGACGATGCGTCGGCGACGATCAGGTTGGACGAGCCGAAACGGGTGTTGTCGTGGTGGTGGTCGACGTCGACGACGACCTTCGCCTGGTCGAGGATCGCCGGGTCCTGCCCGATCCGTCGCGCGTTCGCGCAGTCGACCGCGAGCAGGACGCGTCGCCGATGTCGTCCGGGAGCTCGCGAAGCAGGTCGCCGAGCGGCAGGAACTCGAACTCGGCCGGGAGCGGCGCCGTGCCGGAGAGGTACATCAGGGCATCCTTTCCGAGCGCCCGTAACCCGAGCGTCAGCGCGAGCATCGAGCCGAGCGCGTCGCCGTCGGGATTCTCGTGCGTCACGACGAGGAAGCGATCGTGCGCGTTGAGCGCGCCGACAACCGCCTCGAGGTCAGACACCCTGGTTGTCTCCTGCGTCTCCTGGTGTGTCATCTGGAGCGCCCCCCGGCGTCAGCTCGTCGATCAGCTTCGTCATGCGCATACCCCGCTCGACAGACTGATCGTATTCAAATGAAAGGTGCGGAGTCCTCTTGAGTCTCAACTCGCGTGCGACCCTCGCCTGGAGGAACGCGTGCGCCGAGTCGAGGCCCTTGAGCGTCGCCTGCTGCTTCTTCTCGCTGCCATGCGCCGCGACGTAGACCGTCCCCTCGCGCAGGTCGCGCGAGACCGAGACGCCCGTGACCGTGACCAGCCCGATCCGGGGATCCTTCAGCTCGCCGATCGCTTCCGCGACCACGGCCCGCACGGCTTCGTTCACACGCCGCATCCGGTCGCTCATGCCGATCCGAACCTACGCCAAGTCCTCGGGCGAAACGAGGTCGAGGCGGGCCGAGACGAGCACCCAGTCCTGGCCGCCGAGCCAGCGTTCCGCCTGGGCGGCGAGATCCTCGGCCTGCCGCGCCTCGCGCGCGACGAATGCGGCGGTGAGCGCGGCACGCTGCCAGAGCTCGTGGTGGTCGACCTCGGCCACCGAGGCGCCGAAGCGGTTCTGCAGCTGCGCCTTCGCCGAGAGCACGTGCTTTCGCTTGCCCTTGAGCGACCCGACCGCCGGAAAGTGCAGCTCCACCGCGAGGATCGCGACGAAGCCGGAGGAGGTCACAGCGCCTACGGCTCGTCGATTCGCACCGTGCCGGGCTTTCCACTCGCCGTCGCGGATGCTTGCGCGCCTGAAACCGTCGCGTCGAGCGACGTCCGCTCGACCTCGCGCGTCTCGTAGATCTCGAAGATGTCGCCCTCGCGGAGGTCGTTGAAGCCCTCGAGCAGGATGCCGCACTCGAAGCCCTCGGTCACCTCGCGGGCGTCGTCCTTGAAACGCTTGAGCTGCGCGATCGTCGTCTCGTGGATGCGCGTGCCGTCTCGGAAGAGGCGTACGTTCGCGTTCCGGCGGACGAGGCCGCTCGTCACCATGCAGCCGGCGATCGTGCCGAGCCGCGAGACCTTGAAGAGCGCGCGAACCTCGACCTCGCCGATGACGGCCTCGGTCTCGACCGGTGAGAGCATGCCGACGAGCGCCTGCTCGATCTGCTGGGTCAGCTCGTAGATGACGCGGTACTGGCGGATCTCGATCCCCTGCCGTTCGGCGAGTTGCCTGGCCTCGGAGGATGGCCGCACGTTGAAGCCGACCACCATCGCGTTCGACGCGGCAGCGAGGTTGACGTCGTTCTCGGTGATCCCGCCGACGCCGGTGTGGATGACGTGGACGCGCACCTCCGGGTGCTGGATCTTCGCCAGTTCGCCGACGATCGCCTCGATCGACCCCTGCACGTCCGCCTTGATGACGATGTTCAAATCCTGCACGGCGCCGACCTGCATCTGCTCGAAGAGCTTCTCGAGCGAGACGCCGCGGCTCGACTGCTTCGCCAGCGCCTCGCGCCGCAGCCGCTCGCCGCGCTGGTGCGCGAGGTCGCGCGCTCGGCGGTCGTTCTCGACCACGTGGGCGACCTCACCGGCCTGCGGCGGTTTGTCGAAGCCGAGGATCTCCACCGGATCGCCCGGGCGCGCGTCGTCGAGCCGCTCGCCGCTGTAGTCGTGCAGCGCCCTCACCCGACCCCACGCGTCGCCGGCGACGATCGCGTCGCCGACCTTGAGCGTGCCCCGATGCACGAGCATCGTCGCGACCGGGCCGCGGCCGACGTCGAGCCTCGACTCGATGATCGGACCGGAGGCCTCGGTGTTCGGGTTCGCCTTCAGAATCAGCTCGGCGTCGGCGACGAGGAGGATGCGCTCGAGCAGGTCGTCGAGCCCTTCGCGCTGCTTCGCGGAGACCCGCGCGACCTGCGTCGTGCCGCCCCACTCCTCGGGCTGGAGCCCTTCGGTCGCGAGCTCGGCGAGCACGCGGTCGGGGTTCGCATCGGGCAGGTCGAGCTTGTTCACGGCGACGACGATCGGCACGTCGGCCGCGCGTGCGTGCGAGATCGACTCCTTGGTCTGCGGCATCACGCCGTCGTCGGCGGCCACCACCAGCACCGCGATGTCGGTCACCTTCGCGCCGCGGGCGCGCATGGCGGTAAAGGCCTCGTGGCCGGGTGTGTCGAGGAAGGTGATCTTCCGGCCGGCGACCTCGGTCTGGTAGGCGCCGATGTGCTGGGTGATCCCGCCGGCCTCGGTCTCGACCACGGCGGTCTCGCGAATCGCGTCGAGCAGCGTCGTCTTGCCGTGGTCGACGTGACCCATGATCGTCACGACCGGCGGGCGCGCCTCGAGCGCCTCCTCCGCGTCGTCGTAGAACTCCGGCTCGGCCTCCTCCTCGCCCGCGTGCTTGATCGTCACCTCGCGCTCGAGCTCGGTCGCGATCAGCTCGACTTCCTCGTCGGAGAGCGACTGCGTTGCCGTCTTCATCTGGCCGAGCGCCATCAGCATCTTGATGATCTGCGGCATCGAGATTCCGAGTGCCTGCGAGAAGTCGCGGAGCGTGACGCCGGACTCGACGGTGACCGGCCCGGTGGGCGGAACGACCTCGCGCGGCGTCCTCGGCCCGCGCTCGACGGGGCGATCGCCGGGACGCTGGCGCTGGCCCGCGCCCGGGCGCCCGCCGCCGCCTTCGATCACGACGCGACGCTTCCGGTTCCCCGGGCCGCCGCCACCTCTCGGTCTGATTGGTCTACCGCCTGGCATGAGTCCTCAAGTGTAGAGCCGCGCGAGATCGGGGTCGATGCCGACGGTCCGGCGCAGCGTTCGGTTGAAAGCACGGTGGGCGCTTGCGCGCTCGAAGCAGGCGAGGCGGCGGCAGGTGTACGCGCCGCGCCCCGTGCCCACACCCGGCGCGAGCAGCCCGTCCACCGCGTGGAAGCGCTGAAGCTCCCCTTGCGGCGCCCTGCGGCCACACCCCGCACAGGTTCTGATCGGATTATTCGTCTTCCTCGGCCTCTTCCTCGATCGCCGGGATGATCTCGATCGGCACGTGTTCGATTGGAATGCCATCGTTCGGGTCGTCCTCGACCCGCATCACAGGCGCACCGCCGGTCTCGAGCGTCTCGTCGGGGCCGTCGACCGGCGCGTCGCCCGGCCCGGCCGGGAACACCTCGCCCGGCTCAGGCTCGCCGAGCACGGCGCCGTCGAGGGTTACTGCGTCGGAGGCGATCTCGTCGGCCAGCGCTTCGAGCTCGGGCTCGGACTCGGTCACGACGAGGTTCGCGTCGTCGCCGGCCGGTTCCAGCGTCGCAAGCGCCTGGTGCGTCGGGACGCCGCAGTACTTGGAGCCTGGAAGGGAGGCATTGGGACAGCGCTTGCCGTTCGAGAGGATCGCCGCGCAACGGCCGGACGTGTCGCCCTCGTCACCCGGCTCGCCGCCGCCGTAGGCCGCCTGGGCCTCCTGCTGGGCGAACTCGGTGTCGCTGACGATGTCGATCTTCCAGCCCGTCAGCCGGTGGGCAAGACGAGCGTTCATGCCCTCCTTGCCGATCGCGAGGGCGAGCTGGTCGTCAGGGACGACCACTGTCGCCTCCTTGCCTTCGTCGTCGAGGTAGACCTCGCGCACGCGCGCCGGCGAGAGCGCCTTCGCGACGAACCGGGCCGGCTCGGGGTTCCAGGGGATGATGTCGATCTTCTCGCCGCGCAGCTCCGAGACGACCATGCGCACGCGCGAGCCCCTGGGGCCAACGCATGCGCCCACGGGATCCACGCCCTGGGCGTGCGACTCGACTGCGATCTTCGACCGGTAGCCCGGCTCGCGCGCGACGCCGCGGATCTCGACGAGGCCGTCGGCGATCTCGGGCACCTCGAGCTCGAAGAGCGTCTTGATCAGCTCCGGGTCGCGGCGCGAGAGGATCACCTGCGGGCCCTTCGTCCCTGTGCGCACCTCGGTGATCACCGCCTTGATCCGCGAGCCCTGCTCGTAGCGCTCGCCGTCGACCTGCTCGGATCGCGGCAGCAGCGCCTCGACCTTGCCGAGGTCGACCAGCACGTTGTTGCGGTCGCCTGCCTGCTGGACGATCCCGGTGACGACCTCGCTCACGCGGTCGATGTACTCGTCGTACATCATCTCGCGCTCGGCTTCGCGAATCCGCTGCAAGATGACCTGTTTTGCCGTTTGCGCCGCGATGCGTCCGAAGTTGTCGGGCGTCACGTCCTCGCGCTTGATCTGCTCCTCCGGCACCTGCGACCAGTCGACATCGAGGTCGTCGTCGGTGAGCAACGTGTGGTTCTTCTCGCCCGTCTCCTCCTCGATCCGCTCGAGCTCGTCGATTGCGCGCTCACGCGCATCCTCGAGCAGGCGTACCTCGAGCTCCTCGGGCAACTCGATTGCGAACACGCGAAAGTCGCCGAGGTCGTCGAGCTTGACCGTGGCGTGACGCGATGCTCCCGGCGTCTTCTTGTAGGCGGCGAGCAGCGCATCCTCGAGCGCGGCCACCAGCGTGCCCGTCTCGATCCCCTTCTCGCGCTCGATCTCGCGAACGGCCTCGACTATCTCCTGAGTCATGCTGACTCCTGAATCATGCTGGGCTCCTTACCCTTCGTCGATCAGATTCGCTCGCACGATCTGGTCGTAGGCGATCTCGAGCGGCTCGCCCGACGCCTGCTGGAGGCTCAGCGAGCGCTCACCCGCCGAGACGACTTCGCCGCGACGGTGCAGGTCGGCGGTCTTCAGCTTCACCTGGCGGCCGACCGCGCGCTCGAAATGCGCGCGCGTCCGCAGCGGCCGGTCGAACCCCGGCGAGGAGACCTCGACCGAGTACTCGTCCAAATAGGGCCGCAGGATGCTCGTCACCTGTGCACAGAGGGCGTGGTCGACCCCTGATGGATGGTCGACGTAGACGCGAAAGCGCTCACGGCCGGTCAGCTCGAGCGCCAGCACCTCGACGCCGGGGATCCCTGCTTCGACCTGCTGCGCAACCTGTCTGTACAGCGTTTTCTCCTTGTCGTGAACACCCATTGCCATGTGTCCCACCTGCGACGCGGTGGCGCTCGTCCAAAAAAACGGGCGCGCCGCGCCCATTTCGTGAAGCCGGTGAAATGTGGTTTCGGGAGGATAGCAAGCGACTCGTCCAATCGGCCTATCCCGCCCGGGGCGGCTCCTGGTCGAGCACGATCGTGACCGGACCGTCGTTCATCAGCTCGAGCTCCATCCGGGCTCCGAAGACGCCGGTCACGACCGGGACTCCGAGGTCGCGCAGGGCGGCGGCGAAGCGCTCGTAGAGGGGCCCGGCCTGCTCCGGCCGGGCCGCCTCGGAGAAGCTCGGGCGGTTTCCGTTGCGCGTGTCGGCGATGAGCGTGAACTGCGAGACGACGAGCGCCGGCCCGCCGGTGTCGAGCAGCGAGCGGTCGAACTTTCCGTCGGCGCCCTCGAAGATGCGCAGCCGGGCGACCTTGCCCGCGAGCCGGTCAGCGACCGCCTCGTTGTCGGTGCCGGCCACACCGAGCAGCACACAGAGGCCCGGGCCGATCTCGCCGCCCGGGGTTACGCGGGCGTGGGCGACGCGCTGGAGAACTGCCCGCAACGCGCTACCCGAGCTCGCGGATCCGCGCCGCGTAGTGCCGGCTGTTCGGGACCATCGAGCTGGCGAGCTTGTAGTGGCCGTTCGCCTCGGCCTGGCGGCCCTGCTTCTCGAGGGCGCGGCCGAGCGCGTAGTGCGCGTAGTCGTCGGTCGGTGACAGGTCGAGCACGGCGCGGAACTCCGCCTCGGCCTCCTGCCAGCGGGAAAGCCGGAAGTAGGCGATCCCGAGCGCCTCGCGGATCGACGCCTTCGCGGGCTCGAGGCGCTTCGCCTTCTCGAGCACGACGGTCGCCTGGGCGGGCATCCCTTTCTTCAGCCGGCGGCGGCCTTCCTGGTAGTTCTCGTACGCGTCGCTCATTGCCCGCTCCGGCGCCGGCACAGCCGGCGCCTCCGCTCCCTGTCGCCTCCGTCGAGCCTACGGCTCATGCGCCGCCCGCACCGCTCAACGCAGGAGCGTCTCCGCCTCGTCGAGGATCGCGGCGGCGACCGCCTGCTTGGGCGCCTTGGCCACACGTCGCTCCCCGTTGCGGCTCACGAGCACGACTTCGTTGTCAGCGGCGTCGAAGCCGATGTCGGTGCGCGAGACATCGTTGAAGACGACGAGGTCGGCGTTCTTCTCCTCGAGCATGCGACGCTTGCGCGCGAGGCCGTCTTCGCCGAGGTCGGCTCCGAAGGTCACGAGCACCTGCCCCGGCCGCTTCCGCTCGCCGAGGAGGAGCGCGATGTCGGTGGTCGGCTCGAGCTCGACCGCCCAGGGCTCGCCGCTCTTCGAACGCTTCGTCGCGAGCGCCGCGGCGGGCCGGTAGTCGGCCACCGCGGCGGCCATCAGGGCGAGGTCGAACTCGGCCCCGACCGCCGCGTCGAGCATCTCCGCGGCCGTCGGAGTCGCGACGACCTCGACACCGGCCGGCGGCTCGACCGAGATGTTCGCCGCGAGCAGGACGACCTCCGCCCCGCGCCGCCGCGCCTCTTCGGCGAGCGCGACGCCCATGCGACCCGACGAGCGGTTGCCCACATACCGCACCGCATCGACCGGCTCGCGCGTGCCGCCGGCGGTGACGAGCACACGTCTGCCGGCAAGCGACCCGGGCGCGAGCAGCTGCTCGATCCGGGCCGCGATCTCCTCCGGCTCGGCCATCCGGCCGACACCCCACTCGCCCTCGGCGGTCTCGCCCTCGTCGGGCCCGGCGAACTCGACGCCGCGCGCCCGCAGCAACTCGACGTTCGCGCGTGTCGCCGCGTGGGCCCACATGCGGGGGTTCATCGCCGGCGCAAGCAGCACGGGCCCGCGGTGCGCCAGGCGCCGCCTCGGTCGGCAGATTGTCGGCGAGTCCGTGCGCGAGTTTCGCCAGCGTGTTCGCGGTGCACGGAGCTACCACGAGCAGGTCGCCACGAGTCAGGTGCGTGTAGAGATCCTCCTGCGTCGGGCGCCGAGCGAGCGCAAGGAAGCTCTCAGCCCGAACAAACCGCTCAGCGCCAGGAGTGACGAGCGGAACCACGTCGTGCCCAGCCTTGACCAGCAAGCGAGTGAGCTCGCAAGCCTTGTAGGCAGCAATCCCCCCAGTGACCCCGAGCAGAATCCGCGCCATCAGGGGATTGTGCCTTGCGGGCTGCAACTGCACCGCGAGCCATCACGAATGCCGGCTTTGCCGGCGTTCGCCAGCTACGAGCGGTCAGGTGTCGGAGAGGGGGCTCGTGGGGGAGAACCGGAGGTTCTCACCCGCGCCCTACCCGCTCTTGTATTCGTACTTGATCTTGCCCTCGGCGATCTCTTCGAGGGACATGGTCAAGTAGTTCTTCGAGCGCGACTGCACGAGGGGCGGCGCGAACTCGTCGAACGTGCCTTCGCCGAGCTGGTGGTGATAGTTGTTGATCTGCCGCGCGCGCTTGGCCGCGACGATCGCCAGCGCGTAGCGCGAGTCCACTTGCAGCAGGAGTTGATCGATACGAGGATGGATCATCGGTGGGCCATGCTAGCTGCCGCAGCCAGTTCCCGTTCGACAACCGCGACGCACTCGTCCGCAGCGCGCTCCCGGTCGTCGTTCTCGACCACATAGTCGAAGCGATCGGCGAGTTCCTTCTGGCGGGCGGCGAGGGCGATCCTGTCGTCGATCTCGCCCGAGCTCTCCGTCGCACGTCCGCGTAGCCGGCGCTCGAGCTCGGTCAGCGGTGCGTCCACGAAGATCGTGACCGCGCCGGGCTCCTTGTCCTTGACGGCGCGGGCGCCGTGCAGCTCGAGTTCGAGCAGCGGCACATGCCCGGCGCGTGTGATCCGGTCGAGCTCGGAGGCGAGCGTGCCCGAGCGCTGGCCCCACGGGAACTCGACGAACTCGAGGAAGTCGCCGGCCTCGAGCCGGTGATCGAACTCCTCGCTCGACAGGAACCGGTAGTGCACGCCCTGCTCTTCGCCGGGCCGGCGCGCCCGCGTCGTGGCCGAGACGGCGAGCCTCAGGCTCGGTACGCGCTCGAGCAGCGCCTGCACCATCGTGCCCTTGCCCGCGCCCGAAGGGCCGGTGACGACGAAGACGCGGCGGCCCCTAGCGGTCTGGCCGCTCACGCTCGTGAGGGACCATGGTCGTGGACGAGCGAACCGCTAACGGTTGAAGAGGCCAATCAGCTCTTGCCGCTGACGGTCCGAAAGGCCGCCGACCGTCTTCGACTGGCTGATCCGACACTGGTTCAGCAGCCGGGCCGCCTTCACGCGGCCGAACTTCGGCACCGCCATCAGCATGTCGAACACCTTTGCTGTCGAGACGTATTCGGGCGGGTCGCGCAGGACGTCCTCGATCGAGACGTCGCCGGACTTGAGATCCTTCTTCAGCTGGGCCCGCTTGACCCGGATGTCGTTGGCTCTCTTGAGCGCTTCCATCCGCTGATCGAACGAGCGAACGGGGGCCTGAACCTGCGACTGGGGCGGCACCATGAGCGCCGCAGTCTAACAACCTCTCGGCGCCGTGCAACCGGCATCGTTTTGCCGTTTTCAAGCGATATGAACGGTGTCGAGAGCCGCACAGAACGCATCCTCGACCCGGGTGAATCCGGCCGCCGCCACGGCCTCGACAAGCTCGGCACGCACGCGGGCGGGCGCTTCTGGGTCGGCGAAGAGCACGGTTCCGAGCGCGACGTGAGTCGCTCCGCAGGCGACGAGCTCGAGCGCGTCGCGGCCCGTCTGGACGCCGCCCATGCCGACGATCGGCAGCCTCGTGGCGCGGCGGCACGCGTAGACCGCGGCGAGCGCGATCGGCTTCAGCGCCGGTCCCGAGTAGCCGCCGGTCGCGCGTGAGAGCCGTGGCCGTAGACGCTCGTCGAGAGCGAGGCCGCGGATCGTGTTGACGAGCGAGAGCCCGTCGGCGCCCGCCGCCTCGACCGCGCGCGCGACCTCGGCGATGTCCCAGGCGGCCGGCGAGAGCTTCGCGTAAAGCGGCAGGTCGGTCGTCGCGCGGCACGCGGCGACGATCTCGGCCGCCGACTCCGGCGCCTCGTCGACGTTCGGGCACGAGAGGTTGAGCTCGATCGTGACGTCGTCGAGCCGGGCGCACGTCTCGGCGTACTCGTCCGCGGAGAAGCCGCCGACCGAAACCCAGAGCGGGACGCCGAGCGTGCGGAGTGCGGGCAGCGTCTCGGCGAGGAAACGCTCGCGGCCGGGATTGGCGAGCCCGATCGAGTTCAGCATCCCGTGCTCGGTCTCGGCGATCCGCACGGGCGGGTTCCCCTCGCGCGGCTCCGGCGTGACGGTCTTCGTCACGAAGGCATCGAGTTGCCGCGCCGTCTCCGGCGCGGTCAGCGCGTCGAGGCAGCCGCTCGCGTTCAGGAGGAGCACAGCACCGGCCCTTCCACGCAGAGACGCTCGAGCAGCCCGTCGATCTCGACGACGCAGCCGTAGCAGGCGCCGTAGCCGCAGGCCATCGGCGCCTCCCACGCGAGCTGCGCCGCCGGCGCGAGTGCCCGCACCGCCTCGAGCATCGGCTCCGGGCCGCACGCGAGCACGTCGCGGCCCTCGGGCATGACCTCCGTGACGAGCACCGGGTCGATCACGACCTCCGCGTTCGGGACGAGGGCTGCGGCCTCGGCATGGTGTTCGCTGCGGAAGCCGAGCACGGCCGGCGGGCGGTCGAGCGCCTCGGAGAGGTACGGCAGCGGCGCGATCCCGATCCCGCCGCCGACGAGCAGCGGCCGCGGCACGTCGAGCCGGAAGCCGTTTCCGAGCGGTCCGAACACCGCGATCTGATCGCCCGGCTCGAGCGCCGCGAGCGCACGCGTTCCGGGTCCGATCGGGTCGATCAGGAACGCGAGCTCGCCGCGCGGCGCGAGGCAGAGCGACATCGGCCGCGGCAGCACGCGACCCGGTGCCTCGAGCATGAAGAACTGGCCCGGGACTCCCGGGTCGAGCGAGCCGCGAGTGACTCGCAGGAGCGCGTACGGGCCGATCGACTCGACTCCGGTGACGCTACGAGGCTCGCGCCTCGGCATGCCTCTCCTGGAGCGTCCGCGCCGGCTCCGCGAGCGCCTTCTCGATCGCCTCGACGGCCGCCCGCGCAACCGCGAGCGTGGTGATGCACGGCACGCGCGCGATCACGGCGGCCTCGCGGATCGCGTAGCCGTCGGTGCGCGCGTTCCGGCCCTCCGGCGTGTTGACGACGAGGTCGACGCCGCGACGGCGGACGAGGTGGACGACGGGCGTGCCCTTTTCGACGAGCGTGACCGGGATGCCGTCTTCGGCGAGCGCTTGCGCCGTGCCGGCGGTCGCGACGAGCTCGAAGCCGAGCTCGAGGAGCGCGCGCGCGACGGGAAGCACCGCGGCCTTGTCGCGGTCGCGGACGCTGAGGAAGGCGCGGCCTCCGGTCGGGAGCCGTCGGCCCGCCGCGCGCTCGGCCTTGGCGAAGGCCGAGGCGAAGTCGCCGGCGCTCGCCATCACCTCGCCGGTCGAGCGCATCTCGGGGCCGAGAACGGGATCGGCGCCCGGGAAGCGCGCGAACGGCAGCACGGCCGCCTTGACGTGGTAGCCCTCCGGGATCGACTCGGGCGGCAGGCCGAGTTCGGCGAGCGAGGCGCCGGCGGCGAGCCGGCACGCGGCGTCGACGAGATTGAGGCCGATCGCCTTGGAGGCGAACGGCACCGTCCGCGACGCGCGCGGGTTCACCTCGAGCACGTAGACCTCGCCGCCGAGAATCGCGAGCTGCACGTTCAGCAGCCCGACCACGCCGAGTGCCGGCCCGAGACGCCGGACGAGGGCGCGCACGTGCTCGTCGTCCGACGGCGCGGGCAGGACGCACGACGAGTCGCCGGAGTGGATCCCGGCCTCCTCGACGTGCTCCATCACCGCGGCGACGTACGTCTCGCTGCCGTCGCAGAGCGCGTCGACGTCGAGCTCGATCGCGTTCTCGAGGAAGCGGTCGACGAGCACGGCGCCCTCGAGGCCGGCCATCGCGGCCTCGACGTCGGCGCCGTCGTAACAGACGCGCATCGAGCGGCCGCCGAGCACGTACGAGGGCCGCACGAGCACCGGGTAGCCGATGCGCTCCGCGATCGCCGCGGCCTCGCCGGGAGAGCGCGCGATCCCCCACTCCGGGCAGCGCACGCCGATCTCGGCCGCGAGCCGCGCGAACCGCTCGCGGTCCTCGGCGAGGTCGATCGCGTCGAACGGCGTGCCGAGGATGCGGAAGCCGGCGCGCTCGATCGCGCGCGCGAGCTTGAGCGGCGTCTGCCCGCCGAACTGGATGCAGACGCCGACGGGCTGCTCGCGCTCGAGCACGGCGAGCACGGCCTCCTCGTCGAGCGGCTCGAAGTAGAGGCGGTCCGAGGTGTCGTAGTCGGTCGAGACGGTCTCCGGGTTGCAGTTGACCATCACCGCCTCGTAGCCCTGCGCGCGGAAGCTCTGCGCCGCGTGGACGCAGCAGTAGTCGAACTCGATCCCCTGGCCGATCCGGTTCGGGCCGCTGCCGAGGATGACGACCGAGCGGCCGGGCTCGGGCGGGCCCTCGTCGGCCTCGCCGCGGGTCGAGTAGAAGTAGTTCGAGCGCGCCTCGACCTCGCCGGCGCACGAGTCGACGCGACGGTAGACGATCTTTCCACAGCTCTGATCGGCTTCAGCAAAGGCTTTCGAGAGTTCTCCACATCCCTCGGCAAGCTCGGCGGCGAACCACGGGTGCAGGTTCTCGGGCTGCCACTCCTGGTCGACCTCGAGTCCGCGTCGCGCCTTCGTGAACGCCTCGACGAACGTGCGGCCGATGCCCATCGACTCGCCGACCGACTTCATCTGCGTGCCGAGCGTCGTGTCGGCGCCGGGGAACTTCTCGAACGCGAAGCGCGGGAACTTGACGACGACGTAGTCGAGCGTCGGCTCGAAGCTCGCCGGCGTCGTGCCCGTGAGGTCGTTCGGGATCTCGTCGAGCGTGTAGCCGACGGCGAGCTTGGCGGCGACCTTCGCGATCGGATAGCCGGTCGCCTTCGAGGCGAGCGCCGACGAGCGCGAGACGCGCGGGTTCATCTCGATCACGCGCAGCTCGCCGGTGTCGCGGTCGCGCGCGAACTGGATGTTCGAGCCGCCCGTGTCGACGCCGACGGCGCGGATGACCGCGATCGCGGCGTCGCGCAGCTCCTGGTAGGCCTCGTCCGAGAGCGTCATCTGCGGCGCGACCGTGACCGAGTCGCCCGTGTGCACGCCCATCGGGTCGAGGTTCTCGATCGAGCAGACGATCACGACGTTGTCGGCGCGGTCGCGGACGACCTCGAGCTCGAACTCGTCCCAGCCGCGCACCGACTCCTCGACGAGCACCTGGCCGATCGGGCTCTCGGCGAGACCGAGCTCGACCTGGCGGTGCAGCTCCTCGACGGTGGAGACGAAGCCGCCGCCGTGCCCGCCGAGCGTGAACGCGGGCCGGACGACCGCCGGCAGGCCGACGCCGTCAGCTCCTCGACGCTGGTGACGATCCGCGAGGTCGGCACGCGCAGTCCGCACGACTCGACCGCCTGCTTGAAGAGCTCGCGGTCCTCGGCGCGCGCGATCGCGTCGACCTTCGCGCCGATCAGCTCGACGTTCAACTCGTCCAGCACGCCCGCTTCATGAAGCTCGCGGGCGAGATTGAGCGCCGTCTGGCCGCCCATCGTCGGCAGCAGCGCGTCGGGGCGCTCACGCTGCAGCACGTCGGCGACGCCTTCGAGGTCGAGCGGCTCGAGGTAGGTGCGGTCGGCGAAGCCGGGGTCGGTCATGATCGTCGCCGGGTTCGAGTTGACGACGATCGTCCGGTAGCCGTCCTCGCGGAGCACCTTCAGCGCCTGGCAGCCGGCGTAGTCGAACTCGCAGGCCTGCCCGATCACGATCGGGCCGGAGCCGATCAGGCAGATCGACTCGAGGTCGTCACGCCGCGGCAAGGCGCACCTCCTCGACCCAGTCGGCGAGGATCGACCAGGCGTCGTGCGGCCCCGGCCCCGCCTCGGGATGGAACTGCACCGAGCGCGCGCGCAGCTCCGGGTAGGCGAGGCCCTCGACGGTGCCGTCGTAGAGCGACTCGTGCGTCGACGGCCCGGTCGGCGCTCGCCTCGACCGCGAAGCCGTGGTTCTGGCTCGTCACGAGCACGCGGCCGGTCGCGCGCTCGACGACGGGGTGGTTCGCGCCGCGGTGGCCGAACGGGAGCTTGAACGTGCGCAGGCCGGTCGCGAGCGCGAGCAGCTGGTGGCCGAGGCAGATGCCGAGCACCGGCACGCGGCCGAGCAGCTCGCGCGACGACAGCGACCTCGCCGTCGAGCGGCTCGGGGTCGCCGGGGCCGTTCGAGAGCAGCACGCCGTCGAACGCGGCGAGCGTGTCCGCGTCGACGTCGTGCGGGAAGACGGTCACCGACGCGCCCGCGCCGGCGAGCCGGCGCAGGATCGAGCGCTTCGCGCCGTAGTCGACGACCGCGACCCGCACCGCGCCGTCCTCGTTGTGGACGTAGGGCGTCGCGGGTCGAGACGCGCCCGGCGAGCGCCGCGCCGTTCATCGACGGCTGCTCGCGGACCGCGCGCAGTGCCTCGTCGACGTCGTCGGAGCCGGTGACGACCGCGGCGCGCATCGCGCCGCGCTCGCGCAGATGCAGCACGAGCGACGCGCGTGTCGACGCCGGTGAGCGCCGGGATGCCGTGTCGCGCAGCCAGTCCGTCCACTCCGGCCCGCGCGCCTCGCGCATCACGACGGCGCCGCGCGTGCGGCCGCGATCGACTCGCTGCGGTGCTCGGCGACGCCGTAGTTGCCGACCATCGGCGCGGTGAAGCAGCACGATCTGGCCGCAGTAGCTCGGGTCGGTGACGACCTCCTGGTAGCCGGTCATCGCCGTCGTGAAGACCGCCTCGCCGAACGCGGACCCCGGCGCGCCGACGCTCTCGCCGCGGAAGACCGTCCCGTCCTCGAGCACGAGGAACGCGCTCATGGCTCGAGCGCGACCCGGCCGGCCGCCACGGTCAGCGTCACCTTGCCCTGCAGCCGCTCGCCGAGCAGCCACGAGTTCGCCGAGCGCGAACGGAAGCGGTCCTCGCGCACGCGCCAGCTCGCCTCGGTGTCGAGCAGCGACGAAGTTCGCGGGCGCGCCGACCGCGATCCGCGGCCGGTCGAGGCCGAAGATCCGCGCCGGGCCGGCCGACATCCGCTCGAGCAGCGTCTCGAGCGAGCACGAGCCCGGCTCGACGAGGTACGTGTAGAGCGCCGCGAACGCGGTCTCGAGCCCGGTGACGCCGAACGGGCGCCGCCTCGAACGGCACGTCCTTCTCCTCGCGCGAGTGCGGCGCGTGGTCGGTCGCGATCGCGGCGATCGTGCCGTCGTTCAGCGCCTCGATCAGCGCGGCGCGGTCGTCGCTCGGAGCGCAGCGGCGGGTTCATCTTCAGGTTCGGGTCGAGGGTGCGCACCGCCTCGTCGGTGAGGCACAGGTGGTGCGGCGTCACCTCGCCGCTCGCCTGCACGCCGGCCGCCTGCGCGCGGCGGAGCAGCTCGACCGACTCGCGCGCGGAGAGGTGCATCAGGTGCAGCGGCTGGCGCGTGTCGGCGGCGAGCGAGAGCTCGCGCGCGACGCCGAGGCTCTCGCCGAGCGACGGCCAGCCGCCGAGGCCGAGCTCGGCCGAGACGGCGCCCATGTGCATGTGGCCGCCGCGCGTCAGCGTCGGCTCCTCGCAGTGAAGCGCGAGCGGTCGGCCGGTGATCGCGTTGTACTCGAGCGCGCGGCGCATCAGGCCGGCGCTCGCGACCGGACGGCCGTCGTCGGTGAAGGCGGCGGCGCCCGCGTCGGCGAGCTCGCCCATCTCGGTCAGCTGCGTGCCCTCCTGGCCGACGCTGATCGCGGCGATGAAGCCGACCGGCACCTCCGCCTCCTCCACAGCGCGGGCCCGCAGGCCGCGCAGCACGTCGGTCGAGTCGACGACCGGAGCGGTGTTCGGCATCGCGAGGATCGCGCAGTAGCCGCCCGCCGCGGCCGCCGCGGTGCCGGAGGCGATCGTCTCCTCGTCCTCGCGTCCGGGGGTGCGCAGGTGCACGTGCGGGTCGACGAACGCCGGCGCGAGCACGAGACCCGGCGCCGTCGATCACGCGATGGCCGTTCGCGTCGAGCGCGCTTCCGAGCTGCGCGATCGTGCCGCCGTCGACGCGAACGTCGAGCACCGCGTCGACGCCGCCGGTCGGGTCGAGGACGCGCGCGCCGCGGACGACGAGGTCCTCGTCTCCCTGTTTGCCGACGAGGATCATGCGACCTCCACGGCCGTCTCGACCGCGACCGGGCCGGTCGTCAAGCAGGTCGTAGAGGACCGCCATCCGGACGACGAGTCCTGCGCGCACCTGGTCGACGACGAGCGCGGCGTCGGAGTCGGCGACGCGCGGGTCGATCTCGACGCCGCGGTTCATCGGCCCCGGGTGCATCACCTTCTGGCCGGGCCGCAGCCGCTCCGGCGTGACGCACCAGCGCGCGCTGTACTCGCGCAGCGACGGCACGTAGTTCGCGCCCTCCTCCATCCGCTCGCGCTGCATGCGCAGGACGTAGACGACGTCGGCGTCGCGGATCGCGTCGATGTCGTGGGAGACGTCGCCGAGCTCCGGCAGGGACCAGCGGCGGCGGGCCGACGAGCGTGACGCGCGCGCCGACGAGTTGGAGCGCCTGGATGAGCGAGCGCGCGACGCGCGAGTGGAGGACGTCGCCGACGATCGCGACGTGGACGCCCTCGAGCCGGCCGAGCGCCTCCTGGATCGTGTAGAGGTCGAGCAGCGCCTGGGTCGGGTGCTGGTGCTTGCCGTCGCCGGCGTTCACGACGTGGGCCTCGGTCGAGCCGAGCGACGAGCTGCGGCGCGCCGATCTGCGGGTGGCGGATCACGATCACGTCGGGCTCGTAGGCCGAGAGCGTCAGCGCCGTGTCCTTGAGCGACTCGCCCTTCTCGACCGACGAGCCGCTCGACTTCAGCGACAGCGTGTCGGCCGAGAGCCGCTTCGCGGCGAGCTCGAACGACGACGACGTGCGCGTCGACGACTCGAAGAACAGGTTCACCACCAGGCGGCCGCGCAGCGTCGGCAGCTTCTTCGTGTCGCGCTCCTGCGAGAGCGCGAACGAGCGCGCTGTCGCGAGCAGCCGCTCGACGTCGTCGCGGTCGAGGTCGCCGACCGAGAGCAGGTGCCGGCGCTCAGGCGTGCGGGGCGGGCGGCAGCTCGCCGGGGACGACGTGCAGGTCGGTCATGACGTCCGTCCTCCTCGGCCTCGACTCACGAGCACAACGCGGTCGATCTCGTCGACCTCGACGAGCTGCACCTGGATGCGCTCGTCGCGCGCGGTCGGCAGGTTCTTGCCGACGTAGTCGGGCCGGATCGGCAGCTCGCGATGGCCGCGGTCGGCGAGCACGGCGAGCTGCACGCGTGCCGGGCGGCCGTACTCGAACAGCGCGTCGATCGCGGCGCGGATCGTGCGGCCGGTGTAGAGGACGTCGTCGACGAGGATCACCGTGCGGCCCTCGAGCTCGAAGTCGAGCTTCGTGTCGCGGACGACGGGCTGCGGCGTCGCGGCGCCTGGCCGCTCGCGGACGTGCACGTCGTCGCGGTGGAAGGTGATGTCGAGCTGGCCCGAGGTCGAGCTCCTGGTCGGCCCGCTCGGCGATCAGACGGCGCAGGCGCTGGGCGAGCGGCACGCCGCGCGTGTGGATCCCGACGAGCGCGACCGACTCGAGGTCGTCGTTCCGCTCGATGATCTCGTGTGCGATCCGCGAGAGTGTGCGGCCGATGGCGTCACCGTCGAGCACGATCTTCCCGACTGGCCGCCCGTCCGGCGCGAACTCGTGCTCGAGATCGGCAGGCTGGTGCATCGTTCTCCTTTCCGGCCTCACTGGACCGAGTTAAAGGCATGCGTGTCCGAGCAGGTTAGCCGACCGGCCAGACAACCCTCGGGCGAGCCGGCCACCGGTGTGCGCGCACGCCTGGCGGGCATCGGCGCCGTGTCTGGTGCGTCATCCGGCCCGGCGGGATTTCACATCAAGCCTCTGTCGCTCGCTCGTCCGCGGCCCGGCGCGCGACCGCGATCAGCCAGTCGAAGCGGTACGCGAGTTGCTCCGGATGCTCGGACTCCGCGCGGGCGAGGCCGTGCTCATACTCCTCCGGCGGCAGGTGATCGAAGGTGGAGTACGCCTTCGAGCGGATGACGTCGAGCGCCTGCGCGCGCGAGATCGTTCGTGCCTGGCGAGAGCCGCTCGACACTGACGTCGCGGAGCCCCGCTGCGGCGAGCTCGGCGCGGAGCGTCGGCTCGTCGGGGAAGCGGCCGCGCTCGAGCTCGGGGACCGACGGGAAGCAGCGTGCGAACCAGACGTTGTCGAAGCTCGCGGGGTCCTCCGTCGCGATCACGAGGCGGCCCGACGGCGCAAGGATGCGCGCGGCCTCGGCGAGAGCACGTGGACGGTCGACGAGGTGCACGACCATCCGCAGCACCGCGGCGTCGAACCAGCCGCGCTTGAACGGCAGCGCCTCGGCCCGTGCAAGGCGCGCGTTGACGCCGAGGCCCTTGGTACGCGCGACCATCTCGCTCGACGCGTCGACCGCCCAGACACGCGCGAGCGCCCGTTCCTCGAGCGCCTGAGCGAGTCGACCGGTGCCGCAGCCGATCTCGAGCACGCGCTCGCCGCGCAACGCGCCGAGCTCGACGAGCCTCTCGAAGAGCTGCCACCAGTTCTCGTCGACCGGGCGCAGCTCGTCGTAGCGGGCCGCGCAGCGGTCGAAGTCGTTACGCGCCGACACCGGCGTCGGACTCGCCTGGCACGACGACTGCCATCTCCCCCGAATCGCCGGCCGGAGCCGGCTCGTCCGCCCGCCACTCCGGAACGGCGCCACCTCTGACGAGCGTCGGCTCGCCCCGTTCGCGGAAGGGCACGTCGATCACGTCGAAGTCGCGCGGCACCACGGTTTGCGCAAAGACCTCGCGCGCTTCACGCGCGATCTCGGGCCCGAAGTAGCGGGGCGAGATGTGCGTGAGCGCGAGCAGCCGCACCTCGGCGTCGCGCGCCGAGCTCGGCGGCCTGCCGCGCCGTCGAGTGGAGTGTCTCCGCCGCCCGGCCTCGCTCCTCGTCCGTGAACGTGGCCTCGTGCACGAGCACGTCCGCACCTTCGGCGAGCGCGCGCACGACCTCGCACGGCGCCGTGTCGCCCGTGTAGAGCACGGTACGCCCAGGCCGCGGCGGCCCGAGCACGGTGTTCGGGGTCACCGTCCGCCCGTCCGGAAGCGTGATCGTCTCGCCGCGCTGCAATGCGCCCCGCTCCCGCCCGGCGGGCACGCCGAGCGCGTCGGCCGTCTCGACGTCGAACCGGCCCGGGCGAGCCTTCTCGACGAGCGCGTACCCGACGGCGGACACCCCGTGCGAGACCGGAAACACGAGCAGTTCGTACCCGTCGCGTGCGAGTGTCTCCCCGGCCCGGAGCTCGACGAGCTCGAGCGGGTAGGTGAGCCGACCGAAGACCCGGCGGAGCGCGTCGAAGAGGTCGCGCAGACCCGGGCGGGCCGTAGACCGTGAGCGGCACATCGCGGTCGCGGAGCGCGAACGTCTTGAGCATTCCCGGGCAGGCCGAGGTAGTGATCGGCGTGGTAGTGGGTGAGGAAGATCTCGCGCAGATCGACAAGCCCGACCGACGAGCGCAGGAGCTGGCGCTGTGTGCCTTCACCGCAGTCGAAGAGCAGTCGCTCGCCGCCCCGCCGCACGAGCAGCGCGCTCGGCGCGCGCCGAGCAGTCGGCGCACTGGCCGACGTGCCGAGGAAGACGAGGTCGATGTCCACCGCCGGCGATCGTACTGACGCCGACCCCGATGGACGGCGCGCTCAAGGCAAGACGAGCGCCTCGCCAGGATGGATCGTCGCACCGGGCAGGTGATTCGCGCGCTGGATCTCCCAGATCGCCTCGCGCACATCGCCGCCGTAGTGCGTCGAGGCGATCGTCCAGAGCGTGTCGTAGGGCTGAACGCGGTACACGGACCTCTGTCCGTGGGCACCCGACGGTCTCGCGAACGACGGTCCAGAGCAGAAGCGCGAGCGCCGCGACAGCGAGAAGCTTGGCGAACATCTGTTCGTGATGCTACCGAACAGGTGTTCGATCTGTCAAGGCACCGCGAGAGCTACGTTCTTCGCTGTGCTTACCTTCGGCTTGGTCTTCGACGTGGACGGAGGCGTCAGTGCCGCCGACCGCCAGGGCCTGAGCTTTCCCTGGCAGCGACCGCCCGTCTTCGCGACCCAGTCGCGGACGATCTGCGCCGACTGTTTGGGCGTGTGGTCGGCGAAGTAGAGGCCGCTCTGCCAGCCGGCGAGGCTCGGCTCGTCGATCAGGTGGAAGATGTTGACGATCGCGCACGTTCGGGTCGCAGGCGACCAGATCGAGCATCTGCTGGTACCAGCTCGCCTGGTAGGCCTCGGTCGCGTACGGCCGAGCACGCCGCCGGCAGAGGTCGCGCTGACCTCGGTGCCGGTGTAGCCGCCCTTGCCGACCGTGTCGGTCTGGATGCCGGTCTCGTTGAGGCTCATCGGCAGTCCGCCGCCCTTCTGCTGGCCGATCGTCGCGCTGCGGCGTGCCGTTGAACGCCGTCGTAGAAGGCCTGGTAGATCCGGGGCAGGTTCGAGACGCTCGCCGACCGCTCGTCGCCGTACCCCTGCGCGAACGGCTGCGACTGCGGCACCGGGTACGGATGGAAGTCGAGTCCGTCCATCAGCGGCGCCGTACGGCCCGTCTTCGTCGACGTACGCCCTGAACCACGCGCCGAGCGCGCCGAGGAACGTCACCGGCGTGGTCGACGAGTTGCTGGCCGCGTTCGGCTTGTCGTTGCCGCGCGGCGAGAGACCGACGCCCCAGACGTGGATCGCCGCTGCTGACGCGCCTTGAGCGCGTCGTAGGCGGCCGCGAGCGCGCGACCGCAGATCGCGGCCGACTGGTTCTGGCCCGACCGTGTCCCACTGCGGGTTGACGAAGAGCGGCTGGTTGCACTCGTTCATGACGACGAACTCGTGCACGCTCGGGAACGTGCTGCGCGACGCGACGCCGACCCACGCCGCGAACTGCTGGATCATGCGCTGTGTTCGCCGCACGCACTCGGGATTCGTCGAGGGCGCGCACCTGGCGCCGTTCGGTGAACGCCTGCGAGTGCAGCGGATAGAGGTCGAGCTCGACGGTGACACCGCTCGTCTTCGCCCTCTCGATCGCCTGATCGATCACCGCCTTCTCCGCGGGATCGATGCCCGTCGGCGAGGTCTCGTCCCAGCGCAGCGTGATCGCGTTGACGCCGAGGCCCGTCGAAGCCATCGTCGGGTAGAACCACGACGCGCCCGATTCGTACTTGCCGCCGTCGTCGTTGACGCCGACCCGTAGATCGGCGGCGGCCGTGCCGGCCGGCACGAGTGTTGCGATGCACGCCAGGGCTGTTACGAGTTTCCTCATCGCTTCCTCTCGGTGGCTCGCCTCCCCCGCGCTGGGTTGAGCGGACGCGACCTCAGTGTGTGGCCAGTCCAGGCGATTGGGAAGTAACCGTTCGGGGGAACAGGGAAAAGTCCCCCTAACGGGTTTTCCGAACGGCCTCGAGCACGGCGCCGGCAAACCGCTCCGGCCCGAATCGCACAGGATCGTCCACCGGGAGCCCGGTCTCCGCCTCGGCCGCCGCGATCGCGGCGCGCGCCGCGTCGTCGTCGAGCGCGCGCGTGTTGAGCGCGATCGCGACGACCTTCGCCGGACGTGCGACCAGCGCAATGCGCTCGTGCAGCTCGACGAGCTCCGCGAGCGACGGCATCGGGAACCGCTCGTCGTCGTCGACGATGTCCTGGCCGGCCATGTGGCAGAGGACGAACGCGTGCGGCGCGGAGCCGTGCATCAGGCCGAGCGTGACGCCGGAGTACGCCGGGTGCAGAAGCGACCCCTGGCCCTCGACCCAGAGCAGCTCGCCGCCGCGCGCGACACCTTCGAGCACGAGCCTGCTCGGAGGCGCCCGCGACGAAGTCGGCGACGACCGCGTCGATCGCGATCCCCCAGCCCGCGATCGCGATCCCCGTCTGGCCGGTGGGGACGAACTCGCTCGCGAGGCCGCGCCGCCGAGCCTCGGCGTCGAGCTCGAGCGCGACGGTCATCTTCCCGATCGCGCAGTCGGAGCCGACGGTCAGCACGACCTGCGAGCCGTGCGTCAGGTTCTCGCCGGTCGGCACGTTGAGGCCCGGCGGCGGCTTGCGCAGGTCGCGCAGCTCGACGCCGTGGCGAGCCGCGAGCGCGACCAGCTCGCGCGTCGTCGGAGACGAACTCGTGCAGGCCGTTCTCGACGTCGAGCCCGTTGGCGATGCAGTTGCTTCAGCAGCTCGCGCCAGGCGGGCGGGAAGCGGCCGCCCTGCGTCGCGACGCCGACGAGCGCGGTCGTCGGCTCGAAGGCGGAGCGCCTCGTCGACGCTGCCGACGATCGGGAACGCCGTCCTGCGTCTCCCCCGCCCGCGCCGAGTCGAGAATCGCGACGACCTGCTCCGGCCGGTAGCGCAGGACGCCGCGCGCGGTCTTGCCGTAGTGCGGGTCGGCCGAGTGCCCTTCAGCGAGGATCAGCAGCCGACGCGCGCGAGACGCCGAGGCCGGGCCGGTCCGAGGGTCGCTGGACACCGTCCGCGAATTCAACACCGGGCCACGGATCGGCGGCGAGCAGCAGGTTCCCGTCGAGATCGACGTGGTCGCAGAGGCTCGCGATCTGGGCTCCTGCCGCGATCCCGAGGCCCGGACTCGACCATGCAGCCGAGCATCACGCCGAGGCCGAGCGCGCGGGCGGCGTGCGTCATCCGCACCGCCTCGCGGATCCCGCCCGACTTCGCGAGCTTGATCACGATCCCGTGCGCGCGCTCGGCGCAGGCCGCGACGTCGGCGAGCGTGTGGCAGTCCTCGTCGACGTAGATCGGCACCGGCGAGCGGCGCTTCAGCTCGGCGCCGCCCGGGATCGCCGGCCGGCAGCGGCTGCTCGCAGTACTGGAGGTCCATCTGCGGCAAGAGCTCGAGCGCCTCGTCGAGCGACCAGAACTCGTTGACGTCGACCTGGAGCGGCAGGTCGGTCGACCGATCGCACGGCCCGCACGCGCTCGAGGTCGAGCCCGTCGCGACCGCCGAGCTTCAGCTTCAGGCGCCTGAACCCGCGGGTCGCGGCGCGCTCGGCCCGGCGCGCCATGTCGTCGGGGTCGCCGAGCCAGACCGTCCACGAGGTCGGCGGCCCGTCCCGCCGCAGCCCGAGCAGCCGGTGGACGGGCAGGCCGGCGAGCTTCCCCTGCAGGTCGTGGAGCGCAGCGTCGACGGCGGCGCGCGCCGCCTGCTCGCCTGGCGGCAGGCGCGCTTCGATCTCGTCGAGCGCCCACGGATCGTCGCCGAGCTCGACTCCGGCGAGCCACTCGAGCGCGGAGCGCGGCGGACTCGTCGTAGCGGGCGATCGGCGCGCCTTCGCCGAAGCCCGAGACACCCTCGTGCCGAATCTCGACCTCGACCAGCTCGACGTCGTCCTGCGCCCCGCGCGAGATCGTCGAAGGTCTCCGCGAGCGACAGGGTGACGGCGCGGGCGGAGAGCTCCACCGCGGTTACACTAGTGCCTCTCCGCGCGCCCGTAGCTCAGGGGATAGAGCGTTCGCCTCCGGAGCGAAAGGTCGCAGGTTCGATTCCTGCCGGGCGCATTTCGAGCGTACCGTTGCAGCGCAAACCCGCATGGTTCCGTGGGTCAGGTGTGACGGGGATGCCCCGAAAACACGCTCGGTGCTGTCCTCGGTGCTGTCCTCGAGATTTCGCCTACAGCAATGGTGAGGCTTCTGCATCGTGATGATGCATCTGTGTCACGTTTTCCATGAGGTGCCAATTCCTGTACGGAAAGAGGCGCTGGCGGTCGGCTATCGCTCGATCTCGCGGCCGCGGCGGCGCTCGAGCTCGCTGAGTCTGCGGAGCTGGCGTAGTGGAACCATGTCTTGCTCGCGGCCGAGTGCGGCGGCCATGCGGGCGAGGTCGCCGATCGATGCCACGGATGGGCGCAGGCCTCTGCCGAGTGGTTCGCGGGTGGCGGCGCGGCGGAGGTCGTCGTAGCCGCCGCGTGTGCCGGCGTTCTCGCCCCACGACCTCCGCCATCGCCGGATCTCCCTCCTCCACCTCAATGGCGTCCCGTGGGCCCGGATCGGTGAGCACGTCGGTCAGCGCAACCTCGCCGTCACCGCGAACACGTACAGCCACGTCCTCGCCGACGAGGCTGAGCTCGGCTATGCGGAGCTGGTCGAGCGCGCCTGACGCGGTGTCTGCTCACGTGCGCAGGCCGCGCGGCGGTGCCGGAGGCTCGTCGAGGCGGACGGGCGGCGGGAGCGCTCGAACTCCCGGGAGACGACCGCTCGATCGGAAAAGGCAGAGCGCGCGCGACTCGGACCGGGCCGCGGACGGGTAGAGCACGCCGGCCCACCCCTCGGCGAATAGCGTCTCGCCGACGGTCTGGAAGGCGGACCACTGCCGGCGATCCGGAACCGGCGGCTCGAGCTTCACACGCGCGAGCTGCTCGGACGACGAGAGGTCGGCGACGCGCTCGACGTCGACCTCGAAGCGCCAGAGGTCGCGGGGCATCTGCCTCGTTGGTGGGAGCGCGAGCTCAGCGAGTGAGCGGTACCACTCCCCCCAGACCGTCTCCTCGGAGTCTGCGAGGTAGAAGCCCTCGACGACCTCGCCGCGCTGCCAGCGGGCGCTGCCGGGATGCTCGGGACGGTAGAGCGGCTCTCCGCGGGCGGGTACATGGCGAAACCAAACGCCGCGGACCGGCGCCGGGTCGACGTCGAGCGGCACGCGGCTACGAGAAGCCGGGGGACTCGAGTCCGGAGATCACGCGCACGACTGGCTGCCACTCGCCACGCGCGAGCAGTTCGATCGGCTTCTCATCGTCGAGCGCGGGCACCGGCTTTTGGAGCCAGACGGGGATGTAGCTCGGCTCCATGACGCGCGCGAGCCGCTCCACGATGGCGGAGAGTTCCGCGAGCCGCTCGGCGCGTTCGCCACGCGGCGACCGGGTGCCGCGAATCCACGCGCCGACGGTGCTCACGCCTGCTCCCGTCGCGCGAGCGATATCGCGGTCGCTCAAGTGGCCCGTCTTCCGGATCCGTACCGCCTCTTCTGCGAATGCGGTTGTCATGCCCTGAGTGTAGCGACAAGCGAGGGGGAAGCGAGGAACGCTAGTGACTCACCCGCGGACGGGTTCGGGACGCGAAAAGCGTGCCAAACGAGACCGTTCGCGCACACGCGGTGCTGTCCCTGGTGCTGTCCTCGGCGCAGAAAAAGTGCCGATTTGCAGGAAGGTTCGATTCCTGCCGGGCGCATATCGCCGCACGGCCACTGATCCGTTCCGCGTGGAACTACTTCCCTCCGGGTCGCTCCTAGAGCAGCCGCCCGATCGCGGCGCCGAGAGAGGCTGCGATGATCCCCACGGCGACGCTCGTGACCGCGTACAGGGCAGCAACACCCGAGTGGCCCACGCGGATCAGGTCGAGCGACTCCTGGGCGAAGGTCGAGAACGTCGTGTACCCGCCGACGAAGCCCATGACGAGGCCGACACGGAGCCAGTCCGGCGCGTGGCGGCGGTCGACCACGGCGGCGATGACGATCTTCCGGTCAGGCGTGACCTTCCGGCCAGGCGTGCTCGAATGGCGCTCCCACCTGTGCACCCTCGTCACCCATGCGCGTTTCGGCCGTCCGGTGCGCCCGGTACACCGCTGGAGCGGTGCGTTAGGCTCGGCGCAAGGTGAGCGACTACATCCAGACCTCACACGAGGAGGTCTATGTGCCGTGGGTCAAGCGCCGGGAGCTCCGACGGAGACTCGAGGCAGCGGGACTGACGGACGCCGAGCAGGAGCTGCGAACGCGGCGGTCGTTTGCTGAGTCCCGCAAGGCTGATGTGCTGCACGTGCTCGAGGTGTGGCGCGTTCAGGTCGGCGCCGACGAATTCGGGCCGGAGCTCGACAACCTACGGCGGGAGCTGCGGCGCGACGTCTCGGACGAGTGAGCCTCGCCATGCATGCCGGGAATGCTCCGGCCCTCTCGGGCGTCGCTCCCGGTCCCCGACGGGTGTCCCGCCTTCTAGGCTGTTTTCGAGATCGCCCGCAAGGACGTAGAGGAGGGCGTGGAGGAATGGACACTGGGATCTGACGATCAGGGAGTACGACTTCTGGCCAACGCCGGAGCAACCGGAGTTCGGTCTCCTGTTCTGTGAGGACCGCGAGGGGAAGCATTGGACCCTCCGCGGCGACGCAGCGCTCGTCGAGATGGCTCGGGAGGCGAATGTGAAGGACCTCGGGGACGAGTCCCTCGCCGGTGCCGAGTGGGAGCGACGCGAGGGCTGGCCGGACGAGTGGCCCGATGAGGAGTTCGTGAAGAACGCGAATGGCGACTACATCACGATTCGGGATGACGGCTTGTTGATGGGCAACGTCTCGTCAGCGGCCGAGCTCGAGCCGGGGTGGCACCTGATCACGGAGCCCGAGTACGAGTCGATGATCGCGTTCGTCGGAGAGGATGAAGTGGACCCGGCGCATCGTCGCGGTACCAGCGGCTAAAAGGACTTGGCCTGCCGACCCCGGCTATTCGGCCGGCAGGCACTGCCACGAGATCGTCGGCAGCGGCTCGATCGCGAGAGGCGGCTGCGAGGATGCCGTCGAGCGCGCAGTCGAAGGCGGGCCTCAGCGCGACCGGACCGTTCGACCTGACGGGCCCCTGACCACCAGCTAGACACACCGGCCGTCGGTGGCCGCTGGGCCCGAGGCCAGAAGCCAGTAGCCGTCGAGCGGCTGGATCTTCCACCCGGCGGCGGCGAACTCGCGTGCGGCCCACCTGTTCGGGCCGCGGCTGATCACCACGTAGAACAGACCCTCTCTGAGCGCAGCCGGCACCGCGCCGTTGACCGACAGGTAGACGACCCGATGCTCGAGGTTACGTCCCCAGAGGAAGTACCCGGGTTCATCGCTGCCGAGGACGGCACCGACACACGCCTGCGGTGGGACGAGCGCCTGATACGCCGCGACGGCCTCGCCGACTCCGCGCTCTTCGGTGAGCGCGGCAGCCTGGGCCTGCGTCAGGTTCCACGGCCGGCCGAAGCGGCCGTCGAGTGGCCTCATCGTGTCCTTCGTGACCACGAGCCCGACAACCAGCGCTGCGACGGCGAGGTAGGCGGCGGTTTCGGTCCGCCCGCGAAAGAGGCGAGCGAAGAGCGGTGCGCTCAGTGCCGCCGGGACGAGGAGAAACCGTGTCATGAAGTAGTTGAAGGTCTCGAACGAGAGTAGGACGAAGAAGATCGGCACCGAGGCGGCGAGCGCGAGGTGGCGCGCGTCGACGCGCCGGCGGGCGTAGTCGAGCATCGTGAGAATCGGAACGCCGAGGAACACCACCGCGCCGACGGGCCCGAACACCGAGCCGTTCGTGGTGCGGTTCAGGTCCCCGACGTTCCCGAGTGACCCACGCACCGGCGATCCCCACCGGCGCGCGAGCCACGCCACCACGCCCGCCGCCGCGATCACGAGCATCGGCGAGAGGAACGGAACCGCGACCCGCACGCCGCGAGCGAGGGCAGGGCGCGCGCGCACCTGTCGTAGTCCGTACAACGCAACTCCGGTAGCTGCGAGCACGCCTGCGATCGCAAGCAAGTCGATCACCCTGTCCGAGAGAATCGCGAGGTCGAATGTTTCGTAGAGCACGTCGAGGCCGGTCGAGATCTTGCCCGGCCTGACCGGCAGGGACGTGCTCTCGACGTGGGTGCCGAGGTATCCGAGGACGCGTCCGGTGTGGACGAGGTTGAGTACGAATCCCCACATCCCGATCGCGACGAGCGCCGCCACCGCGCCGGCCACGGCGATTCCGAAGGCCCGGAGACCGCGAAGCAGCGCCAGCCAGACGAGAACCGGCAGGACGAGCGCAGTGGTCAGCTTCGCCCCGAGGCCCATCCCGGCAGCGACGCCGGCAAGCGCCAGCTCGATCGGACTGCCCCCGAGGATCAGGCAGGCGGCGGTGACCGGGAACGACGCGGCGAACAGGTCGTTCTGGGCGGTCGGCGCCTGAAGCGCAACCAGCGAGAATGTGGCGAGCAGAAAAGCACTGCAGGCCGCCGGGCGCACCTCGTAGCCGAGCCGGCGTGCCGCGCCGTAGACGGCGAGGAGGATCGCCAGCTCGGCGAGGTACTGCGGCAGCGCGAACAGCGCATCACTTCCAGCGGCGACGAAATAGAAAAGCAGTTGCTGCTCGGCGAGCGGCTGGTACTCGTTGATCCGGCCGGTGGCCGCGTTCGGGACGAGGTGGATCCCACCGTGCTGCGCCCAGGCCGCCGCGCGGGGAAGGTGGTAGGTGAGCGAGTCCCAGTTGTTCGCCGGAACGGTCAGCGCCAGGACGAGCTCGTAGGCGAGCAGGGCGACGACGACGCCGAGGAAGACTGCGGTGATCGGGCTGCGGAAGATCTCCCGTGCGGCCGCGCGAGCCGTGTCGAGCGGGAGGCCCGGCCGGCCTCGCAGCCACCAGGCGGCGAGCGCGCCGCCGAGCAGCACTCCCTCGGCGAGCGCCAGCCCCCCGCGCGTGACCTCGCGGATCGGCGAGAGCGCGAGCGTCACGAGGCCGAGGTTCGCGACGAACGCGAGATACGCCGCAAGAAGCGTCGAGACGAGACTTGGCAGCCGCATGCTCACCGCGGCAAGGAGCGCCGTCGCGGCAGCCGCTGCGATCAGCAAGAGGCCGACCACGGAGGGTAGTCAGGCTACTGCGCTGACCGGCGGGAAGGCAACGAATCCGCCTAGCGATCGAAGGCGAAGCGCGTCGTGCCGAGGAGGCCGTTCGAGACGACTTTCAGCTTGCACACGCGGTCCTCGCTCGCTCCGCGCACGCGGACCTGTGGATGCCACGTCGTGGCCGCCGGGAACGCCTGCCGTTCCACGAGGCGGCCGTCGAGGAACACGCTCACGGTCTGCGGCTCCTTCACGAGCAGTACCGCGTCGAACGTTCCTGTTCGGCAGCCGTAGGCGGTGAGCGTGGCCTCGTGGGCGACATCGCCGTTTTCGAACAGGCCCGACGTGATCGTCGAGAGACGGAGAGGCGGATCGAGCCGCCAGAGGCCGAGCCCCTGTCGGTCGGTGCCGAGTTGTGGCGCTTCGGCGATCCGCTCTCCGCGGAGGGCAACGTGGAGCGGCACGACGGCGAACCGGGCCGGCGTGGCAGAGCCACCGGGACGAAGCTCCCCGCTCGGTCGAACCTCGAGCGCCGTTTGCGGCAGCGCCCCGGGGACGGACGTGCCCGGAAGGTCGTAGACCCAGCGAATGCGACGGTTCCAGAAGACGTTCTCCCAGACCGCGTTCCAGTACGACTGCCCGTCGTAGACGTATGCCACTGGCCCGCCGGCCGCCGTGTCGATCCAGCGTCGCACTGGGCCGAGGAGGCGGTCTTGCTGCGAGCGTGACTGCGCGCTGACCTCGCGGCTCGCCGAGACCGAGCCGGCAGCAAGGGCGCAGAAGAGGATCGCAGGCAGCAGTGGTAGCGCCCGACGCGGGACGAAGGCGAAGAGGGCCGCGGCCGCTGCGACCCCGAGCGCGAAGACGAGCTCCATCGTCGCGGTCGAGGAGACGTCGCGCAGATGCGAGAGAGGGATCAGGCTGAACGCATGCGGCAGGGCCTCCGGGACGACGAGCCTTCGGAGCGGAAGCAGCAGCACCGCCGCAGCCACGGCGACCGCCGCGAGGGAGCGCGCGAGGACACCGCCGGGCCCTCCGCGGTCGAGCCACAGGGCGAAGCCGAGGAAGAGCAGCGGCGCGACGGCGATCAGGTTCCGCTCGGCCAGCAGCCCGAGCTGGCGCGAGGCGAAGACGCCAACCTCGAGCACGAGCCAGACGACGACCGCGAAGGTGACGGCGAGGTAGGCGCGAGCGTGCGGGTCCGTCTCGCCGACGCGAAGCCCCCGCCAGAGCAGGACGAGCAGCGCGCAGGCCGGGAACACGCCGGTGAGGAGCGCGAGGTCGCCTGCGTGGTAGCCGACGAAGCGCGCTGCAGCGCCGACCGCGTACGAGCCGCCGGCGTCCCGGTAGCCGGCGAGGAGGCTGCCGCCGTCGGCGAGCCTCCACGCGAGCCAGAGTGCCGCGAGGCCCGCAATCCCGCCAAACGCCGTCGCAAAGCGCCGCGGCTGCCATCTCGTCCGCCCCAGCACTCCATCGATAGCGACTGCCGTGACGAAGACGGGCACAAGCACCACCGACTGCAGCCGCGTCGCGAGCGCAAGGCAGAGAACACCAACGAACAGCCACTGTCGCGTACGGGTCGGCGATGCGACGACCGAGGCGATCGACCACGCCGCGAGCACGAACACCGGGTAGAAGACGACCTCGGTCATCACCAACCCCGAGTACGCGAGTCCAGGGATCGCCAGGGTCAGCGCGGCAGCCGTGAGTGCCCAGCGACGCGCCATGAGAGCTCTCCCCCAGAGGTACACCGGCAGCGCCGCGAGCGACATCAGGAGCGCTTGCATCGCCTTCAGCAGCGTGTGCCCCAGCGCGAGGTCGCCGATGCTGAGCGGCAGGCCGGCAACCGCCGGCACGATCGCGCTGTAGTACGGCGTCGGCCCGCCGAGAATCGCGAGCTGTCCGCTGCGGTAGAGGCTCTGCCCGAGCAATCCGTAGATCATCTCGTCCGGTGCGATCCAGGGCGTCGGAACGCCGCGGCTCGCCCAAAAGCGGAGCCCAGTCGAGACGAACACAAGGGCGCCCAGGACGAGCCACCCGGAGGCGCTGCGGAGACGGGCTAGCACGGCATCTCGCCGCCGAGCATGCCAGGAGAGCGCGCCGGCGGCCGTCTCACCCGAAAGACGGCCGTTTTGCCCCGAGACGCAGGTACAATCCCGCGATGCTCGCGGCAGCCATGATCGAGGACCCGCTCAGTACCGATGCCGAGCTTGCCTCGCATCCGGCGTCCCCGCACGGGCGAAATTGCAGCGGTCGCCGCGCGTCCGCTCGCAGAGCCCGCTGAGCTCAGCGCCGCAGGCCTGACCTGGATCCACCTCGACGAGCCGACGCTCGAGCGCGCGCAGTCGCTGGCCGAGAGCTACGGGTGGCACGCCCTCGACGTGGAAGACGTGATGTCCAAGCGTCAGAGGCCGAAGGTCGACGACTACGCGGACGAGGGCTACCTCTTCGCTGTCCTTCACTTCCCCGTCTACGACCGCTCGATCCAGCGCTTGAACGCCGGCGAGCTCGACGTCTTCGTCGGCCCGGACTACATCGTCACGCTGCCGAGCACCGAGCTCAAGCCGGTCACGCGCCTGTTCCACCGCTGCCAGGACGACGAGCTCTTCCGCGAGCAGCTCTTCTCGAAGGGCTCGGGCCGCCTGCTCTACGAGATCCTCGACGACCTCTTCGACTACTGCTTTCCGATCCTCGACAAGATCGGGCACAAGCTCGACTCGCTGGAGGACGACGTGTTCGAGGGACGGTCCGACGAGGTCGTGCGCGACATCTCGAACGTCAAGCAGGAGATCATCAGCTACCGGAAGATCATCAAGCCGGAGCGCTCGACGTTGCGTGTGCTCGAGCGTCACGTCGAGCGGTTCCTGCCCGAAGAACTCGAGCTGTACTTCGACGACGTCGTCGATGCCACCGAGCGTATCTGGGACATCCTCGACAACTACAAGGAGGTCGTCGAGGCCCTTGAGGACACGAACGAGTCGGTCATCTCGCACCGCCAGAACGACGTCCTGCGCGTGCTCACGGTGTTCGCCTCGGTCGTACTCCCGCTCACGCTGATCACAGGCATCTTCGGAATGAACGTGAAGTTTCCCGGCTTTGACACCGCCTGGGCGTTCTGGGTGATCTTCGTCGGCATGCTGGCGACGCTGGTCGGGCTGCTCGGGTTCTTCCGCTACAAGCGCTGGCTCTGACACTCTCGAGCTGACGAGCCTCGCGCGATGCGAGAGCGTAGGCTCGCCGCGTGTCGAGGCTGGCGTCTGTCCACCGTCCCCGCGCGGCCGCGCTTGCGGCGTATCTCGGGATTTCGCTGCTCTACTTCGGCGTACCGATCCTGGCCCATCCGGGCCGAGGCTACATCGGCCACGGACCGGACCCCGAGATCTTCATCTGGTCGCTCGCGTGGTGGCCGCACGCGATCCTCCACGGCGAGAACCCGTTCATCACACACGCCGTCTGGGCGCCGGTCGCCGTCGATCTGGCATGGATAACGTCGGTACCGGGCCTCGCGCTCGCGCTGGCTCCGGTCACGCTGCTCGCGGGGCCCACCGTCGCGTACAACGCCGCCGCTCTCCTCCTGCCGGCTCTCGCGGCTTGGACCGCATTCCTGCTCTGCGCGCACCTGACGCGGTCGTTCTGGCCATCGTTTGCGGGCGGCTACCTCTTCGGGTTCTCGAGCTACATGCTGGGCCAGGCCGAGGGACACGTGCACATGACCTCGGTGTTCCCCGTTCCCCTTATCGCGCTCGCGCTCGTCCGCTTCGTCGAGGGGTCGATTGGAGGACGACGGCTCGCATTGTGGCTGGGCCTGCTCCTCGTTGTGCAGATCTCGCTCTCAACCGAGGTCTTCTTCACGGTCACGATCGGGCTGCTCCTCGCGCTTGCGCTCGCGTTCGCGATCGTACCCGCGGCACGCCCACGGCTCCGGCTCGCACCGCTGCCGATAGCCGGTGCCTATGTGCTGGCCGCCGTGCTCGCAAGCCCCCTCCTCTTCTATGTTCTCTCCGACTTCGAGGGGACGTCGATCAATGCTCCGGAGCTCTATCCCGCCGACCTCCTGAACCTGGTCGTGCCGACCTCGTTTACCGGTCTCAACGCCGACTGGGCGAGGGCGATATCCGATTCGTACCTCGGGACGACTGCCGAGAACGGGGCCTATCTCGGCGTCCCGCTCCTTGCCATCATCGCCTGGTTCGCGTGGGAGCGGCGCGGCTCCGCAGCCGCGCGACTGGTCGTGACGCTGATCGCAGTCGGGGTCGTCGCCGAGCTCGGATCGGTGCTGCACGTCGGGGGAGCGGCGTACAGCCCCTTGCCATGGAAGCTCGTCGCCAACCTGCCGGCTTTCGACAACGTGCTGCCGGTGCGGTTCTCGTTGTACGTCGCGCTCGCGAGCAGCGTCACAGTCGCCCTCTGGGCGGCGGCGAGCGTCCCGCCGCTCTGGGCACGCGCGGCCCTCGTGTGTGCGGCGGTGCTCGCGATCCTCCCCCACCTCTGGCTTGGTTTCTGGCATGTCCAGCCGAACCGACCGACGTTCTTTGCCAGCGGGCTCTACCGCAGCTGTCTGGATCGCAACGAAAATGTCCTCGTGCTCCCGTACGCGACCCAGTCCGATGCGATGCTGTGGCAGGCAGAAGGACGGTTCTATTTCCGGATGGCCGCCGGCTACCTCTCGCCGGTCGTCCCGGACGGCGTCCCCCACCCGGCGAGCGTGCGCTGGCTTATCGACTGGCGCGTTCCACCTGGCGGCGGCAGGGCGATCGTCGCTTTCGCACGGGCGCAGGGCGCAAGGTCGATCGTGGTGGACGGCACCCACGGCGAGCCGTGGCGGACGGTACTCGCGAGGACCGGCCTGCGACCCGAAACCGTCGGCGGGATCTCCCTCTACCGTCTCGACCGGTTCGATCGCAGACCGTGCAACGAAGGGTTACGCTCGCGTCATGCCGAAGCCGCTCTGGGCGCCGTGGCGTCTCGAGTACGTGGAACAGGCTGACGAGCCGCGCGGCTGCATCTTTTGCGTCCCCGATGAGGGGCTCGTGCTCCACCGCGGCGAGCAGTCGTTCGCGCTCCTGAACCGGTATCCGTATGCATCCGGTCACCTGATGGTCGCCCCACTCCGCCACGTCGGCCACTATGGTGCGCTCAACGACGACGAGGCGCTCGAAGTTCACCGTCTCGCGAGGGCCGGCATGGAGGCACTCGCCGCGGTCCATTCGCCTCAGGGACACAACCTCGGCTGGAACCTCGGCCGCGCCGCGGGAGCCGGCATCGTCGACCACGTGCACCTGCACGTCGTCCCGCGCTGGGAGGGAGACACCAACTTCATGCCCGTGCTCGCCGACGTCCGCGTGCTGCCGGAGGCGCTCGCCGAGTCGGCCCGCCGCCTGCGCGAGGCGTGGCCGTTGCCGGCTGAGACCCTCTGACTCCGCTCGCGCGAAGTTCCGTTACGAGCCCTAAGTTTCCCGGGTATCTTGTCGGTCGTGTCTGTCCCTTTGCGCGTTGGCATCTTCTTCCTGGTCGCGGTCGCGTTGATCGCACCTGCGGCATACGGCCTCGCCACGGCGGAGACGCCGGCGAGGCTCGAACCAGGTAAGAAGCTCTATCGCAAGTTCTGTGGCCAGTGCCACTCGCTGAAGGAGGCGCGGGCGGTCGGCTTCGGCGCCGCCGACAAGAACGGCCCGGGCGACCTCGGCGGGCCGAGCTTCAACCCGCTGCGCGTGACGGCGCAGCAGTGCTTGCTCGCCATCACCGGTGTCTGGGACGGTCATGGCAAGGTGATGACGCTGATGACCCGCGACGATATCCGCGTCGTTGGGAACTACGTGCAGGCCGCGACGAAGGACCATGCCCACAAGGCGACGTTGCCCTCGGACACCCTGTACGGCTGAGCCGGGCGCGGCTCCTCTTGCCTCACCCCACGACGATGAAGTAGGTCTTCTTCCGCGACGGGGAGTAGTAGAACCATTGGCCGGCTTTCAGGGTGAGCGTCACCGAGTGCCGGCCGAGGAACGGCGTACTGGTCACGTTCACCGCCTGCTTGCCGAGCTTCTGGATCGTGAAGCCGCTCTTCGACGTCTCGTCGAGCACGGTGACCTTGTAGCGCCCTGACTTCACCGTGGAGACCGTCTTGCCCTTGAACGTCAGCGTGAGCTTCCCGGCGGTGCTCACTCCGCCGTTCAGCGTCCCACTGACCGACAAGCCGGGGCTGACGATCACCTTCGACTTGTCCTTGGACTTCGTGGTGGACGTGCTGCTCGAGCCCCCGCCGGACGAACTGCCGCCGCCGGTGCTCGCCGCCGCGTTCGAGACCGTGAAGACCAGCCGTGCGACGGTCGGCTGACGATCCTCCTGCGCGACGTAGGTGCCGCCGACCTGGAACGTCGCGTCAAGATTGTCGGAGGAGGCGTCGCCACCGTCCAGTGTCGTGTGCAGAGCCACGCCCGGCCCCGTCAGCCGGAACGAGAGCGCGCCGCCGCAAGCAACGTTGGGATCCGTCTCGCCGGAGAGGTCGGGCTCCGCGAACCCCCGCGGCGAGGTGACCAAGAGTTGGTATTTGCCGGGCGGGATCACGCTGATCGCTGCGCCGTTGTCGCCCGTGATCGTGAACGTGCAGTTCATCGCGTAGCGCACGTAGAGCGTCGGGTCCGCGGCGTTCGCACCCTGCGCGCCGAGCAGGACGACGACGAGGCCGATCAAGAATGGGGCAATCCGAGCGCGACGGGTCACATTCACCTCCGGGAAGGGCGGGATTTCTACCAGTAGGGCCTTCAGCGTGACACATCCGGCGCCCGACAGGTCAAGTTCCTTCGATTCTGAGTCCAGACGGTTTCGGAGTCACGCGGTGGACTACCCCGGTTCCTCACCTGTCCTACCGTTGGTTCCCTTCCTGGGAGCGGAAAAGCCGCCGAGAAGTCCGTTCGCGACTATTGCAACCCGCCGGTTCTACTTGTAAAGTCGCCGTGCGCTGCGGTTCGTCCCTTGCTTTGATTCCGCAGCATTGTCGCCGTGGTGCACGGTGCGTCGCGGCTCCCTAACTGGAGGCACGAATGGCGAGCAAGTTGAAGATCAAGGTGAACGGTCTCGTGCACAACGTGACCGCGAGCCTCGACACACCGCTCCTGTACGTCCTGCACAACGAGCTTCACCTGCACGGCCCGCGCTTCGGTTGTGGTCTTGCGCAGTGTGGTGCCTGCTCGGTGCTGCTGGACGGCAAGGAGATCCGCTCGTGTGTGACGCCGGTTGCCGCGGTGAGCGGCAAGGCGATCACGACGCTCGAGGGTATGCCTGCGCTGTGGGCGAAGTAGCGCGGCACGACGGCTGCTTCGCCGGCCGCTCTGCATCCGTTGCAGCAGGCGTGGATCGACGTGCAGGTGCCGCATTGCGGCTACTGCCAGAACGGGATGATGATCCAGGCCGCCGATCTGCTGGCGACGACGAAGCGTCCGACCGAGGCGCAGATCCGCACGGCGATGAACGGCCATCTCTGCCGCTGTGGGACGTATCCGCGGATCCTGACGGCGATCCAGAAGGCCGCCGCCGTGATGGCGAAGGGTGGGAAGTAACCATGACCGAGATGCTCAAGAAGGAGTTCTCGCGCAAGTCGTTCGTCAAGGGCGGCGGCGCGATGATCGTCGGCTTCAGTGCTCTTGCCGGCAAGGCGCAGGCCGCGACCGGCAACACCCCGTTCTCCCAGCGAGGGCCGGACGACTTCCTGCCGAACCTGAGCACGATCGACGCGTGGATCGCGATCAAGGCCGACAACACGGTCATCGTCACGCACGGCGAGCCGGAGTTCGCCGGCACGCCGACCGGCATCCTGATGCTGGTCGCCGAAGAGCTGGACATGAGCATGGATCAGATGATCTACGCGCAGCCGGAGACGTGGCTGAACGCGACCGGCGGCGGCGGCGGCAGCGGCGGCATCGTCAGCCGCTCGACGCAGACCCGCGCTGCGGCTGCGTACGCGAAGCAGGAGCTGCTCAAGATGGCCTCGACGAGCCTCGGCGTCCCGGTCGCGAGCCTGACGGTCAAGGAGGGCGTCGTCTCGGGCGGCGGCAAGACCGTCACCTACGGCGAGCTGATCGGCGGCAAGAACTTCAACTTCACGTTCCCGGCCGGGCACGACGAGCGTGACGCCAGGTCAGGGTATCGCGAAGCCGGTCGACCAGTACAAGATCGTCGGCAGTGCATCACCCGCGGATCGACATCCCGGGCAAGGTGATCGGCAACTACACGTACGTGCAGAACGTCAGGATCCCGGGGATGTGGCACGCCCGGTGGGTGACGTCCGCGCGGCATCGGCGCCAACACCTCGCAGAACCACTTCCCGATCAGCGTCGACGAGAACTCGATCAAGAACATCCCGGGCGCTCAGGTCGTCCGCATCAACAACTTCCTCGCCGTCGTCGCGCCGAAGGAGTACGACGCGATCCAGGCCGCGGCGCAGCTGAAGGTCGTCTGGAAGAGCGATCCGAAGTTCGGCTCGGGGACTCGGGCAACTTCTGGTCCTGGATGCGCAAGACGGGCGACACGAACACGGTGAACCCCGCCCGCTACACCGGACGCGAGTCCAGGGCGACGTCACCGCAACGCTCGCGTCGGCGGCGAAGACGGTGTCGGCGACCTACAAGTACCACTACAACAACTTCGTGCCGATCGGCCCGCACGCGCGATCGCCGACGTCAACGGCACGAAGCGGCGCGATCGTGTATGTCCAGGGCCAGTCGCTCAAGGCATTCCGCCGAACCTCGACAACGCTGCTCGGCATCCCGGCGGCCGAACATCCGGGTGATCTGCTTCGAGGGCTCGAGCTCGTACGGCGGCGGCATGCAGGGGCAGGCGGCCGAGCAGGCAGCGCTCCTCTCGCAGAAGATCGGCAAGCCGGTGCGGCTGCAGTGGATGCGCTGGGACCAGCACGGCTGCGACAGCTACGGCCCGTCCCACATGTACGACGTCAAGATGGGCGTCGACGCGACCGGCAAGATCGTCGCCGCCGACTGGATCGCCTACGGCCAGGCGGGCACGACGATCGACACGACGAAGGAGCTGCTCGGCACGGCCACGTGGGCGGCGACTCCGGGCGCCGGCGGTCCGACGCCGTCCGACTCGGCTGTCTACAACACGGGTTCGCCGACGCAGCGAGCGGGTGCTGCGAAGACGCAGCCGCTGTACGAGGGCTCGCTGAAGATCAGTGCCCTCCGGGCTCCGAACGCGACCGCAGTCCTACTTCGCCAGCGAGCAGATCGTCGACGAGCTCGCGTACGCGGCGAAGATGGACCCGATCGCGTTCCGCCGGCTGAACATCGACGGCACGACCATCGGCGGCGCGCGCTGGCTGTCGGTGCTCGACGCGGTCACGATGGCTGCGGGCTGGAAGCCGAAGGTCGCTGCGTCCAACCTGCAGAGCGGTAACGTCGTGACCGGCCGCGGCTTCGGCTTCGGCACGTTCGCGTCCAGCCAGGTCGGCGTCGTCGCCGACATCGAGGTGGACAAGAAGACCGGCAAGATCGTGGTCAAGCACGCTGTACGTCGCCCAGAACAACGGGCATCACCGTCAGCCCGGACGGCGTCGCCAACCAGATGAGCGGCGCGCTGATCCAGGGCCTCTCGCGGGCGCTGTACGAGCAGCCCACCTGGAACAAGGAGCGGATCACGAGCCTCGACTGGGTCACGTACCCGATCCTCCGCTTCAAGGACAGCCCGAAGGTGACGCTGGTCAACGTCCACCCGGGCAAGTACACGATCGTCGTCCCGGGCGACTTCCGACACTCGACGTGAGGACGGGCAACACCGCCGCGTTCGCCAACGGCTGGATCGCTGTCCGGCTCGGGCGAGCCGCCCACCGTCGGCGATCGGCTCGGCGGTCGCGAACGCGTTCTTCGACGCGACGGGTGTCCGCATCCGCCAGGCGCCGATGAACCCGGCGACCGTTCGTCAGGTGCTGAAGGACGCAGGGGTTGCGTAACCCGACGTCCTGCTAGACGCAGCAGTTGGGGGAGGGCCTGGCGACAGGCCCTTCCCTCTTTTCGGCGGATGTGGAAGGATGGAACTTGTCCCGATGGATGTTCTCGTACGGCGCCTCTCGACTCTGACCGCAGTGCTCGCAGCGTCCGCGGTGCTCGTATCCGCGGGCAGTGCCGGCTCGACGGACACCGTTTCGCCGACGCTGTACGTCGACTACACGATGAACTGCACCTTCACGATCACCGACGACAACGGCAAGCGAGTGAGCTCGATCGCGCCCGGCACCTACCAGATCCAGATCACCTCGCCGGTCGTTTTCGCGGCAGTCGACCTCTCGGGGATCAACGACTTCACGGCCTGCAAGAGCTTCGCTCAGTTCCAGCTCACGGGCCCAGGCGTCAACGTCTTCACGACGCTGCAAGACGGCGACGAGGACAAAGACGTCTTCAAGGAGACCTTTCTGGCGAGCTCGACCTACACCGCCCGGGACTTGAACCAGCCGTTGGTCGCCCGCGCGGTGTTCACCACGGCGGCGTCGGGATCGCCGACCGCGCCCACCAGCCCCTACACGCCGAGCAGCTCGTCGAGCAAGGGAACGCCGTCCACGGACATCGTCGGCTCGAAAGTGAAGAAGACGGCAACGGCGACGACGACCCTCCCCTTACGAGGCACCCTCGTTGGAGCGTTGAGCGCGACTGGAAAGCCCACGCTGACGAGTAAGGGCAGGACCGTCTCGACTCTCAAGTCGGGCCGCTACACGTTCTCGATCACCGACCAGGACTCGAAGGGCGGCTTCTGGGTGCAACGGCTCCAGAGGAATGCGATCACGTTGACCGGGGTGCCGTTCGTCGGCAAGCGCACGGTCAAGGTCGATCTAAAGGTCGGCCAGTGGATGTTCTTCACCGGCCACGGGAAGATCCACTACTTCGTCGTGGTCGGCCTGACCTGAGGTACAAATGGTAACGACCCAGTCTTGGAGGTTGTCCTGATGGCGCTTCGTGTACGGCCCGTTTCGATTCTGCTCGCGATCGCTGCAGTGCTCGCGGTGGCCGCTGTCCTTGTACCCGCGGGCAATGCCGGCTTGCGGGCCGACGCTCCGCCCGCGTTTCCGACGCTGTACGTGGTGTACACGATGAACTGCACCTTCACGATCCAGGACGACAACGGCAAGAGGGTGAGCTCGATCGCGCCCGGCACCTACCAGGTCGAGGTCACCACGCCGATCATGTTCAAGCTGGTCGTCCCTGGCGGCGAAGCGGTCGACCGTCCGGCGGCGAACGACTTCTCGGGTTGCAAGGGCTGGGTCCAGTTCCAGCTCACCGGCCCGGGCGTCGATATCTTCACGACGCTCGATAGCGGTTGCGATGCCTTCCTGCTGCTGCCCGCGCAAACCTTCAAGGCGAATGCGACCTACACCGCCCAGGATCTGAACCAGCCGTCGGTCACGCACACGGCGCTCACCGTCCAGGACGCGGGAACGCCGTTGGTCCCGAACTCCCCTTACACTGCGACGTCGGGCAAGGGGACGACCTTCGCGGACCTTGTCGGCTCGAAGGTCGTGAAAGCGCTCGGGGGCACGCTCGCCGGAACGCTGAACGGCGGAGTGAGTACCGTCGGCAAGCCCACGCTGACGCACAAGGGAAAGACCGTCTCGACCCTCAAGGCAGGCCGCTACAAGATCACCGTGCTCGACGAGACGTCGAAGGGGGGGTTCACGATCCAGAAGCTCGGCAAGCCGTCGGTGAAGGTGACCGGGACGACGTTCGTCGGCAAGAACTCGGCGACCGTCAAGCTCAACGCCGGGCGCTGGATGTACTCGTCCGGTCCCGGGAAGGCCTACTACTTCAGCGTCACCGGCTGACGGTGGTACGAAGGGTGGTCCCTGAGGCTTTGCGGGCGCACGCTTTCGTCATCGCGATCATCGTCGGCGTTCTGCTCGGCGGCGGGCTGCGTCTCGTCCCGACAAGCGCGGCTGCCGTGGCCGGATCGGATGCGGCCGGCCAGGGGGTCGGCGCTTCGACCGCCTGCGCCGCTCCATGACGGCCAGCACGGCGACGCAGCAGCGCGAGCGCGCTGAGGCCAACCTGCGCATACGGATAAGCCGCTGGCCCCGGTCACCGGTCTTCTACGGGATCGTCGTGGCCGTCCTCGCGGGTGTTGCCGGTCAGTGGCTCGGGGTCTCGCCGCCGGCTGCCTACGGTGTCTGCTCGGCATGTCACGGACGCGACCTCGCCAACTGGATCCTCAACCACGCGAGGGCGCTGGACTTTACGTGGCTGCGGCCGGCGCCAGCTGGCCGCTGCTCACGGTGGTGGGCCTCGTTCTCGGCTCGTTTCTCGCGTCGATACGAAACGGCGAGTTCGGGTCGATCAACCTCGGCGGTAACTCGCGCCAGTTTGTGTTCGGTGCGGTCGTGATGTGCGCTGCGCTGTTCGTCAGCGGTTGCCCGACGCGGCTCATCATCCGCACCGGTTACGGCGACCTCGCGGCCGTGCTGGCGCTCGGCGGAGTCGCGATCGGCGTCGTGATCGCGACGCTCTCGATGCGATGGGTGGCGCGGCGATGATCGTGACGCTTTCGTCGCTGGCGGTCGGCACGATCGTCGGCTACCTGGGCCAGCGCTCGCGCATGTGCACGATCGGTGGGCTCCGCGACTTCGTGCTCGTTCGCGACACCGGGCTGCTGAGGGGCGTCGGCGCGATGCTCGTGGCGTCCTGGGTCGTATTCGGTGCCATCCGGCTGATCTCCGGGCAGCGATGTCGGACGCGGTCTGATCGCCGCGGGAACGACGCCGTCGAGTCTCCGGGCCGGCGTCGCGATCCTCCTCGGCGGGCTCGTGCTCGGCTTCGTCGCGACGCTTTCAGGCGCCTGTCCGCTGCGGCAGCACGTGCTCGCCGGCCAGGGACGGGTCGGGGCGTGGGCCTTCCTCGCCGGCTTCTACCTTGCAGCGGTGGTCTACACGAGCTGGATCTCGCCGACATCGGGTCGTGGGTGCTATGAGCGGAGAGGTCTACCTCGACCACGCCGCCACCTCGTGGCCCAAGCCGGCGGTCGTCCTCGAGGCGATCCAGGACTTCTTCGAGAACGCCGGTGGCAACATCGGGCGCTCGGGTCATCGACGCTCGATCGCCTCGTCGCGGGCTGTCAGCCTTGCACGCGAGCGGCTCACCGACCTGCTCGGCGCAGAGTCGCCGGACGATTTGATCTTCACCAAGAACGCGACGGAGGCGCTGAACCTCGCGATCTGCGGCTTGGCGGTCGAGGGCGGACGGATCGTGACGACATCCCTCGAGCACAACTCGGTGATGCGGCCGTTGCGAGAGCTGGAACAGAGCGGCCGATGCTCCGTCGAGATCGTGCGGGTGGACGGAGACTCAGGGGCGATCGACCTCGACGAGTGGGCAGCTCGGCTTCGCGGGCCAGAACCGTGCCTGGCGGTCGCCACGCACGCGTCGAACGTCACGGGCGTCCTTCTGCCGATCGCCGCCATGGCCGCGATCGCGAACGACGCGGCTGTGCCCTTGATCGTGGACGCCTCTCAGAGCGCCGGGCACATCCCGTTCGTGCTGCTCGGCCCTGGGCGCCTCCGCTGTGGCGATGCCGGGCCACAAGGGTCTGCTCGGCCCGTCTGGAACCGGCCTCCTCTATCTCGCGCCGGGGGTGGAGGTCGAGCCGCTGATCCGAGGCGGCACCGGCAGCCAGTCCGAGCTCGAGTACCAGCCTGACTTCGCCCCAGATCGTTACGAGAGCGGCACGCTGAACGCAATTGGAATCGTCGGCCTCGGTGCCGCTGCGGAGTATCTTCGCGAGGTCGGCATCGACCGCGTCTATTCACGACTGACCGAGCTTGGCCGGCGCTTTCGGGATGCTCTTGTCGGCATCGACGGCGTGACATTGCACGGTCCTACGGATCCGGCCGACAGTGTCGGGATCGTCTCGCTGAACATCGCAGGCACGCCGTGTGCGACCGTCGCCCGGCTGCTCGACGACGAGTGGGGGGTCATGATCCGCGCCGGGCTCCATTGCTCGCCGGCCGCCCATCGCACCCTCGGCACGGCCCCCGAGGGGACGCTCCGCTTCTCCTGGGGCAACGATACGAGCGAGGACGACATCGACGTCGCGGTCGAGGCGCTGCGCACCATCGCCGACAGAGGTCGCAGCGCCGAGCCGTTGAGGACCATCGCTTGAAGTGGGGCGGGGTCGTTTCCTTCTTCGCTTCGGAGCACGCCATGCGGTCGGAGCGGGTCCTACAGCGGGCTGGAGCTGCCGGCGCGACTCGTCCCAGGGCCGCGGGAGGTCAGTCCGAACTGCGGCGTCGCTGTCGCATTCGTCTGGGAGCACGAGCCGGAGGTCGCGCAAGCGCTGAGGGATTCCAAGATCCGTTTCGAAGCGATACACCGTTACGAGCTCGACGACAATGGTCACGCCACCGGATCGTTTGGCAGCAGGCCGTGACGGAGTGACGGTGTTCACCCGCAACAGGGTTGTCGGCGCAGCCATGGTCGTAGCATTCGTCGCGGTCTTCGCAGCGATTGGTGCGGTGTCGAGACCTACGCCGACTGTCGCCGCGACCGCTGTCGGGGAACTCGTGCCGTCAGCGCCCTGGTACTGGACGATGGCCGTGTCGCCCACGGACCCGAACGTGCTCGTACTCGGGACGAGCAGCGGCCTCTATCGCTCCGGCAACGGCGGGAAGACGTGGAAACCGACGGGGCCCAAGCGCGTCAACGCGACGAGTCTCGTGCAGGCCGGCGACTCGATTTTCGTCGGCGGTGTGCTCGCGGCAACGCCGAGCCCGGTGGCCAGGAAGGGCGATGACAGGGTCGCGCCAGACGGCGCCGCCGTGCTAACGGCGAGCGCAGACGGCGGCAAGACCTGGCGGAAGCTGACACCCTCGCGGCTTGCCGAACGTCTCAGTGCAGGCGCTGGCGGTCGACCCGGGGAACACTGCATGTCCTCTACGCCTTGCTCAACACCGGCAAGCTCTACCGCTCGACCGATGGCGCCCGGTCGTTCCAGCTTCGTCTCCTCGAAGCTCGGGGTACCGCCGTGGGCGTTCGCAATCACGCAGGACGGTCGTTTCGTCGCCGGCGACATGGACAGCGGCTCCTACGTGAGCACAAACGGCAAGGCATGGAAGCGAACAGCCTTCAAGGATTCGAAAGGCGGCCGCATGGTGATGGAATACGCGGTCCAGCCGTCCGACTCGACGCGAGTCCTCATGTCGGAATACGGCCTCTTGATGTCGAGAGACAGCGGCAAGACCTGGCACGTCGTGCTGAAGTCGAAAACCAACGTCATGTTCGGGCCCGTTGCCTGGTCGCCGTCCAACTCCGACGTCGCTTACGCCGTGGGCTTCGACCGCTCTGTATGGCGCAGCGATGACAGTGGCGAGCACTGGACGAAGGTCTCCTGACGCAGGGCGCCCGGGCTTGCCGGTCGCGAACGTCTGAGGCCAGGTCGATGCCGAAACCGATCCGATCCAGACGGGCACTGCGCACGACCCCGGAGCACGCCGTCGGCTTTACACCCCGTTGTACGCGGCGTAAGCTTCTCGGTCCCGAGCACAAGAGTCCCGAAGAACAGAGGAGGACGTGAGACGATGAAGCTTCGAGCTCTCAGGGTCCGCCTGGCTGCGATCGCGATCGTGACAGGCTGCTGTGTGGCGACAGCCGTCGCCAACGCCGCGGGACCCGTAGCAGTGTACGGCAGCAAGCAAGCCACTGCGATCGGCACGATTCTGGTCAGCGGGAACGGGCGGACGCTCTATCGAAACTCGTCCGAGAAGAAGAACGTCGTCAAATGCAGCGGCTCGTGTACCGCAACACTGGCCGCCGTTGCTGATCGCCGCTGGTGTGAAGCCGATCGCCGGCCCGGGAGCGACCGCCTCCCTGCTTGGAACGGTCAAGCGGCCCGACGGCAAGCTCCAGGTCACATACCGCGGGATTCCTCTCTACCTCTTCTCCGGTGACGCCAAAGCGGGCGACGTGAAGGGCCAGGGGAGCAGCGGGATCTGGCACGCAATCGCGCCATCCGGTTCGACTGTGATGACCACCGTCAAGAGCTCCAGTTCCAGCTCAGGCTCCGGTTCCAAGAGCTCCGGCTCCGGCTCCGAGCTCGAGCTCGAGCTCGAGCTCGGGTTCGGGTTCCGGTTCCGGTTCCGGTTCGAGCTCCGGTACCGGCACGGGGGCAGGATCCGGCCCTGGGTCGTCGTCGGTGAACTGCGACGCCAACCCAGCCGCCGCCGGTTGTGGAATGTAGTTAGGGAGGCCCGAGACGGCAGCTCTGCCGGCCCGGCAACGCGGCCGGCAGAGCTGGACGTACGGCTCGGACGTCCCGACCATACTCTTCTACGAGCTACGAACATGGTGCTGAACGGCCGCACGTGAGAGGGCTCAGTGCATGCACGGCCCGTCGTCGGGCAAGGCGCGCCCCCACGGCCAGCACCCGCGGAGTCTCAGGCGACGACGATGAAGGAGCTCTTGGACTTCTTGCCGGCCGATGTGTAGAACGTCCACTGGCCGACCTTGAAGTCGACGATCACCGAGTGCGTGCCCACGAAGGAGGCGCCGCTGACCGTGATCGGCGAGCGCTTGTTCTCCTGGACAACGAAGCTCCGGACCGGCGTCTTGTCGACCACCGTGATCTTGTAGCGCCCCGACTTGAGCTTGGAGACCGCCTTGCCCTGGAAGGCAAGCTTCAGCTGTCCATCGGCGCCGACCGTGCCGGCGAGCGTCCCACGAAGTGAGCTGCTCGACGAACCCGACGAACCAGACTTGCTGCCCGAAGACGAGGATCCGCCCGACGAAGAGCCGCCCGACGAAGAGCCGCCAGACGAAGAGCCGCCAGACGAGCCCCCGGACGAGGAGCCAGCGGAACTGCCGGATGCCTGGAACACTCCGTACATGAAGTCGGAATGCGTGTCGCACACGAACCTGTACGTGCCACCTGCCTGGAAGGTGACCGTCCAGGTCGGAGTCGCGCTGTCGCCGGTACCGGTGGCCATGTCGACGCCCGGCCCGACCAGGTGGAAGTTGTGCTCGCTCGCGTCGTCGATCACACGGACCGTGTAGGTACCAGCCGGGATGGTCGGCACCTCCCGCGCCTGCGAACCGACCGGCGACCCGTCGTCGAACGTGAGCGCGATATCGTTGTTTTCGTGCACGACGGCGTGCATCGTCGGCGAAACCGCGGTGTTCGACGAGACCGCGGCGTCTGAGCGCCCGACACCCAGCTTGAGCGCGACCGTCGCCCCCATGACCAGCATGGCGAGAAAGACGGGGATGATCCTGGCGCGCTGAATCGAGGAGTTCTGTGACAACAAGGCGTGTGTTCTCCCCTGCTCGGCCTTCTTACGTGACGTTATCTGGTCAATACGTGGTTCGACAGTGTTCGGTTTTCGTCGAACTGCCGGCTATGCGGCGCGGCTCGACGCGGCGGTTGCCGGGTAGTTGTGTGATGGCGGGGTCATTTCTTGGCTTGGAGGATGGCGGCTTGGAGTGATTCTTTGTAGGAGTTGGTGACGTCGGTGGCGCCGGAGATGACTTCGACGTTCGCGCTTTGGATCTCGAGGGTTTCTTCGACCAGCAGCGGTAGGGCTTGGTCGTTGATGTATTTGGAGCGGAAGGTCGCGACGGGGTAGACGGGGAAGTCGATCGCGAGGATCTTGATCGCGACGCGTTTGCTGCTTGCGGTGGTGATCGTCGTCTTCTGCACCTTGATCCGCACGATCAGTGGGCCCCAGCGTTTGCACTGCACAGAGGGGCCGCTGACGGTCGTGGTGATCACCACCTTCTTCTTCGGCTTGGCGGTGTTCGGACTCTGAACGGCGCCCCAGGCGCTGAGGGGTGGGAAAGCGAGCATCCAGGCTGTCGCGAGCGTGGTGAGCGTCTTTCTCGGCAACCGTTCTCCTCTCTCAGAGCGCGAACCGCTCGACATGGAGATGCCGCCGCGGCACACCCGCACGGCGAAGCTCGCTTTCGAGCGCTTCGATCATCGCGATGGGACCACACAGGTATACCTCGCGCTCGACCACGTCGGGCACGACTCTTGAGGAGAATCACAACCCGCTAGGGCGCGAGAGATTCTCGCGCCGAAGGGTGTAGCGCGACCGGTCCGTCGTTCAGAGCGCGGAGAACCCGCGGCCCACCGTCAGGAGACGACGATGAAATAGTTCTTCTTGGCCTCGGTCGAGAAGAACCACCACTGGCCCGCGTCGAGCGTGACGGTCAGCGAGCGCTTGCCGACGAATGCCAACCCGGTCACCGTGACCGGACGCTTCTTGATCCTTTGCACGATGAACGCCTTCTTCGAGGCCCTGTCGTCGACCGCGATCTTGTAGCGCCCCGACTTGAGCGAGGCCACGCTCTTCCCCTTGAATGCGAGTGTGAGCCTCCCGTCCGAGCCGACCGCGCCGATCAGCGTTCCCCGGAACGGCTTGATCTCGGAGCCCACGATGTCGTTGGAGGTCGCTTTGCCCGACGACTTCGGCGCCGACGAGCTCCCCGAGGCCGTGCCTCCCGGAGACGAGGAGGTTGCCGAGGTATCGCTGCTGGCCGAGTTCGAGCCGACGAACGTGCGGCGCCCGATCGCCGGGTGGAGGTCGTCCTGGAGCGTGTAGGTGCCGTTCGTCTGGAACGTGACGTTGAAGGTCGCCTGCACGACTCCGGGTGCGGGGGCGAAGTCGATGCCCGGGCCGAACAGATGGAAGGCATGGTCATCCGCTACGTCGTCGGCGCCGAAGTTGTCATAGATCACCTGGTAGGTGCCGGGCGGGATCGTGCCCGCGACCTGCGACCCGTCGAGGTAGCTGAACTTCAGATTGCCCTCGGCGTCGAAGAAGGCGTGAATCGTCTGGGAGACCGCTGCCTGCGAGCTCTGGACGCCGAGCCCAAGGGCCAGCACCAGCGCGACAATCAGAATGCCGCCGATGGTGGTGATCGGGTGGGCTCGACGTGACACGTGCGATCCTCGGGACGGCCGCAGTTGCGGCAGCACCACTCTAGACGCCGGACCGTGCACCCCGCAATCGAATCCGGCTGACTACCGGAGCGCTGCCGCGAGACGTTGGATGCCCGCGTCGATCTCGTCAGGCGGAGCGAAGCTGTAGGACAGGCGTAGGAAGCTCGACATGGCCGCGAAAGCCGTGCCCGGCACCGCCGACACGCCCTGTGCGCGCTCGAGGACGGCCCGTCCGTCCGGCGAGCCCGGAAGCTCGAGCCAGACGAAGAACCCGCCTTCGGGTCGCGACCACTTGCCGTCCGGCATGTGCTGCTCGAGCGCCGCCAGCATCGCGTCGCGGCGCAGCTTCAGCGCCCCCCTCAGACGGGCAAGGTGAGGCTCGAAGCTCCCGCGCCTGATGAACTCGTAGACCGTTGCCTGGCTCAGCAGCGAGGGTGTGATGTACGTCCCGCTCGCGACCTCGCCCAGCTCGTCCGCGATCGCTTCGGGCAGGACGAGCCAGCCGACGCGCAGGCCAGGAGCGATCGTGGGCGAGAACGACGAGCTGTACAGGCTGCGCTGGCGTGAGAGGTCGAAGAGCGCCGGCTCGCGCTCGCCCTCGAAGCGGGTCAGCGCGTACGAGTCGTCTTCGAACAGCAACATGTCCTGCAACTGGACGAGGCCCTGTCCCTGGACGAGCTCGACGGCGCGCCGCCGCCGCGTCAGCGACATCGTCCAACCCGTCGGGTTGTGGAAGCTCGGGATCGTGTAGATCAGGGCCGGCGTCGCGTACTGGCTGAGCATGTTGTGAAGCTCGTCTACGACCATCCCCTCCTCGTCCATCGGCGCGCCGAGAAGAGACGCCCCCGCTGTGAGCAGCACCTTCTCGGCCCTGTCGTGGATCGGGTACTCCGCGACGACGTTGCGACCGCCGCCGACGACGCGCTGCGCCAGCAGAGCGAGCCCCTGGAGCGAGCCGTTCGTCAGCACGACCCGGGAGGGGTGTACGGCGAACCACTGCCCGATCAGCTCGCGCAACGGCGTGTATCCGGCCGCCGGGCCGTAGGAGAGGATCGTCCTCCCGTCGCGCCCGAGTGACCGTGGAAGCGCAGTCGGCGAGCTCCTCGCTCGGCACCAGTTCGGGGCCGATCGAGTCGGCCGCAAGCGAGATCGACTCCATTCTGCCGAGTCTAGAAAAGACCGGAGGGATCGGACACGATCGTCCGACCCCTCCGGGTCGTAGCTACTAAGCGACGCCCGCAGCCTTGAGCGCTGCGCGGACGACGTGCCGGACGTCATCGGCGCCTCGTGCAGGCGGACGCCCGTCGCGTCGAAGAACGCGTTCGCGATCGCGGCCGCGCTGGCGGCAGTCGGCGGCTCACCCGAGCCCGTCGGCTGCAGGTCGAGCCGCTGCACGGGCACCGTCGTCACGTTCGGGGAGTCCTTGATGCGCAGCAGCGGGTAGGTGACCCAGTCGAGGCTCGTGACGCGGCCCTTGTCGAACACGACCGCCTCGTACAGCGCACGGCTCGTGCCCATGATCAGCGCGCCCGACATCTGGTTCTCGACCAGCGACGGAGCGACCGTAAGGCCGGCGACCTGCGAGGCGTACATGTGCTTCGCGACGATCTTGCCGGTCTTCATGTTCACCTCGATCTCGGCCACGATGCCGGACTGCGAGCCGGCGAAGCCGCCGAGCGCGATGCCGCGACCCGTGCGGATGTCGCCGGTCTGCTTGATCGAGTTCGCGACCCGCGGCGTCCAGTTGGCGGCCTGCGCGACCGCGACGAGCGTGTCGCGCCACTGCCACTGACCCGGTTCTGTGGCCGCAGTGCACGCTGCTGTGCGACGTGCTGATGTTGTTCGAGCCGGAACTGGTACGGATCCTTGCCCGCCAGGTACGCGAGCTGGTCGATCAACTGCTCGCTGGCGAAGCACGTCTGCATCGCGTTCGGCGCACGCAGCGTGCGACACCTTGAAGTAGTTGTTCAGCGTCGCCACGGTCTTGCCGATGATCCGCCGGTTCGGGATGTTGTACTGCGTCCCGGAGTAGGTCGTGTCGGCGGGCCCGTTGTCCGGGGGTCGTCATCGGCTGGCCGACCATCGACTCGGTCGGCGTCTTGGCGTACGACGACATGCCGAAGCTCGTGGCGTCGAGCGCGACGAGCTTGCCGTTCGCGTCCACTCCGCCGGCGATGTCCCACATCGTGGCCGGGCCGTAGTTGTCCCAGCCGTGCTCGTCCCAGCGCATGAACTGGAGCCGGACGGGCTTGCCGGCGCCCATCGACAGGACCGCCGCCGCCTCGCCGACGTCGACGTGCTGTGCACCGCCGCCGAACGAGCTCGAGCCCTCGGCGTAGATGACGCGGACGCGGGCCGGGTCATACGTGCGTCCCGACGCGTTGCTGAGTGCCGCCGCGATCTGCGGGCGGGTGTTTCCGTAGCCGTTCTTCACGTGGCTGTAGATGATCGCGCTGTCCTTCGTCACGTCCGCGACCGCGACGTTCGGACCGATCGGCGCGTGCATCTGGTAGTGGTAGGTGAACGTTCCGGAGTAGGTCTTCGCCGCGGTCTTCATGGCGGCAACGACGTCACCGGTCTGGGCCGCGATGCGTGCCGGCGCCTTGCCGGCGCTGTCCAAGTCGCGCATCGACTTCCAGAGGTTGCCGCTGCCGGAGATCGGCGGCGGATCGGACCACTGGACCTTGAGCTGGGCCGCGGCCTGGATCGCGTCGTACTCCCTCGGCGCGACGACGCCCAGGACGTTGCCGACGTGCACGATCTGGACGTTCGGGATGTTCTTGATCGAGCTTTCGTCGATCTTCACCGGCACCGGGTTCGTGCCGTCGCCGTAGGCGCCCTGACCGCGAGGCCGGACGACGCGGCGCGTGGTACATGCCGGGGATCCGCACGTTCACGGCGTAGGGGTGCACGCCGGTGACGATCTGCGGGATGTCGTCGCGGGCCACGCGGGCCTTGCCGACCTGCGTGTAGGCGCTGATCGGCTTCGCCGGCGAGACGCCCGCGTTCAGCGTCGTCGTCGCGAAGGTGACGTTCAACAGCTTGTCGCCGACGAGCTGGCCGTAGGTGACGGTCTTGCCGCCGCCCGAGACGACGCCCTTGCTCACCGACAGGCCCGAGACAGGCACGCCGAGGTTGGTCGAGGCCAGCGCGAGCAGCGCCAGCTTCGCCTCTGCGGCGGCCCTGCGGACGAGCGGGCCTCCCTGCGAGATCGACGTGCTGCCACCCGTGTTGCCGGTGTTCGGCGACGGCGTCGGTCCGCCTGTGTCGAACGAGATGTGCCTGAGCTGATTCGTGTCCATGTCGAGCTCTTCGGCCACGATCGTCCTCAGCCCCGTGGTCGATCCCTGGCCGAGCTCGATCCGTCCGGACTTGAGCGAGGCCGTGTTGTCGGCGTGGATGATGATGAACGAGTCGACGGCGTTCGGATTGGCCGGGCCGGGGCTCGCGTACGGGTCGATGGCGCCCTGGGCCTTACCCGCAACGCCGGCACCGGCGACCGAAAGACCGACGATCATCGCGCCGCCGCCCTTGACGAACGACTTGCGCGAGAACTCCTTCTTGAGCATCTCAGTCATGGTTACTTCCCACCCTTCGCCATCACTGCGGCGGCCTTCTGGATCGCCGTCAGGATCCTCGGATACGTGCCGCAACGGCAGAGATGACCGTTCATCGCGGTGCGGATCTGCGCCTCGGTCGGGCGCTTCGTCGTCGCCAGCAGGTCGGCGGCCTGGATCATCATCCCGTTCTGGCAGTAGCCGCAATGGGGCACCTGCACGTCGATCCACGCCTGCTGCAACGGATGCAGAGCGGCCGGAGCAGCAGCGGTCGTGCCGCGCTCCTGCGCCCACATCGCAGGCATACCCTCCAGCGTCGTGATCGCCTTACCACTCACCGCGGCAACAGGCGTCACACACGACCTGATCTCCTTGCCGTCCAAGCAGCACCGAGCAGGCACCACACTGCGCAAGACCGCAACCAAAGCGCGGGCCGTGCAGGTGAAGCTCGTTGTGCAAGACGTACAGGAGCGGTGTGTCGAGGCTCGCGGTCACGTTGTGCACGAGACCGTTCACCTTGATCTTCAGCTTGCTCGCCATTCGTCCCTCCAGTTAGAGGTAGCCGGGTGCATCAATGCCCACGGCGACAATGCTGCGGAACCAGGCAACCGCCCGCCAACCACAGCGCATGGCGACCTTACAAGTGGAACCGGCGGGTTGCAATAGTCGCGAGGTGTCTACCCCGACGCAGCGTCGGCCTCGCGGCGAACGGCCGTGCCGGCGCCGATTAGCCGTCGGAGAACTTGGCGACGATCGGGTGATCGCGCGTTGCGTACTGGACGAACTTGGAGACCTCTTTCAGCTGCTGCCAGGTCATCTTGCGGACGACCTTTTCGTGGCCGCCGAACAGCATGGTCACCGATGCGAGGCACATCGCGTAGGAGACCTTCAGGGGGTCAAGGCTCGGTCACCCATCCTCGCCCACGCCGTGTTTGTTCGCCGAGCCGAAGCCGACCGCCCGCGCCTCCTTGAGCGCATGACACTGACCACAGAACTGGCGGTAGATCTTCTTCCCTGCTTCGAGCGTGGACGGCTTGTCCGCCGCCGTGCTCGAACGGAGGCCCGTCGCACCGGTGGCGAGCGGCGCTGTCAGCGCTAGTGCCAGAAAGAGGAGTGCGACAAGCCTGACCCGGGACATCCGCCCACGATAGCTGCCCTGATCGTCGGCCTGTTTCGGGCGAGCCAGTCACCCGACCGGCTGCTGTTGGCGGACGTACCAGGCCGCGAGCTCGACGCGCGATTCGAAGCCGAGCTTCGCCAGGATGTGGTGCAGGTGCGTCTTGACGGTCTGGTAGGAGATCACGAGGTTTGCGGCGACCTCGCGATTCGTCGCGCCAGCAGCCACGAGGTGGACGACCTCCAACTCCCGGCGGGTGAGTCGCGAGAGCTCGCCGTTACCGGCGGCAAGCGTGCTCGTCGTCTCCTCGCCCAGAGCGAGTGCGAGCGTTTGCTCGAGCGGGGGTGCTCCACCCTCCTCGTAGAGCCCCACGAAGCGTTCGTCGCCGAGCTGCGCGCGAACCGCCTGCTCGCACGTGTGCCGACGCCCGGCCAGAAGCGGCGGCTCGTCGATCTCGAGCACCTCCCAGATCTTGTCGGCCGCGCCGAGCAAGCAAGCCGCGCGCTCGGTCTCCCCTGCCCCCGCGCAAACCCACGCGAGGGCCTCGAGATTCGCGGCCATTCCCCAGCGGTGGCCCAGCTCGCGCTGGAGACGAAGACCCGCTTTGATGTGCTCGACCGCGCTCGTGGAATCCCCGCAGAGCCACTCGACGACACCGAGCTGGCCGTGGACGATGGAGCGGATGCAGACCTCGCCTCTTGCCTCGCTGACCGCGAGGCTTTCCTCGATCAGCGAATGGGCCCTCTTGAGATCGGTCTCGATATAGGTCTCGCCGAGATAGAGAAGGGCAAGAGTCTCGAAGACGACCGCATCGATGCCGGCGAACAGCGCGATCGACTCGGCGAAGTTGTCGCGCGCCGACTCGTGCTCTCCACGCGCCGAGCTAGCGCGGCCGTGGGCGTACAGGGCGAGGCCGTGCTCGAGCTCGTTGCCGTGCCGGCCGCGCGTGATGCGCTGGCATTCGGCGATCAAGCGGTCTGCCTCGGATAGGTCGCCTTGCGTGCTCGCCATGGATCCCGCGGCGAACAGAGCACGCGCTCGCACCGCGGAGGTGCCGGACGACGACTTGACCAGCATCCCCTCGAGGTACCGGCGCAACTCCGAGTACCAGCCGTTCACGGCCCACGGCAGCCAGATGTCCGCTGCGAGCCCGAGCCCCGCCTGGATCACCTCCTCGTTGTCGTCACGAAGGCAAAAGTCGAGCGCGGCGCGCAGATTCGCCTGCTCGTCGGTCACCTGCTGCAACCACGCGAGCTGTTCCTTGCCGGTCCACCATGGGGCGCCGCGCCCGGCGGCTACCTCAGTGCACCAACTCCGGTGCCGGTCGAGGATCTCGTACTCCTCGCCGGCTACTCGTAGACGCTCGCGTCCATACAGGCGAATAGGAGCGACGAGACGGTGACGGCCTCGACGCTCGCCGTCGACGAGAAGAATCGACTTCTCGCTCAGTCCCGTGATCGCGTCGAAGATCGCCGGCTCCGGCAGAAGCTCGTCGACACAGACGGCCTCCGCCGTCCTGAGGCTGAATCCGCCCGAGAACACAGAGAGGCGCCGCCAGAGCACGCGCTCCGGCTCGCTCATCAGATCGTGGCTCCAGTCGAGAGCCGCCTCGAGCGTTCTGTGTCGCGCCGGCCCCTTCCGCGCGCTCAGGTTCGCCAACGAGAGCTGGTCGTCGAGCCGGTGCACGAGCTCCTCGAGCGTCAGCGTCCGCACGCGGACCGCCGCGAGTTCGAGCCCGAGGGGAATACCGTCGAGGCGTCGGCAGATCTCGCTCACGAGCGGCGCGTTCTCGTCGGTGAGGACGAACGTCGGATCGGCGTCGGCCGCGCGATCGACGAAGAGCAGCACGGCGGCAAAGCCGCTCGTCCCAGTGGCGGTTCGCGCGTCGGTTTCGGCGGGCACCTCGAGCGGGGGCACACACAGGGTCACCTCGCCGCCGAGACCGAGGGGCTCGCGGCTCGTCGCGAGGATACGCAGGTTCGGGCAGGACTGCAGAAGGTCGAGCGCCAGCTCGGCGGCCGCGTCGAGTACCTGCTCGCAGTTGTCGAGGACGAGCAACGCGCCCGGATCCTCGAGGCGGTCGATGATCGTCTGTCGCGGAATCCGGCCGGTCTGCTCGTGGACGCCGAGCGCCCGGGCAACGACATCGGTGATGCCTGTGCCGTCCCTCAGGTCGGCGAGCTCGGCGAGCCAGGCACCGCCGGGAAACGCCCGTGCAGTGCGGGCTGCGACCCGCGCCGCGAGCCTCGTCTTGCCGACGCCACCTGGCCCGACCAGTGTCAGGAGCCGGGTGCGCGACAACAGCTCCTTGATCTGGCCCAGCTCGCGGCCGCGCCCGACGAAGCTAGTCAGTTCATTCGGGAAGTTCCCCTGCCCGCGGCTAACGCTGTCCATCCTGCCCTTCCGAAACGGACGGTCTCAGCGCACCCTGTGCGCAACACGCGAGATCCGCCGACCGCACGGGAGCCGAGGCGGAGCCGGGCTTCCTCGCGCCTACCCATCCCGTGCGCCTCAGCACCGATGAAGCCGTCCCGCGGATCGACGCCATTCGTTCCCTCCAGCCGAATGCCGCAATGAACCAACTCGAAAACACCGCGGGCCTTGTACGAACCCACAACTGTCGCGCCGAGCCTAGTGGGAAGTCCCGCGAGCCGCAATAGCCGCAGCCGTTCCCAGCCGGAACGTGGATCGGGCCCGTTGCCGGGCCCGATCGCTCCCCGTTCCAGTTGGCTTGCCGACTACTTGCCGGCCGCCTCGAGCACCCCGCGGACGCGGGCCGGGGTCATCGGTGCCTCGCGGATGCGAACACCCGTGGCGTCGAAGAACGCGTTTGCGATCGCTGCAGGTGTCGGGACGGCCGGGGGCTCGCCCCCACCGCCCGGCACGATCTCGGGCCGCCGGATGCACGCAATAGTCGTGCAGAGAGATTGATAGGGCCCGTCGCCGGGCCCTATCAATGCGCTCTCTCCGGCCGGGTACCTACGCGACGCCTGCGGCCTTCAGAACCGCGCGCACGCGACCTGGCGTCATTGGCGCCTGCCGGATCCGCACGCCCGTCGCGTCGAAGAACGCGTTGGCGATCGCGGCCGGCGTCGGCACCGCTGGGGGCTCGCCCGAACCGCCCGGGACGAGGTCGGTCCGCTGGACCACGACAGACGTCACGCCCGGGTGGTCCTTGAACCGCAGCAGCGGATAGGTCACCCAGTCGTTGCTCGAGACGCGCGTCTTGCTGAACGTGATCGCCTCGGAGAGCGACCGGCTCACCGATTGGATCACGCCGCCCATCATCTGACTCTCGGCGCCCGACGGGTAGATCGTCAGACCCGCGTCCTGGGAGGCGTACATGTGCTTGACCAGGATCTTGCCGGTCTTCTTGTTCACCTCGACGTCCGCGACAACCGCCGACAGCGAGCCCGAGCGCGGGGCGAGTGCGACACCGCGGCCGGTGACCACGTTCGCCTTCGACAGGCTCGACGCCGCCACCTTGGGCTGCCAGTTGGCCGCCGTGGTGGCGGCGTTCAGGGTTGCGATCCACCGCGGATCGTTCATCTGGGCCAGCCGGAACGCGACCGGATCCATGTTCGCGGCATGGGCCAGTTCGTCGATCATCTGCTCGTACGCGAAGCACGCCTGCAGGTCGCCGGGAGCCCGGAGCGGCGCCGTCTTCAGCACAGGGCTGCTCGAGAACGGCATCGACTTGCTCGTCACCCGGCGGTTCGCGATCGCGTACTGCGGGCCGTTGGTGATGCTCGTGTTCGCACTGCCGGTGCCCGTCTTGAGCGGCCCTAGACGAGTTTGCTCCGACGCGGTCTCCTGAGCGTTCGTCCCCGGCATCACCCACGACGTGTAGTCCATCGCGACGATTTTCCCGTTCGCGTCGATCGCACCGCGCACGTCGTTGAGCTGTGCGGGGCCGTAGTTGTCCCACCCGTTGTCGTCCCAACGCATGAACTGCACCCGCACGGGGGTGCCCCCGAGCGCCTGCGACATCACGGCCGCGGCGCATGCCGCGTCGTCGGTCTCGCAGTGGCCGAAGGCGCTCGCGCCCTCGACGTACTGAACGCGGAGCTGCTTGTTGTTCGTGCCGAGCGCAGCGGCGAGGTACTGGTCGCGGAGGCGGTAGACGCCCTGCGTGTTCGTCATCACGAGGCCGCTGCCGTCGGGCTTGACGATCGCGACTGCGCACGGCGGGCCGATCGGGCCGTGCATCTGGTAGTCGAACGTGTAGCTCGCCGACAGCACCTTCGACGCCGAACCCGATCGCAGTGGCAATGTTCCCGGCGTTGACGTTCACCGCGTCGGCCGTCTGCACTGCGCGCATCGCGCCGAACAGGTTCCCGCTGCCCGGCAGCTTCGCCGTTTCGTCCCATTTCACCTTCAGCTGGGACGCGGCCTGGATCGCGTCGTACTCCTTCGGCGCGACAACCCCGACGAGGTCGTTCTATACGGATCACCTGGGCGTTCGGTATGTGCTTGATCGAGCTCTCGTCGATCGAGAGCGGCTTCGCTCCGGTTCCGTAGCCACCCTGGCCGCGCGGGCGGACGATGCGGCCGTGGAGCATCCCCGGCACGCGGACGTTGTGGATGTACGCGAAGGTTCCCGTGACCTTGTCCGGGATGTCGATCCGCGGCGGACTGGTGCCGACGAGCGAGTACTGCGCGACCGGCTTCGCGGGCGAGACGCCGGGGTTGAGGGTCGCCGCTGCGGTTGTCGCGTTGAATACCTTGTCGCCGATCAGTGCGCCGTAGGTGACGGTCTTGCCGCCGCCGGAGACGACGCCCGACTTCACGCTGAGGCTGCCGACCGGCACGCCGAGCTGCGTCGCGGCCAGCGACAGCAGTATCTGCCTGGCGGTTGCCGCACCTGCACGGAGCGGCGGCCCGGCCTGCGTGATCGACGAGCTGCCGGTGGTGTTCCCCGTATCGGGGGTGACGTTCGAGTCGGACTCGATCCACTTGAGCTGCGCCAGGTCCATGTCGAGCTCTTCGCCGGCGATCATGAGCAGCCCGTTTGGCGTGCCTTGCCCGAGGTTCACGCGACCCGAGTACACGGAAGCCGTGTTGTCGCCGTGGATCGCGATCCACGTATCGACCTGCCGCGCGTCCGGCGGACCCGCGACTGCGCCGGTGTGCGACGGCGAGGCTGCCTTGGGATCGTTGTACGCCTGGGCCGTGCCAGTCACGGTGAGCCCCACGATCAGAGCCCCGCCGGCCTTGAGGAACGAGGTGCGTGAGAACTCCTTCTTGAGCATCTCAGTCATGGTTACTTCCCACCCTTCGCCATCACAGCGGCAGCCTTCTGAATCGCCGTCAGAATCCTCGGATACGTCCCGCAGCGACAGAGATGACCGTTCATCGCCGTGCGGATCTGCGCCTCAGTCGGACGCTTCGTCGTCGCCAACAGATCAGCAGCCTGGATCATCATCCCGTTCTGGCAGTAGCCACAATGCGGCACCTGCACATCGATCCACGCCTGCTGCAACGGATGCAGAGCGGCCGGAGAAGCAGCAGTCGTACCGCGCTCCTGCGCCCACATCGCAGGCATACCCTCAAGCGTCGTGATCGCCTTGCCACTCACCGCGGCAACAGGCGTCACACACGAGCGGATCTCCTTCCCGTCCAACAGCACCGAGCAGGCACCACACTGCGCAAGACCACAACCAAAGCGCGGGCCGTGCAGGTGAAGCTCGTTGTGCAGCACATACAGGAGCGGTGTGTCGAGGCTCGCGGTCACGTTGTGCACCAGACCGTTCACCTTGATCTTCAACTTGCTCGCCATTCGTCCCTCCTAAAGAGAAGTGGCACTTGCGTCGTCATGCCGCCAAGACGCCGAGGCGGCGACAGGCACGCTACGCCCGCCGGCTGTTGCACGCAAGAGTCGCGGACGGACCGACGTCCCGACCCATTGCGTGACCCGGAAAGGAATCGGGCCCGTTTCCGGGCCCGATTCCGTCAGGACGAGATGGCGTTCCGGTTACTTACCGGCCGCCGTCAGGAACCCGCGGACGCGTACCGGCGTCAGCGGGGCCTGGGTCATGCGGACACCGGTGGCATCGAAGATCGCGTTTGCGATCGATGCGCCAACCGGGACGAGCGGCGGCTCGCCGGAGCCGGATGCCTCCCGGTCGGGCCGGTTCATGAGCACCGTCGTCACCTTCGGCGAGTCCTTGAAGCGCAGGATCGGGTAGCTGACCCAGTCCATGCTCGTGACACGGTTCTTGCTGAACTGCAGTTCCTCGTGCAGGAGCTTGCTTACGCCCTGGATGAGGCTGCCCGACATCTGGTTCATGAGCAGGTCCGGGTTGATCGCGAAGCCGGAGTCCTGCGCCGCCCAGAGATGGTTGACCGTGACCTTGCCGCTGGACTTGTTCACCGTCACGTGGGCGACGGTGGCCGCATACGAGGAGTTGTGCGTCCCCACAGCGACGCCCCAGCCTGAGACGATGTTCCCGCTCTGGAGCTGTGAGCCCGAGACGTGCGGTTTGTAGTCGGACGCGCCGACAGCGGCGTTGAGCACGCCGGTGTAGCGAGGCCACTCGCCGCTCGGCCCGAACCCGTCCGTCCGCATGTTCTGGAGGCGGAAGGCGACGGGATCCATGCCGGCCTGGATGGCGAGCATGTCGATGAACTGCTCGGACGCGAACGCGGTCTGCGGGCCCGACGGCGCGCGCAGCGTGCCGTTCTGGAACATGCCCATCGTCTGGGTCTGCGTCTTCGAGACCAGGCGGAAGCCCTGATTCCCGAGTGCGTTGTTGGCCACCTTGTACATCGGCGCCAGGTTCTCGGCGTTCGTGCCGCCCGAGCCCGGTGCCGCCTGGGACGATGCCGAAGCCCAGAACCTGCGTCGCGGGGGTCGAGGTGCTCGCCTGCGCGAACGCCGTCGCTTCGTAGGCGACGATGTTGCCGTTGGCGTCGACGCCGCCCCGCATGTCGTGCATGATCGCCGGGCCATAGCGTGTCCAGCCCTGCTCGTCCCAACGCATCAGCTGCAGGCGGACCGGCGCACCGGCCAGCTTGGACAGCAATGCGGCCGCCTCGGCGATGTCGAGGTAGTGGTAGCCGTTGCCGAACGTGCTCGAGCCCTGGTAGTAGACGACCCGGACCTGGTTCGGGTTCGTCAGCTTCAGTGCGCCCTGCACGTCGGTGACCGTGGTTGCGATGTTCTGCGTGTTGCTGAACACGGTGACCATGTCCTGGTCGGGCCCGCCGAGCGCCTTGTAGTCGCCAACCGCGCAGGCCGGGCCGATCGGGATTGTGGCCGTTGTACGGATACGCGAACGACGCCGACACGGTCTTCGTCGCCGACTTGAACGCGGTGTCGAAGTTACCGGCTGTGCCCGTGATCCGGGCCGGCATCAACCCGGCCGAGTCGGCCTTCCGGAAGCTCGCCCAGAGGTTGGCGTGACCCGGCAGGATCGGCGACTCGCGCCCAGGTGACCTTCAACTGCGCTGCGGCCTGAACGACCTCGTACTCGGCCGGGCCGACGACGCCGAGGAAATCGCCCTGCTGGACGACCTTCACCCGCGGCAGGTGCTCGATCGAGCTCGCGTCGACCTTGAGCGGCTTCGCGAAGCCATCGGTCAGCCATGGCCCCTGACTCGGGCGCACCCAACGGGCGTGCAGCATCCCCGGCAGCGTTGATCGTGTGCGAATAGGCGAACTGGCCACTCACCATCGCCGGAATGTCGACGCGAGGCGCCATCGTCCCGACCAGCTTGTACTGGCTGACCGGCTTCGACGCCCCCACGCCATGCTGGAGCGTGGTCGTCGTCAGCGTGACGTTGAACAGCTTCCCGCCGACGAGCTCGCCGTAGGTGACGGTCTTGCCGCCGCCCGACACGACGCCCTTGCTGACCGAGAGGCTCGCAACCGGCACGCCGAGGCTCGCCGAGGCGAGCTTCAACAGCTCGGCACGAGCTGCCACAGCCGCCGCGCGGATGCGATGGCCGGTGCTCGACATCGAGTTCGAACCGCCGATGCCGCCTGTCAGACCGACGACGTACGAGTCGTTCTGCGTGCTGAGCGCCTGCCCGTTCTTGCTGTTGTCGACGTGCCGTTGATCATCTGGCTCAGATCGACGTCGAGCTCCTCGGCAGCGACCATCAGGAAGCCGGTCGAGATGCCGTTGCCCGGGTCGCCCTGGCTCGTCAGCACGTTGACCGTGTTGTCCGCGTTGATGCGGATCCACGAGTCGAGCTGCCGTGAGCGACGGGTTGTACCCGGCCTTCGACGGCGCAGTGGCTGCACCTGCCTTTCCGGCAAGACCGGCACCGGCGAGGCTGAAGCCGACGACCATCGCGCCGCCGCCCTTGAGGAACGAGGTGCGCGAGAACTCCTTCTTGAGCATCTCGGTCATGGTTACTTCCCACCCTTCGCCATCACGGCGGCGGCCTTCTGGATCGCCGTCAGGATTCTCGGATACGTGCCGCAACGGCAGAGATGACCGTTCATCGCCGTGCGGATCTGCGCCTCGGTCGGACGCTTCGTGGTCGCCAGCAGGTCGGCGGCCTGGATCATCATCCCGTTCTGGCAGTAGCCGCAATGCGGCACCTGCACGTCGATCCACGCCTGCTGCAACGGATGCAGAGCGGCCGGAGAAGCAGCGGTCGTGCCGCGCGCCTGCGCCCACATCGCAGGCATACCCTCGAGCGTCGTGATCGCCTTGCCGCTGACAGCGGCAACCGGCGTCACGCACGAGCGGATCTCCTTGCCGTCCAGCAGCACCGAGCAGGCACCACACTGCGCAAGACCGCAGCCGAAGCGCGGCCCGTGCAGGTGCAGCTCGTTGTGCAGGACGTACAGAAGCGGTGTGTCGAGGCTCGCGGTCACGTTGTGCACGAGACCGTTCACCTTGATCTTCAACTTGCTCGCCATACTCCCCTCCTGAATCGGGAGACGTGAAACGGATAGGACCGCAGAACGGGACAAACGCACGCTTTCGCGCCCTCGCCGTGTTGCTGCAAGTGGAGACTACGCGGCACGACGGATGCACGCAATAGTCATCCGCAAACCACTCCACGCCTAAACCGCGGGGCCTCAGCCGCGGAGATTCAGCACGGCGAGCACGGCGAAGAGAACGACTGCCGCGGCGTACACGATCAGCGCACTCCCCCGCCTCGACACTCTCCACGCCACGACGAACGCGACGGCTGCCACCGCGCAGACGACGACGTCGATGATGCCGGCGATCACGCCCAGAGCCAGCGAGTCGAAAAGCAGCGCGGCCGCGGTCACCGCCCCGATCAGTCCGAGTTGGAGCCCTTCGCGACGGAGAAGCTGCGAGGTCAGGGCGTTTTCGAAGCTCACGGACGGCACGTCAGCCTCCACATTCGGCCCCGACCCGCGGCAGCCTTCACGCCGTGCCCGACTTCGGCGATCCGCAGCCAACCGAGGGGAAACCTCCGCCACAAACCAACGTGGTCTCCCCCTTCCTGGCCTTCGGAATGGACGTTGTTTTCGCAACCCGGGCACGGGACCGGCATCCGCGCCTGCGCCAGTGCCCGTTCCAGACAGTTGCTTACTCGACCTTTTGACTGGTAGCCGGGAGGGGGAGGGGGGTCGCCGAGCAGGAGCGTCCTCCTTGGATCAGTCGCAGATCCGCCCGCCGCGCACCTTCGTCTGGCTCGACCGGCCGTGGATCGGGCGAGCCGAGCATCGCGGCGGTCTCACGCGCGAGGCGATGGATCTCGGCCCGCTTTTCAGCGAGCGACAGCTTCGCGTACCGCGAGTCCCGCTCGTTGAACCTAGACACCGACGATGCCTCCGCCCCCGAGACACATCCGATCCACGGCCAACCGATGTCCACCGCCGCCGAGATCCACAGCGTCAGCACTCGGGAGCCACACCAGAAGCCGACATTCGATCACCACCTCCTTATCGGCAGTTCACCGTCGGCTCCCGAGCAGAGCGACGCCCCTCTCCGGGTGATCGCGGTCGGCCCTGTGCGCAACCGCGCGAGCACGCAATCAGGGTTCGCAGGCGTCGGTGTCGCGGTCGTAGCTGATCCTCGCTCGCCCGGAGCCGTAGCTCCCCCACACGCCCGTTCGGAAGGTCGTACCTGGGGGACCGAACCCGGAGCCGCCTCCACCATGGCCGCCGCCGACGAGGCCACTGGTCCATTCGAACTCTGAGCCGCCTCCGCCGCCGCCGTACAGTCCGCCTCCTCCTCCACCGCCGCCGCTGATTCCGCCCGAGGCGCCGTTGCCTCCGACTCCGAGCGTGCCGGCGGTCGCCGTGACCAACCGGTCAGGGGCGTTACGGCCGGGGGCGCCGCCCGCGGTCTGGGTTCCGCCCTTCCCGCCCGTCGCCGGGTTCGCCGACCCGAGGGCGGCGAGGCCGTCGTGCCCGGTCAGTTCTCCGCCGTCGCCGCCGCCTGTTCCGATCGGTCCGCCGATCCCGCCGCCGGCGCCCCCGGATCCTCCACCGGCGACGAGGATGCGGTCCTCGAGGCCGCCACCTCCCCGACGAATGTCGGTGGCGCCGCCGCCGCCCGAGCCGGCCTTTCCGGGACGTCCATCGCGGCGGTTGAAGGCCCGGCCACCGGCGCCGCCGCCGTTCCAGCCGCCGTCCCCCGGCACCAGCCCGGCGGCTGCGCCGCCCGTGCCGCCGACGTGGACGCGGAGGGTCTCGCCGGGCATGACCGCGAAGGACGCGGTCGCCCATGCGCCGGCGCCGGGGGTTCCGGCGGTCCCACCCTCGCCGCCCGATGCGCCGATTGCCTCGATCCGAATCCGGCAGACGCCCACCGGCACGACGTAGGACCTGCGGGCTTCCGACGAAGTCGAACGCGGTCGTGACGGTGTGGGCGTTCGACGCCGCGACGACAACAGCCACACCGGCACCGCGGTGACGATCGCTGCGAGCGCGAAGTGCCGCCAACGAAGGTGCCACCGCCGTTGCGAGGCGGTGCGTCTTGTCCGGCCGATGCCCCAGCCGGCGTGCCGGTCGGCGCGTATTCGCATCCATCTCGCGAGCATGGGCCGCGGCCGGTCGAGCATCGGTAGAGCGACGGTGCAGCGGGCCCGCGGCGCCTCTACCAGGTCGAAGCCGCGGGTGTTACGGTCCGACGCGATCCGTGCCATGGAGTTCCAGATCCTCGGGCCGCTCGAGGCACTCGCCGAAGGCCGTCGTGTTTCGCTGCACGCGGCGAAGCCACGTGCGCTGCTCGCGATCCTGCTGCTCCACGCGAGCGAGCCGGTCTCGAGCGACCGCCTGATCGACGATCTCTGGGCCGGCCGCCCGCCGGCGACGGCGTCCAAGATCCTGCAGACGTACGTCTCCCAGCTCCGCAAGGTGCTCGGCGACGGCACGATCGTGACCGGCCCGGCGGGCTACGAGCTCCGCATCGAACCCGATGGCCTCGACGTGCACCGCTTCGAGCAGCTCGTGATCGAGGCCAGAGCGGCGGAGCCGGCGGTCGCAGCCGACCGGTTGCGCGCAGGCCCTCGCGCTCTGGCGGGGGCCCGCGCTCGTCGACTTCGCCCACGAGCCGTGGGCGCAGACCGAGATCGGCCGGCTCGAGGAGCTCCGCCTCGACGCGCTCCAGGACCGCGTCGACGCGGACCTCACTCTCGGGCGTGCCGCCGAGCTCGTTGCCGAGCTCGAGGCGCTCGTCACTGAGTACCCGGTTCGCGAGCGGCTGCGCGGCCAGCTCATGCTCGCCCTCTATCGCTCGGGCAGACAGGCGGACGCGCTGGCGGCCTATCGGACGGCGAGGGCGACGCTGGTCGAGAAGCTCGGGATCGAGCCGGGGCCGGAGCTACGACGTCTCGAACGGGCGATCCTCGACCAGGATCCGGAGCTCGACGTTCGTGCGGTCGAGCCGTCGGTCGCCGCACCGGGCAGGCCGACGCCGGGTCTGGGCGCGCGCTCGACCTCCTTCGTAGGGCGCAAGAAGGAGCTGCGAGAGATTCGCGCGCTGCTCGGCCGGGCCGACGTCCGACTCCTGACGCTGACCGGACCGGCGGGAACCGGCAAGACGCGACTCGCGGTCGAGGCGACAACGGGCAACGGGCAGTCGCGCGACGCGGTGTTCGTCGAGATCGCCCCGTCGTCGATCCCGGCCTCGTGGCGCCGACGATCGCCGCCACGCTCGGTCTGAGCGAGACCTCGCGGCAACGGGCGCCCGAGGCGCTCGTCGCCTACCTGCGCGGGCGGCGCACGCTGCTCGTCCTCGACAACCTCGAGCAGGTGCTCGAGGCGGCGCCCGTGCTCGCCGAGCTGCTGGCCGGCGCGCCGGGCGTGCAGCTCCTCGTCACCAGCCGAGCGCCCCTCGACCTTCCCGAGGAACGCATCTACGCGGTGCCGCCGCTTCAGCTTGCCCGACGCGTCTCGTCCCCTGCGAGCTCGGCCGTCTCCGGCAGACGGAGGCGATACGGCTGTTCGTCGATCGCGCACGCGACGCGCGGGCCGACTTCGAGCTCTCCGACGAGAACGCCGAGGCGGTCGCCGAGCTCTGCCTGCGCCTCGACGGGCTGCCGCTCGCGCTCGAGCTCGCGGCGCGCGGATCAAGCTGCTCTCGCCGCGGCGCGATCCTCGAGCGGCTCGGCGGCCGACTCGAGCTGCTCGAAGGCGGTGCCGGGCGCCGGCGTGCCCGACGCGGCATCGGACGCTCCGCAGCGCGATCGACTGGAGCTACGACCTCCTCGCGGCCGAGGAGCAGGCGCTCTTCACCAGCCTCGCCGTCTTCGTCGGCGGCTTCACGCTCGACGGTGCCGAGGCCGTCGCCGGCGACCTCGAGCTGGACGTCGTCGACGGCATCGAGTCTCTCCTGAACAACAGCCTGCTGCGCACCGAGCGCATGTCCGAAGGCGAGCCCCGCTTCGGAATGCTGGAGACGATGCGGGAGTACGCGCTCGAGCGCCTGGCCGAGCGCGGCGACGGCGAGGCCGTGCGCCGACGCCACGCCGGCTTCTACCTCCGGCTCGCCGAGGAGGCGGAGCCCGCGCTGCTCGGCCCGGAGCAGATGCAGTGGTTGCGACGGGCTCGACAGCGAGCGCGGCAATCTCCGCGCCGCCCTGACCTGGGCGGCCGAGAGCGGCGAGGCCGAGGTCGGCCTGCGAACCGCCGCCGCGCTCTGGCGCTTCTGGCAGATGCGGGCCTCCGACGCCGAGGGCCGCGAGTACCTCGACCGCCTGCTCGCCGGTCGGCTCCGGCTCGCCGTCCACCCGCGCCATGGCGCAATCGAGCGGCTGCCTCCCTCGCCTTCGTCCAGGGCGACTACGACGCCGTGCGTCGTTACGCTCGAGGCCAGCCTCCCCGTCCACCGCAAGCTGGGAGACGACCGGAACGTCGCGTGTTACCTCGGCCTCCTCGGCACGACCGCTCTCGCGCGAAGGTGACGCCGACCGGGCGCGTGCTCTCATCGAGGAGGCACTGGAGACGGCGCGGCGGTCGCGCGATCTCACTGACCGAGGCGTATGCCCTGGCACAGCTCGGCGCCGTGCTTGCGGCGCAAGGGGAACTCGACGACGCACAGCGTGCGGTCGAGGAGAGCGTGCGCAGAGCGCGCGAGCTCGGGAACCTACGCAGCGTGGGATCGTGGACAAGGTCTCTGGGCGGGATCGCGCTCCTGCGACACGACTACCCGCGGGCCCGTCGAGCTGTTCGAGGAGAGCCTCGCCATCCACCGCAGCCTCGACGACGCGTGGGGAATCACCGGCTCGCTCTCGAACCTCGCGCTCCTGGCGCTGGAAGCGAAGGACAACGATGCGGCGGAGCGCTTGCTCGACGAGAGCCTCGAGCTCGAGCGGAAGGGCGGTCACCACGGTCGAGTGGCGAACAGCCTCGAGATCTCCGCCAAGCTCGCCGCTGCCCAGGATCGTCGACGGCCGCGCCGCTCGCCTGTACGGAGCAGCAAGCGTCCTTCGCGGATCGATCGGCGCCGAAGTCTGCGAGGTCTGGCCCGATCCCGCGCCGCACGTCGCCCGCCTCCGCTCCGCACTCGGCGAGAAGGCGTTCGCCGAGGCGTGGGCGCAAGGCGAGGCGATGACACTCGGCGAATCGCTCGCCTACGCGCTGCACGGGGCCGACGTCGAACGCTGGGAGGGGCCCCGGGGAAACGCTTCTCGGCCCCTCGCGCCCTGACGGGTGGCGCGGGCGAAGCGAGGGAAAAAGGGGGGCCGGTTGGGGAAGGGTCGCCTTGCGTCCAAGCGACCGGCGGGTGGGCGCACCTTTCATCCGACCCCCTTACCTTGATGATGAGCTTGCCGCGGCCAGTCCGCCACAGCCGAAACGGTGGACCGCGGCAGGACCTGCGCCTGGGACCCAGGGAGGCGGCGAAGTCGCAGCGCAATGCCTGGAGATCCATGCTGTCTCGGCGTGCGGTTGGTGACACGCTGGCGAGTTGAACGGTTTAGGCTCGCCCTGCGGGAGTCGAGATGAGGTTTGCGGGCCGCTAACCCCCCGGGCGCACGCTGAGCGGAGTCGTTTCTACGACTCCCTGTCTCGACTCTCGCCCCGTTTCGGGCTTGGTCAAGCCCCTGACCACGACTCGGAGAGCCGCACGGCTACTGCGCCTCCGGAGTGACGATCAGCCCACGGAGTCGATGCGAAACGAAGACGGTCTTCGGATGCTCCTGGGATGTCACGCAAGCTCGCTTCCCGGCGCCCCAATGGCGACCAGTCGGGTGGAGATGTGGGGGTACCTTGTTGACCATGGACATTGCGGCTGAGATCGTTCTCGGCGTCTTCGTCCTCTCGATTGCGGCTCTCGTGATTGGCATGTTCGTGTGGGCCGCGGTGAAGGACGGACAGGACGAGACGGCTTTCCGAGCGCGTTTCAAGGGGGGTCGCCGGCGGGTATAGGAGCCCGTCGCCGTGGACACGCGCGCCTTGATCTCGGCGAGATTGGCCTCGCGGACGGCGAGTCGCGATTCAGCGCGCCACGACCTGCGGGGCTCACGTGCTGCTGGATGCAGACCAGAGGTTGATGTCGCTCTCGGTGGCGTTGCGGTCGATCTCGGCCAGCTCGTCGGGACTGAAGTCGAGTTGGTCGAGCGCCCCGAGGTTCATCTCGAGCTGTTCGACACTGCTGGCGCCGATGACTATCGAGGTCATGCGCGCGTCGCGGAGTGTCCAGGCGAGGGCCATCTGCGCCAGCGTCTGACCCCTGGCGACCGCAATCTCGCGGAGCGCCCGAATCTTCTCGAGCCGCTGCTCGGTCAGGAGGTCGGGCGAAAGCGATGCCGGACGACTTGCCCTCGAGCCTTCCGGAATACCGTTCAGGTAACGGTCGGTCAGGAGGCCTTGTGCCAGGGGCGAGAAGCCGATGCAGCCGACTCCGAGCTCACCCAACGCGTCGAGCAGCTCCGGCTCGATCCAGCGGTTCAGCATCGAGTACGACGGCTGGTGGATCAGAAGCGGTGTGCCCAGCCCGCGCAGGATCGCGGCGGCCTCGGCCGTGCGCTCCGCGGAGTAGGAGGAGACTCCGGCGTAGAGCGCCTTGCCCTGGCGGACAGCCGCGTCGAGGGCTCCCATCGTCTCCTCGAGCGGGGTCTCGGGGTCGAACCGGTGGGAGTAGAAGATGTCGACGTAGTCGAGGCCCATGCGCGCGAGGCTCTGGTCGAGGCTTGCGCGGAGGTACTTGCGGGAGCCCCACTCCCCGTATGGGCCTGGCCACATGTCGTAGCCGGCTTTCGTCGCGATCACGAGCTCGTCGCGGAACGGCTTCAGGTCGTGCCGCAGGAGCCGGCCGAAGTTCTCCTCCGCCGAGCCGTACGGCGGACCGTAGTTGTTCGCGAGATCGAAGTGCGTGATGCCGAGATCGAAGGCGCGCCGGACGATCGCACGACTCGTCTCGAGCGGACGGTCGTGCCCGAAGTTCCACCAGAGTCCGAGCGAGATAGCGGGAAGCTGAAGGCCACTGCGGCCACAGCGCCTGTAGAGCATCCGGTCGTAGCGATCAGCGGCCGGCATGTAGCTCATGGGGAGCTCCTTTTCCTCGATGGGATCCCGCAGACTGGTAGAGCGCCTCGATCACGCGGGCCTGGCCGACCGCGTCGGCGCGCCCGAGCCGGAGTGGCGCGTCACCACGGATCGCCGCGCTGACGTTCTCGAGCTCGAGCTGGTACGAGTCCGCGGAGTCGACTGCGATTCGCTCGACCTCGCTACCTGGGTCGCGCCGCACCTCGATTCCGGGTGCGTGGATGTGCCAGGGGTCGTCCATGAACAGGCTCGCCTCGTCGCCGACGACCTCGAGCTCGCCGCGGTAGGGAACCGCGAAGCCGCAGTCGAAGTGGGCAACGACGTCATCCGAGAGACGAAGCACTGCGGCGAATGAGACGTCGACGCCGCTCGCTCCGAGCACCTGCTCCGCCTGGACGGATTTCGGCTCCCCTCCCAGGAAGCGGATCGCGTTGACGCAGTAGGAGCCGACGTCCATCAAGCAGCCGCCTTCCAACTCCGGGCTGAAGCGGGCGTCGCCGACGCCGTGGACGGCTGCGAGTTGGAAGCTGAACGCTGCGCGGATCATCCGTAGCCGTCCGACCACGCCCTCGGCGACGAGTCGAGCGAGCGTCAACGTCTGCGGATGGTGTCGCCACATGAAGCCCTCGGAGAGGACGAGCCCGGCCCGCTCGGCGAGCTCGAACGCCTCCTCGGCCTCGCGTGCTCGCCGCGAGAACGGTTTCTCGCAGAGCACGTGCTTCCCCGCCTCGAGAGCCCGGAGCGTCCACTCGACGTGCATCGAGTTGGGAAGCGAGATGTACACGGCGTCGACAGTCGGGTCCTCGAGCAGCAGGTCGTAGCTTCCATAGGCATGCTCGATGCCGTGCTCACGGCCGTACGCCTCCGCTCGCGCCCGATCCCGGCTCGCGACCGCGACCACGTCCACCTGATCGGAAAGACGCGCGCCGGCAAGTACGAGACGGTTGATCCGCGCGGTCGAGAGGATGCCCCAGGACGTCATTGCTGCGCCGCCGTTGCGCCGGTCATGATCGCTACGGCTTCCGACATCGAATGGGTCTGGGGCGTCACGATCGCGACCCGCTTGCCAAGTCGCATGATCTGGATCCGGTCGGCCAGCTCGAAGACGTTCGGCATGTCGTGGCTGATCAGGATCACGGGCAGGCCGCGGTCGCGCACGCGCTTGATCAGCTCGAGCACCTGGCGCGTCTCCTTGACGCCGAGCGCGGCGGTCGGCTCGTCCATGATCACGACGCGCTGCGCCCAGGTCGCGGCCCGTGCGACGGCCACTCCCTGCCGCTGCCCGCCGGAGAGGTTCTCGACCGGCTGGGCTCATGGAGCGGATGCCGATCTGGAGCTCTGCGAAGTGGCGCGTGGCCTCGCGCCGCATCGCGCCCTTGTTGAGCATGCGCAGCACGGTGCCCTGCGGGCCTCGCTCGGCGCAGCTCCCGGCCGAGGAAGATGTTGGACGCGATGTCGAGCGCCGGAGCGACGGCGAGGTCCTGGTAGACGGTCTCGATCCCGGCCCGGCGCGCGTCGCGAGGCGACCGGAAGTGCACCCGCTCGCCGTCGAGCCTGAGCTCTCCCTCATCCGGCTGGAGCGCACCCGAGAGCGCCTTGATCAGCGTCGACTTGCCGGCGCCGTTGTCGCCGATGATCGCGAGGATCTCCCCGGGGTAGAGCTCGAGGTCGGCCCCGTCCAGCGCAACGACGTGTCCGTAGCGCTTGACGATCCCGTGCGCCTCGAGAATCGGCGCCGGCGTGCTCATGCCCGTCTCCGATGCGTCAGCCGATCGAACGAGACGGCCAGGATGACGAGGATCCCGGTGACGAGGTACTGGTAGATGACCTCGACGCCGATCAGCGTCAGCCCGTTGCGGAACACCCCCACGATCACGGCGCCGATGAGCGTCCCGATGATGCTTCCGCGCCCGCCGAAGAGGCTCGTGCCGCCGATGACGACCGCGGTGATGCTGTCGAGGTTCTCGGTGGTCTGGCCCGCGTTCGGATCGCCGAGCTCGGTACGGGCGACGAGCAGCAGCGCCGCGATCCCTGACATGAGCCCGGCGAGCGTGTAGACGCTCAGCAGGACACGGTTCGTGTTGATGCCCGTCCGCCGTGCAGCTTCGGGGTTGTCGCCGACGGCGTAGACGTGTCGCCCCCAGGCGGTCTGCGTGAGCGCGAACCAGGCGATCGCGTACAGCACGAGCATGAAGACGACGCCGTACGTGAAGTTCGCGCCCCCGATCGCGAACGTCCTGCCGAAGAAGAGCAGTGCGCTCGGGAGGCCCGAGAACGTCAGGTCGTTCGAAACGATGTGGGTCAGCGCGAACGCGATGTTGAGCGTCCCGAGCGTGACGATGAAGGCCGGTAACCCGACGAGCGTCACCAGGCCGCCGTTCAGGAGCCCGAAGGCCACACAGGTCAGGATTCCGAGTGCGATCGCGAGCAGCGGCGACATGCCGTTCTCGATCGCGAGCTTCGTCATCACGACCTGTCCGAGTGCCATCACCGTTCCGACCGACAGGTCGATCCCGGCCGTCAGGATCACGAGCGTCTGGCCGATCGCGAGCACGCCGACGACCATCACCTGCTGAAGCACGAGCGAGAGGTTCTGGGCGTGCAGGAAGCGATCGGACTTGATCGAGAAGAAGGCCATCGCCAGCAGCAGCGCGATGAACGGCCCGAAGGTCGGCGCAGTGAGCACGCGACGCCCGAGCTGGCTCGCGCCGGATCGGTTACCCGGGTCGCCCGTTGAGGTGGTGTCGGTGGTCGTCACGGTTGAGATCCGAGGCGATGAGGCGATCCTAGGTGCTGCGGAGCGGTCGCGACCGGGGCGCAGGAGGACGACGCCCCGGTCGCGACAGGAGAGGGGTCGCCTAGCCCCAGCAGTTGGCGAGGCCGTAGGCGACGCTCTTGGAAGAAACGCCTGGTGCGGCCTTGTTCGCGATCAGGTTCACGCCCGTATCCGTGTACCCGGACGCCTTCGAGCCCGTCTTCGCGTACTTGACGACCGACGCAACGCCGAGCGACGCCATCAGCAGCGGGTACTGCTGAGAGGTCGCGTCGATCACTCCGGCCTTCACGTTCCGCACGCCGGCGCAGCCGCCGTCGACGGACACGATCGTCGTTCCGCTCTGGCTCTTGCCGGCGTTCTTCAGCGCCGTCCAGGCGCCCGCCGCGCTCGGCTCGTTGATCGTGTAGACGACGTCGATGTTGGGGTTCTTCTGGAGGCAGTTCTCCATCGCCGTCTGCGAGTCGGCCGTGTTGCCGCCGCCGTTCGCGACGCACGTGATCTGCTTGTCACCCGACTTGATGCCGAAGCCCTTGAGGAAGCCGTCGTGCCGAAGCGCTCCGACCGACGAGCCGGCATGCTCGTCGAGCATCGCGATCGTCACGGTCTTGCCCTTCGTCGCGGCCCGGGCGTACTTCCCGATCAGGACGCCGGCGTTGAAGTTGTTGGTCGCGAAGAGTGCGTCGACGGCCGACGTCGGACTTGTCGGAGAGTCGAGCGCGATCACCACCACACCCGCCTTCCTCGCCTTCGCGATCGCGGCGTTCTCGGCCTTCGCGTCGGCGACGGTGATGAGAATGCCCTTGACGCCTGCGGTCACCATGTTCTCGATCGCCGTGATCTGGCCGGCGTTGTCGGAGCTGTCCTTGCCGGCGGCGTAGAGCAGCTCGGCTCCGAGCTGCTTCGCCTCGAGCGGTCGCTCCCGCCTTCATCTTGACGAAGAACGGGTTTGTAACGTCCTTCGTGATCAGCCCGACCTTGATCGTGTCGCTCTGCTTCGCAGTGCCGCCAGACGCAACCGCGACGACGCTCGCCGCGCCGACGACAGCGATCAGGGCCATCACGACGCCTAGCGAAAGCCGCTTGCGCCGCGATGGAGAAGCTCCCTGCGGATGACGCATCACACGTACCTCCCTTTCGTTTGCACCTGCTCTAGGCCGGTGAGTGTGGTACCGATAACACAGTCGCACCCGCATAGTCAAGCTGTTCCTGCGCTCGATACGCTCAGAATTTCCGCGTCATTGTGGTACTGATATCGCTGAATCGATGACTTCGAACACGGCCACGGTCACGATCAAGGACGTCGCGCGGCTAGCAGGCGTCTCCGCCGATGACCGTCTCGCGCGTGATCAACGCGAGCGAGCGGGTCAGCCCCGAGACGCGGCGACGCGTCGAGCAGGCGATCTCCGAGCTCGGCTACGTTCCGAGCCGACTCGCCCGAGGGCTGAGCCGCACAACGGACGGGAACGCTCGCATTGATCGTGCCGGACGTCGCCAATCCGTTCTTCACCTTGATCGTCCGGGGCGCCGAGGACGTCGCACGCCGCGCCGGCTTCCGAGTGCTCCTCTGCGACACGCGCGCCGACCTCGACGTCGAGCGCGAGGTGATCGAGGAGATGATCGCCCACCGCGTCGAGGGGATCGTGATCGCACCCGTCAGCGACCGGTCGAAGAAGCAACCTGCGCCGGCTCGCGAAGTTCGGTGTCCCCTTCGTGCTGATCGACCGCACCGTTTCCGGCATCGCAGTCCGACGTCGTCCTCGGCGACAGCTTCGGCGGCGCGCAACAGCTCGTCGAGCACCTGATCTCGCTCGGCCATCGCCGCATCGGCTTCATCGTCGAATCCGACGAGGTGTCGACCGCACGCGACCGGCGGCGAGGCTACGAGTCCGCCCTGACCGCCGCCGGGATCCCGCTCGATCCGACGCTCGTCGCAGACGCAACGGTCGACCCATCCGGCGGTAACGACGGGATGCGCCGTCTGCTCGAGCTCGACGATCCGCCCACCGCGGTGTTCACCGTCAACAACCTCGTCGCTGCTCGGTGCGATCGAAGCGGTGCGCGCGGCCGGTCTCGAGGTTCCCGACGACGTCGCGCTCGTCTGCTTCGACGACATCGAATATGCCTCGCGCCTCTATCCGTTCCTCACCGTCATGGAGCAACCGGCGGAGGTGTTCGGGACGATGGGCACGCAACTCCTGCTCGATCGCATCGCGGGCCGCGGCCCGCAGCGGCCGGGTGTCGTCGTCCTCCCTGCCGAGTTCGTCATGCGGAAGTCGTGCGGCGGCTCGCGCCGTGTGGACGCCGCATGACTGCGTACGGCGGGATCGAGGCAGGCGGCTCGAAGTGGGAATGCGCGGTCGGGACCGGGCCCGCCGACCTGCGCGCGACGGAGACGGTTCCGACGACCACCCCCGAGGAGACGATCGGCCGGGTAGTCGCCTTCTTCGAGAGGGAGGGACCGGTCGAAGCGATCGGGCTCGGTTCGTTCGGCCCCGTCGACCGAAAGCCGTCGTCGCCGACCTGGGGACACATCACGACGACGCCGAAGCCCGGCTGGGCACACACGGATGTCGGCCAGGAGATCCGCCGGAGGCTCTCGGTGCCGGTGGCCTTCGACACGGACGTCAATGCAGCCGCGCTCGGCGAACAGCGCTGGGGCGCTGCCCAGGGGCTCGACACGTTCTGCTACATCACGGTCGGGCACCGGGATCGGCGGTGGCGCGATGGTCGGCGGGAGACTCCTGCACGGGCTCGTCCACCCCGAGTTCGGCCACATGCGCATCCCACACGACCGCGACGCGGATCCATTTCCGGGCGTCTGCCCGTACCACGGCGACTGCTGGGAAGGGCTCGCGTCGGGTCGCGCGGTCGAGGCGCGCTGGGGACGACCTGCGCCGGAGCTCGCCGACGAGGCGGTCTGGGAACTCCAGGCGGAGTACCTCGCGCTCGGTCTCGTCTGCGTGATCTCCGTGCTCTCTCCAGAGCGGATCGTGATCGGCGGAGGCTTGATGAAGCGGCCCGGGCTCTTGTCACTCGTCCAACACGCTGTCACCGGACTCATGAACGGATACCTCGACAACACCGCCATGACCGACGGGATCGCCAGCTACATCACTCTGCCGGCGCTCGGCTCGAAGGCTGGCCTGCTCGGGGCGATCGCCCTCGCCGAGACGGCATAAGCCTGGCCCGCACAGCTCGGTCTCGCGATCGGCGCGCATCCCTCAGCTTCGGAAACGCGTCCAGACCCGCATGGCTGAGCCAAATCCGGGTAGCGAAGCCAAAACGCTGCCGCTGGGAACCGCTCCAGCCCGCTCTGGCCTGTTGCTCACTGGCGCGCAACTGCCGCGCACCTCTCCAGCGATGTGCGACGGCGAGCAGCACGTGCTCTCGTTGGCACGCCACCGACAACGAGATGGCTGGCCCACCGCGCCGAGGGCTGCATCGCCAAACGGCTCGTGAAGCTACACGAGACGTTTCTCGAGGTACGCAGCGAGACGGGTGAGCGGGAACGAGATGACGAAGAAGAGGACTGCCACGGCCACGAAGATCTCGAACGAGTGAATTTCCCCGATGCCGATCGGCGGCTACGCGTCGATCCGTTCGTTCTGGCGCTTGCCCGCCTCGAGGATGTCGAGCCCGCCGATCACAGCGGCCAATGTCGTGTTCTGGATGATGTTCACCTGCAGGCTCACGAGCGGCGGCAGAAGCCGGCGCAGGCCCTGCGGCAGGATCACGTATGCGTGGCGGCCGATCCAGCCCGAAGCCGAGTGCAGCCGCGGCCTCGTGCTGCTCACGCGGGATCGACCGGACGGCCCCGCGGGTGGCCTCGGCGATCTGCGCGCTGCCCCAGAGGATGAGCGCGATCGCCGTGGCGTTCAGCGGCGCGAACCGGAGCTGCGGTGAGACCGACGGGAGCCCGAAGTACACGATGAAGACCGTGACGAGGATCGGCAAGCCGCGAAAGACCTCGACGTAGAGGCGGATCACGGCCTGGAGCGGACGGAACTGGATCGTCAGCAGCGTGCCGAGCACCACGCCGATCAGCGTGCTCCCGACCACGGCGATCGCAGCGACGCGGAGCGTGTTCGGCAGCCCCTCGTGGAGGACGTAGTGCCACACCGGCCCGGTCCAGTCGGGCAGCATCTAGCGTGTCTCCGGGAGCGCGAGCCGTCGCTCGAGGAGCCGGATCGCCGCCGACATCGTCCACACGACTGTCAGGTAGACGATCCCGAGCAAGGTGAGCGCCTCTGTCGTCTGGAGGGTCAGGTTGCTGATGTTGAGCGCGGTCGTCGTCAGCTCGGGGTAGGTGATGACGTACATCAGCGACGTGTTCTTGACCACCGAGATGTACGTGTTGATCGACGACGGCAGCGCGATCCGCGCGCCGATCGGGAGCGTCACGTTGGCGAACGCGCCGAGCCGCCCGAAACCGAGCGCGTAGGCCGCCTCGCGGTGACGATGCGAGACCGCCTCGAATCCCGCACGGAAGTTCTCGCTGTTGAACGCGCCGCCCCAGAGCATCACCGAGAGCCAAGCGACCGTGAACGGCTCGAAGACGATCCCGAACTGCGGCAGCCCGTAGAAGAGCACGAAGATCTGCACCAGGATGGGCGTGTTGCGAAACACCTCGACGTAGACGGCCGTGACCTGGCTCACGACCGGGACGCGATATGCGCGCGCCGCGCCGAGGACGACCCCGATCACGAAGGCGCCGACGATCGCGATCGCAGAAACCTTCAGCGTGTTCAGGAACCCTTGGAACAGCTCCTCCCGGTTCGCCGAGACGAAGGCCCAGAAGTCGTAGGTGGCGAGGAGCATCAGGCGAAGGGGGCGGCCTTGCGGCCGCCCCCCACGGTCACGAGCTACGGGCAAACGGTGTCCGCACTCGGGGCGCCCGGCGCCGGGTACCCGAACGTGTTGTTCGGGCGGAGGATGTTCTTCGAGAACGTCGGCACGAAGCGTGCGGCGATGTTGTTCTTCAGGATCGGCAGGAACTGATCCTTCTGCTTCATCATCTCGAGACGCGAGTCGACCCACGCCTTCAGCGCCGTGTTGCCCTGCTTTATGCCGATGCCGAACGGCCCTTCGAGGAAGTTGTCGTCGGTGAGCTTCGTCGTCGGGTCGGCGGCGGCCACGGGCAGCAGCACGGCGTCGTCGTACATCACGGCGTCGGCCCGGCCCTGGTTCAGGTTCAGCATCGCGTTGCTGAAGGTGTCGGCGACGACCACCTCCGTGTTCGGGAAGCACTTCTTCATCCACCTGTCGTAGACCGAGCCGCTCGTCGTCGCGACCTTCTTGCCGGCGATGTCGGAGAGCTTCTGAATCGATCCGTTGTTCTTCACGAGCAGACGCCCGCCCGCCTTGTAGTAGGCGCGCGAGAAGTCGATGCGCGTGTCGCGGTCGGCGGTGTACGTGAACGTCGAGATGACGAGATCCACGCGGTCGGTCGTCAGCAGCGGCTCACGGGCAGCTGTCGGTGCGCACACGAACGACACGCGCTGCGCGCGGCCGAAGGCGTAGCGGGCGAACCAGCGTGCGACCTCGACGTCGAAGCCCGCGTTCTTGCCCTGGACGTCGATGTAGCCGAACGGCGGCACGTCGCACTTGACGCCGACGATGAAGCGGTTGCGCGACTTGATGTTCGCCGGCAGCGTCGGCAGCGTCGTCGCCTCCGCTCGTGTCGCTCCGGTCGTCTTGGACGGCTGGGCGAATCCGACCGTCGCGACGAACACCGCGACGAAAGCAACCCCGACCGTGGCTAGATAGATCCGTCTCATTCAGTCACTCCTCCTTCGGTTCATTGACAACTCATCCGAGCGAATCCGCGAGTTGAAGCGAGCGACGAAGGAACCGCCGTGTCCGCTCCTCTTGCGGGCGATCGAGAACATCTCGACGGTATTCCCTGTTCCACGACTTTCCCTTCGTCCATGAAGATCAAGCGATCGCCCACCTCGCGGGCGAACTGCATCTCGTGGGTGACGACCATCATCGTCATGCCCTCGCGTGCGAGATCGCGCATCACCGACGAGCACCTCGCCGACGAGCTCGGGATCGAGCGCCGAGGTGACCTCGTCGAAGAGCATGAGGTGCGGCTCCATCATCAGCGCACGCGCGATTGCCACACGTTGCTGCTGGCCACCCGAGAGCTGATGCGGATGCTGCATCGGCCTTGGCCTCGAGTCCCACCTGCGCGAGCAGCCGATGAGCGCGAGCCTCGGCCTCCGTTCGACTGATCCTGCGGATTCGCCGAGCCGCGAGCGTCACGTTGTTCAAGACGGTCAGGTGAGGAAAAAGATTGAACTGCTGAAACACCATCCCGATGCGCTGCCGAACCGCCGACACGTCCGCACCCTTGCGCGTGATCTCCTCGCCCTCGAAGAAGATCCGACCGGAGTCGAGCGGCTCGAGCAGATTCACGCAGCGGAGCAGGGTGCTCTTACCGCTACCGCTCGCTCCAATGACGACGAGCACCTCGCCGACGGCAACATCGAGGTCGATCCCGTCGAGGACGAGATTGTCGCCGAAGCTCTTCCGAACAGCCTCGAGGCGAACAACCCCACCGGCCGGCCGCAACGTCGCCGGAGTCGCGAATTCGTGTGTCACCGATCCCTCCCCTGCGGGCATTCAAGCACGCAGCCTGTGGCGAGACGCTCGCGCAGAGCGCCCATTGAGGAATGGCTCGTTCGCACGAGCTAGCACGCCCGTGCACGGCATGTCCGAACCCTTAACCTCGGCCCGGGCACCGATTCACATCCAAGAGCTAAAGGCGCTTCTGGCGAGGAGCAGCTCGACGGATCCGCGGTGCCCTGGGGGCGTGAAAAGCCTTCATGTTCAGCCTTCTGCAAGGCGCGCAGTGTCGCAGCCCCAGGTCGCGCGAGACGATCAGGCGCGGCGGTGAGGCGAGATCGGGTCCTGTCGATGGTGGACAGGGAATCGTGTCAACCCGCCGTGACGGCTCCTGTGATCGAAGCAGGTAGCTTCTCCCGCCATGCGCGAACGACCGAGGACATCCTTCGTCACCTGGGCGCCCGGGCGCGTGAACCTCATCGGTGAACACACGGACTACAGTGGCGGCCTCGTTCTCCCCGTCGCGATCCAGTTCGGAATCACGCTCGACGCGCACGCACTCGCTGACGAGATCGCACTCACCTCGAGCAGCTTCGGCGCCGCCGAGCCATTCAACGCAGCCGGCGGCGGCGCGCCCGTCCGAGGATGGTCACGGTACGCGCAGGCAGTGGCCGTCGAGCTCGCCCTCTTGGGAAGACCGCCGGTTGGCCTCGCCGGCTCCATCTCGTCGGACCTGCCGGCCCGCGCCGGGCTCTCGTCATCGGCCGCGCTCGAGGTCGCGGTCGCACTCGCCCTTTGCGCCGTTGCCGACTACGAGCTCGAGCCGCTCCAGCTCGCACTCGCCTGCCAGCGAGCCGAGCTTCGCGCCGTCGGGGTGCCCTGCGGCATTCTCGACCAGGCGGCGTGCCTGTTCGGCCGCGCCTCATCGGCGATCCTGCTCGACTGCGGGACGCTCGAGCACCGCGTGATCGCGGTTCCCGACAGCGCCGGCCTGTTGATCGTCGACTCCGGGGTCGAGCGGAGCTTGGAGAACACGGCCTACGCGCAGCGTCGAGCCGAGCTCGAGCACGCGATGCGGCTCGTGGGCGCCGAGCGCTCGACCGAGGTCGACGCCTCGGCGCTCGAGGGCCTCGACGACGTCTCGCGCAGGCGGCTGCGGCACGTTGTGAGTGAGAACGAGCGCGTCGGACAGTTTGCCTCGGCACTCGAGGTGGCCGATCTCGCCGGGGCGGGGCGGTTGCTCGGTGCGAGCCACGCGAGCCTGCGGGACGACTACGAGGTCTCGATCCCGGAGCTCGACCTGCTCGTCCGGCAGGCCGAGTTGGCCGGCGCGCACGGCGCGCGGCTGCTCGGCGGCGGGTTCGGCGGAGCGGTGCTCGTCCTGACGGATGCCGACGATGCCCAAGGGGTGGCTCTCCGCGTAACCGAGGGATATCGGCGCGAGACCGGGCGCGACACCCGGGCCGTCTCGGTTCGACCGTCGGCCGGCGCCGGGAGCCGCTGAGGGCGCTGCCGGTATCGTCGTCGCGATGGAGTCGGTCCGGCCGCTCGGCGCGAGCGGGTTGGCGGTAAGCGCGGTCGCCCAGGTGGAGGAGAACGGCGCCGCGGCCGACCTTCGCCCGCTCCGTGCCAACCAGATTCGTGAGCTCGACGTCCTCCTCGGCCGGGCGTAGCGTCGCCGCCGCCCGGCCCGACCGCCGCTCGGTCTACTGGGCGCGAAGGCC
>CAVVQY010000014.1:0-93339 GCA_963750545.1 uncultured Actinomycetes bacterium | reverse complement strand
TTCTTCGACGCCGCGACGATCGGCTTCGGCGCGCGCAACCTCGCCGGCGACCTTGAGCTGGGCTTGGGCGAGCTGCGGCGGGTCCTGCGGCCCGGCGGCCGGCTCGCGATCCTCGAGATCACACAGCCTCGCGGGGCGCTGAGGCCGTTCTTCTCGCTCTGGTTCGACCGTCTCGTGCCGCTGGCCGGGAAGCTGCTGCCGGGAGGTGCGGCGTACTCGTACCTGCCGGCGTCGGTGAGGCGGTTCCCGCCCGCGGAGGAGCTCGCGGACCTGCTCCGCCACAGCGGTTTTCGAGACGTCCGCTTCCAGCTCCTCGCGGGCTCGATCGTCGCGATCCACACCGGAACGCGAACGTGACCCAGCTCGTCGTCGACACGACCCCGGGCCTTGCCGGCTACATGGCAGCCCTCGAGGAACGGCTGGCCCAGGCAACCGCACGCCGGCCGGGTCGCGCGGCTGGCGTGGCCGGTGAGGCGCTCGCGGCGGGAGGAAAACGGCTCAGGCCGCTCCTCTGTTTTCTCGTTTCGCCGCGGGTCGAGACCGGGCCGCCGCTGGCGGCCGGTGTCGCCGTCGAGCTCGTCCACATGGCGACGCTCGTTCACGACGACCTTGTCGACGGCGCCCGGATGCGCCGTGGAGCGCCGGCGGCATGGTCGGTGTTCGGGTCCGGCGCCGCGCTCTCGGCCGGCGACTACCTCTTCGCCTGCGCGTTCGCAGAGCTCGCGGAGACAGGTGACTCGGCGGCCGTCGGCACCCTCGCCGACGCGTGCCTGGCACTCGCACGCGGCGAGGCGATGCAGCGGAGTCAGACGCGCGACCCGGAGACCACGATCGACGCCTACCTCGAGCGGTGCGCGCTGAAGACCGGCAAGCTCTTCGAGGCCGCCTGCCTGCTCGGGTCGGGTGGCGACCGCGAGCTCGGCGCGTTCGGTCTCTCGCTGGGCATCGCGTTCCAGATCGCCGACGACATCCTCGACTGTGCGGGCCAGACCCAGGAGACGGGGAAGATCCCCGGCACGGACCTGCGCGAAGGCACGCCGACGATGCCGCTTCTGCTTGCCGCACAGGAGGACGAGGTCGTCCGCCGGGCGCTCGCCGGCGGCTCGCTCGAAGGCGCGCTCGCGCGCGTCGCCGCGACCGATGCGCTCGCACGGTCACGCGACGCCGCTCTCGACTACGCCGCCCGCGCTCGCTCGTTTCTGATCACGGACACGCACCGAGACGAGCTCGCGGCCCTGACCCACACCGTCGTCGATCGGGCAAGCTAGGGGCCGCTGATGGCGATCGCACTCGAAACCAGCTTCGACCAGATCCGCTCCAAGGTGGAGGCGGGCGAGCGGCTCGACCTCGAGGACGGACTCGCGCTGATGGAGTCGGACGACCTGCTCGCGATCGGCGACCTCGCCGACCTCGCCCGGCGTGTCCGCGGCGGGGACGACCGCGTCTACTTCGTCCAGAACCTGTACTTGAACCAGACGAACGTCTGCCGCGTGAAGTGCAAGTTCTGCGCCTTCGCGGCGACGCAGAAGCAGGAGCAGGCCTACACGAAGACGGCGGACGAGCTAGTGGCGGATGCGGTGCGCGAGTACGAGCTGACGGGTTTCACCGAGATCCACATCGTGAACGGGGAGAACCCGCACGTCGACTTCGACTTCTACCTGGGCACGATCGCGAAGCTGCACGACGCTCTTCCGGACGTGTGCCTCAAGTGCTACACGGCCTCCGAGATCCACCACATGACGACGCTCTCGGGGCTGACCCACGAACAGGTGCTGCGCGAGTTGAAGGAGGCCGGTCTTGGCTCGCTCCCCGGCGGCGGCGCGGAAATCTTCGCCGAGCGCGTGCGCCGCCTCGTCGCGCCCGGCAAGGAGCACCCGGACATCTGGCTCCAGGTGCACGACACTGCGCACCGGCTGGGAATCCCGACGCACTGCACGATGCTGTACGGCCACGTCGAGACCTACGAGGAGCGCGTCGAGCACCTGCTCCGCCTGCGCGACCAGCAGGACGCAACCGGCGGTTTCCTCGCCTTCATCCCGCTCGCGTTCCATCCCGAGAACACCGTCTTCGAGCGCCGAGGCTTCAAGTTCCAGACCGGCGCGGAGGACCTGAAGGTGCTCGCGGTGTCTCGCCTGCTGCTCGACAACATCGAGCACATCAAGGCCTACTGGATCTCGCTGACGATGCCGGTCGCCCAGGTTGCGCTCCACTTCGGCGCCAACGACGTGCAGGGCACGGTCGTCCGCGAGGAGATCTTCCGCGCCGCCGGTTCGACCACCGGCACCGAACAGAAGATCGACGAGCTCGCGCGGGTGGTGCGCGCGGCGGGTCGCATCCCGGTGCAGCGCGACACGTTCTACAACGAGCTGCGCAGGTGGGACGCGTGAGCGGCCAGTCCGTGCGTGCGACCGAACGCCGACACGCGCACTCGGCACACATTTGTCACACCGTGTCACAGACACGTCACATTTTCCGCGATAGCCTCGACGGCATAGGGGCGGGAGGTGGGTACCCGAACCGCCACCCACGTCAGAGAAGCGGGTGGGCTGCGATTGCGCTGCGAGTGGTCGCGAGTGCGGGCTCTGCCCGTGCTCACAGGCAACAAGAGGCCACGTGTTGGAGAGGGGCCCCACGCGGCAGAATCGGAGGATTTCTCCCGTGACCATCCGTTTGGGTCGTATCGCCTACGCCAACATGGCGCCGGTCTTCTACCGGGTCGAGGTCGAATACGAAGAGGTCGTCGGCGTTCCGACCGACCTCAACAGGCGGCTGCTCGCGGGGGAGGTTGACACCGCGCCGATCTCCTCGATCGAGTACGCCCGCCACGCCGACTCGCTGCTGCTGCTCCCGCGGCTCTGCGTCTCCTCCGAGGGCGCCGTTGACTCGATCCAGCTCGTCTCCTCGACGCCGCTCGATCGGATCCGAACCGTCGCAGTCACGCCCGAGTCCGCCACCTCGGTCGTGCTAACGAAGGTGCTGCTTCCGAACGCCGAACACCTTCCGCTCGGGGTGGACGCCGACGCGACGCTGCTGATCGGCGACGCTGCGCTGAAGTCGGCTTTCGAGGACCCGACGCCGCACCACGACCTGGGACGGCTCTGGCTGGAACGTACCGGGTTGCCAATGGTTTTCGCGGTCTGGGCCGCCCCCGAGCCGCCGCACCCCGGCCTGCTCGAGCTCGAGGACGCGCTCGTCGCCTCGATCCGCGCGGCGCGTGCCGACCCGGCGGCGCTCGCGCACCAGGCCTCGAAGCGGTACGGCTATCCGCCAGGGTTCCTCGCCCGCTATTTCGAGAAGCTGCGCTACCGCTTCGGGACGCGCGAGCGCGCCGGGCTCACGGCGTTTCTCGAGCTCGCGCACGAGGTCGGCGAGCTCGCCGAGGTGCCCGACTTGCGCTTCGTCACTGCGGAGGCGACGGTCTGATGGCGACGACAGCCGCGGTCCTCACCACCAGCGCGATCCTCGAGAAGGCGCTCGAGGGCGAGCGGATCAACGACGCCGAAGCGCTCGCCTTGCTCGAGTCCCGCGACCTCGTCGCGGTCGGGCGCGCGGCGAACGAACTGCGCGGGCGCCGCACCGACCCCGGCCGCGTGACGTTCATCGTCGACCGCAATATCAACTACACGAACATCTGCGTCACCGACTGCGACTTCTGCGCCTTCTATCGAAGCCCGGGCGACATGCGCGAGGGGTACCTGCTGCCGAAGCCGGTGATCTACAAGAAGATCGAGGAGACGCTCGCGCTCGGCGGCACCGGTGTCCTCATGCAGGGTGGGCACCACCCGGACCTCGGGATCGACTACTACGAGGATCTCTTCCGCTCGATCAAGGCGCGCTACCCGATCTACCTGCACGCGCTCTCGCCGCCCGAGATCCAGCACATCGCGCGCCGCTCGAAACTGTCGATTCCCGACACGCTCACGCGCCTCCGCGACGCCGGCCTCGACTCGGTGCCGGGCGGGGGCGGCGAGATCCTCGTCGACAGCGTGCGCGCCGTGATCGCACCCAAGAAGACGAAGAGCTCGGAGTGGCTGAACGTGATGCGCCACGCACAGCGGCTCGGCATGTCGACGACGGCGACGATGATGTGGGGCCACGTCGAGACCCCCGCCGACCGGGTCGAGCACATGCGGCGCATCCGCGAGCTCCAGGACGAGCTCCACGGGTTCCGCTCCTTCACCTCCTGGACGTTCCAGGACGACGGCAACCGGCTCGGCGCGGTTGTTCCGCGGGAGACGATGCCGACCTCGTTCGACTACCTGCTCATGCAGGCCGTGTCCCGGATCTATCTCGACAACGTCGATCACATCCAGTCGAGCTGGGTGACGCAGGGGATGAAGATTGGACAAGTCGCGCTCCAGTTCGGCGCCGACGACCTCGGCTCGATCATGATCGAGGAGAACGTCGTCTCGGCCGCCGGCACCACCTACCGCGCCTCGACCGAAGACTTCGTGCGCACGATCAGGGCGCTCGGCAAGATCCCTGTGCAGCGCGACACGCTCTACCGCGAAGTGCGCGTCTGGAACTGATTGCCGACAGGGCGGCGTTCTTCGCCTCGACGACGGCTTCGCGCTCTACCTCGAGCGCGGCTGATCATCTGAGCGCCGCGCCCGTAGCATGACGCTCGTGCCCTGGGCGTTCGTCCCGATCGCGCTCGCCCTCACCCTTACGCCAGGTCCTGCGACCGCGCTCGTCGTCCGGCACGCGGCGCGTGGCGGCACGCGGGCGGCGTTCCGGACGGTGCTCGGCAACGTGACCGGGGTCGCCGGCTGGGCGTTCCTGTCGGCGCTCGGCGTCGCGGCGCTCGTGGCGGTCTCCGAGGCCGCATTCCTGATGCTGAAGCTCGTCGGCGTCGTTGTGCTCGCGTGGCTCGGCGTGCAGGCCCTACGAGGGACGCGAAGTGCCCCGCGCCCCGTGAGCGACCGGCGCATCTTCGGCGAGGCGCTCCTGACGAGCGCCACGAATCCCAAGCTGGCCGTGTTTTTCGTGGCGCTCTTCCCCGGCTTCATCCCCGCAGGAGAGCCCGTGCTCCCATGGGCGCTCGCGATGGGGGCGCTCGTGATCGCCTTCGACTTCGCCTGGTACCTGACGCTCGCGGCGCTCGTCTCGCGTGCGGGGCGTGCGATCAACGCGAGCCGCCTCGGGCGTCGGCTCGAGCAGGTGATGGGAGCCGTGCTGCTGGCGCTTGCCGGCCGCCTCGCGCTCGAGCGCCGGTAGGGCCGGCGGCGGCGGTCGACAGTCTTCGCCGCGAAGTCGAGGCCGGGAAACGTTCGACTCGCGAGCTCGCGGGGTCGTGAAGATTACGGGGGACTACTGAGCGCAAATCCGTGTCGGACGCGTTCCTCGTCCGAGCGGCGCCGCGTACGCTCGCCATGAAGGGGAGTACCCGACTACGGCGCTTCGTCATCCCGGCTTCGGCCCGGAGCGCCAGGCTTCGCCGGCCCCGGGGAGACCTTCGGAGAACTCGACGGAAGGAGCTTCGGTTGGGCGCCTCGGGCGACGGGCGGAGCTGGCACGAGCTCGACGCGGCGGCGACGCTTGCGCGGCTTCGGAGCAGCGAGGCCGGTCTCACGGAAGAGGCCGCGCGGCTCGCGCTCGAGCGACACGGCTCGAACGAGCTTCCGCGCGCGAAGGCAGACGGTTCGGTCGTGCTCTTCCTGCGACAGCTCACCCAACCCCTGATCTACGTCTTGCTCGGCGCCGCCGCCGTGACGGCAACGCTCGGGCACTGGATCGACGCGACCGTGATCCTGGGGGTCGTGATCGCCAATGCAGTGATCGGCGTCGTCCAGGAGCGTCGAGCGGGACGGGCGATCGGGGCGCTGCTCGATCTCGTCGCGCACGAGTCCACCGTCGTCCGGGGTGGCGTGGCGCGGATCGCCCAGGCGCGCGAGCTGGTGCCGGGCGACGTCGTCGTCCTGGACGCAGGCGACAAGGTGCCGGCCGACTGCCGGCTGCTCGGCGCGAGAGGGCTGTTCGTCGACGAGGCGCTGCTCACCGGCGAGGCGGTGCCCGTGGAGAAGCTCGAGGCCGGGCCGCTGCCCGCGGACACGCCGCTGCCCGAGCGGCGCAACCTGGCCTACGCGGGCACGCTGGTCACGGCCGGTCAGGGCAGAGCTGTCGTCACCGCGACCGCGGAGGACGACCGAGCTCGGGCGCATCTCCCAGCTCGTCGGCGCGGCCGAGCAGTTGACGACACCGCTGACGCGCAAGATCGCGGCGTTCAGCCGCACGCTGACGTTCGCGATCCTCGCTCTCGCCGGTCTCACCTTCGCGCTTGCATTGCTGCGCGGGTACGAGACGCTCGAGCGCGTTCCTGGCGGCGGTGGCGCTTGCCGTCGCGGCGATACCCGAGGGGCTGCCGGCGATCATGACGATCGCGCTCGCGACGGGTGTGCGCCGCATGGCTGCGCGTAACGCCGTCGTCCGGCGGCTGCCCGCGGTCGAGACGCTCGGCTCGACGACGGTGATCTGCTCGGACAAGACGGGGACGCTGACCCGGAGCGAGATGGTCGCCGTCGAGGCGTTTGCCGGCGACCGCGTCGAGATCACCGGCACCGGGTACGGGCCCGAAGGGACGTTCCTCGACGACGGCAAGGTGCTCGAGCGCTCCGCCGCGGAGCGTGAGTGCGCTCCTGGAGGCCGCGCTTCTCTGCAGCGATGCGCGGGTCGTGCTCGCCGGCGGCGCGTGGCGGGTCGAGGGCGACCCGACCGAAGGCGCGCTCGTCGCCGCAGCCGCGAAGGCCGGTATCGAGCGGGCGCGGGTCGCCCGGCGCCGGCCGCGCCTCGATGCTCTGCCGTTCGAGTCGGAGCGCCGGTTCATGGCGACCCTTCACGCAGGCGAGGACGCCGGGCCGTGGGTCGTGATCAAGGGGGCGCCCGAGGAGGTGATCGCTCGCTCCGACGGTCTCGCATGGCAGGGAGAGTGGTCGCCGGACGCGCTGCTCGCACGGGCCGACGAGATGGCCGGTCGCGGGCAACGGGTCCTGGCGGTGGCGACCAAGCTCGAGGCGGGCGCGCCGCATGCGCTCGAGCACGTCGACCTTCAGGGCGGCTTCACCGTGCTGGGGCTGATCGGCCTGTTCGACCCGCCCCGCGAGGAGGCGGTGCGGGCGGTCGCCGCCTGCCACACGGCCGGGATCCGGGTCGCGATGATGACCGGCGACCACCCGCGCACCGCCGCCGAGGTCGCCCGGGCGGTCGGGATCGAGCAGACGCTGGGAGGTGCGCTCACGGGGGCCGACCTCGACCGGCTCTCCGACGACGAGCTCGCCGTGGAGGCTGCGCAGACGTCGGTGTTCGCGCGTGTCGCGCCGGAGCACAAGCTGCGACTCGTGACGGCGATGCAGCGTCAGGGAGAGGTGGTCGCGATGACGGGCGACGGCGTCAACGACGCGCCGGCGCTGAAGCAGGCCGACATCGGGATCGCGATGGGCATCAGCGGCACCGACGTGAGCAAGGAGGCGGCCGACATGGTGCTGCGCGACGACAACTTCGCGACGATCGAGAGCGCGGTCGAGGAGGGGCGGCGCGTCTACGACAACTTGCTGAAGAGCATCGTGTTCATCCTCCCGACGAGCGCGGGCGTTTCGCTGCTCGTGCTGCTCGCGATCGCGCTCGGGCTGACGCTGCCGATCCTGCCCGTGCAGATCCTGTGGATCAACCTCGTCACCACCGTCGCGCTCGCGCTGCCGCTCGCGCTCGAGGCGCTCGAGCCGGACACCATGCAGCGGCCGCCGCGCCGAATGGAGCGAGCCGGTGCTCGGACGCCTGGCGATCGAGCGGATCGCGCTCGTCGCCCTGTTCATGTTCGCCGCCGGCATTGCCGTCTTCGAGTGGGAGCAGGAGCGCGGCGCGACGATCGAGGAGGCCCGAACGACCGTGATCGCCACGATCGTCTTGATCGAGGCGTTCTACCTGCTCAACTGCCGATCGCTGCAGCGTTCGATGCTCGCCGTCGGATTGTTCAAGAATCCCGCTGTCTACTGGGGCATCCTGCTCGTGATCGCGCTCCAGCTCGGGTTCACGTACCTCCCGCTGCTGAACACCGCTCTTCGAGACCGCGCCGATCGACGCGACGCAGTGGCTCGTCGCCACGCTGACCGCCTCGCTCGTGCTCCCGCTGGTCGCGATCGAGAAGCGGCTTCGCCTGCACGGCCGTGATACGACGCCGGACGAGTCGTAGGCGGATGGGTCGCGGTGACCTCAGGTGCTCGGAGAGCGGACGACCAGCACCGACGACGGCGCGCGGTGGGCCACGCGCTCCGAGACGCTGCCGAGTGCGTGCAGACCGTGCAGGCCGCGGCTGCCGACGACGAGCAGGTCCGCTCCCGCTGCGACCTCGACGAGGACGTCGGCCGGATGTCCGCTCGAGAGCCTCGCGTCGGCGCGCGTCGACGCACGCGGTCGAGGTCGACGTCCTTACCGTCCAGGGCGCGCGACGATCCGGAGCGGTGCGTCCGAACCGCAGCGGCGAGAGCTCTCCGCCGCGACGAGTGCTTCCTCCGCCTGTGGCGACCCGTCGATGCCGACGACGAGGCTGCGAGGAAACCGCTCACCGTCGGCCGGCGGTCGGGCCACGAGCACCGAGCACGGTGCGTCGTGCAGGAGCTGTCCTGCGACACCGCCGAGGAGGATCTCCGACGCGCGGCTGTGGCCGTGTGTGCCGACTGCGACGAGTGTCGCCTGCCTGCTCTCGAGCGCCCGTAGCAGCGATTCGGAGGCCGGCCCGTTCACGAGCTCGGCTGTGGCCTGCTGCCCGGCGACGCTCAGCGCCGCCTGCAGCGCGTCCTCCGCTTCTCGCTCGAGCTCCGCGGCGATCCTTGGCGCCGAGGAACCGGTGTGTGCCGCCTTCGCGATGTGCACCGCGGCGACGAGCTCGATCGACCCGTCGGCCTCGACCAGACGAGCGGCCTGCCGGCACGCCTCGAAGCTCGGCTCGGTGCCGTCGACACCGACGACGATCCGCGAAAACACCGCTGAGGGCATCGGATCTGGCCTCGTCCGTTCATGGGCTGCCATGCACCCAGCGTCTTCGTCTGTGCCTCTGTCGGCATCGGTGGAAACCACGGCACCTGCTGCGGGAATTCCACCGCCCGACTGAGGCGCCGCCGATCCCGATTGCGACGGGGCCGCCGACGTCTGCGTCAGTTACCCTCGACATGGGTCATGCTGCGTCTTCTTCGCCGTCTCGCCGCGACGCTGCCCGTCGCAGCGCTGCTCGTTGTGCCTGCATCCGGGCAGCCGGTCGAGCTGATACCGGGCGTGACCTACGAGCAGCAGAGGCAGTTCACACCGCACGGGCCGGTCGCGATCACGGTGATCACCGCGCCGCGGCCCGGCGGGCTGACGACTGTCGGGCCTGTGCTCTCGGGCGGCACGCTCACCGGCCCGCGGCTGAAGGTGACGCAGATCGAGCGCAGCCTCGTCACGACCGCGATCACCGCCGGGATCGCCGGCGACTTCACGAGCGCAAGCGGCATCCCGAGCGGGATCGTCGTCACCAATGGCGTCTACCAGCACGGCCCGACGCCAGGACGTTCGTCGATCGGGATCGACGGAAGCGGGACGCTTCGGGTCACCCGCTTTTCGTTTGCCGGCACCTGGAAAGGAACCGGCCAGCGGCGCCCGCTCGCCGGCATCAACCAGAAGCCGAAGGGGAGCCAGACCGTGCTCTTCACGCCGGCGTGGGGGCCGGTCACACCGGATGTGGCGAACGCGACGGTCGTCGTCCTGCAGCCGTTTGCGGCCGCAACCCCGAACACCGACCTCGAGGGCACCGTTGCCGCGACGCCCTCCGGCGCGACGCCGATCCCGGCCGACGGCGCCGTGCTCGTCGCCACCGGCGCCGAGGCCGCGAAGCTCGAGAAGGAGGCACCTGTCGACACCTCGGTGACCGCGCGCCTGATCTTGCCGTCGTCCTGGGCCGGCGTGACGGCCGCGATCGGCGGTGGGCCGCTGCTCGTACGAAGCCACAAGGCGGTCTTCAAGACGAGCGAGAACTTCGGGGCCGACCAGCTCATGTCGCGCGATGCGCGCGCAGGCATCGGGCAGCTCGATGACGGGCGGATCATTCTGGTCGCGGTCGACGGCGGCCGGCCCGGCCACAGCGTCGGCATGACCACGTACGAGCTCGCCCAGACGATGGCACGGCTCGGCGCGGCCACCGCCGCAGCGGTCGAGCCGGGCAAGGCGGTCACGGCTGCGTTCCAGGGGCAGCTTCTGAACCGCCCAAGCGCGTCGGCCGGTGAACAATCCGTCAAGGAGGCGCTGCTCGTCCAGTACCTCGGTGTCTATGCGGCGCCGCCGTCGATCGCCGAGTTCGGCAAGAGCAACCAGGCGGGGGGGCAGCAGCTCTCGTACACAGTCGTCCGTCCATCGACCGTGAGCGCGGCGCTCGTCGCGCCGGACGGCTCGACGCGTCCGGTTGACGCCGGCCCACGCCAGCCCGGCAGTTTCCGCTTCAGCGCGACGGCGCTCGACGTCGAGGGAACCTGGCACTGGAAGGTCGACGCGACGGACGACCAGAACCGCGCCTCGACGGCCGACAGGACGTTCCAGGTCGACTACACGCTGACCGCCCTGAAGGTGCCGACGATCGCCCACGCGTTGACGGTCGGCTTCACGCTCACGCGCCCCGCGAGCGTGACGCTGCAAATCGAGACGAAGGCGGGCTCGGTCGTCGCGAGTCTCCCCGCGGCACAGCTCGAGGCCGCAGCGCAGTCCCTCTCCTGGGACGACACGACGAGCGCCGGGACGACGGCCCCGCCGGGCCAGTACGTGGCCCGTGTGATCGTGACGAGTGCCGTCGGAACGGCGAACCTCTCGGCGCCGTTCACGCTGCGCCGCTAGGGTCAGCGCCGGTGACGTCGTTCCTCGCGCAGCACGGCCTGTGGGCCGTCTTCGTGCTGATGGCAATCGACGCTGTTTTCCCCGCCGCGAGCGAGCTCGTAATGCTCTACGCCGGCGCGCTCGCTTCCGGCGCGCTCACGCATCAGCTGGTCGTCTTCGGGACGGAGCGGAGCGGATTCGACGCCTACGTCGCGGTCTCGCTCGCCGGGACGTTTGGCTACCTCTTTGGCGCGCTCGTCGGCTGGGCGATCGGCCTCTACGGCGGCAAGCCCTTCCTCGAGCGGCACGGGCGATGGTTCCACTTGAACGAGTTGCGCCTGGAGCGAGCCGATCGCTGGTTCCAGCGCTGGGACGACTGGGCCGTCTTCCTCGGCCGGATCACGCCGGTCGTCCGCTCGTTCATCTCTATCCCGGCAGGTGTCTTCAAGGCGCCGCTCGTTCGCTACACCGTCCTCACGCTGCTCGGCAGCGCGATCTGGGCGTTCTCCTTCGCCGGAGTGGGTTACGCGCTCGGCGCGAGCTGGGAGAGCTTCCACCACGCGTTCCGCTACGTCGAGGTCGTCGTCGCCCTGGGGATCGTCGCGGTGGCGGTGTACCTCGTCGTTCGCTGGCGGCGCTCGATTACGATGGCCCGACGTGCCGGCGATTCCACTCGTTGACGTCAAGGCGCAGTACGCGCCGCTCATCCCGGAGCTGAAGGAGGCGTTCGCGCGCGCGCTCGACAGCGGGCGCTTCATCTTCGGTCCCGAGGTGGAGGGCTTCGAGCGTGAGGCAGCCGAGTACCTCGGCGTGCAGGAGACGATCGGCGTCGCGAACGGCACCGACGCGCTGGTGCTCGCTCTCGATGCGCTGGAGGTCGGCGCGGGCGACGAGGTGATCTGCCCCGCGTTCACGTTCTTCGCCACCGCCGAGGCGATCGCGCGGCGCGGCGCAACTCCGGTCTTCGCCGACATCGACCCTCTCACGCTCAACCTCGACCCGGCCGAGGTCGAGCGCGTGCTCACGGAGCGCACGAAGGCGATCGTGCCGGTGCACCTCTTCGGCCGGCCGGCCCCGATCGAGGAGCTCCGAAGCCTCGGGCGGCCACTCGTCGAGGACGCGGCGCAGGCGTTCGGCTCGCACGGGATCGCGACGAGCATCGCCTCGACGTTCAGCTTCTTCCCGTCGAAGAACCTCTTCGGGCTCGGCGACGGTGGTCTGGTCGCCTGCAACGACGCCGAGCTTGCGGAGCGGATCCGGATGCTGCGCTTCCACGGCTCGCGTGCCAAGAAGGAGTTCGAGTACATCGGCTACAACTCGCGCCTCGACGCGATCCAGGCGGCGGCTCTGCGGATCTTCCTGCCCCATCTCGACGAGTGGACGCGCCTGCGCCGCGAGGCGGCCGCGCGCTACGCCGAGCTCGGGCTCGCCGAGGTCGCGACGCTCCCGCAGGACGAGCCGGGCCACGTCTACCACATGTACGCGGTGCGCTCGCCCGAGCGCGACCGGCTTGCGGCGGCGCTCGCCGAGGCCGGCATCGGGCACGCCTCGCACTACACCACGCCGCTGCACCTGCAGCCGGCAATGCGTTACCTCGGCTACTCCGAGGGCGACCTTCCGGAGACGGAGAAGGCGGCACGCGAGAACCTGTGCCTGCCGCTCTGGGGCGGGATCTCGACGGGCCAGCAAGAGGAAGTGGCATCCGCGCTGCGGCGCGCCTCCAGCCTCGTCGAAGCATGATCGCGCTTCCGGTCACCCGTCACCGCCTCTGGCAGCTCCTCGCCGACGCCGTTCTGATCGCCGTCGCATGGCGGCTCACCTTCTTCCTCCGTTTCGACCAGGACGTCCCTCGCTTCTACCGCGAGTTCGTCTCGTGGCGCGTGCTCGCGATCGTGCTCGCGATCAACCTCACGACCTTCGTCTTCTCCGGCTTCTACAGCCGCTGGTGGCGCTACGTCTCGACGCGCGACATGTGGGGCATCGCGCGCGGGGTCACGATCGGCTGCCTCCTCACCTACCTGGTGTTGTACGCATTTCCGCCCGAGAACGCCTCGCGGCTGCCGCGCGGTGTGGCGGCGATCGACCTCCTGCTCCTGCTCGGCCTTGTCGCTGGTTCGCGGCTGCTCGCCCGGACACTGCTCGAGAGGCCGCAGTCGGGGCTCGTCGCGCACGGCAAGGAGGTGCTCGTCGCGGGCGCGGGTAACGCCGGCCAGCTCCTGATCCGCGAGATCCAGCGGAACCGTTCGCTCGCCTACACGCCGATTGGCTTCGTCGACGACGATCCGAAGAAGAAGAAGGTGAAGATTCTCGGCGTCCGCGTGCTCGGCACGACCGACGAGCTGGCACACATCCTGCGCGAGAACCGTCCCGACGAGGTGCTGATCGCGATGCCGTCGGCGCCGGGCGACGTGCGCCGGAAGATCGTCGACGTGACGCGCGCGGAGGGGATCCCGGTCAAGACGCTGCCGGGCCTGCACGAGCTGATCGCGGGCGACATCAGCCTCGCGACGCAGATGCGTCCGGTCCAGGTCGAGGACGTGCTCGGGCGCGAGCAGGTCGAGGTCGACCTGGGAGAGGTCGCCGCGTACGTGCGCGACCGCACCGTGCTCGTCACCGGCGCCGGCGGCTCGATCGGCTCGGAGCTCTGCCGCCAGCTGGTTCGGCTCGGCGCGGCTCGGCTCGTGCTCGTCGAGCAGGGCGAGTCTGCGCTGTACGAGATGGAGCGCGAGCTGGTGGACGAGCGGGACTTCCCCGCGTCGATCTCCGTGCTCGCCGACTGCGGCGACGCGGCCAAGATGCGGCAGACCTTCGAGCGCTTCGCGCCGGCCGTCGTGTTCCACGCGGCCGCATACAAGCACGTGCCGATGCTCGAGGCGAATCCGCTTCAGGCGGTGATCAACAACGTGCTCGCGACACGCGTGGTGGCTGAGGTCGCGATCGAATTCGGTGTCGAGCGGTTCGTGATGATCTCGACCGACAAGGCCGCGAACCCGAAGAACCTGCTCGGCGAGTCGAAAGCGGTCTGCGAGTGGATCGTCGAGTCGTTCGCAGCGCGCGACGACGTGGACACGCGGTTCGTGGCGGTGCGGTTCGGCAACGTTCTCGGGTCATCCGGCTCGGTGATCCCGATCTTCCGCCGCCAGATCGAGCGCGGCGGGCCGGTCACGGTCACCCATCCGGAGATGACGCGCTTCTTCATGACGATCCCGGAGGCAGCCTCGCTCGTCGTGCAGGCGGGCGCGATGGGCGGCAGCGGCCAGGTGTACGTCCTCGACATGGGCATCCCGGTCAAGATCGTCGACCTCGCGCGCCAGATGATCGAGCTCTCGGGCCGAACAGAGGACCAGGTGCCGATCACGTTCGTCGGCGCCCGCGCGGGCGAGAAGCTGCACGAGGAGCTCTGGAACGAGGGCGAAGACGTCGGCCCGACGTCTCATCCGAAGATCCAGCGAGCCGCCCGGGCCCCGATCGACCGAGCCTGGCTCGAGGACGAGCTCGCCGAGCTCGAGCGCCTGGTCGCCGAGGGCGACACGCTCGGCGTCGTCTCGAAACTCGGAGCGATGATGCGCGAGCAGCAGCGCACCGGTGCGGCGGTGCTCGAAGACACGCTCCACTAGTAGCGGCACAGAAACTTGCCGCGCTTCGCACGCGGCGGCGTTTCCTTGCCGGATCGGCCGCCTCCGAAGTGGTTAGTGGGCGAGCACGGGCGAAGCCCGCACTCGCGGCGGTCAGGCGACAGGCACGCTGGGGCAAGCCCACTCCTCCGCTCGGAAATCGGCGATGACGAGGTGAACCCAATCGCCTCGACGGCTGCGTTTGAGCTGGTTCAGCAGAACCACGCCGAGCGTCGTGAGGGCGGCGTCGACCAGCAGACCGCAGAGCTGGTCGGTGCCTATATCACCACTATCGACTGAGCCCCATCCCGCCTGGATGGCGTCGCGCACAGAACCTGACGACGACGTTTGGGGTCTTCATCGAGAGGCAATCCGGGCAAGGCGGCCGACTCGTATGAACCGGTGCCCATGCATATCAAGGAGGTCTCTCTTGATCCGTCGCCCAGTCACTGTCGCGCTTCTTGGCGGCGCCGCCCTGATCGCAATTGGCAGCGCGTCCTCTGCGTCACAGGCGGCCCCGACGCTTAACGGAACCGTCGGCCCCGGCTTCACGATCTCGCTAAAGATCAACGGCAAGCCGGTGACGAGCCTAAAGGCAGGCAGCTACAGCTTCGTGGTCGCTGACAAGGCGGCGGTTCACAACTTCGTGCTCGAGAAGAAGAAGGGCGGCACCTTCGAGAAAGAGCTCACGGACGTCCCCTTTACCGGCACGAAGACGGTGAAGATCAAGCTGACGCCCGGCGAATGGGAGTTCTACTGTCGACCGCACGAATCGACGATGCACGGGGACTTCACCGTTACTTAGATCTCGAAGAGGCGCTGGCCTAGGGCGCCGGGTCGTTCGCCGATTCCGAGTGCGCTGCACCGAGATTGGTGGCTGCCGCCGCCTGTCGCGCCAGCTCCCGCAGCGCAGTAGCGCTCCCGGGCGGGTCGGCGAGGCCGGCCCGCCAGCCGCTTGCTGCCGGTAGTCCGACCCAGCGTCGTGCCAGGTCGTACACGCCGAAGGCGACATCCAGTTGGTCGTGGCGCACGGGTCCCGCATTGGCCCGGATCAACGAAGTCGCCGCAGCTTCGCAGAACGCGGCGGAGCGACGATCGACGATGACCACGCTCGCGATCTAGGTCTTGTCGCCAGCCGGCGTTGGCGGTTCGAGACCGTCTTCAGCCTCGGCCAGCGCGGCTCTGAAGCGCGCGTCCACGTGCTGGCGGTCGGCGCGACGCTGGAGCTCGCCGAGGACGGCTGCCCACTCGCCGCTTCCTCTGCGGTGGTCGTGCAGCCGCTCGACCAGCTCGTCGTCGGTGAGGTTGGCGGGATGGTCGGGCTCCTCGCTCACCGAGGTGGTGTCGTCGGTCATGGGCGTAGTGAATCGAAACGGATCGAATCGCACAAGCATCGCGTTGGGCGTCCGCTGAAGCGGTGGCCGGCTCGCGCCGGCGCGTCTACGATCCGCGTGATGGTGCAGTACCGCAGCGCGCCGGAGGAGCGGGTCGTGACGCCCGAGCAGTACGGGCAGGGCTACCTGGAGCGAGACGGCATGGTGGTGAAGAAGCGTCCGTACGAGCTGATTCGCCGGCTACCGGACGGGAACTACCTCGTCCGCGCTCCCGAGCCGCCGAAGAAGTAGTTCAGCTCATGCGGCCCTGCGCCACGGCCATGCAGGCCTGGCAGACAGGGAAGCCCTGGTTCCACGGCACGTCGGTCTGGTCGACGCCGCAGAGCGCGGTGTCCGGGTCATCGTCGCCGACGAGGTGCTCGCACTCCTCGAAGGAGCGCCCGCTGCTCGAACCGTGCGGGTCGGCCTTCGGCGTCGGAGGTGAGGTGGGGCCGCTCATCACGAGACCGATTCTAGACCGGTGCTACTGATCCGACACGGGCGGCTGCCGGATCGGCGCCGGCTCCAGCGTCTCGGCGAGCTCAATCAGAGCCGCCTCGTCGAGGTTGTCCGAGTAGATGCGGATGTGCGTCCCGTCGCGCCGCAGGTGAACCTCGAGGGGTGGCCCGGGCAGGAGGTCGCCGCCGATCACGCGCAGCTCGACGCCGCCACGCTCGATCACGCGCTCGTCGCCCGTCCGCCAGGCCAGCAGGTGCTCGCTTGACTGCTCCATGCCGAAGTGGTGCAGCGACTCGGTGTCCGAGAAGAGGATCGTGACGGCCTCGGGCAGGCGCGGCCGTCGGGTCTCTGGCCGGTGAAGCACGTGCGCGCGCCAGCGCGACGGCAGCCGTGCCGGCGTCCACACCGTGAACGACGCCTCGCGGGCGGCCTGCTCGAGCGTGACGTTGTGCGTCGGATAAGCCTCCGCTGCCGTCCGAGGCGTCTCGCCGGGCGGCAGCTCGAACCGGAACCGCTCATCGTCGATTGGGCCGTCGAAGACGACATCCGCGACCTCGACGAGCCGTACGGGCTTGCCCTGGAAGAGCGCCTCGAGCCGCAACACGACTCCTCGCTCGGCATCGATGGCAAGCCGGACCTCGTCGCAGCCGCTGGGAACGAGATCGACAGGTGGGTCATGATTCCCGCGTGCAACTGCATCGACCGTGTGCGCCGCCCGGCCCGCGACGAAGGCCTCGCCGCGAGGCCTGAAGTCGAGCGCGGGGATCAACACCGCGGGGTCGAACAACTCGCTCCCGCTCGGCGCCATCGACAGCGACTCGTGCTCGATCGCGCCGCTCTCCTTCGTGTAGATCCAGGCCTTGTCGCCGTCGTAGACGAGCGTCATCCCGTCCCACTCGCCCACCTTCTCCTGGCGGAAACGGCCGTCGGCCGCGAGCCAGAGCTGGGACGCGTATTCCACCTCGCTCGGATAGTCCCTCGGTGGAGCCATCCTCACAGAGGATCCGACGATCTGCCCCGAACGGCCGAGGTGATCCTCGAACGCGCGTTGCTGGCGCTCGACGTGCGTCCAGTCCGACACCGTTGCGGCCACTGTCGTCCACCGGCTGTGCGCGAGATACAGCAACTCGAGCAGGTCGGCCAGTTGGCCCATTGCGTCAGCCTACAAAAGCGAGGATCTAGCATCGCCCGATCGACGTCGAGGCGGTGCTCCTGGCTGTGTGGTGTTTCGTGGTCGCCCTCGTCGGCGGTCTCGTCGGCCTCGTGCTCGGCAACATCCGGTTGCCCCTGATCGTGTTCGTTGCGGCGTCGCCGGCGGCCGGCGCCGGCGCCAACATCGGCATCTCGGGCATCGCGGCGGCTGCCGCCTCGATCGTCCACATCCGCGCCGGCCGGGTGAACTGGCGGCTGTTTCGCTGGATGGCGCCTCCTTCGATCGTCGGCGCCTTCGTCGGCGGCGCAGTCTCGGGCGCGCTTCCCGCGAACGCCCTGCTCGCGATCATCGGCGTGACCCTCCTCTACTTCGGGCTCGATCTCTTCCGACCCAAGCACCTGGTCGTTCCGCGTGAAGGACGCGATCTCGACGTCCGTGCGGCGGTGATCTCCGGAGCGCTGATCGGCGTGCTCGGCGGTCTCGTAGGCCTGATCCTGGGTGCGCTGCGGATGCCTGCGCTCCTCAAGTACGTGGGCGAGGCGCCGGCGCGGGCGGTGGGCACGAACATGGCCGTTGGCGTCTGCGTCGGCCTCGCCGGCATCGCGGGTCATGTTGCCTCCGGCGTGGACTGGACGGTGTTCTGGATAGGGGCCGCAGCGTCGATTCCGGGTGCGCTTCTCGGCGCGCGCCTGACGGGTCTGCTCGCCCCGCGCTACTTGATGCGCGCGATCGCGGTTGTGCTGGTGGTCTCTGGTGTGACGATGCTCGTGCAGGCGATCGTCTGAGTGCTTGACCGACGCTCGAGCCGGTAGGAGACTCGCGACGCAGCTACCAGTAACCGAGGAAGGAGCGCCGTTCATGTCCGGCCAGCTCGAACGCACCGCCAGGGAGTTGCTGTCCGCCCTCGACATGCTGGACGTCGAGCGGTTGATGCAGTTGATGGCAGAAGACCCTCAGGGCATCGACGAGATCTCCCGCCGCTGGATGCGAGGCCGGGACGAGATCGAGGACTACCTCCGCCAGATCGCGGCCGCGATCACAGACATTCGCACGGACGTACGCGACGCGGACGAGCGGGAGTGGGGTGATACCGGCGTCTTGACCTGCTGGCTCGAGCAGGAGTACACGCTGGAGGGAGCTCAACAGCACATCTCCGCTCCGACGACGATTGTGTTTCGCCGCGAGAGCGGCGAGTGGAAGGTGGCCCTGTTGCACTCGATCCCACTGCCGGAGGCGGCGTAAGACGGAGAGTTTCCAAAGTCGTCACTGTCGCGTGACTGTTTCGGCACTGTGACCGGCTGACTCCGGCCGGGGCCGCCGCTACGGTGGCTCGGTGGAGGTACTCGACGGCCTGAATCCCGAGCAGCGGCGCGCCGCCGAGGCCGTGCGCGGGCCGGTTTGCATCCTCGCCGGGGCAGGGTCCGGCAAGACGACGACGATCACCCGCCGGATCGCATGGCAGGTCATCTCCGGTGCGTTCCGGGCCGATCAGATCCTCGCGGTGACCTTCACCGACAAGGCCGCCGGCGTGATGAAGTCGCGGCTCGCCGCGCTGGGCGCGACGGGCGTCGAAGCGCGCACGTTCCACTCGGCAGCCCTCGGGCAGCTCCATCGCTACGCCCCGGATGCCGTCGGCCGGATCCTGCCGACGAAGGCGCTCCTTCTGCGCCAGATTGCGAACTCGCTGCCACCGCCGTACAAGTTCAGGCCGGCGGGCGACCTCGCCACCGAGATCGAGCACGCCAAGGCGCGACGGATCCGACCGGATGCCTACGCGGCTTCGCTCGACGGCCACGAGCCGCCGATTCCGGCGAACCTCATGCTCACCGTCTACCGCGAGTACGAACGGCGGAAGGAGCAGCGCGGCGAGATCGACTTCGAGGACCTGCTCGAGCTCGCGATCCGGCTCTTCGAGACCGACGAGCAGGCGCGCGCCGACCTGCGTGACCACTACCGCGCCTTCACCGTCGACGAGTACCAGGACGTGAACCTGCTCCAGCAGACACTGCTCGACCTGTGGCTCGGGCCGCGCGACGACCTGTGCGTCGTCGGCGACGACTACCAGTCGATCTACGCCTTCACCGGTGCGTCGCCGCGTTGGCTGCTCGGCGTGGAGCGGCGATTCGCGCACGCTGCAGTGGTGCGGCTCGAGGACAACTACCGCTCGTCGCCGCAAGTGCTCGAGCTGGCGAACCAGCTCGTGCCGCGGCTCGAGGGCGCCGAGAAGGTCCTTCGCGCGACGAGGCCGCCGGGGCCCGAGCCGGTGCTGCGGCCGTTCGCGACGCCGGAAGCCGAGAACGAGTGGATCGGGGGCGAGCTGCGGCGGTTGGCGAGCGAGGGCGTGAGGCTCGAGGAGGCGGCGATCCTCTGCCGCACAAACGCACGCCTGGCCGACTTCGAGGAGGTGCTCCACGAGGCAGGGCTACCGTTTCAGGGTTCGTCGCTCCTGGCCCGCGACGCGGCGCGGCGCCTGCTTCGCGTGCTCGACCGCGACAGCTCCACCGACGTCGCCGGTCGTGTCCGTGCGCTCGCCGTCGAGGCCGGTTGGCTCGAGGAGCTGCCCGACAAGCTCGGCGACCGCGAGCTGACCCGACAGGCCGACCTCGCCCGGCTCGTCAAGCTGGCCGAGGAACTCGACGACGGCGAGCGCACGTGCGCCGGATTCGGGGCGGAGCTGCGACGGCGATTCGACCCGGGCGGCGACGGCGCTCGCGGCGTGCACCTGCTCACCTACCACCGGGCGAAGGGGCTCGAGTTCGACGCGGTGTTCCTGCCGCGGCTCGACGAGAAGGAGCTGCCGTCGCGCATGGCGCGCACGCCGGAGGAGCAGGCCGAGGAGCGGCGGCTGCTCTACGTCGGCATCACGCGGGCGAAACGGCAGCTCGCGGTCACGTGGTCGCGGCGTCCAAGCCCGTTCCTCGTTGAGCTGGGCGTGACTGCGACCCGTCCGCCGGCGGCGGCGCGGGCCGAGCGACCGGAGCGAAACTCCTCACCGGAAGCCGAGGCGCTCCGGCGCTGGCGCCTCGAGCGGGCCCGTGCCGACAGCGTGCCGCCGTACGTGATCTTTCCCGACCGCACGATCGACGAGTTGCTCGCGCGCCGGCCGGTGAGCCTCGCAGAGCTGTCGGCGATCCACGGGCTTGGCCCTGCCCGCCTCGCCCGCTTCGGAAACGAGCTCTTCGCGGTCCTCGGTGAGGTGCTCGCCGGCGTGGAGCCGAGCGCGTCGGCTGCGCCGGTACGTGCCAAGCCTCCAGTAGGGCCCGCCGGCGATTCCGATCCGGGTGTCTACGAAGCGCTTGCCGCGTGGAGAAGGCGCAGAGCGAGCAACGAGGACGTACCGGCCTTCCACGTCTTCGCCAACCGGACGCTGGCGGCGATTGCCGAGGCGCGCCCGAGCTCGCACGAAGAGCTGCTGAGCGTGTCCGGCGTCGGCCCGGCCAAGCTCGAGCGCTACGGAGACGAGGTGCTGGAGGTGGTGGCCGCGACGGGCTAGCGAGACAATCGAGATCGGTCCGGTCAGTCCCCGCGGGCGGACAGGAGCAGGTCGAGCAACCCCTGCGGATCGCGCCGCACCCGCTCGCGGTCCGCTGCGGGCTCGCGCTTCGCCAGATCGAGCGCCCTCGGGTCGGTGAGCGGCCGCAGCCGGCCCTGCCGGATCAGCTCCTCGTCGACGCCACCGAGACGCCCGCCGTAAGTCGTATAGACGGGAACACCGAGCGCGGCAGCCTCGCGGTTCATCGTCCCACCCGCCGAGACGACGAGGTCGGCGACCGCGATCAGACTCTGGGCATCAACGGCCTCGTCGGGCACGATCACCGACGGGAGCGCGAGCGAGCGTACGTACTCGCGCTGCTCCTCGGTCCGCGGCAAGACGATCACGTGCGCCGACTCGAGCCCCCCGAGGTGCTGCAGCGTCAGCGGAAAGAGCGGGTTCGAGTGTCGGTGATAGAGCGAGACGTCCGGCGGCGGGCGCAGCACGACGAGCGTTCTCTCCGGCTCGAGCTCCCACTGCTCGAGCGCCTGCGGGTCGGGCTCGAAGTCGCTGAGGTAGTACTCCTCCTTGAGGCCGGGGTACTGCAGGAGTTTCGGCGGCACCGCGCCGTAGCGGGCGAGACGCTCGACCGGGATCGAGTCGGGGACGACGACCTTCGTCGCGGCGCGGCAGCCGAGCTGGTGCTGCGACCACGCCCACTCGTAGTCGAACGTGGTCGCGCTCGGGATCCCGAGCCGGCGCGCGGTAAGGGTCAGCTCGTGCGACCCGTGTGCAAGCGCGAGGTCGAAGTCGCGGCCGCGTGCCCAACGGCGAAGCGCGAGTATGCGCGAGGTCATCTGCCGCGCCTTCCGAAGCCGCGAGCGGCCGCCGTGATGCCCGATCGGCGTCGCCGTCATGCCGTGGCTCTCGATCAGCTGCAGCGTTTGCGCATACTGGCGGGCCGTGATCTCCACCTCGTCGCCGCGCGCCTCGAGCAGCGCGACCAGCGGCCGGAAGACGAGCGGGTGCGCGCTCGCTGTCATGTCGATCCAGACGCGCATTAGCGCTCTCCGCTGACGGCCTGCGCGAGTGCGGTGTCACGGTGCACGCCCTCGACGTGCCGCTCGTGCCAGAGCGTGAACGCGAGCAGTCCCCAGAGCTGGCGCGAGAGGTCAGCGCGTCCGGTGACGTGGTCGTCGAGCACCGCGCGTGACCGCCTCCGGCTGCAGGTAGCCCTGGCGCCGAAGGGTCTCGGCCGAGAGCGTCTCGCGCGCGAACGGCTCGAGCTCGCCGCGCAGCCAGGCGGCGGCCGGGATCGAGAAGCCGCGCTTGCGGCCGTTCACGACCTCGGCCGGCAGGAGTGGCTCGACGGCCTTCCGCAGTAGACGCTTCTTCGAGAAGCCGCGCACCTTGTGCCGGGCGGGGAGCGAGAAGGCGAAGTTCGCGACGACCGTGTCCATGAACGGCACGCGCGTCTCGAGCGACCACGCCATCGAGGCGCGGTCGGTCTTCACGAGCAGGTCGTCGACGAGGTACATGCCGGCATCGACGTCCTGAAGCCGCGTCAACAGCTCGTGCCCCTCCGTCTCGGCGAACCGCTCTCGGAGTAGCGAGACCGGGTCCCAGCCGTGCCGCCGCCCGGTCAGCTCGGCCCGCGCGTCGGCGGAGAAGATCTCCTTCCAGCCGTGGTGCCGTTCGAGCGGAGGCAGGTGCGCAGCCCGAGCGAACCGCTTCGCCTTGTAGTCGAAGCTCGCCCGCCTGGTCGAGGTCGGCAGGCGCTCGACGGCCGGTCGCGCGAGCGATGCGAGTCGCCCAACGCGCTCGGCGGCCATGTCCGCGACGTAGGTGTAGTAACCGCCGAACAGCTCGTCGCCGCCCTCGCCCGAGAGCGCGACCTTCACGTCCTCGGCCGCGAGCTGTGAGACGAGATAGGTGGGCAGCGCCGAGGAGTCCGCGAAAGGCTCGTCGAACGCCTCGGCAAGCGCGGGCAGGAGCAGCGCCGCGTCCGGCCGCAGCACGAGCTCGCGATGCCGCGTTCCGTAGCGCTCCGCGACTGCGCGCGCACCCGCGAGCTCGTCGAAGGACTGCTCCTCGAAGCCGATCGAGAACGTCCGCACCGCCTCCGGAGCTCTCCTGCGCCGCGAGCGCTGCGAGCGCGCCGGAGTCGACGCCGCCCGAGAGCAGCACGCCGACCGGAACGTCCGCGATGAGGTGCGCGCGCACCGAGTCACGCAGCCGTGCGCGGCACTCCTCGACAAGCTCCGCCTCGTCCGCGCCGTGCCGCGCAGGCAGCGGCCCCGGTCGAGCGTAGCGCTCGAGCTCGACGCTCCCGTCTTGCCACGTCAACAGGTGTCCCGGCGGCAGCTTGTGGATCTCGCGAAAGATCGAAAGCGGTGCCGGGATCGAGTTGAACGCGAGGAACGCCTCGAGAGCGTCGAGGTCGAGCTCGCCACGGGGCAGGGCGTCGAGCTCGGACGCGAACGAGAGCTCGTCGCCGACGTCGCGGTAGTAGAGCGGCTTGATCCCGAACCGGTCGCGTGCCAGCACGAGCCGTCGCCGCGGCGCGTCCCAGATCGCGACCGCGAACATCCCGCGCAACCGCTCCGCGAACCCGAGCCCCCATTCCTCGTAGGCGTGCACGAGCGTCTCGGTGTCAGAGCGAGTCGCGAAATCGGTGCCCCGCGCGCTCGAGAGCCTGCGTCAGCTCGGCGTAGTTGTAGATCTCGCCGTTCTGGACGACGGTGCACGTGCCGTCCTCGTTCCGATCGGCTGGTCACCGCCGTCGAGGTCGATGATCGCGAGCCGGCGCACGGCGAGTCCCGTACCGCCGTCCAGGAATGTTCCCTCGGAATCGGGGCCTCGGTGCGCGAGCGTCGCCGACATCGCGGAGAGCCGATCGCGGTCGACACGGCCCCGAGCCGAGACGACTCCGCAGATCCCGCACACGACTCGAGTCTATCCCCGTGCCGGTGGTGCTCTACACCTGGCCTCGCCCGTCGACGATCCGGCCCAACCACGGCAAGAAGGGACGGGTGGGGACGAATAGTCACAGGCTTTTCACGAAGGACAGCTTGCGCGAGATCGCCGCGAACGGCCACGATGATGGCGGGTGGCGGGTGGAAAGGTCCCCACCCAGGGTGGGGCTGCGTCGTTGTAGCGCCGGAGCGCACGCGGTCCGCGAGTGACCCGTGCGAGGGTTGTCGACCTTAGACCCGTCGTCTGCCGAACGTCTGTCTCACCACGCGCACCCCGGTCGCGAACAGCGTGCGCAGATAGAGCGGCACCGACCGGTCGGCGACCCACTCGAGATCGTGTGCGAGCTTCTCGGCCATCGAGGTCTCGTAGCCGCGCCGCACCTGCGCGAGGCCGGTCAGGCCCGGGCCGCACGACGAGGCGCTGCCAGTACGCCGGCAGGTCGGTCGCCAGCTCGGCGAAGAAACGCGGCGCGGATCGGTCGCGGGCCGACGAACGACATGTCGCCGCTCAGCACGTCCCAGAGCTGCGGGATCTCGTCGAGCTGCGTCGCCTTCAGCCAGCGGCCGATCCGCGTGTACTCGGCCGTCGGTGAGGCGCACGAGCTCCTCGCCGAGGTACGGCCCGAGCCGCGACTCGGCGTCCCGCTTCAGCGTCCGGAACTTCAGCATCGCGAAGAAGTGGCCGTGGCGGCCGACCCGCTCGCCCCGGTAGAGCACCGGCCGGCCGCTCGTCACGAGTACGAGCAGCGCAATCACTGCGGCCACCGGTAACAGGAGCAACCCGAAGACGCTCGCGAAGCAGATGTCGAGGAGCCGAAGCTCGATGTCTGTCCGGCGTCGCGGCGTCTCGGCGGCGAGCTTCGTGTAGCCCGTAACGAGCGTGTCCTCGAGCTGCACGGCCACGGAGCGATGGTAGACCTTTGCCGGTGACCGTCCTCGGCTTCGACCACGTCCAGCTCGCCGCGCCGCGAGGCTGCGAGGAGGCGGCGCGCCTGTTCTACGGCGCCCTCCTCGGCATGGAGGAGCTGCCGAAGCCGGAAGCGATTCGCGCCCGCGGCGGCGTCTGGTTCCGGGCCGGCGAACAAGAGCTACACATCGGCGTCGAGGAGCCGTTCTCGCCCGCGCGCAAGGCGCATCCCGGTCTCGTCGTGAGCGACCTCGACGCGATCCGGGCCCGTCTCATCGAGGCAGGCCACGAGCCAGAGGACAACGCCGCGATCAAAGGCGTCCGCCGCCTGTTCGTCCAGGACCCGTTCGGGAACCGACTCGAGGTCCGTCAAGGCTGACGAGCACGTGGGCGAGATGCCCTCTTGAACGAGTTCGCACGATAACGTTCGCTTATGGACACGCGGCAACTCGCAGCCTTCTGCACCGTCGTCGAGCGCCGCAGCTTCTCGCAGGCGGCTGAGCGCCTCGGCGTAACGCAGCCCGCCGTCAGCCTCCAGGTCAGAGCCCTCGAAAAGCGGCTCGGGACGCAACTCCTCGACCGCTCCGGCCGGCGCGTCGAGCCGACCGAGGCCGGGATGCGGCTCTACCTCGGGGCTCAGAAGCTGCTCGCGCTCGAGGAGCAGGTGCTCTCGGACGTCTCGCTCGAGGGCGGCGACGAGCTGACCGGCATGTTCGAGATCGGCGCTTCGACGGGGCCGGGCGGGATCGTGCTCGCTCACCTGCTCTGCGAGTTTCAGGCGCGCAACCCCGAGCTTCACGTCGCGCTCTCGGTCTACGACACGCAGACGATCGTCGATCGGGTCGCGGCGCGTGAGCTCGAGCTCGGGGTTGTCGGCGCCGGACGGCCCCACCGCGGGGTCGTGTTCGAGCCGTTCCTCCACGACGAGGTCATCCTTGCTGTCCCGCCCGGGCACGTGTTCGCCGGGAAGACCGTCACGCTCGAGGAGCTGCGCGCGGAGACGCTGATCGTGATGCAGGAGGGCGCTGGCGTCCGGCAGATGATCGAAGACGTGCTGCGCCGCGCCGGCATGCGGCTGCGCGACCTCGACGTGCGGCTCGAGCTGGGGCTGCAGGAGTCGGTCACGACGGCGGTCAAGGCCGGCTACGGCGTCACCTTCATCTCGAGCACGTCGGTCGAGGCCGACCTCGCCGCCGGGACGCTCGCCGCGGCGCGCGTCGAGGGGCTCGAGCTCGAGCGCGACATCTTCCTCGTGCGCGCGAGCGGCCGGGCCGAGACGCGGGCGGCGCGGGTGTTCGTCGAGTTCGCGCGCGAGAAGCTGCAGTGATCGTCCGGTGGTCACTCGCGGAGCTGCCGCGAGGTCCTCGCCGAGCTCGGCGTGGAACGGCCGCTGCTCGTCGCGAGCGACCGCTGGGCCGGGCTCGACCTACCGCACGCCGCGCGCTGGTCAGAGGTGCCGTCGCATCGGATCGAAGTGCCGCCCGAGGCCGACTCGCTGCTCGCGGTCGGCGGCGGCTCGGCGATCGACACCGCCAAGGGCGCCTCGGCGAAGACGGGCCTGCCCGTCGTCTCGGTGCCGACGACGTACTCGGGCGCCGAGTGGGCACCAAGCTTCGGCGTGCGCTCGCCCGACCGTCGCATGGTCGGCGGCGGCGGCGGCGCGAACCTTGCGGGGATCGTCTACGACGTCGGGCTCACCATCGACCTACCTCGTGCTGAGACCGTCGGCACCGCCCTGAACGCGCTCGCGCACTGTGCCGAGGCGCTCTACTCGAAGGGCCGAAACGACGCGGGGGACGCCTGCGCACTTGCCGGAGCGGCGCTGATCGCCGCTTCGCTTCCGCGCGTCGTCGAGGAGCCGCACGACCTCGACGCACGCAGCCGAGCTGCTCCGCGGGGCGGCGAACGCGGGCGAGGCGCTCGCGCTCGCCGGGCTCGCGCTCGGGCACGCGATCGCGCAGGCGCTCGGCGGCCGCTACGGCCTGCCGCACGGTGCGATGAACGCGCTCGCGCTGCCGCCGGCGCTGCGCTTCAACGCGAGCCTCGCTCCCGAGGCAGTGACGCGGTTCGGGACCGCGATCGGTGCGCCGGACAACCCGGCGGCGAAGGTCGCCGAGCTGGCGCGGCTCGGCGGCTTCGAGCGCCTGAGCGACTTCGGTGTGCCCGTGGACGAGCTGCCGGCGGTCGCCGAGGCCGCCGCCGCACGGCCGGGCAACCAGAACAACCCGCGGCAGGCCACGCCGGACGAGGTCGAGAGCCTTCTGCACGAGATCTACTGATAAGCGGTGGTTATCTCGAGCATTAGCGATATCCGCTAAGGTGCGCTGGTGACCCCGGCCGCTGGATTCGACGTGCTCGTGATCGGCAGCGGCGCCTCCGGCCTCGCGGCCGCGGTGTCGGCCGAGCGGGCCGGAGCGCGCGTCGCCGTCGCAGCGAAGGGCTCGCTCCAGTCGTGCAACTCGGCCAAAGCGCAGGGCGGCATTCAGGCGGCGTTCGGCGAGGACGACTCGCCCGAGCAACACGCCGAGGACGTCTGGCGCTCGAGCCACGAGACCGCGGACATGCGCCTCGTCGAGGTGCTGACCGGCGATGCGCAGTCGGCGATCGGCTGGCTCGAGGAGCTCGGCGTCGTGTTCACCCGGGAGAACGGCGGCTACCGGCTTGCCCGCTGCGGCGGCGCGTCACGCAAGCGCCTGCTCCAGGTCGGCGATCGCACGGGCCACGCGATCACGAAGGCGCTGCGCGACGCCTGGGCGGCGGGCTCCGGCACGTCGTTCGAGCACGCGCCGCTCTCGGAGCTGCAGGCGACCGAGAACGGTTGGCGCGCAACCTGCGGCGAGCACCTGATCGACGCCGGCACGGTCGTTCTCTCGGCCGGCGGGCGCTGCTACCGCGTCGCGCAAGAGCAGGGCGAGCTGTCGACGAACCATCCCGGCGCCACGGGCGAGGTGACCGAGATCGCGGTCGAGCTCGGCGCCGAGGCGCGTGACCTCGACGCGCTCCAGTACCACCCGAACGGCGGAGCGTGGCCCGCCAACATGCAGGGCTACTCGATTCCCGAGACGACCCGCGCCTACGGCGCCGTGCTTCTGAACGCCGACGGCGAGGAGTTCACCGACTCGCTCGGCCCGCGCGACGTGGTCGCGCAAGCGATCGTGGATGAGGTCGCGAAGGGCAAGGGCGTCGAGACTCCCGACGGCCGTCCCGCCGTCTACCTCGACACGACCCGCATCAGCGAGGCCGACGCCAAGGTGTCGCTGCCGTACATGCTGCGCCGCTACCGTGCGGGCGGGATCGACCCGCTCGCCGAGAAGATCTTCACCTACCCCGTTCTCCACTACCAGAACGGCGGGCTCGTGATCGACACGGACGCCGAGACGACGCTCGAGGGGCTGTACGCCAGCGGCGAGATCGCCGGCGGTACCCACGGGAGGAACCGCATGATGGGCAACTCGCTGCTCGAATGCGTCGTCTTCGGCCGCCGCGCCGGACGGGCCGCCGCAGAGAAAGCGAGCGCATGACCACCGTCGCCACCGATCTCCAGCATGTTGTCGAGGACGCCGCCGCGTACCTGTACGTCTGGGCGCTGAAGGACATCCCGCAGGACCTCCGGGACGCGCTCGACGAAGCACGCCACCGCGAGACGTCGGTGCCCGGCAAGCGCGTTCTCGAGACGATCCACCGCAACGTCAACGTCGCCGACAGCGAGCGCAACCTCGTCTGCCAGGACACCGGCATCGCCGTCTACCACTGCCGCGTCGGCGAGCACTTCCCGCTCCACCCGACGCGGATCTACGAGGCGCTCCGCGACGGCACCGCACGGGCGACGGTCGAGCACCCGCTGCGCTCGAACGCGGTGCACACGATCACGCGCGAGAACACCGGGCCGAACATCGGCTATCGCCTGCCGATCGTGCACTGGGAGTTCATCGCCGACTGGGACGGGTTGGATGTGAAGTGTGTGCCCAAGGGCTCGGGCTCCGAGAACATGAGCTTCCTGAAGATGTGCATCCCGGCCGACGGGGTGAAGGGCGTCAAGCAGTTCGTGCTCGAGTCGATTGTCGGGGCCGGCGGCAAGCCCTGTCCCCCCGGGATCGTCGGCGTCGGCATCGGCGGCTCGGCCGATTATGCGATGTACCTCGCCAAGGAGGCGATCATGAGGCCGATCGGGACGCGCAACAGCGACCCGCTCGTCGCGCAACTCGAGGACGAGCTGTTCGGACTCCTGAACGAGACGGGCATCGGCCCGATGGGCCTCGGCGGCGACGTCACCGTGCTGCAGTGCCACATCGAGCACGCCGACACGCACATGACCTTGAACCCGGTCGCGGTCAACTACCAGTGCTGGGCCGCCCGCCGCGCGAGCGCTCACATCGGGCCTGACGGCGACGTCGACTATGACCGGGAGGCGTGATGGAGCGCACCTGTCTCACAAGGCCGGCTGTGCAAGAGATACTCCGGAATAGGCACAGATTCATGCCTGCAGACCCCGTAGAATCGGCTGTGAGGGTGGCGGGCTGGGACCCCACCCAGGGTGGGGGGACCGGGTGCGGGGTCGTCTGCACTGAACGGGGTCGCACCGGACGGGAGGTGCCGGCATGGCTGTTCATGAGGTGACCTTCCCGGTCACCGACGAGCGCGAGATCCTGAAGCTGCGCGCCGGCGACGAGGTCACCGTCCAGGGGCACATCATCGGCATCCGCGACCGGACGCAGATCCGCATCTTCGACCAGGGTGTCGAGCCGCCGATGGATCTCCGCGGCGCGTTCCTGCTGCACACGGCGCCGAACGTCCGCAAGGTCGGCCCCGGCAAGTACGAGAAGCTCTGCATCGGCACGACGACGAGCGCGCGGATGGTGCGCTTCACCGAGCCGCTCGGGGCGCAGTACGGGGTGCGAGCGATCTGCGGCAAGGGCGGCTTCCCCGATGACGCCATCGAGCCGATGCAGCGGCTCGGGATGGTCTACTTCGCGATTGTCGGCGGCGCGGCGGCGCTCGAGACCACGCAGATCGAGGAGATCGAGGAGGTCGCCTGGGAGGAGCTCATGCCCGAGTGTCTCTGGCGCTTCCGCGTCAAGGACTTCGGCCCGCTCACGGTCGGCATCGACGCGCACGGCAACTCCCTCTACCACGACGTTCAGGCGGCAGCCAACGAGAAGCTGAAGGAGATCTTTGCCCGGCTCTAACGGTTTTCACGACGGGTTCCTCGACCTGCCCGCGCGGCCCGGCAAGCCGCGCACCGAGGGGCTCACGCACGTGATCGACAAGGGCCTCAACCTGCGCGACATCGAGGGCATGTTCGACACCGGCGGCGCCTTCGTCGACATCGTCAAGTTCGGCTGGGGCACGAGCTACGTCACGAACAACCTCGAGAAGAAGATTGCGCTCTACCGCCACTTCGAGACGCCGGTCGTCTGCGGCGGCACGCTGTTCGAGGTCGTCTATGCGCGCGGCCGGATGGACGAGTTCAAGGGCTGGCTCAAGGAGCACCGCTTCTCGCACGTCGAGATCTCCGACGGGACGCTCGACATCCCGCGCGAGGAAAAGCTCGAGTTGATCGCCGACTTTGCGCGCGACTTCACGGTTCTCTCGGAGGTCGGCTCGAAGGACGCCGAGGTGGTCTTTGCGCCGTACCAGTGGGTCGAGTGGATCAAGGAGGAGCTTGCCGCCGGCGCGTGGAAGGTGATCACCGAGGGCCGCGAGGGTGGCACCGCCGGCATCTACCGGCCGACCGGCGAGATGCGCACCGGCCTCGTCGACGAGATCGTCCACGAGATCCCGGTCTCCGACCTGATCTTCGAGGCGCCGACGAAGGCGTCGCAGGCGTGGTTCGTCAAGCAGTTCGGGCCGAACGTGAACCTCGGCAACATCCCGCCCGACGAGGTCATACCGCTCGAGACGCTCCGCCTCGGGCTGCGCGGCGACACGCTGAAGGAGGTGCTGCTCGGTGGAGACAAAGTCCCCGCTTCCTGAGCTCGACTGGGAGCCGATGACGGCGCAGGAGGTGCTCGGCGCGGTGCTCGAAGCCTTTCCCGGCCGGGTCTCGCTCGCGTGCTCCTTTCAGAAGGAGGAGGCTGTACTTCTCGACATGATGTTTGCGATCGAGCCGCGGGCACGCGTCTTCGCGCTCGACACGCACGTGCTCTTCCCGGAGACCTACGCGGTGTGGCGCCAGGTCGAGCGGCGCTACGGCACGGAGGTCGCTGTCTACCAGGGCCCGTCGCTCGGCCGCCAGGCCGCGGCGCACGGCGACGAGCTGTGGAAGACGAACCCGACGCTCTGCTGCTCGATCCGCAAGGTCGCGCCGCTCAACGAAGCGCTCGCGGATCTCGACTGCTGGATCACCGGCATGCGCCGCGACCAGTCGCCGACGCGCGCAGATGCGCCCAAGGTCGGGTGGGACGAGGCGCACGAGCTCTGGAAGGCAAACCCGCTCGCCGAGTGGTCGGACGACGACTGCTGGGCCTACATCAACGAGCGCGGGCTCCCCTACAACGAGCTCCACGACCGCGGCTACTCGTCGATCGGCTGCACGCATTGCACCGCCCCCGGCTCCGGCCGCGAGGGCCGCTGGGCCGGTACCGAGAAGACCGAGTGCGGGCTGCACATGGTGGGGCGTGTAAACAGAGTGGGCGAGTGAACGGATCGGGTTTCGTCGTCTGGTTCACCGGCCTGTCCGCAGCTGGGAAGTCGACGATCGCCGGGTTGGTCGCAAACGAGCTCGACGAGCGAGGCATGGTGGTCGACCGGCTCGACGGCGACGTCGTGCGCGAGCACCTGACGAAGGACCTCGGCTTCTCGAAGGAAGACCGCGACACGAACATCGGGCGCATCGGCTGGGTCGCCTCACGGCTCGCCCGCGCCGGAGCCGCCGTGGTCGTGTCGGCGATCTCGCCCTACGAGGAGGCGCGGCAAAGGGCCCGCGCGCTCGTCGAGGAACACGCTTCGTTCATCGAGGTCTACGTCGCCACCTCTCTCGAAGAGTGCGAGCGCCGCGATCCCAAGGGGCTCTACGCGAAAGCGCACGCCGGCGAGATTCCCGAGTTCACCGGGGTCTCCGATCCCTACGAGGAGCCCTCGAACCCGGAGCTACGCGTCCAGACCGAAGGTCGCACGCCGGAGGAGACGGCGGCTCTCGTGATGGTCAAGCTCCAGGAGCTCGGCCTGGCGGCGAAGCCGCCCGTCCGCGACAGCGGACCGGTGGAGGGGGTCTGGGGGAACCGGGAGGTTCCTCCAGCTGAGCTAGGAGCGCATTCATGAGCGTCGCCGCCGCCCCGCGCACCCTCTCGCACCTCGACGCGCTCGAGGCGGAGGCGATCCACATCATGCGCGAGGTCGCAGCCGAGCGAGAGCGGCCGGTGCTGCTCTTCTCCGGCGGCAAGGACTCAATCGTGCTCCTGCGGCTCGCCGAGAAGGCCTTCCGGCCGGGCGGGTTCCCGTTCCCGTTCATGCACGTCGACACGGGCCACAACTTCCCCGAGGTGATCGCCTACCGCGACCGCCGCGCCGCTGAGCTCGGCGAGCGGCTCGTGGTCGCGAGCGTCCAGGAGTCGATTGACAAGGGCCGCGTCGTCGAGGAGACCGGGCCGCGCGCCTCGCGCAACCAGCTCCAGACGACGACACTGCTCGATGCGATCGAGGAGCACGGCTTCGACGCCGCGATGGGCGGCGCGCGCCGCGACGAGGAGAAAGCCCGCGCGAAGGAGCGCATCTTCAGCTTCCGTGACGACTTCGGCCAGTGGAACCCGCGAGCTCAGCGGCCCGAGCTTTGGAACCTCTACAACGCGCGGATCCGCAAGGGCGAGCACATCCGCGTCTTCCCGATCTCGAACTGGACCGAGCTCGACGTCTGGCAGTACATCGCCCGCGAGCAGCTCGAGCTGCCGTCGATCTACTTCGCCCACGACCGCGAGGTGTTCCGCCGCGACGGGATGCTCTACGCAGCCTCCGACTACGTCGAGCGTCTTCCGGGCGAGGACCCGTTCACCGCCTCGGTCAGATTCCGCACCGTCGGCGACATGACCTGCACGGGCGGCGTCGAGTCCCACGCGGCCACGATCGACGAGGTCGTGACCGAGATCGCGGCGACCCGCGTCACCGAGCGCGGCGAGACCCGCGCCGATGACCGCGTCTCCGAAGCGGCAATGGAAGACAGGAAGCGCGTTGGCTATTTCTAGGCACTTCTCCCCCGGTCAAGCACGGGCCGCCCGGCCGCGCTGGTCGGCACGATGCAGCGTCCTCAGTCGCGCCCGTAGCCTCCGGCTACGAGCAGTCCCTGCGTCATTGCCTCGCGCTCGACCATCGCACCCGGGCAGCGCGTGGTGACCGGGGAATGAGCGCCACTTCTGAGTCGATGATGCAGGCCGAGCTGCTGCGGCTCGTCACCGCCGGCTCGGTCGACGACGGCAAGTCGACGCTGATCGGGCGGCTGCTCTACGACACGAAGCAGATCCTGGCCGACCAGCTCGAGCACATCGAGGAGACCTCGCAGCGCCGCGGCGACGGCTACGTGAACCTCGCGCTCCTTACCGACGGCCTGCGCGCCGAGCGCGAGCAGGGGATCACGATCGACGTCGCCTACCGCTCGTTCGTCACACCACGGCGCCGCTTCCAGCTCGCCGACGCGCCCGGGCATGTGCAGTACACGCGCAACATGGTCACCGGCGCCTCGACCGCGGATGTGGCCGTGATCCTGCTCGACGCGCGCAAGGGCGTGGTCGAGCAGACGCGCCGCCACTCGTACATCGCCGCGATCCTCGCGATCCCGCACGTCGTGGTCGCGGTCAACAAGATGGATCTCGTCGATTTCTCGGAAGAGCGCTTCCGCGAGATCGAGAACGACCTTCAGGCCGCTTTCGAGCCGCCTCGGCCTGCACGATGAGCGCGCGATCCCGATGTCGGCGCTGCGCGGTGACAACGTCGTCGATCGCGGCGACGCGATGCCCTGGTACGAGGGCCCGACGCTGCTCGAGCACCTCGAGCAGATCGAGCTTTCGGGCGACCGCAACCTCGACGACCGGCGCTTCCCAGTGCAGTGGGTGATCCGCCCGATGGCCGACTCCCACCACGACTACCGCGGCTACGCCGGCCAGGTCGCAGGCGGCATCTGGCGTGCCGGCGACCCGGTCGTCGTGCTGCCGTCAGGCCGTACGTCGCGTGTCGCCGCGGTCGAGACAGCCGAGGGCACGCTCGACGCGGCAACGCTGCCGCAGTCGGTCACGATCCGGCTCGAGGACGACATCGACGTCGGCCGCGGCGACATGCTCGCCGATCCCGATCGGCCGCCGACGTGGCGCGCGAGCTGACCGCCGAGCTCTGCTGGATGAGCGAGCGCCCGCTCGAGCCCCGGCGCGAAGCTCGCCGTCAAGCACACGACGCGCACCGTTCGCGCCGTCGTCGACGAGCTCGTCTCCGTCGTCGACATGGACTCCCTGGAGGATCGACCTTTCCCCGAGAGACTCGAGCTGAACGATCTCGGCGTCGTCCGACTGCGGCTCGCGGAGCCGCTTGCGGTCGACCTCTACACCCGCAATCGCGCCACCGGCGCCTTCATCCTGATCGACGAGGCATCGAACGACACCGTCGCCGCCGGGATGGTGCTCGCCGCGTCGTGAGCCGTTCGGCGACTGGCCGCTCGGCTGATCCGTACCGCGACCTCGGGGTGATCGACTCGCGCGCGCCGCGCTTCAACCAGACCGTGATCGGCATGCTCTCGCTCGTCGCCGTCGCTCACCGGCTGGTGGTGGCTGCTCGCGCTGCTCGCGCTCCAGCTCGCGCTCGGCCTCACGCTCGGTCGCCGCTGCTGCCTGCCCTGCCTCGCCTACTTCGAGCTGATCCAGCCGCGTTTCGGCGAGGGCCAGCTCGAGGACTCGCGTCCGCCGCGCGCCGCGAACGTCGTCGGCCTGGCCGTGCTCGGCGGCGGCGTCGATCGCCTACGCCGCTCGGCGCGACCGACGCTCGGCGCGGCGCTCGGCTTGCTCGTCGCCGCGCTCGCGCTGCTCGCCGCCGTCACCGGCTTCTGCACGGGCTGCGAGGCGTACAAGCTCGGCTGCCGCGCTCACCGGTCGCCCGTTCGTCTCCTGCCCGATCCCGGAGGCCCGTGTCCGCGTGACGCTGTCGGACCGGAATGACCTGGCAGTTCTCGCTCGCCGGCCTGCTCGTCGGCATCCTCGTCGGGATGACCGGCATGGGCGGCGGCTGCCTGATGACGCCGATCCTGATCCTCCTCTTCGGCTTCGACGCGAGGGTCGCGGTCGGCACCGACATCCTCCACGGCGCGATCTTCAAGTCCTTCGGCGCGGCCCGCCACCGGATGCTCGGGACGGTGCACGCGCGGCTCGCGCTCTGGATGCTCGCCGGCTCGACGCCGCTCTCGCTCGTCGGCGTCGCAGCATCGCGAACTCGATCGACGACAACACATGACCGCGCTCCAGAGGATCGTCGGCGTCGCGCTGATCCTCGGGGGCACCGGCTTCCTCGCGAAGACGTTCATCCACGGGCATGCGAGCGATGCTCCCTTCATCCTGCTCCGCGCCGCGACAAGCTGATCGCGATCGCGATCGGCGCGCTTCGGCGGCTTCGTCGTCGGGCTGACCTCGGTCGGGTCGGGCACGTTCTTCGGTCTCGCGATGCTGTTCGCTGTTCCCGCTGACGGCGCTACAAGATCGTCGGCACCGACATGTTCCACGCGGCCATGCTGCTCTGGGTCGCCGGCTCTCGCCTACCTGTTCAACGGCGACGTCGACACGCACGCGATGGCCTGGCTGCTGATCGGCTCGATCCCCGGCGTGCTGATCGGCTCGCACCTCGCGTCCGCGTCCCCGAGCGCGGGCTGCGCATCGCCTTCGGCTGCGTGCTCATCCTCTCGGGCATCAAGCTCGTGCGGCGTCCCGCAGGCGAACGTACGTGATCGCGGTCGGTGCTCGGCCGTCGGCGCGCTCGTGCTCGTCGCCTGGGGCGTCCGGCGGCTGCTCGTGCGCCGGCGTGGCCGCGCAGGACCCGGCGTAGAATCGCCGGGCTGTGGCCCGGCTGCTCTCGACCGCGTTCCTCGTGGCGCTGCTCGCGGCGACGGCGGCGGCGTTCGCGCTCACCGAGGGAGCCAAGATCGAGCGGAGCCCGATCTACGCGCACGAAGATCGACAAGGTCTTCTCGCCGGCGTGCAACTGCGACGACCGCGACCGCGAAGATCGACTTCCGCTGCGCAGCACGACCGCCTCGAGGTCTGGATGGACGCGCGACGGCAAGCGCGTGCGTACGATCGTCGTCGGGAGCCGTTCGTACGAGGCGGCCCGGTCTCGCTCGTCTTCGACGGCATCTCCGACGACGGGCTCACGCTCCCCGGCGGGCATCTACAAGCCGGTCGTCCACCTCGGCGCGCGAGCACCGCACGATCACGCTGCCGAACAAGATCGAGCTCGACACGACGCCGCCGAGGTCGTGCACGTTCGCCAACCGGATCTACACGCACATCTCGCCCGACGGCGACGGCCGCAACGACGTCTTCCGCGTCCCGTACCGCCTCAACGAGCCGGCGCACGCGATCCTGCTCGTCGACGGCCGGCAGGTCGATCTTCACGCGCAGCCAGCGGCTGCAGGGGCGTGCTGCACTGGAACGGCAAGGTGGACGGACAAGCTCGCGCGCCCCGGCCAATCACGTGCTCCTGATCTCCGCCGCAGGACGCCGCCGGCAACCGTGCGAAGCCGTTCCCGTTCGCGGTCGTCACGATCCGCTACGTCGCGCTCGGCCGGAAGCGAGATGCTCGCGGCCGCGGCACGCGCTTCGCGCTCCTCGTGCTCACCGACGTCGCCAGGCGTCAGCTGGCTGTTCAACCGGCGAGCCGCGGAGTGGCCCGTCCCGGGACACGCTGCGCCTGCGCGCCCCGAAGAAGCCGGGCGTCTACCGCCTCGTACGTCTCGGCGGACGGGCCACACGGCGAAGGCGACCGTGGTCGTCGGGTGAACGCCGAGCTCGCGCGCGCCCGGCGGCGCTGGTCGGCGCGCTCGGGCTCTCGCTGCTCCTCGTCGCGCCCGGGCCGCGCGTGGCGGCTGGGCGGGCTCGCGGCCTGGGCGCTCGGCTGCGCGATGCTCGCCGTGTAGCTCGCCCCCGACGGCCACCACCGCGTCTACGCCGCCGCCGCCGTCGTCGGGGCCGTGCTCGGCGCTGCGTCGGGATGTGGCTGTTCGTGCGCTTGCCGTGGCTGCTCGCCGGTCGCGGTGCTCGCCTGCGCGCCGGCGCGGATCCCCGTCTCGGTCGGCTCGACCAAGGCGAACCTGCTCCTGCCGCTCTACGCTCGTCGTCGCCGCGCGCGGCGCTCGCGCTCGCGCTGGCGAGCTGCTGCTGCGGACGGCGAAGCGCGTCGCGCGAGCTCGGCGCCGTTCGCCTGGCCGCTCGGCGCTGTTCTGTCGGCTGGTCCGGCCTCGCGCTTCTCTGGTCGGAGGACCGCCGCCAGGGCGCGATCTTACCTGCTCTTCTTCGTGCTGCCGTTCGGGCTGCTCGCGGTGTCGCTCGCGCGCCTCCCGTGGCGGATCGGCTGGGTGGCGATGCTCTACGTCGCAGCTCGCCGCTGATGGCGCTCGTCTTCGCCGCTGATCGGGATCGGGCAGTACGTGACGCGCAACATCTACTGGAACCCGAAGGTCGAGGTCGACAACGCCTACGCGCCGAGCGGCTGGTTCTACCGGGTCAACTCGGTCTTCTACGACCCGTCGATCTACGGCCGCTTCCTGGTGGTCGCGATCCTCGCGAGCCTCGTGCTCGTGCTGTTCGACCGGCAGCGGCTCGCGTGGGCTGCGGCGGCCGCGGCCGCCGTGACCTGGGTCGGGCTCATGCCCTCGTTCTCGCAGTCGAGCTTCGTCGCGCTCGCGGCCGGGATCATCGTCGGGCTGGCCGCCTTCTGGCGGCGCCGGCGCTGATCCCGCTCGCGGTCGCGGCCGCGGTGCTGGCGGTCGTCGTGCTCGGCGTGCCCCAGCGTCGCGCGACCGGATCTTCGGCAAGCCAGGGTCTCTCGCACGCGACGAGCGGCCGGTCGAAGCTCGTCTCGAACGGGCTCGGGCTCGCCGCGCACCACCCGATGATCGGCGTCGGCACGGGCGGCTTTCGCCGCGCCTACGCCGACCGAACGGGTCTGAAGGGCAAGCGACCGAAGGCGGCCGCGTCCCACACGACGCCGATCACGGTCGCAGCCGAGACCGGCCTGCCCGGCCTCGTCCTGTTCGGCTGGCTCGTCGCCGTCGCGCTCGTCGTGCCGTTCCGCCGCCTCCCGCCCGCAACCGTGACGGGACACGCCCGCGTCGCCTTCGGACTAGCCTTGGTTGCGATCGTCGTGCACAGCCTCTTCTACAACGCGCTCTTCGAGGACCCGCTCTTCTGGGGCCTGCTCGCGCTCTCGGCGGTCGCGGCGAAGGAGCAGTGGAAGGAGAAGCCTCGTGATCGGAGCGCCTGAGCGCGTGCTCGTGCTCGCGCCGCACACCGACGACGGCGAGTTCGGCTGCGGCGGCACGATGGCGCGGCTCGTCGGGCAGGGCTCCGACGTCCGCTACGTCGCGTTCTCGATCGCGACCCGCTCGCTCCCGGAGGGCTTCCCGCCCGACACGCTCGCCCGAGAGGTGCGCGAGGCGACCGCCGAGCTCGGCATCCGGCCGCGAGAACCTGACCGTCCACGACTTCGACGTGCGCACGTTCCCGGACCACCGCCAGGCGATCCTCGAGCTGCTGATCGAGCTCTGGAACGACTGGCAGCCGGACCTCGTCTTCCAGCCGTCACTGCACGACGTCCACCAGGACCACCAGACGATCGCCGCCGAGGGCCTGCGCGCCTTCAAGCGGACGACGATCCTCGGCTACGAGATCCCCTGGAACAACTTCGACTTCGCCTACCAGGCGTACTTCGCCCTCGAATCAGGCCACATCGAGCGGAAAGTGGCGGCGCTCGAGAAGTACGCCTCGCAGCAGCACCGCCGCTACGCGAACCCCGAGTACGTCTGGAACCTCGCGCGCACCCACGGCATCAACGTGAACCGCGAGTACGCCGAGGTCTTCCAGGTCTACCGCGTGATCGCCTGACACACACACACCACTGCCACCAGCAGCTCTTGACGCGACCCCACGCGCGGGATATGACCGGCGTTCGCGAAAGCTCACGTCGAAAGGGGACCGGAGATGCCGAAGAAGCGGGCAAGCGCGCCGCCGGCCGGCGCCGCGCCGCGGACGTCGGCGGCACCGCAGCTGCCGACGATCGGCGACGTGCGGCTTCGCCGCAAGAGCGGCGAGCGCGCGTTCTTCTACGCGGCCGGGATGACGATCGACACGGCCGGGTCGCCGCGGGCGTACCACCCGCGAGGCTCGCCGCCCGGGCTCGACCACCTGAAGAATGCGGGCAGTCCGGGCAACTGGTGGGCGCTCGTCACCGACCCGAACGGCGAGCCCGTCGTACAGCGAAGAGGCGACCCTGCGCCTGGGTTCTACATCTCGACGACCGCGCTCGAGGACGCGTCGCAGCCGGCGACGAGCCCACGGCGATACGTGAACTCGAGCACGATCCCGTTCGTCGTGCTGCCACAGCGGGTGCTCGAGGCGACGGGAGCGCGTCTGGGCGATTTCGCGGCCGTTTGGAACCGGCGCACAGAAAAGGTCGCGTACGCGATCGTCGCGGACATCGGCCCAGCTGGAAGGATCGGCGAAGGTTCGATCGCGCTCGCGCGGGCGCTCGCGATCGACCCGAGCCCGACGAGCGGAGGCCAGTCCGCCGACGTCGTCTACGTGATCTTCCCGGGCTCCGGCAACCGCCGCCCGCGAACGCGGCCTGAGATCAGGACGCAGGGCGCAGCCCTCTTCGAGAAATGGGGTGGAACGGCTCGCGCACGCATACGCCCAAACGACGGCGCGCCCCTCTTCGGGCTCTACCGGGCAATCGTCACCGACATCGTCGATCCGAGCTCACTCGGCCGGATCCAGGTGAGCCTGCCGAGCCTGGGCTCGGAGGGCACTGAGGTACGCGCGTGGGCGAACCTGATCGCGCCGTACGCCGACGACGACCAGGGCTACGAGATGCTTCCCGAGGTCGACACGCAGGTCGTCGTCGCCTTCGAGGCCGGCGACCCGCGCGGCCCTATGTCGTCGGCGCATCCTGGAACGGCTCGGAGGCGCTGCCGGAGGCGGCGACGGCGGCGAACAACAAACGGCTGATCAAGTCCCGCTCCGGCAGCCTGCTCGAGTTCGACGACACACAGGGGTCGGCGAAGGTGACCGTGTCGATGCAGTCGGGCCACAAGCTCGTCCTGGACGACGCGTCACAGGAGATCACCCTCCTGCACTCCAACGGCTGCTCGATCGTCCTCACCGCCGCCGGTCAGATCCAGATCAGCGCGAACTCGACCGTCGAGATCACGGCCTCGGCGTTGAACGTGCATGCGCCGGTCGCGAACTTCGACGGCCTGATCAACTGCACGACCATCGTCTGCTCGAGCGGCGTCGTCTCGCCGTCGTACACGCCGGGCGCGGGGAACATCTGGTGAGCGGCCCGGATAACGTCGGTTCGCTCACTCAGATGCGGGAGGGATGTCCTGAAAGTCGACCCAGACGTCCCTGCCGGCCGCGGTCAGGAAGGCGTGCAACTCGCGGACGAGCGTGGCATCCCGCCGCGAGTACGAGATGAACACGTCGGCCACGCCGGCTCAGGCTTCCGGTTTCGGTTCCGCCTGTGGGTCCGGCTCTCCGTCACGCCCGCGCTCGCGTGTCACCTGCCTGACGTAGACGTCGACGTCCTCCGCGATCACCTTCTCGACGGCTGTCGCGAACGCCCGGAACGCGGTCTCGTGACTGTCGTAGGCTCTCGTAGGCGCCGGCGAGCTCGAAGAACTCCCAGCCCTGGCTCTTCATCAGCTCGGCCGTGCGGCGGTAGTGGCGCCAGCGCTCGCCGTAGCGGAAGAACCCCTCCACCGAGACGGCCGTCGCGACGAGCAGGCTGAGCGCGAAGGTCGTCCAGGCGATCGCGGAGGCGACGTCGGGGCTGGCGTCGGAACTGACGTTCGAGGCTGACGAGCGCCGGAACGGTCAGACCGCCGACGATCGCGACGAGGCGCAGCACGTAGTAGCGCCGCTGGCACTGCTTTGCCTTCGCCCTCCAGCCACACGATCTGGTCGAGCCAGCGCGAGCGCATGAAGAAGAGCTTCTCGGGATCATCGTCGAGCTCGAACGCGTCGACGAGTGCGCCGAGCTCCCCTTGGGCGAGGTCGTGTGCGCGTCAGTGGCCATCGGCCAGGCTGCGGCTGCCGAGAATCGCTTCCACCCTTTCTTCGAGCGACGGCCACGCATCTTCGCCCAGCGAGACCGCCTCCACAAGACCCGTGCGGACGAGCGCCTCCGCCCGGGCGTCGGCCGGCGAGCCGGCGAGCGCGGCGACGAGCGCGTCGGCTGCCCGTCCCGTGCCCGCCACCGTCAGCACGAGCCGGCCGGCGTCGAGGCTCGCCGCGACGTCGGTGAAGGAGACATCGCCTCCGTTCACGAGCACCGTCACCGACGGGCACGGGCCCGCGATCACTCCGGCGATTCGGGCCAGCCACGGCGCCTCGTCGCCCCAGCTCGAGCCGGGCACGAGCACGAAGTGCGTGTGGTGCGGCTCGAGCGCCGCGGCGGCGCCGACGACCTGCTCGCCCGGCCGGCACGCGAGCGCCTCCGCAACGACGCCGACGAGCGGCGTCTCCGAGCCGGCCGCGGCATGCGCGCGGCCGATGAGACCCATCACGCCGGCATCCGTGCCGCCGTCCACGATCGCCGCGCCGCTGGCCGCCGCCGACCGGACGAGGGCCTCGGCGCACGGCACGAGCGCAGTGAGGCCGGCGTCGTCGAGCCCGCCGGCGCCGCCGATCACGACGAGCGTCGGCCGCGGCGTCTCCAGGCCGAGGAGCCGCGCCGCCGCGGTCGCCTCGTCCCCGCTCTCGAGACAGATCGCGAGCGCGCTGCGACCGGGCCCTAGCTCGAGAACGTCGGGGCGCTCCACCGGCCGAACCCTGTCGCGTGCAGGAACTCGTCACTCACGCGGCGAGTGTCGCATTCGGGAGACAGAGCGCCTAGCGCTACTTGACGAGGAACGTGCTCGTGCCGAGCGGTCGACCGTACTTCGGCTGCTCGCGACTCCCGCGCGCTCCCCAGACGTACCAGCGGTAGTGGCCGGGCCCGAGCTGGTAGGTCTTTCCCGCGTAGCGCCACGTCGAGTGGACCAGGAAGGTTGCCGCGCGAGGCCATGCACTCAGCACCTTGACCCCGTCGTGCAAGAGCTGGACGTTGTAGAACCTCGCGCCGTTGGCGTCCCATGCAAGCCTCAAAGGTGAATGCACGACCGTGCCGAGTGCAGGCTTGTAGAGCGGCGGGCGCGGCGTCGCGGCCAACGCCTTCGTCGTCACGTTCCCCGCCTCGTCGGTGAGCCTGAGCTCGTACCGGTACTTGAGGCCGTTGCGCACCGACTTGTCCGCGAAGCTCCGGCCGGTGCCGCGGTACACGGTCGTACTGCGCGAGCCCTTGCGTCCCGGCCGGCGCACGAGCTCCACCGAGACGGCGTCGGCGGAGCGCTGCCACCCGATCTGGACGAGCCCCTTCTTGCTCGTGGCCGTGAGATTGCTCAGCTTCGGCCCCGTCGCGTCGTACTTGAAGTCGAGCGCCGCCGTACCGGCGTTGCCGGCGGCGTCGCCGCACGTTCCGGAGAGGGTGACTGCCGATCGGTCCGGGCCCTTGTACTCCGCCGGCGCAGTGCAGGACGCGATTCCGGAGATCGAGTCGGTGCCGGTGAAGCTGACCTTGAGCGGACTGCGGTACCAGTCGTGAGCGTCGGGCGGACGATCTACTGCGGCAGCGACGGTCGGAGCTGTCGCGTCGTACTTCAGCGTCGCGGTGACCGGAGCACTCGTATTGCCAGCGTTGTCGGTGCAGGTTGCGTCAACCGCCGCGGCCGGGTTGTCTGGGCCCGAGTAGGACGGCGTGCTGCAGGACGCGACACCTGACACGGGATCCGTCCCGGCCGCCGTGATCGCGACCGCGTGGTTGTACCAGCCGTTGGCGTCCGGCGCCCGTGACGGCGCGGCGGTCACAGCCGGCGCCGTCGCGTCGTACTTCAACGTCGCCGTGACCGGAGCGCTCGTATTGCCAGCGTTGTCGGTGCAGGTTGCGTCAACCGCCACGGCCGCGTTGTCCGGGCCCGAGTACGACGGCGTGCTGCAGGACGCGATCCCTGACACGGGATCCGTCCCGGTCGCCGTGATCGCAACGGCGTGGTTGTACCAGCCGTTCGAGTCGGGCCCGCGGGCGGGGGTGGCAGCCGAGACGGAGGGCGCCGTCTTGTCGATCTTCACCGTCGCCGTCGCGGATGTCGTGCCCGCCGTTGAACGTGACCGTGCAGCTGTGCGAACGTCGTCCCTCCGTCGCTGACAAGCTCCGCCGATCGCAGCCACGAGCTCGAGATCACACTCTCTGGGCTCGCTGACGCTCCAGTGGATCGTGACGTTGCTCTTGAACCAGCCGTTCGTCCCCGCGGTGCCGGTCAGTGTGAAGCTCACGTGGGGGGTTCGGCCGCAGCTGCTGTGTCGGCACCAGTGCCAGTCCGACGCAGTGACGACAAGCGAGCGAAATCCGCAGTGACCTCATCGCGCGAGCTCCCCGAGCTGTCGCCGCGCGGCGAGGAGTATGACCGCGCCTCCGGCGGCGATGAGCGCGAGCGCGAGGCCTGCGAACGCCAGACGCTCACGGTCGAGCGCTTCGGCGGTCGCCGTCGGGAGCGACGTCGGCCAGAGGCGTGGGAACTGGACGACGATCCGCTTCGGTGCCTGCGACCGGCGGACCGGCGCCGTCTTCCGGGCGGAGTGTGCGGCCTTGCGCTGCGGTCTCGCTTTTCCGGTCGTCACCGTGGGCTCGCTTGACGCCGCTGTCGTCGGGCTCGCCGGCGAGCTGGTTGCCACGCTGACGGGAACCGTTGGCTGCGGGCTGGTCGCCACGCTGACGGGAGCCGTCGCCTGCACGCGCTCAGGGGGCGTGACGGAGACGCGTCCGGGCGAAGGCGGGCTCGAGCGTGGCGCGGCAGCCGGTTGCGCCGGCTCGGACGCGGCGACCGTAGCCTGCTGGGTCGGGGAGGTGCTGGCAGCTTGATGGGTCGGGGAGCTGCTGGCGGCGGGTGCCGGATGCGGATCGGGAGCGACCGCAAGCGGAGGCGGATCCGGAGCGGGCGGCGCGCCAAGCGCTGTAGGCCCGAGAATCAGGAGGGCCAGCACAAGCGCCGCGGTTGTCCCCCACAACCGATGCATCGAACTGACGCTACTTCCATGTTCGATTCGTGTCAATGTCAGGAGAGACCGGGTAGGCCGTTGAAGCCGGCCTACCCGGTCTGATTTCGTTAGCAGTAGAGCGGCCTCCTTCCTGTCGGTTGCACCCCCCGCTTGGAGCTCCTGGAGCCGTACTGCGCCGCCAGTCCGAGGGCGAACCCGCACTGCGCGTTGTGCCCTCGCTGGCCGATCGCCTGGGTCCCGGAGCCGCGTCCGCGATCCTGATCCGCGTCCTGCTTGGTTGCGTTCAGGTTCGCGGCGTTCGCTTCGGAGTCGACGCTGTTGGACTGGTCGACGTCACCGCCGTCGCCCTCGCTGTCGACACCAACTGGCGTGTTGCTGTTCGAGGCGCCGAACTGCAGCGCTGCAGACAGGCCGAACGCCGTCTGCTCGTTCTCGGACTCCTGGCCGATCGCCTGGATCCCCGAGCCGCCGTCCTGATCCTGATCCGCGTCCTGTTCCGTCGCGTTCAGGTTGAGGGCCGTCGCGTCGGAGTCGACGCTGTTCGACTGGTCGACGTCACCGCCGTCGCCCTCGCTGTCGACACCGACCGGCGTGTTGCTGTTCGAGGCGCCGAACTGCAGCGCCGCGGACAGCCCGACCGCCGTCTGCTCGTTGCTCGCCGACTGGCCGATCGCCTGGATGCCGGTCGAGTCGTGGCAGCCGCACCCGCGGCCGTTGCCGTCCTGATCCTGATTCGCGTCCTGCTCGGTCGCGTTCAGGTTCACGGCGTCGGCGTTTGAGTCGACGCTGTTCGACTGGTCGACGTCACCGCCCTCGCCCTCGCTGTCGACACCCACGGGCGCGTTGGAATTGCCGCCCGAGTCGCAGCCGCACTTCCCGTACCCGCCGGCCTGGACGGCCAGCGAGCCGGCCAGTGCACCCTGCTCGCTCTCCGACTCCTGGCCGATCGCCTGGATGCCGGTCGAGTCGTGGCAGCCGCACTCCCTGCTGCTGCCGTCCTGATCCTGATCCGCGTCCTGCTCGGTCGCGTTCAGGTTGAGGGCCGTCGCGTCGGAGTCGACGCTGTTCGACTGCCGGACGGAGCCGTCGTCGCCCTCGCTGTCGACACCGACCGGCGTGTTGCTGTTCGAGGCGCCGAACTGCAGCGCCGCGGACAGGCCGACTGCCGTCTGCTCGTTGCTCGCAGACTGGCCGATCGCCTGGATCGCGATCCCCGAGCCACCGGCCTGATCCTGATCCGCTTCCTGCTCGGTTGCGTTCAGGTTCGCCGCCTTGGCGTCGGAGTCGACGCTGTTCGACTGCGAGACGCGGCCGCCGTCGCCGGAGCTATCGACGCGGACGGGCGCGTTGGAGTTGCCGCCCGAGTCGCAGCCGCACTCCTCGTGCCCGCCGGCCTGGACGGCCAGCGAGCCGGCCAGCGCTGCCTGCTCGTTGTCCGACTCCTGGCCGATCGCCTGGATGCCGGTCGAGTCGTGGCAGCCGCACTCCTTGCCGCCGCCCGACTGATCCTGATCGGCGTCCTGCTCGGTCGTGTTCAGGTTCAGCGCCGTCGCGTCGGAGTCGACACTGTTCGACTGCCGGACGGAGCCGTCGTCGCCATTGCTGTCGACGCGCACCGGCGTGCTGCTGTTCGAGGCGCCGAACTGAAGCGCCCCGGACAGGCCGACCGCCGTCTGCTCGTTCTTGGACTCCTGGCCGATCGCCTGGATTCCATCGGACGAGCAGCAGCGCGCGTCGCCGTTGCCGCCTTGATCCTGATCCGCATCCTGCTTGGTCGCGTTCAGGTTCGCCGCGTTGGCGTCGGAGTCGACGCTGTTCGACTGCGACACGTGGCCGTCGTCTCCCCTGCTGTCGACACGAACGGGCGTGTTGCTGTTCGAGGCGTCTGACTGCGACGCCGCGGAGAGGGCAACCGCCTGCTGGTCGTTCTTCGACTCCTGCCCGATCGCCTGGAAGCCGGACGAGTCGTGGCAGCCGCACTCCTTGCCGCCGCCGGACTGATCCTGACCCGCGTCCTGATTGGTCAGATTCAGGTTCGCGGCCGTGGCGTCGGAATCGACGGTGTTCGACTGCGAGACGGAGCCGCCGTCACCCGGGCTGAGTACGCGCACCGGGATGTTGGTGTTGCTCGCGCCGTCCTGCTCGGCGACCGACAGAGCGCCGGCCTCCTGGTCGTTGCGCGACTCCTGGCCGATCGCCTGTGTCCCGCCGCCGCCGGCCTGATCCTGATCCGCGTCCTGCTCGGTTGCGTTCAGGTTCAGGGCCGTAGCGGACGAGTCGACGCTGTTCGACTGCGAGACGCGCCCGTCGTCACCGGGGCTCAGGACACGAACGGAGATGTTCGTGTTCGCGGCCCCTTGCTGCTCGGCCGTCGAGGCCGCGCCGGCGTCCTGGTCACTCTTCGACTCCTGGCCGATCGCCTGTGTCCCGCCGCCGCCGCCCTGATCCTGATCCGCGTTCTGGTCAGTCGCGTTCAGGTTGGCGGCCGTCGCGTCGGAGTCGACGCTGTTCGACTGCGAGACGGAGCCGTTGTCCCCCGGGCTCAGAACGCGCACGGGGATGTTCGAGTTGCTCGCGCCCGTCTGCGTGGCGAGCGACAGCGCGGATGCGGCCTGGTCGTTCTTCGACTCCTGGCCTACCGCCTGCGTCCCGCCCGCGCAGCCGCACGAGCCGCCCTGAGTCTGGTCGGCCGACTGGTCGGTGACGTTCGCATTCGCCGCCGTCGCGTTCGAGCTGACGGTGTTCGACTGCCTGACGTCACCGTTGTCGCCCGGGCTCAGGACGCGAACGGAGATGTTCCGGTTCGTCGGTTTGGTTTGGGAGGCGCCCGAAAGTGCCCCGGCAGCCTGTTCGCTGCCGGACGCCTGCCCGGCTGCCTGGCCTGCGGCGTCTCCCGGCGGTTCCGCCGCTGCGTAGCCCGCGCTCACGAGGAGCCCGAGCGTCGCGGCGATGACCGCAAGTAGTCGTTTCATCGATCCTTCTCCTTCCGAAGACTTTCGGGAAGAGCGGGCGAAGGTGCCCGCTCGAACGGTCGGAAGGAGTGCGTTAGCCGGGTCGTTCTGGCCGACGGCCGAGCTCTGCGGACGGGGGTGACCAAACGCCCGTCACGCGTCGCGCGGCATCGACGAAGAAGACAAAGAGGAAGAGCAGAACCGCGAGAACCCCGAAGTTGCGATCCGACGCACCTGGCGGAGCGAGTACGGCAAGGCCGAGCCCGAACGAGCCGTTCTCGAGAGGGGCCTTCGGGCCGCCGGGCGCGGACTGTGGTTGTACCTCGCCCGCCGCAGCGGGGCTGGACGCTGCTGAGGCTGCCTGCGTTTCGGGTGCGGTCGGGCTGACCGGCGCCTCGAGCGTTGCGGGAGCGGTGATATCACCGACGCCAGTCGGCTTCCTTACCCCTTTTCCCAGTATCGGCGCCGTGCTCGGCGAAACGGCGGCGAAAGCGGCGAACCCCTTCACGCGCTTGATATCGGCCACACCGCCGCCGTCCACGTCAGGATCCGAATCCGTCGCGTAGATGATCGGAACAGAATCAGCGCCGGCAAGCTCAGGCGCCGAGGTAGGAGCAGGCACGTCTTCAGGATCTGCACCCTCGGCAAGAACGGACTCCGTGGGGGCGCTCTCGGCCGTTGGCTCTGCCGTGGCGGCGGTTTCGGCGCTCGCCGCAGGCGCGGCCGGAGCGGCGTCGACGACGGTCTGCGTGGGCGACGCGGGCGGCGCCGGCGGCACGGGCGGCACGGGCGGCACGGGCGGCAAGCCGAGGCCTACCGCGATATTCGCCTGCGTCACGGACCCGTCGTTTCCGGGGCTACCGATGCGAATCGAGACGTTGACGTTAAGAGGTTGATACTGCGTTACCACAGGTTGATACTGCGTCGGCAATTGCGTGTTCTGATTTCCACCGGCGTCCTCTACATCGCCACAGTTCCAGTTCCAGGTCCAGTTCCAGTTCTGTTCACCAGTTTCGACCGACATTGGGGTAATCGACGCCGTGTCGTCGCCGCAGCCGAGTGTCCACGTCCAGTCCCACCGCTCGGGCACGATGGCAGTCGCCGGCACGACCGGCTGAGAGGCGGGCGGAGTCTCCGCCTTCTCAGGTGTGACCGGCAACGGTTGATACTGCGGCTGTGCGGACTGATATCGCGCATCTGTCGGCGCTGTAGCCGGCGGCATGAGCGGGCTGGCCGCCACCGCCGCGTTCACCTGCGTGACGGGACCGTTGTCCCCGGGACTGGCCAGTCGGACCGACACGTTGATGTTCGCCGGCTGCACCTGCTGGACGACGCCGGGACGCTGCTCGGTCGGCGTTTGCACCGAGGCCGCCGGCTCTGGCGCCCGAACCGGCGCCGCGACCGTTTCTGTAACAGGCTTTGCGGGCTCAGCTGCGACGGGAGCCGGATCCGCGACGGGTTCGGCGGCCGGCAGCGCGGCCGGCTCGGTCGGAGCCGGCTCCGCTGGGGCGGCGGGCGGTGCGACAGGAGGCGTGGGAGCCGGGAGAACAGTTGCCTGGTCTCCTGAGGGGCCGATCACCTTCGCCAGGGTGGACTGAGCCGCAGCCGTGGCGTCGGCGGTCAGCGCTGAAACGTCCACGGGCAGAGGAGGCGTCCCATTCGCGGCAATCCCGAGATCTGCTGCGGCCGGGGACACGCAAGCTGCGCCGAGTCCCAGTGCAGTCAGCCCGACGGCAAGCCGACGAGAGGTCCGACCCGGATGCGAGCGCGCCATATCAAGTGCAAATACCCAGAAGCTCACATCTCTGAAACATTCTGAGAGAGTTATTTGACGACATTTGATGATGAAGCTCGCTCAGCCCTTGTATTTCTCTGAAGAGAGAGTATCGTCGCACTGCGACGGAGGCGACAAGGAGAAGCAGTTGGCAGCTCAATCACAGATGCTCCTGAAGGCATGGTGCGAGCAGCGAGACCCCGAGGCGCGCCGCGAGCTGATCGAACGGCATCTCCCCCTCGTGCGCGCGCTTGTGCGCCGCTTCGCCAACCGGGGCGAGCAGCTCGACGACCTCGCTCAGATCGGGGCGGTCGGGCTGATCAAGGCGGTCGACCGGTTCGACCCGTGCCGCGGCGTCTCGCTGGCGGCCTATGCGATCCCGACGATCCAGGGTGAGATCAGACGCCACCTCCGTGACAGCGCGCAGCCGCTGCGAGTTCCACGCGGGCGAAGGGAGCTCGGGGCACGCGTGGCCGAGCGGTGCGATGCCCTCACCGCCGAACGCGGCCGACCGCCTACTCTGGCTGAGCTCGCGGCGGCGACGGGCAGATCTGTCGAGGAAGTCGGCGAGGCGATGGCGCCGATTCGGCCTGTCCCGCTTGAGAGCTACGCGGCCACGGCACGGGACAGCGCCGCGGAGCGCCGGCTCGAGCTCGGCGAGGAGCGCGTGCTGATCGAGAGCGGGTTGCGCACGCTGGGGCGCCGCGAGCGCAAGATCGTGCGGCTGCGCTACTTCGGAGGATTGAGTCAGCGCCGCATAGCCGCCGAAGTAGGCCTCTCGCAAGTTCACGTCTCGCGCCTGCTCCGGGAGTCGCTCGGCAAGCTGCGTCACGAGATCGGCCAGACGTAAGGCCGACGTGATATCGCTCTCGCACGTTGTGCGAATCGGGGCATGGCCGTAGAATCCGGTTGTGGCCCGTGCCCTTCCTCCCACGCTCGTTCACGAGCCTGAAGAGCAGGCAAAACCGGTACCGAGCGGCCGCCTGCTCCTGCGAATGCCGCGCGCGTTGCACGCAGAGCTCACGCGGGCTGCAGAACGCGAGGGAGTCAGCCTCAACCAGTTCATTACGAGCGCCCTCGCGAGCTCGATCGGCTGGGGCAACGACGAGGACGGATCACCGCGCGTCGGCGGTGAGCGGGCTGGCACGGCGCAGGCGACGCGGCACGCCAGATTGGTGGTCGTCGCTCTCTTCGCCAACGTCGTCGTGATCGGCCTTACGGCGATCGCGGCGATCACGTTGCTGCTGCTTGCCTGGCAGGGTTAGATCGCCCGAGATCATCGAGGACGAGCTCGGCATGGTGTGCTGGATGGTCGTTCCGCCGGCGGCCTGACGCAGCCTGGGCCTACACGCGGCACCAGAGGACGAGCTCGCGAACGAACGGCTCGAGGCGCTTTCCTTCGGCCGTCAGCCGGTACTCGACGGCGGGAGGGCGCGTGTCGCGCACCTGCCGGTCGAGCAAGCCCGCCTCGACGAGCCCGTTGAGTCGGGCCGCCAGCGTCGCCGGCGGAACCCGGCCCAGCGCCTCCAGGAACTCGTTGAAGCGCTCGGCTCCCTCGATCGACGCGTAGAGGATCGAGAGCGTCCAGCGGCGTTCGAGGAGGTCCGCCGCGCGGCGGACCTCCTCTGGCACCGGGTTACACGGTCTGCAGCGCACGGTCGCCCGGCAGCGTAGGCTCGACGGAGCTGCCATTGGGCGCAGCCTCGAGTGCGAGCTCGAGCACCTCGCCGACGCTCATCACCGGGTGGAACGTGAGTGCCTCGCGCACGTCGGCCGGGACGTCGTCCAGGTCGGCGCGGTTCCGCTCGGGGATGATCACCTCGGTGAGGCCGGCGGCGTGCGCGGCGAGCACCTTCTGCTTCAGGCCGCCGATCGGGAGGACGCGGCCCTGGAGCGTGACCTCGCCGGTCATCCCGACCGTGTGCTTCACGGGCCGCCCGGTGAGGAGTGACGCGAGCGCGGTCGTCATCGTGATGCCGGCGCTCGGGCCGTCCTTCGGGATCGCGCCCGCCGGAACGTGCACGTGGTACTGCCCGTGCAGGCGCCCGTCGGGGATCTCGAGCTCGTCCGCGTGCGCGCGTACCCAGGAGAGGGCGATCTGCGCCGATTCCTTCATCACGTCGCCGAGCTGGCCCGTCAGCACGAGCCGCTCGTCGCCGTCCATTCGCGTCGCCTCGATGAAGAGGACGTCGCCTCCCGTACCGGTGACGGCGAGCCCGGTCGCGACGCCGGGGACGGCCGTCCGCTCCGCGGCCTCCTGCCAGAAGCGCTGCCGGCCGAGGGCGTCCCGCACGAACTCCTGGGTGACGACGAGCGGCGGCTCGATCTCGGAGGACGCGATTCGCGTCGCAGCCTTTCGCAGCAGCTTTCCGAGCTCGCGCTCCAACTGGCGAACGCCGGCCTCGCGCGTGTACTCGCTGACGATCTTCTCCAGCAGCGCGTCCTCGCAGGCGACCTCGTCCTCGAGGAGGCCGTTCCGCTCGCGCTGGCGCGGCCAGAGGTAGCCGCGGGCGATCGCGACCTTCTCGTCGACCGTGTAGCCGTCGAAGCGGATCACCTCCATGCGGTCGAGCAGCGGGCCCGGGATCGTCTCGGCCACGTTTGCGGTGGCGATGAAGACGACCTGCGAGAGGTCGAGCTCGACGTCGAGGTAGTGGTCGCGGAACGAGTGGTTCTGCGCCGGGTCGAGTACCTCGAGCAGCGCCGCCGACGGGTCGCCGCGCCAGTCGGCGCCGACCTTGTCGACCTCGTCGAGCATGATCACCGGGTTCATCGTCCCGGCATCCCGGAGCGCTCGGACAAGACGGCCGGGCAGGGCGCCGATGTAGGTGCGCCGATGGCCGCGGATCTCGGCCTCGTCGCGGATTCCGCCGAGCGACATGCGCACGAACTCGCGGTTGAGCGCGCGTGCGATCGACTCGCCGATCGAGGTCTTGCCCGTGCCGGGCGGCCCGATCAGAGTGAGGATCGCGCCCGAGCGCTTGTCGTCCTCGATCCCGCGCTCCTGGCGCAGCTTGCGCACGGCGAGGTACTCGACGATCCGCTCCTTCACGTCGTCGAGACCCGCGTGGTCCGCGTCGAGGATCTCGCGCGCGAGGGATGGGTCGAGGCGCTCCTCGGAGAGCTGGCCCCACGGCACTGCGAGTAGCCAGTCCAGGTAGCTGCGAATCATGGACGACTCGGCCGAGGCGTCGCCCATCCGCTCGAGCCGGGCGAGCTCGCGCTCGGCCTGTTCGCGCACCGCTTCGGGCAGCTCCGTCTCCTCGATCTTCTGCCGGTACTCGTCGATGACCGAGCCCTCGTCCTCGCCGAGCTCCTTCCGGATCGACTCGAGCTGCTTGCGCAAGAAGTACTCGCGCTGCTGCTTCTGGGCACCGGACTCGACGTCGTCGTGGATGCGGCGGCGCACCTGGAGCTCGGCGAGTCGCTCGCGCTGGAGCGCGATCGCGAGCTCGAGCCGCGCGACGATGTCGAGCGTCTCCAGCAGCTCGACCCGCTGTTCGAAGCGCAGATCGGGCGAGTAGGCGCACGTGTCGGCAAGCGCGCCCGGCTCGGTGACCGAGCGGAGGAACTCGCCGATCCGGCTGTCGGCGTTCCGCAACTCGAGGATCTCCTCGACGACCGCGCGGTACTCGGTCTCGAGCTCGCGTGTCTTCACCGGCGGGGGCGTCTCGTCGGGCCGCTCCTCGACCTCGACGTAAAGCCGGCCGTCGCTCGCGGTGTCGGCTGCGCCGAGCAGCGCGCGCTGTTGACCTGTGAGAGTGACGACGGGCGCGCCGCCGCCGAGCCGGCCGGTCTCGGTGACCTCCGCGATGGTGCCGACGTTGGCGTAGATGCCCTCGTGGCGCGGCACGAGCAGCACATGCGTCTCGCCGCCCACGTCGAGCGGCAGGTTGACCGTCATGTTCGGGAACACGACGGTGTCGTCCAGCGGTACGAGCAGGTACTTGTCCACGAGGCTTCACGCTCCTGAGGTTGATCTGAAGTCGATAGTAGCTTCAGCAAGTGAAGTGCCGACGAGCCGTTTGCACGCATCGAGAATCCCGGTCGATTCGGGACGTCTGCCCCTGTCGGCCCGGGACGCCTTCGGCGGAGGCTGTGCACACAAATCGTCGACCAGGAGGTGCTTGATGCTCCCAGTTACCGCGCGTCTCGCTCGACCCCGCTCCGCCCTTGGCCTCGCCGTAGGCGCTTGCGCGCTCGTCCTCGGATCCAGCGCCTCGGCGCAGGGCCCGACGACCTTGACCATCAAGGAGCTCGAGAAGGGCTCGACGTTCGCATTCGTCGACAACGCGCCGATGTCGAAGGCCAAAGGCGAGCCGTCCGCGTCGCTCGGCGACCAGATCGTGTTCACGAACCCGCTCGTCGACTCCGCCGGAAAGCACCTCGGTCGCCTCTACGCCCACTGCACAGCTGTGGTCGCCACCCCGCGAGCGGAGAAAGCATCGTTTGCGTGCGAGGGTCTGATGCGCTTCGGCGGCGGAACGCTCTCGTTCCAGGCGTTCCTCCCCGCCGCCGGCGCCACGGTGCACGGCATGGTGACGGGCGGGACCGGCACCTACGCGAACGCCCGCGGCACGTTGCTCTCCAAGCAGACCAAGACGGGCTCTGACGACATCGTCACCCTCGTCGCCTGAACGCACCCATGTCCATCGACTACTCGGAGGTATCCATGTCCGCTTCCACCGTTGCAATCTCGAGGCCCCGGAGTCGTCCCGGCCTCGCCCTGTTGCTCGCCCTGCTCGGGATTCCCGGCGTGACGATCGCCTGGGACCTTCCGAAGGGCGGCTACTGGATCGGCATACCGCTTGCTGTTGCAGCGATCGTGCTCGGGGTCCGCGCCCTCGGGACGAACCGTCTCCTTGCCGCCTCGGCGATCGTGCTCGGATCGATCGAGATCCTGTTCACCGCGACCTGGACAGTCGTCGCCTTGCTCGACTGACTCGTGCCGCGCCCGTTGCCCGCTCCGGACGACGAGTACGCTCACGGCGATGTCGGCCTTGCTCAGCCGGAGTTGCGTGTGACCGAGTCGCTACGTGTCCTGGTTGCAGACGACTCGGGCGACTTCCGCGAAGGCATCGCTGCCTTGCTGGCGTCCGTCGACGGCCTCGAGCTCGTGGGCGAGGCCGTCGACGGTCACGAGGCGGTCGCCGGTGCGCTCGAGCTGCAGCCCGATGTGGTGCTGATGGATCTCCACATGCCCGGTCGGAACGGGATCGAAGCGACGCGCGACATCGTCTCGGTCGCCCCTCACATCGCCGTGCTCGTGCTCACGATGCACGAGGACGACGAGTCGGTGTTCTCGGCGGTCAGGGCAGGCGCACGTGGCTATCTGGTCAAGGGCGCGCGGCAGGCGGAGTTGCTGCGGGCGTTGCGCACGGTCGCCGACGGTGGCGCGGTATTCGGCCCGGGGATCGCGCGACGCATGATCGGGTTCTTCGAGGCCGCCGCCTCGGCCGCATCGGCGGCGCCGTTCCCCGATCTGACCGCGCGTGAGCGCGAGATCCTCGACCTGGTCGCTCGCGGATGGTCGAACCAGCAGATCGCCGCGCAACTCGGCCTCTCGGTCAAGACGATTCGCAACCACGTCTCGAGCGTCTTCACGAAGATCCAGGTCGTCGATCGTTCCCAGGCGATCGTGAAGGCCCGTGAGGCAGGCATCGGCGGGCGGCGATGAGCGCGACGTCCGTCACGATCGAACGAGCCAGGCGAACTGGTGCGGTCGCCCACGAGGCGCCGCGCCTCATCTTCGGCGGCATTCTCGCGGTCGGCGCCGTGCTGCTGCTGCTCGCGTCCATGCTCACTTTGCTCGTGGCCATGAACGACGTCCCCGCGGCGGGCCACCCGGGGACATGGCATCAGGTGACGAAGCTCGTCGTGACGATGCCGCTGCTGCTGCTCGGCGCGCTCATGATCGCTCGGCTGCCGCGGAACGCGATCGGCTGGATTCTGTGCGGAACGTCGCTGGGGACGGCGATCGCCGTCGCAGCCCAGGAGTACGCCACGTACTCGCACTTCGTCGACGGGCTCCCGGCCGAGCCCTGGATCGGGTGGCTCGGTGAGTGGGCTGGCGGGCCGACGCTTGCGATCTTGACCGTCGCTCTCTTGCTTTTCCCGACCGGGCGGCTCCCGTCGCGGCGCTGGCGGCCAGTGCTGTGGCTCGGCATCGCCGGCCCGCTCCTCGTCTGGCTCGGAGCGCTCGTGGGGGCGGGCGAGGATCTGCTGTTCCTGGACAATCCGATCTCGAACAATCACGTCCTGCACGAAGCGGGCAATGCCGGAGGGATCGGCTGGTTTCTGATGCTGCCGGCCGCCGGATTCGGAATCGCGTCTCTCGTCGTTCGCCGGCGCACGGCAACCGGGGAGACGAGGGAGCAGCTTCGCCTGCTGCTGCAGGCAGGTGTGGTGGTCATGCTCGCCTTCCTCGCCTGCATGATCGGAAGCTTCATCGCGCCCCTCGGGCACGGCATCGGCGCGAGCCTTTGGTGGGTCTCGCTGGGGTTCCTTGCGGGAACGATGGGCGTGGCGATCCTGCGCCATCGCCTCTACGGGCTCGACGTCTACGTCAATCGCACCCTCGTCTACACGGGGCTGACCGTCGTTCTCGGCGGGCTCTACGTCGCCGTCGTGCTCGGCCTCGGCCGTCTGCTGGGTGAGAACGCGAGCCTCGGAATCACCTTGCCTGCCGCCGCCTCGGTGGCTGTCGCCTTCCAGCCCCTCCGCGACCGGTTGCAGCGCAGCGTCAATCGACTGCTCTACGGGCAGCGCGACGAGCCATACGCGGCGATCTCGTCGCTCGGTCGCCGCCTCGGCGAGGCGATCGGCCAGACAGAGGTTCTCTCGGCCATGGTCGACACGATCGCGGACGCGCTCAGGCTGCCCTACGTCGCAGTCGAGCTGGCCTCATCCGCCGGGCTCGCCGCAGTCCACGGCACTCCGGCCGCGGGCGTGGCGCTGCGACTGCCGCTCGTCCACGGCGGCGAGCGCGTAGGGACGCTCGATCATCGGAGCACGAGCCCACGGCGAAACGCTTGGCGAGGCCGACCGTCGTCTCCTCGAGGACTTCGCCCATCACGCGGCAGCAGCCGTGAGCGGGGTCGCACTCTCGAGCGAAGTCCAACGCTCACGCGAGCGGCTCGTGTCCGCGCGGGAGGAGGAGCGGCGGCGGCTCAGCGGCGACCTGCACGACGGCCTCGGGCCCACGCTTGCGGGCGCGATTCTGATGATCGAGGCGGCACGAAGTCAGGTCACCCGCGATCCAGCAGCGGTCGACGAGCTGCTCGACCGAGCAGCGGCGAGCATCGAGAGCACGGTCGCCGACATCCGTCGGCTCGTCTACGGGTTGCGCCCACCGGCCCTCGACCAGCTCGGGCTCGTCCGAGCGATCCGCCAGCAGGCATCGGCGCTCTCCACCGGCGCTGATGGGCAGATCGCTTGCGACGTGCTCGCACCCGACCCGATGCCACCGCTTCCCGCCGCTGTCGAGGTGGCCGTGTTCCGGATCGCGCAGGAAGCGCTCACGAATGTCGCGCGGCATGCGGACGCGCGTAACGCATCGGTGCTGATCGCGGTCGACGGCGACCTTCGCCTGGAGATCCGCGACGACGGCCGAGGCCTGCCGGAAGAACGGCACGCGGGCGTCGGGCTGACCTCGATGCGCGAACGGACCGCCGAGCTCGGCGGCAGCTTCGACGTCGACTCGGCGGCGAACGGCGGCACGACCGTGAGCGTCCGCTTGCCGCTTGCCGCGGGTTGACTACCGCGTCAGTCGACCGCTTCGCTGCGGCGCTCGAGCAGGAGCACGTCGCGCCAGACGCCGTTCAGCTTCCCGATCCGCTCGCGGCGGCCGACGACGCGGAAGCCGACGCGCTCGTGCACGCGGAGGCTCGCGGTGTTCTCCGGGAAGATGCCGGTCTGGATCGTCCAGATGCCGGCGGCCTCGGTGGACTGCGACCAGCGCGCTCGAGCAGCGCACGCCCGACGCCCCGGCCGCGCGCCTCCGCGGCGACGTAGACGCTGTTCTCGACCACGCCGTCGTAGACGCAGCGGTCGGAGACCGGCGAGACCGCGACCCAGCCGACGACCCGCCCGTCTGCGACCGCGACGAAGCGGTGCGCGGCCAGGTGCGCCTCGTCCCAGGGCTCCCACGCGGCACGTCCGTCTCGAACGTGGCGTCGCCGGTGGCGATGCCCTCGGCGTAGATGCGTGCGACGTCCGGCCAGTGCTCCGGCCGGAGCTCCTCGACCGCGACGGACGGCTCGGTCAGACGAGGCCACCCTTGTAGCGCCACGGTCCCGGCTCGAAGCGGATGCCTCGCTTGCGGCAGAACTCACGCACCGACTCGAGCAAGCAGCCCGCGGGCGGCTCGCCGGCGAGCGCGATGGTCAGCACCACGGTCTCGCCGTCGGCCGTCGGCGGCTCGAACCCCTGCGCGAGGCGCTCGACGAAGACGACCTGCGAGCGCCGGCCGTCCACATCGAGCGCGAAGCCGGATTCGACCGGCGAGACCTCGTGCCCGCGTATGCCACGCCTCGATCAGCGACGGCTCCGCGCAGTCGAGCCCGACCACCGTCACTCTCTTCGCTGTCGCCATGCTCACCCTCTCGCCATCCTACGAGAGCGACCGGGACGGGCCGTTGCGTTGCCATCTACGGGACCGACGGCTAAGGTGGGCGGCGATGGTCGCGACGCGCACGCAGCTTCTTTCGGCCCGCAGTGGCCTGCTTGCGCTTGCCCTCCTCCTTCCCCGCTAGGGGAAGCGTGTGCACGACATACCCGTTCCGCGCTCCCGCACCGCGGGAGGAGTCCGTCCCCGACCGGGGAACACACGCCTAGGAGGAGTAGACCGCCATGACCATGCCGTACCGGAAGTACCGCCCCTACGAGACCGTCGACCTGTCCGACCGCACCTGGCCGGACCGCGGTCGTCGACCGTGCGCCGATCTGGTGCTCGACCGACCTGCGCGACGGCAACCAGGCGCTCGTCAAGCCGATGGATGCCGCCCGCAAGCAGCGGATGTTCGATCTGCTCGTCGACGCTCGGGGTCAAGGAGATCGAGGTCGGCTTCCCGTCTGCCTCGAAGACCGACTTCGAGTTCGTGCGCAGGCTCGTCGAGGAGGACCTGATCCCGGCCGACACGACGATCGCCGTCCTCACGCAGGCGCGGCCGGAGCTGATCGAGCGCACCTACGAGGCGATCGAGGGCGCGCGCCGGGCGATCGTGCACCTCTACAACTCGACCTCCGAGACGCAGCGGCGCGTCGTCTTCCGGCTCGACAAGGACGGGATCACCGATCTCGCCGTGCGCGGCACGGCGCTCTGCAAGGAGCTCGCGGCCGAGACCGAGACGGAGATCATGTTCGAGTACTCGCCCGAGAGCTTCCACGGCACAGAACTCGACTACGCGCTCGAGATCTGCGAGGCGACCACAGCCACCTGGGGCCCGACGACCGAGGAGAAGATGATCCTCAACCTGCCGACGACGGTCGAGGCCTTCCCGCCGAACGTCTACGCGGACCGGCTCGAGTGGTTCCAGCGGCACTTCTCCTCGCGCGACCAGATCATCCTCAGCGTCCATCCGCACAACGACCGCGGCACGGCAGTGGCGACTGCCGAGCTCGGCCTGATGGCGGGCGCCGACCGCGTCGAGGGAACCCTGTTCGGGAACGGCGAGCGGACCGGCAACGTCGACATCGTCATCCTGGCGCTCAACCTGTTCACGCAGGGCGTCGACCCGGCGCTCGACCTGACGCGGATCGACGAGGCGAAGCGGATCGTCGAGGAGTGCAACGAGCTGCCGGTTCACCCACGCCACCCGTATGCCGGCGAGCTCGTCTACACGGCGTTCTCGGGCTCGCATCAGGACGCGATCAAGAAGGGCATGTACGCGCAGCAGCGCTCGTCGTCGGAGCTCTGGGACGTGCCCTACCTGGCGATCGATCCGATGGACGTCGGCCGCACCTACGAGGCGATCATCCGCGTCAACTCGCAGTCGGGCAAAGGGGGCGTCTCCTACCTGATGGAGACCGAGCACCACCTCGAGCTGCCGCGCGGGCTGCAGATCGACTTCGCGCAGAAGGTGCAGACGATCACGGACGCGCGCGGCGACGAGCTCACGGCCGAGGAGTTGCTCGCGGCGTTCCACGAGCACTACCTCTCGGTCGCGCGGCCGTACGAGATCGTCTCGTATGCGCACTGGAGTGCCGAGGATGACCGGATCGTGGCGCGTCTCGAAGTGGACGGCGAGGCCCAGGAGGTGACAGGCGTCGGCAACGGTCCGATCGCCGCGCTCGTGGACGCATTCGAGCGGCAGTTCGGGATCACGATCAGGATCCGCGACTTCCACGAGCACGCGATGGCGGCGAGCGCCGACGCGACCGCGGCGGCCTACGTCGAGGCGGACGTCGACGACGATCCCGTGTGGGGCGTGGGTCTCCACTCGAGCATCGTCACAGCGTCGCTGAGGGCGGTCGTGAACGCTGTCAACCGGGCGGTCGCCGCACGCCAATCGGTGGCGACGGCGAGCGCGCTCTTCGACGGCATCTAGCCTCCCGAGGACTTCGGGAGGGAAGGCGCGGCGGCGGCTCGGCGAAGAGTCGGCTGCCCACACGGACGGGCCCGCGCAAGGCTGCGGACGGATCGACCTACGGGCGTCCCTCCGTACACACGTTCCCGTCGAACCGCGCGTCGCCCGCGGTCTTCCCGAGCGAGCCGAACCCGGTCTTCGCGCGTTCGCAAACCATCAACTGGGGGAGTCGAGCCAAGGTCCGTCCAGCGGGATCGACATGCGCTCGCGCTCGTCTCGCCGCCCGACGAGGCCTTCTGGACCTCCGCCACGACGCCTGGAGGTCAATATGGCGCTGATTCTGGTTGTAGAAATGCGCTTTTACGTGTACCGGCAACCGGATCCGTCCGTTGGTTGTGCCGGCAGCGACGAGCCTCGGCGAGATGCACCAGAAAGCGCGCAAACCAAGCAACCATGCCTTCTGGAGATTTTCTTGTACAAGGTTGTACCGCCCTCGTGGATGGGTGCATTTCTTGTACTAGATAGCGGAATGTACCAGAAGTAATTTCTCGGCCTTTTTTCCTCGAAATTCGTTGACGAATAGCGGGTTTGCGGGGATGATTTGCCTTGTGGGGGCGGCGTTTCTTGCGGGTTTGACAGTCGAGCAGTGGTCTGGGAAGCACGCGCTTTCCGTCGACCGAAGCCTCGACACACCCGTTGAGCGGAGCCCGATGGAGTCATGGTCGAACACGCGAGAGCGTGAGGATCGGACTCGCTTCGCACAAGGAACCGTCACCACAACGCAGGTTGCTGAGTCGTGGTCGAACGCGCGAAAGCGTGAGGACCGGACCCCCTGCACACAAGTCAGCGTCTCCACTTCGCGGATCGCGGAGTCATGGTCGAACACGCGAAAGCGTGCGGATCGGACTCGTCTTGCGACAGTCGACATTCGCCAAGGGATGAACGCGGCAGAGTCATGGTCGAACACGCTGGAGCGTGAGGATCGGACTCGAATCGCAGATGCCGGCGACAGGGGCAGGTGGTGGACGAAGCAGACGCGCAATGCGGCCATAGTGGCCGTTGCGGGTGTCGCCTTTTTCGCGTCCGCCGAGGTCGCTTTTGCCGACTCTGATCCGAGCGGAACCACCGCGACGCAGCCTGTCGCGACGGGTCCGTCGACGACGTACACCGAGTCGCCCGTGCTCGTTCGGGAGACGACGGGTACGGCGGGGACGACGACCGGAGAAACATCCGGTCAGTCCACAAGCACCGGTACGCCGAGCAGCACCGATTCCTCGTCAACCAACTCGAACGCGTCCGAGACGTCGGATACGGCACCGAGTGGAACTGACGATCTCGGCACGCTGGTCGACGACCTTGTCTCCGCCTCGCCCGATTCGTCCGAGTCCTCGGACTCGACCGCCGACACGTCCAGCGACGCCGAGCCCGAAGACCCTCCGATCGATCCGGGCGACGATCCGAGCTCCAACTCCCAGCTCGCGGGGACCGGAGCCGTCTGCAGGTCAGACCGGCGCCGGGAACGGGAACGTGTCGGTTCGCGTCGATCAGCCCGGGAACAGCGGAGCGGTGAGCCAGAGCAACGACGCCGCTGCGGCTGCAGCGAGCACTGTTACCTCCAACTGGCCTTCGACCGGCAGCGATCCGGTCGCATCCGCCTCTGCCCAGGCGGGACAGACGGCGCCGAACAACACGAACATCGCAGTCCGCGTCGGCAGCCCCGGCGACATCGGAGATGTCAACCAGAGCAATACCGCGCAGGCAGGTGCAGCCGCGACCGGCAGCATGGGCTCCGCAGCAGGTCGCGGGCCGGGTCCGCGAACACGGGCTCTGCGAACACGGGCCCTGCGAACACAGGCTCTGCGAACACAGGCTCTGCGAACACAGGCCCTGCGAACACGGGTTCCGCGAACACGGGTTCCGCGAACACCGGCCTCACCGGTTCGGCTAACGCGACCGCGAGCCAGACGGCACCGAGCAATATCAATGTCATCGTTCGGGTGGACAGCCCCGGCAACAACGGTTCGGTGACCCAGGAGAACGCGGCCACCGCGACGGCCGGCACGAGCCTCCCGCCGCACCTGACTTCCTCGCCCGGCGGGTCCGCCGGCCCGTTCGGCACCGACCAGCTCGTCACGACCTCGGGCTCGGGGAATGCGAACGAACGACGGCGACCCTCGGCCAGGAGATCGAGCAGCTACAGGATTCGGAAGGTCGCCAGGGGAGGCCTCCGGTGGGAGCCGCGGGCTCGACGCCCGGCGGGGGATCGACGAACGGCACGGCTGCAGCGAGCCAGAACGGCGCCCTGAACGCGAACGTCTCGATTCGCGTCGGCAGCCCTGGCTCGGACGGCGCTGTTCAGCAGGCGAACAACGCAACCGCCACGGGCACGAGCCCGGACCTGAGCATGGTCAAGGTGATCGGCGGCTCGAGCGTCAACGTGGCGGTCGTTGTGCCCGGCCTCGCAGCGGCGCACCCACCGGCCCCGCCTGGACGTGGAACTGGGACTGGGACGGCGACTGGACGCTTCCGGTCGGCGCTGCGCCGGCGGCGTCGCCCCGACCCCGACGTCGATCTGGGACTGGATCTGGAAGGCAGGCTCGACAGGCGACGACGACGGCGAGCCCCACCTCCTCGACGGCGACTTCGCCGACGCTCAGACGACCCCGTACGGAAGCTGGACGTGGAACTGGACGTGGGTCCTCGCCGGACGGATCGACGTGGTCGCTGAACTGGCAGGAGGCATGCGAGTGCAGCTGGGACTGGAACTGGAGCTGGGACTGGAGCGACAACGGCACCGGCCCCGACCGGCTAGCGGCACGTCGACGGCGCCGTCCGAGGCGACCACCCGCGCTTTCGACCCGGCGACCGACGACGGCCCCGTGACGCAGACCAACTCGGTGAGCGCCGAGGCGACCGCGAGCGTCGAGTTCATCGCGCTGGCGGAGCTCGACCAGACGCAGACCGGAGCGGATCCGAAGCTCGAGCTTCAGGACGCGTGGGCCGACCAGCGGATCGTGAACGCCCAGACCGCGGTGGCGGTGGCCGAGGCAGCGCAGAACGACGCCTGGAACCTGAACTTCGTCTGGGGCGTCCCCGTCGAGTCGGTGCTCCAGTCGAACGACCGTGTCGGCACGATGACGACCGCCGGGGTCACCGCCCGGATGAGCCAGGGCATCGTCCAGGAGCAGAACGGCAACGACACGACCGACCAGTCGGTCTCCGCCGAGCAGTGGGCGAGCAACAGCCAGCTCGCGCAGGCTGCGGCGCAGGCGGCGCAGACCTCGCCCGCGCAACGAGAACGTCGTCTCCGCTCCGAACCCGAAGCACGCCGCGGTCGGCGCCGTCGAGCAGAGCAACAGCGCTTACGGCGAGCGCGAGCACCACGATCGACGCGGACCATCACCCAGTGGATCGGGCAGTTCGAGGACGGCGGCGTCGCGATCGTGCAGGAGGCCGATGCGACGCAGCTGCAGGTGAACGCGCAGGACGGCGACTCGGTCTCGGCAGGTCGCCCAGACGCGCGACGACGAACCTGAACGACGTCGATGTCCCGCAAGGGCAGCCGGGCGACGAACCCGAGCGTCCGCCAGCGGAACGAGGTCTTCACGACGGCGGCGGCCGCTGACACGAGCGTGATCGACGCGTGGATCCACCAGGCTCTGGGCGGCGTCTCCGAGTACGAGATCGCGGAGGCGCGCCAGGAGGGAACGGTCGAGCAGTCCAACCTCATGTACTCGCCGGCCTCCCAGAGCGATCTCCTCAACCACGCGACCTGGAACGGCGTCGAGCCGCCTGCCGACGATGTCGGCGGGCCGGTTCCAAACCGCCGCGCCGGGTGGGAGCCGCGGGACGGGACCGGTAGCAGGCCCGGCGGTAACGTCCGGCGGCTCCCCACGGAGCACGACCACCCCGGTCACTCCGCGGGTCAAGACGACCGAGACCGAGACCGGCGGGCGGCTCGCACCGCGAGCTGGTCTCGGGCGACGTGACAGGTGAGGCTGGGCAGGGCAATCTGTTTGCCCCGTTCACGCCGCCGCCGGGCTCGGCGCAGTCAAGTCCCGCTGAGCTGGGCGCCGTTTCGCCGGGCACGGTTTCGCCGGGCACGGTTTCGCCGGGCACCTCACAGGGGTCAGGCCCCGCCTCCCCGGCGATCGAGACCCCGACTGCAAGCGGCAGTGCACAGTCGGAGAAGGAGAGCGCGCAGCCGTACGACGAGCAGCGCGCGCACGACTCTGCCTCCTCCGCAGAGTCAAGGTTGGTCGAACTTCGGAGCGATCGGCTCCGCGCCCCCCTCGGGTGGCGGCGGCGGCGGCGTGAGCGTTCTGACGCTCGGCACGCTACGAGCTTGTGGCCCCCGTTGAACTGGGGCCGCAGATGTCCACCCTGATCCTTGGGCGATCGGGGACCTTTGTCGAGCCATTCGAGTGGCCTGGGTAGCGAGGCGCCCTGCGTCTCAACCCCGTTGGGGCTTCTTGGGAACCCAGCGGAGCACCTAGGAAAGTTCCCAATTGAATGCTCGAAAAGGAGAAAACCTTGAAACTCAAGTCAATCTGGCTAGGAGGACTCGCAGCTTTGGCTGTCCTCCTGATCGCGGTTCCGACCGCGTTCGCCGACAACGGGACGAATAACACCGGTAACTCCGGGGCTTCGACCGTCACGACGTCGGACAACGACTCGACGACCAACAGCAACAACCCCATCACGAACAGCAACAACACCCTCAAGGGGCAGGTCCAGGCCCAGATCAACAAGCAGAAGGCCGACCAGAAGGCGAAGCTGATCCAGGCGAACATTGGTGCGACTGGTGAGGCCTCGTCTGAGGGCGGCACGGCCGAGGGCGGCGACGGCGGCAACGGTGGCGACACCAAGGCCATCGTCGACGGTTCGTCGAACGCGTCCCGGGCAGCGCCGACACCTGCAGTAAGGGTTCGGAGTGCGACGCCAAGGCCGAGCGGCGGCGACTCGAGCGCGACGTACGTCTCACAACACGTCGAGTCCGGCAACGTCAATGCCAGCGGCGGCGAGGGCGGAGACGTCTACGCCAAGTCGTCCGGTGGCTCGGCCGAGTCCGGCGACGTGAAGAGCGGTTCCAACGAAGGCGGCGACGCCAACACCGGGAAGAACGAGACCGGTAAGGCCTACGCCGGCGACGGAACCAACGTCGTCAAGAACGAGACCGACCAGAACGCCAATGGCGGCACGACTGGCAAGAACGAGACGACTGCCAAGTCGGAAGCCTCAGGCGGCAAGGCCGAGTCCGGCGACGCCAGGTCCGGTAGCACCGACAGCGGCGAGGCGCAGGGCGGCATCAACGCTGCTCTCGGTTCAACCGAGTCGGGCGACACCGGCAGCGGCACGTCCACAGCGGACGGGCCGGCAACGGCGGCGGCAGCGGCTCGTCGGCGAACGGCGGCGGTTCCAGCGATGGTTCCTCCAGCTCGTCGTCTGCGGGTGGCAACCAGAACAGCTCCGGTAACTCCGGTGCGACGACCCAGACCGGCGGTGCCTCGCCGACCAGCAGCACTGACGCTGGCTCCTCGGCGAACGGCGGCGGCTCTGGTTCGACCGGTGGTGCCGGTGCAGCTGGCACCGGTGGTGGCACTGGCGGGAACAACTCCGGTGAAGCGACCGGCCACGAAGTGGACGGCGCGAATGCCGGCAGTGGTGGTAACGACAGTGGCAAGGCCGAGAGCGGCGACGCGACCGGCGGAAGCGCCACGACTGGGTCGAACGAGGCCTACGACCCGACTGGTGACGCGAACGGCGGCACCAACAACAACACGAACACCCAGTCGACCGGTACGGCGACGGGTGGTGCCGCGACCAGCGGTACGAACAACACCGGTGTGGCCAACGGCGGTACCGCCGGCGGCAACTCCGGCACGACCGGCACCGCAACAGGTGGCGCCGGCGCTGCTGTCACTGCCAACGCCAATGGTGGCGGCGGCGGTTCGGTCGACACAGCTACCTCCAGCGACGCGCTTAGCTCGGGCGGCGCCGGTGGTATCGGCCTGGTTGGTGGCACGAGTGGTAACGCGACGAGCGGCACCACGAACGTCAGCAACATCAACGGTGGTACGGGTGGAGCCGGTGCGGCTGGCGGAAGCGCCAACGCCAACGCCGGTAACGCCCAGAGCGGTGCGCCTGACGCAGTCGAACCAGGGAACCGCTCAACCAGTCGCTCTCGCAGAAGATCCGTGCGAAGGCGAAGGCGAGCCAGTAGCCGAAAGGCGAACAGCATGACTGACGACAACATGACCAAGAGCAACGCAGCACTGGCCGCCGACCCGCCCAAGGGCAAGGCCGGCCAGCTGCTGCACGCTCGCGGTCCTCGCGTCGGCAGGTTGGACGACGGCAGTTCGCCCGCTGACGAGCGGGCAGTTCGGACACATGAGCCTGCCAACGTCGGACGGAGGTCACCCCAAGAGGCTTCCGGACCAGCGTCTCCGGTACAGGCAGTGTGAGAAGAAAATGGAAGTGATCATGAGAGAGATCAACCACGGTCGCGTCGGGGTCACCCAGAGCGGTGTCCCCGGCGACGGCCGCGTTCCAAGAAGGCTCGGCTGCGGCGTTGTCGGGGTCACCCTCAGCGGTGACCTCGGCCGTGGCCGCACCGAGTCAGGACGCGGCCGCGCAGCTGGGGTCACCCACATCGGTGACCCCAGCCGTGGCCGCGTGGGTCGACGCACGGCCGCGCTGCTGGGGTCATCCTCAGTGGTGACCTCAGCGGCGGCCGCGCATATTCAGGGCATGGCCGCGTTCTGGGGTCACCCTCTCGGGTGACCTCAGTCGCGGCTTTGCCATCAGAACGCACGGCTGCGCTGGGGTCATCCTCAGTGGTGACCTCAGTTGCGGTCGTGCATATTCAGGGCATGGCCGCGTTTCTGGGGTCACCCTCTCGGGTGACCTCAGTCGCGGCTTTGCCATCAGAACGCACGGCTGCGCTGGGGTCATCCTCAGTGGTGACCTCAGTTGCGGTCGTGCATATTCAGGGCATGGCCGCGTTTCTGGGGTCACCCTCTCGGGGTGACCTCAGTCGCGGCTTTGCCATCAGAACGCACGGCTGCGCTGGGGTCATCCTCAGTGGTGACCTCAGTTGCGGTCGTGCATATTCAGGGCATGGCCGCGTTTCTGGGGTCACCCTTCGGGGTGTCCCCAGTCGCGGCTTTGCCATCAGAACGCACGGCTGCGCTGGGGTCATCCTCAGTGGTGACCTCAGTTGCGGTCGTGCATATTCAGGGCATGGCCGCGTTTCTGGGGTCACCCTTCGGGGTGTCCCCAGTCGCGGCCTTGCCAAGAGAACACACGGCTGCGCTTCTGGGGTCATCCTCAGTGGTGACCCCGGAAGCGGCCGTACTCACACGACGCAGGGCTACGCGGTTGGGGTCACCCCCACCGGTAACCCCAACCGCGACTGCGTCATGTTTGGGAAGGAACCCCACTTTGAGGTGCAGTGACCCCGTGGCCGGCCGAAATCGGCGGCAAGGCCGCGGGGTCTCACCTCGTCCCGAGAGTCCTCGGCGGCACAGCGCGTAGCGCCGCTACGGACGGCCCGCCGACGGCCGCAGCCAGGGAACGCTTGAAACCGACCCGCTACCCCGTACGACAGATCCCGCCCTGTGCCGGTTGCGCCAGGCCGCGTGTGGGCGTGCGGACCCGGGACTGAGGAGTCATGGACGCCGACGCAAATGAATCCTTTCGCCCATTCGATTGGCCGTCAACGCTGCACGACCCCTACTCGCTGATCGACTTTTGGTGCTCGGAGGACGAGTTCGATTTCGAGACGAGTGACGTCTACGCACGAACTGGGAGTGGCGAAGACCTGATGCCGGAGCTCATCCGGGACGTCTTGAAGCGTTGGTTCGACGAAGCACGACCGGGTGACATCGCGGCGATCCTCGGGAAGCTCACGCATTCGTAGTGCGAGGGCCTAGGTGGTGCGGCAGCGTTCGCTCACTCGAAGCGCTGTGGCCCGCCTCTAACCATGCGTGGCCGCTGGCCATCGGTTGTGGCACGCATCACTGACCGTCCAGTCGACCGCCTCCTGGTGCTTGCCCTTGTGGTCGCCGTCGCGGTCGGCGGCTGCGGAGGGGGCGTCAGCAGCGATGCCACGACCGCGGCGCAGCCGCAGCTCCGATCGCGCGCGACGGCTGCCGAGCTGCGGTGGCAGAGGCAGGCCGAGCGCTTCGTCGCGGGGCTCGTGCCCGAGCTCCGGCGCCTCGAGCGGCTGACGGGCGGCGGCCCGACAACGGGCGCCGCCGGCTTCCGGCTCGACCCGCGCATCTTCGCGCCGGGCCCGAAACGGCGGCAGTTCGAGGCGACGATGACCGACGCTCGCCGGCGTGCGGGCGCGGCCCTCCGAGCCGCCGTGCCGCCGCCGCCGACGCGCGCGGCTGCGCGCCGATGCGGGCGACGCTTGTTCACGCCTGCGACGAGCTCGTGCTGTTCCCGAGCTTCCTGCGCGCCGGAGGTGCTTCGCGCGAGCTCGCCGGCCGAGGTCGACCGTGACGTCGCTCGACGAGGCGGCCGGGCGCGGGCTCGACGGAGGGCGTCAGGAGCATCGTCGACGGGCTCGCGACCCTGCGGCGGCTGCTCGCGAGCTCGCCCTAGCCGGTGCGACCACGGCGGCCGAGCGCGTCCCAGTCGCCGTCGACCAGCTCGAGCTCTGCGCCGTGCTCGAGCCCGAGCCGGGCCGCCTGGCCGCCGGCGAGCTCGAGCACGAACCGCGTTCCGCGCGGGGCGCGAGCGAAGGCGCCACGGGCCGCACGCCGGCGGCCACGCGCAGCGCACGGTGCCGTCGCGGTCGAGGAAGACGACGTCGAGCGGGAAGCGCATGAAGAACGTGTGGATCGAGCCGCCCGGGGACGAACAGCAGGCCCTCGCCCGTCGGGTAGCGCAGACCGTCCCATCAGGCCCGAGGAAGCGGCTCAGCGAAGCCGTCGGCGACCGGGCAGCGCAGCGACGCGCCGCCTGCGGCGTGCGCAGCTCGATCGACGCGCACGTCAGGTGCCGAAGAGCGTCGGAGGCCTGCTTGATCGCCGGGCCGAGGATGACGATGAACATCACCGGCAGGATGAAGACGGCGATCGGGAAGAGCATCTTCACCGGCGCCTTCTGCGCGCGCTCCTCGGCCGGCGACTGCCGCCGCTGGCGCAGGTCGTTCGCCTGGTTGCGGAGGATCGAGGCGCGCGAGATGCCGACGCCCTCCGACTGCACGAGCGTCTGGACGAAGTTGCGCATGTCGTCGGACGGGACGCGGTCCGAGAGCCGCTTCAGCGCCGTCGTGCGCGACTCGCCCATCCGGACCTCGGTGAGCAGCGTGCGAAGCTCGCCCGCGAGCGGCGACCTGGAGCGGCGAACGAAGTACGACACCGCGGCGTCGAAGCCGAGGCCGGCCTCGAGCGAGATCGCGATCTGGTCGATCGCCTGCGGGAGATGGTCCGTGAGCCGCCTGCGCGCGCTCGCGCATCATCCGGACGAGGAACATGTCGGGGAGCAGGAGAGCGCAGGCGACGAGCAGCGCGGCGAGCACGAAGCCCGCCGACGGAGACGCCCGCCGATCGCGAAGCCGAGCACGACGCCGAGGACCGCCGAGGATCGTCTTCAGGGCGAGGAACTGCTGCGCGTTCAATCGCTTCACGCCGGCCGCGGCGAGCCGGATCTCGAGCTGGTCGGACTGAACTTTCGGCGTCAGTCGCAGAGCGATGCGGCTGAGCATCGGCACGACCGTCTCGACGAAAGCCGGGCCGTTTCTCCATCGGGCGCCCGAGTCGCCTGCTGGACCGTCGCGTAGCTGACGACGCGGCGCGAGCGACGCACGCCGTTCCGCCGCGGGCCGGAAGACGATGTCGAAGGCGAGCACGAGCGCGACGGCGAAGAGGAGCGAGCCGAGGAGCGAGCAGCATCACGTCAGCCCTTCACGTTGACGATGCGGCTGAGGATGAATCGCGCCGATCGCGATCGAGACGACCGAGTAGGCCATCAGGATCTGCCCGATGCCGCTCTCTGAGGAACGGCAGCATGTAGGTCGGGTTGATCAGCAGCATCAGCAGGACGAGCGCGACGGGAAACAGGGTGAGCACCGTGGCCGAGGCGCGGCCCGTCGCCGTCAGCGCGCGCACCTTGCTGCGGTGCTGCTGGCGCTGGCGAACGGTGTCGGCGACCGGTCTGGAAGACGCCGGCGAGCGAGCCGCCGACCTGGCTCTGCACGTCGACCGCGGTCGCGACGTAGAGCAGGTCGTCGGATCCGAGTCGCTCGCACATCGCGACGAGCGACTCCTCGAGCGGACGGCCGAGCCGCGCCTCGGAGAGCACGCGCCGCAGCTCGGTGCTGATCGGCGGTGCGCCCTCGTCCGCGATTCCCTGGAGCGACGCCTTGAGCCCGTGACCGACGCGCAGCGAGCCGGCGATCGTGCTGAGCACGTCCGGCAGCTGCGCCTCGAACGCGTGGATGCGACGTGTCGCCGATGCCGCGAAGCACGACGAACGGCGCGATCAGACCCACGACGAACAGCAGCGACGAGCACGACGCGGCGACGCCGAGTCCCAGTCCCGAGCGGCGAGGATCGGCGAGCACGATCGCGAGCCCGACGGCGCCGACGACGACGGTCGAGGCCGAGACAGGTATCGGCCGCCGTCTCCACGAGCCGCTCGACGCGCTCGAAGCGACGCAGGCCGCGCAGCCGCGAGTCGAGCGCGGCGAAGAAGCCCTGCGATCGTCGGGCGCTGCCGCTTGCGTTCCTGCACGTGCCGCCGCGTCGGGTCGGTGTGGGCGCGCACGAGCCGCTTGATCTTGGCGGCGCGCGGCAGCGCCTGGGCGCGGCCGACGGCGAGGAAGACGAGCGTCCCGACGGCGAGCAGGAGGAGCAGGACGCCGCCGCGCCCGTCGAGCGAGCGCCTCGGGAGCCAGCTGCGACCGGGCAGCGACGCTCGAGCCGGGAACGACGACGGACGCTCCGGGCCCGCTCGTGCTCGCCAAGCGTCGACCTTGATCTGTGTCGCCCGGTCGCGCCGCGGTCGTGTACGAGATCCGCCAGGTGCGGTTGAGCTCGGCGCCGATCTTGCCGTAGACGTCCTCGAGGGCGGCGGGCGTCGGGCTCGAGTAGACGGCCCCGCCGGTCGCCCGCGCGAGCCGCTTGAGCGGAGCGCGGTCGGCGTCGCCGAGCGCGATCGCGTAGACGACGACGTTGGCGCGCCGGGCGGCGCGGACGGCGTCGTCGCAGGTCGCGAGGCTCCGCACGTCGCGGCCGTCGGTCAGGAGGATGAGCACGCGGCCCGAGAGACCCTGCGAGCCGAGCTCCGCCGGCCGAGACGACGACGGCGTCGGAGAGCGCCGTGCCCTCGATCGCGTCGGTCGACGAGCGTCCGCAGCGCGGTGTCGGCGTCGATCGTCGCCTGCTGGAGCCGCGACTGGGCGAGCGCCGTCGAGCCGAACGTCACGACCGCGACGCGATCGGCATGCTCGCTTTTCGCGTGCAGGAACTGCTGCGCCGCGGCCGCGGCGCGGGTCGAGCGGCGCGCCGTGCATCGACTTCGACCGGTCGATCGCGAGCACGATCGCCTTGCTCTCGCCGAGGTTCTGGACGCTCGAGCCCGCTGACCCGCTTCCCGTTCTCGAAGACCGTCGGCGGCTTCGCAGATCGTGCGCCGACCGGACGACGAGCCGGACGACGGGATAGTCGGCGAAGCTCGACCTGGCGCAGGTCGTACGCGCGGCCTGGCCGCTCCTGCTGCCTGACCTGCCACCAGCAGCGCGAGAGCCGCCGCGAGGACGGCGGTCACGCGCCGCCTCGGGCTCAACTGCAATGCCTCTTCGAACGAGTTCGTCGGCAGCTCGACGCCGTGCGTCGCGAGCTTGTCGAGGAAGTTCGGCCGCAGCCCGGTCGAGCGGAGCGGCCCGAGCAGGGTCGGCTCGGGTGCGCGACGCGGCTCTCGTCGTCGGTCGATCGCGTGACGAACAGGTCCTGGAGCGTGACGACGTCGCCCTCGAGGCCGAACACCTCGGTGATCGCGGCTCACGCGCCGGCTGCCGTCGATCAGGCGGACCAGGTGGATGATCAGGTCGAACGCGGAGGCGATCTGCTCGCGGACGGCCCGCAGCGGCAGGTCGACGCCGCCCATGAGCACGAGCATCTCGAGGCGGTGGAGCGCGTCGCGCGGCGTGTTCGCGTGGATCGTCGTCAGCGATCCCTCGTGGCCCGTGTTCATCGCCTGGAGCATGTCGAGCGTCTCGGGGCCGCGGACCTCGCCGACGATGATGCGGTCGGGGCGCATGCGCAGGGCGTTGCGGACGAGCTCGCGGATCCGGACCTCGCCCTCGCCCTCGATGTTCGGCGGCCGCGCCTCGAGCGAGACGACGTGGCGCTGCTGGAGCTGGAGCTCGGCCGCGTCCTCGATCGTCACGATGCGCTCGTTGCCCGGGACGAAGCCCGAGAGCGCGTTCAGGAGCGTCGTCTTGCCCGAGCCCGGTTCCGCCGGAGATCAGGATGTTGACCTTGCCGCGCACGCAGGCCGCGAGGAAGGTGCCGGCGGCGGGCGTGAGCGCGCCGAACGAGGCCAGGTCGGCGAGCGTGTACGGATCGCGCGAGAACTTCCGGATCGTCAGCGTCGGGCCGCGCAGCGACAGCGGCGGGATGATCGCGTTGACGCGGCTGCCGTCGGGGAGGCGCGCGTCGACCATCGGCGAGGACTCGTCGACGCGCCGGCCGACCTGCGAGACGATGCGGTCGATGATCCGGAGCACGTGCGCGTCGTCGGTGAAGCTGACGTTCGCGCGCTCGATCCGCCCGTTGCGCTCGATGTACACGTCCTCGGCGCCGTTGACCATGATCTCGGTGACCGACGTCGTCGCGCAGGAACGGCTCGAGCGGTCCGTAGCCGAGGATGTCGTCGGCGATCTCCTGCTGGACGCGCACACGCTCGGCGCGGCTGAGCGGCGTCCGGTCGATCGCGAGCTCCTCGGCGACCGCGTCCTTGACGAGCGTCGCGAGCTCGTCGGTCGAGCCGATCGTGTACAGCGCGGTGCCGAGCTTCGCGATGCACGCTCGGTGGATCCGGCCCTTGAGCTCCGCGTGCTGGTCGACGGGCGGCGGCGTGCGCTCGAGGTGACGCGGGCTGCCGTTCCCGTTTCCGTCGTCGAAGCGCTTGGTGAGCGCACCGAGGGCGGCAGCGGTCGCTGCGGCGGTCTCGTCGCTTCCGCGTGCGATCCGGTCGTTGAGCGTCATCGACCGCCGCCCGGCAGGCGGAGTCGGCGCTCGCGCACGGGCTGCGACACCGTGCGCCCGACGAGCGCGTCGACGATCTCCATGCATCCCGCGCGAGAAGCGCGCCCGTCGGGTCGAGCAGCACGGCCGGGACGCCCGAGTTGACGCTCTTCGGCACCGTCGCGTCCTCCGGGAGGACGAAGCGGATCTCCTTTCCGATCGTGTCGGCCATCTCCGCCGCGGAGGCACCGCCCGGCATCCCGGCGCGATTGGCGACGAGCGCGACCCGCTCGATCGGGGAAGCCCGAGCAGCTCGAGCGTCTGGAGTGCGAGCCGGATGTTCTTCATCGACGGCACGTCCGGCGTCGAGACGAGCAGGAGCTGGTCGCTGCGATCGAGCGCCGTCAGCATGGGGCCGTCGAAGAGCGGTGCGGTGTCGACGACGATCGCGTCGTACATCCCGCGTGCCGTCTGCAGGATGCCCGCGATTCGCGTGGCGTCGATCGCCTCGCCCTCCTCGGGCCGGAGCGGCGCCGGCAGGATGTGCAGGCCGCTTCCGTGCCGGACGACGTAGCCGCGGAGCTTCTCGGCGTCGAGGTCGTCGGCCACCGCGATCAGATCGTGCAGCGTCTTCGTCGGCCGGTCGAGGCCGAGCACGATGCCGACGTCGCCGAACTGGACGTCGAGATCGATCAGGAGCGTGCGCAGCCGGGTCTCGGCCAGGCCGACCGCGAGGTTGACGGCGATCGAGGTCTTGCCGGTGCCGCCCTTCGTCGAGGAGACCATGATCACGCGCGAGGCCTTCGTCTGGCCGCCCACGCGGTCGCGAGCCGCCTTGCGCACCGAGAACGCGATCACGTCCGCTGGCTGCGGGCAGGATCAGGATGTCGCTGAGCGAGGACTCCAGCGCCTCGTCGACAAGACCTTCGCGCTGACCGAGCAGCGCGAGCACGATCGGCGCAGTCGTCTGCTCTCGAAGCGCCGCGACCTCGTGTGCGATCGGCGAGTCGACCCCGGCCACGTGGAGGACGACGTCGACGCTCTCGATCGGCGTGCGGCTGTCGGCGGCGCTCCGTGTAGCTGCGGAGCACGAGGTCGCGGCGACCGGACAGGTGCGAGAGGACGTCCTCGCGGCCGGAGGTGCCGCTCACGAGCACGACGACGCGGCCGACCCGAGATGGGGTTGACCCGACGTTAGCCGGCACTGCCGATGCTTCCGCTTCCATAGCCGCTCGTGAGCTGGTCGATTCCCCTGGCTCCGAGACCGTCGCCGAGGATCGACTCGATCGTCTCGACGCTCTCGGGGCTGTCGGCGGGCTTCGCCACCGGCCGGAGCACGAGCCACCAGTCCCCGTTCTTGAACGCGAACAGGAGCTTCTGGGCCTGGCTGTCGCTCAGCGCCAGGGTGATCGAGCTCGTGTTGGAGCCGCCCAGTCCGCCACCCGAGTTGTCGCTCGGCGCCCGCAGGACGAGCAGGTCGCGGAGGATGACGCGGGTCGCGACCCGCCGGAGATCACCTCCGGCGGAGGTGCTGGGCTGCCTGACGACGTACTCGATGTTGGCGAGCACGTCGACGTGATCGCCGTCGTTGACGATGCCGGCGAGCAGCTTGTCGTCGTCGCCGGGAATCGTCATCGCCCGGCGATTCCCCGAGATGTTCGCGAGCACGCCCTGCTCCGCCGCCGGATGGAACTGTCTGACGGTGATCTGCTCGTCGGCGAGAATCGTCTGCGACGCGGCCAGGTTGGAGATCTGGCGCGACGACGAGATCGCTCCGCGGACCACGTTCCGGCGCAAGACAGACTCCTTCCTCAGGTAGCCGCCTCCGGCCACGGTTGCTCCGTCCGTGCCCTCCGGAATGTCGCGTGCGGCGACGAAGACCTGGACGAGCCCCGCGCCGCTCTGGACGTCGTTGCGATAGCTGACGACGTAGAGGAACACGAGCAGCGCGCCGGCGAGCGCGAGTCCGCCTGCGACAACCGTGTTGCGAAACCGGTACCTCGAAAGTGTGACTCTCATCGTCCGTAGCTCCTTATCCCGTCAGTCCCACGGTTCGAACTCCGAAGTCGTACTGCTGCCCGCCGCCGACCCATCCGAGCTCAACCGGCGTGCTGTCGAGGAACAGGCTCTGGAAGGTCCCCGTCAGGGTGACGGTGCCATTGCCGCCACCGCCGGTGCGCGTCACATCGGTGATCGAGAACGCCGCCCAGCCGATCACGTCGGAAGCTGCCGCCGTTGTAGTCGTCGAAGATGGCAACCAGACGGGGCGGCGATCCGATGACGGCGTCGAGAGCGTTCTCCACCCGGTTCGCACGCGAGGTTCAGGCTCGCAAAGCGAATTCGGTGCGCTGGCATCGTTCGGGTTGCAATTGCCCGCACTCGGAGCGAGCGGATCGCACCTGAGATACGTTCGCCCAGTGCGGACGTCGACGTCGACATGCCGGGCAGCTGGATCGGTCCGAACCGCGGCCGGGCAGCAAGCCCCCGAAGTTCGAGTCCCCTCGTCTGTACTGGAAGGTGACAGTCGAGCCGACGCCCTCGAATCGCAAGGGCGTGCACCGGATCGGGGCTCGCACTCGAGCGCGATCGGCGCGACGTTGTTCACCGTGCTCACGGCCTCGCTGCGAGCGGGCGCCCGGGCGTGCACCGTCAAGTCGACGATCCCGATGAGGCCGCCGAAGAGGGCCGGCACGATCGCGCTCGGCGGTCACGATCAGACGCTCGTTCTGCGTCGGGAGTCGACCCGCTGCTCGGCTCGAGTGCAACGTCACTCCGGGCCAGTTCTGCTCAGCGACGGTGAATCCGCTGGGCCGAGCCCTGCGCGGCGGCGAGCGCAGCGGTGTCGGCGACCACCTGCGCCTGGCGCTGGGCCTGAAGCCAGGTGCCCACGTTCACGACCAGGGCGAGCATCCCGAAGAGCGCGGTCATGGTGAGCACGAAGAACACGAGCGACTGGCCTCGCTCTTCTCTCAGAAGGGCGCGCACGCGAGCGCTCATTCGAGGCGCTCCGTCACGGTGCTGGTGATGTCGATGTCGTTGGATGGCAGCAAGGGGAATTGAACATCGAAGTCGTATGTCACCGTAACGCTGAAGTGCTCGCCCGGCTGCCCGGCGCCGGAGCAGGTGACGCGCGTCGACCGACAGCCCGTCCATGGCCGTGGTAGCCGCAGTCTGTGGCTGCCGTGCACGGGTCGCTCGAGAGCTGGGGTGAGGAGTTGAACCGTGCGACGGCAGCTGCGCGCGCCCCGATGCGCGCGGCGTCGGTGACCTGCAGGTATCTGTTGAAGCCCACACCGGCATAGGCGATCAGGAAGACCAGCCCGAAGATCAGCGGCAGGGCGATGACCAGCTCGACGAGCGCCTGTCCCCGTTCGCTGCTCAGCCTGTGGACCATGCTGCGTCTGGTCACTCCTTGCGTTTCCTTCGTTAGATGTGGCCGGGGTCCCTCCAGGAGGGAACCCCGGCCGCGTTTGTCGGGTCCGGGACCCGTCGGCTGCTCGTCGCGGCTGCCGATCTGACGGATCAGGGCTGCGAGCCCGTCATCCCCAGTGCAACCCGCTTGGCCAGCGGCCATCGCAACGTCTCTCAGTCGACCGTTCGCCCCCCGCGAATCGTCGATTCTCGTTACGACGTCGCGTCGGTTACTGCATTGCCGATCGCCTCGAATGCGCCCGCGATGCGCGTCTCTGAACGGGGTGATAAACGTGCCGGCCGCGAGAGCAACCGTGACGAGGAGGAGCACCATCGCGTACTCGACGAACGCCTGTCCCTCCTCGCGACTCAGGCGATCGCGAAGACGGCCTGACGCGTCGAAGACTGTCATCAGCAGAACGTTGGCCCGGTCGATCATTTCCCTTATTCCCCCTTGCTCGCAGACCCGCCAGGCTCGGCGCCTGGCAACCGACTTTCAGAGAACGGGGTATACCGCGTCGGAAGGCATCTTGCAAGGCTCCCGAGCGTTTAGTCGGTATCAAAGGCGAGCTTGTCCTATACCCCTGTCTAGGGTCCCGGGGCGGCGTCGCTTCAACGACTCGCGGCGGGAAACCGCCGCTGCCGCACGTGGTGGCTGAAACCTGCCTCGAACTCCGGCCACCACGGCGGATCGTCGTCGTGCCATCCTTCGGGGTCGTCACGTCGCTCCTCGGGGTCATCGCCCAGGATCAGCAGCGCGCCGAGCAAGAGCGCCGCAAACAGGCAGAGGAAGAGCGGGTCCGTCGGTGGGAGAACTCCACCGGGCGTCGAGACCGAGACGGCACCGAGTCCGATCGACCCGATGACGAGTGCCGTCCCAAGCCGCGCCGACCTCAGGAGCCGGATGCGTCGAACGTAGAGCGGCGACAGCGAGATCGCTGTGACGGTCACGGCGCCGGCTACGAGAGTGACGACAAACACGCTGGTCCGGCGGGACTCTACTCGCCCTGTCGGTCGGACGACAGCGCGAAACGCGTCCGCTCAGCGGAGGCCGTTGACGAGCTTCATGAGCGTTCGCATGAACCAGGCGCCCGCCAGGAAGAAGTACGTGAAGGTGGGGAGCGCGAGGCCGAAGAGGACGACGAGTCGCGGTTCAGGCAAGCCCGACAGAACGACGGCCGGGATGACGGCCGGGAGTGCGAGGATGAGCGCTCCGGAGAGTGCCCACCCCACCGTTGCTCCGGCGAGCGAGCGTGGTCCCATCCGCTCGAACCTCACCATGATCCATGCGGCAAGCAGCGCCGCCCCGACCAGCATGCAGTCGATGAAGAGATTCGCGGTCACGGAGAGCTGTATCGGTACGACCTGCACCTGGCGCGAGCCTCCAGCGAGTTCGGGTGGGCCATCCTGAGGGAAGTGGCGCGATTATCCATGACGTGTCGGACTACACGAACGGGTAGGTATGGACCCGTGTTCCCGGCTTTCGGTCGAATCGATTCGGGCTATGCTCAGCCCAACGTCCATGAACGGTGGGGTTGATGTGACGATTCGCCTCGGGGGGAGGTCCGGATGAGGATGTCAGGGGCTGGAGCGCGCGGAGGTGCGTTCGCATGATCAGGCGGCGCTCCTCACAGGGGAAGAAGGAAAAGGACGGTCGGCCGGCAGACTCTGATACGGCCGCGCCGCTCTTCAACTTCGAGGAGGATCCGGGCCCGGCCGAGGAAGCTCCGCTCTTCAATCTCGAGGAGCTTCACGAGAGGCGGATCCTCTCCTGGTCACCGGAACCCGAGGAAGACTCGGAGCTCGGGAATGAAGCGCAGGCCGCCGCCGTGTCGCCTCCGACGCCGGAACGTAAGGAGCGCCCCCCCGGCCACAGCACTCGAGTCGTCGCCGATCGAAAAGAGGACGCCGCTCCGATCCCGAGTGAGCGGCGAGTCGAGAGCGCGCCGGCCAGAGCAGCCGAGAACCCCGTTGCGGAAAATGGGGCAGCGCGCTCGAGTGAAGAGGCCCGTCCCGTGCCGCAGACCGCGCCTTCCGGGGCAGCGCCTCGCGCGCAGGCGGAATCCGCGACTGCCGAGGCAGCCGCCGGTGAGGAGGCCCCGGCGCGGCGTCGGGGTCGCCCGCGTGGCAGGCCGAGACGGCAGGTTCACTTCCACGTCGATCCGGATGAAGAGCGCCTTCTGATGGCGGCGGTCGAACGGTACGGCTCACAGCAGAAGGGCCTGATCGCGGCGCTCGAGTCCCTTCAGGAAGCGGACTTGCTGCGCGACGAGATCGAGCGGCTGAGGACGGAGTCGGCGCGGTATCGCAAGCTGCTCGACGAGGCCGAGTCGCTCTTCACACGCTAGCCACTCGGCTGGACGACCCACGAGGCTGACCCAGAAGGCCCACTGGAAGCCGCCCGTCGAGGCGACGGCATCGCGGCGCAGATCAGCGCGAGCGCGTACCAGCGGTGGCTGGAAGACGGCATCGGACCCCTCCCTCGTCGTAAACCTCGTGCGGACGCCAGCTACCAGCCGGGCGCGAGGCGGCGCAGGCGCCGCGAGCTCGGCCGGCTGGTAGAAGCCGAGCGGCAGCAGAACGAGCGGGTAGACGAGCGCGAGGACGATCGCGACCGGAAGCGAGCCGACCGCCCAGCCGATCAGCGGTGAGCCCGGCCGCGACCGACGAGAGCGTCATGACGCGTCGCCACTGGTACGGCACCGGGTAGACGCGGCGGCTGTTCAGCCACATGCCGACGAAGAGCGCGAGGTAGGCGACGAGCGTCGCGACCGCGGCGCCCATCATCCCGTACCGCGGGATCAGGACGACGTTGAGCGCGATGTTCACCGCCGCGGCGAGGCCCGTGACGATCCAGTTGTACTGCGTCTGGCGCGCGCGGCCGATCCCGATCGCGAGCACGGTGTAGCCGGAGTAGGCGGCCGTCGCGAAGCAGAGCAGCGGCACCGCCTCTGCCGAGCGGGTGAAGTTGTGCTTCGGTGCGAGCAGGTCGACGATCCACGGCGCCAGCACCCCGAGCGCGAGCGACATCCAGCAGGTGATGAGCAGCAGGTAGGTCAGCACGTACGAGTAGGTGCGCTTCGCGCGTCGCGGTCGTCCCGGATCGAGTAGGCGAACGCGGGCCAGGCGAGCTGGAACGCCGTCATCAGGAAGATGATCACCGAGGAGATCCGCACGGCCAGCGAGTAGACGCCGACCTCGGCCTGCCCCTTGTAGTGGGCGATGAAGAGGCGGTCGATGAAGTTGATCGCCCACAGCATCAGCGCCGCCGGCACGAGCGGCAGCCCGAAGCGGTTCATCGCGCGCAGCAGCCGGCGGTCGAACTGGAGCCCGAGCTGGTAGCGGCGGTAGGCGAGCAGGACGAGGTAGACGGTGAGCGTGCCGAGGAAGTTGCCGACGACCGCGCCGATCGCGCCCTTGTGGGCGCCGACGACAAGCGCGATCGTCGCGCCGATCGTGATCAGCACGTTGGCGACGCTTGCGATCGCGAAGCCGACCGGCCGCTCCTCGACGCGGAACAGCGCCGTCATCTGCGCGTAGTTCATCTGCGCCCAGAGCCCGACGAAGCCGGCGCGGACGAGCCAGGGGTCGCCGACGTTGAGCCACCGCGCGATCGGGTCGGCGAGCAGCATGCCGACGATCAGGCCGAGCGTCGCCATGCCCATCGTGAACCAGAAGGAGGTGCGGACCACGAGCAGCCGGTGCGGCTCGTCGTCGGAGTCGAAGTAGAAGCGGAAGAAGGCGCTCGTGATGCCGAGCCGCAGCAGGATCACGAGCACGGCCATGAAGGCGACGATCGTCTCGATCTTGCCGAAGCCGACGCGGCCGAGGTAGACGGTGTAGACCGGGATCAGGAAGATCGCGATCAGCCGCGAGAGAACGCCGCCGAGGCCGTAGATCGCCGACTGCTTGCCGAGCCGCTTCAGCTCATCGGTTAGCACTACAGCCGAGCGTAGATGTCGATCAGGCGGTCTAGCGCGGGGGAAACCGTGTTTCCCCCGCGAGCCCCCTTCTTCCCGCTCCAGGATGGCGACGGCCCGAGTGATTTCAGCGGTCGCTGAGCTCCGCCGGCGACTCTGGCGGAGGCGCTGGCAAAGCCCGCACCTCCGTCGGACCACCATTGCCCCTCCCGCATCAAAGCTGAGCGTAGACGTCGATCAGGCGGTCGGCTATCCGGTCGATGTCGTGCACCTGCTCGACGTAGGCGCGGCTCGCGGCGCCGAGCTCGCGGCGGAGGGCGGCGTCCTCGACGAGCGGGCGCAGCGCGTCGACGAGCGTCTCCTTCGTCGCCGGCACGATCGGGATCCGCACGCCGTAGCCCTCGGCGCTCCGCTCGACGACGTCCGGCTTCAGGTGCGAGACGACCGGTTTGCCGAGCGCCATCGCCTCGAGCGCGAAGACGCCGTGCCAGCCGGCGTTCAGCTGGTCGACGACGATGTCGGCGCGGGCGTAGCGCTCGCGCGCCTCGTTGTGCGTGGAGGCCCTCGACGATCTCGAGCTCGACCGGGAGCTGCGCGCAGGCCTCGATCACGTAGGCGGTTCCCTTGCGCTCGCGGTTCGAGGGAGCGTGGACGACGAGTGGGCGTGGATTGTCGGACGGCGGGCGCGGCGTGTAGAGGCTCGAGCTCGAGTCCGGGCGGGACGACGTGCGCGTCGGGCACCCAGCGGAGCGCGTCGTAGGAGCCGACGATCTCGGCGTCGGCGCGCCGGCCGTAGGCGAGCTCGGTCGCGCGTCTTGCCGCGGATGTCCGAGCCGAGGTAGTGGAAGACGCTCTTACGGCGGGTCGCGCGCAGGATCGGGAACTGCAGCGACTTCGGCACGAGCGTGAGCCCGAAGTAGAAGTGGAAGACGTCGGTCTGCGGCAGCAGCCGCGCCAGCGCGGCAACCTGCGTCGAGAGTCGCCGCGGCAGTGCGCCGTGCCGCTCGAGCGACCAGTCGGCCTCGGGGTGGAGCCGGCCGCGGTTGAAGACGACGAGTCGGGCGTCGACGCCCCTTCCGGCGCAGCGCCTCGACGTTCGCCCAGGGGATCCCGGCCACGTTGACCGGGCAGTGCGTGACCCGAAGCGCCTGTGGATCGATTGTCACGAACCTGGCACGAAGACGTCACGAAGGACGGCTTGACGCGGTCTACCCTTTGTTCGCCCCGTGGGTGGGTGGGGGTTTGGGATGGGACCGGGGTTGGCCGGCGCGCAACCGCTCGAGCATTCCGTTCGAGCCCCGGTCACCGCGTGCCTCACCCGTCCCATTCGAGCTGGTCGAAGTAGCGCAGGGCCGTCCTGCCCGGCCGGATCCGACCACGCAGGGCGCGCAGCTCTTCGTCCGAGATCTCGCCGAGCGCCCGTTTGACGCCGAGGTAGGGCAGGTTCAGGTCCTCCTGGTAGACGATCGTCGAGATGCGCGGGTTGATCTCGATCACGTGCTCGCCGACGAGCTGGATGTTGAAGAAGTGCTCGATTCCGAGCTCGGCGACGATCGTGTTCGCGAGCTCCATCAGCCCCGGGTCGTCGAGCGTCTCGAAGTACATCGCGAGACCCGGCGCGCATCGCCTCGCGCGTCTTCGGGTGGCCGAGCACGACCTCGCGGCCGTTGGCGATCCCGTCGATCGTCCGCTCCTGGCCCGTGCGCCAGCTCCATCACGAGCAGGTCCGTCCGGTCGTCGACCGACGCGAGGATCTCGACCGCTTCCTCCAGCTGCATCGAGACCGACCCGGGTCGCTCGCGCAGGAGCTGGTCGGCCCGGTCGACCGTCGGGTCGAGGATGCGGAAGCCGCGCGAGCCCGACGAGAACACCGGCTTGAAGCAGACCGGGCGCTCCGGGTACCCGAGCTCGCGCGCGGCTGCCTCGACCTCGGCAGCGCCCTGGACGCGGCGAAACTCGGGTGCCGGCAGGCCGAGCCGGTGCAGAAACGCGTACGCCTCGGCCTTGTCGTTCGAGCGATGGATCGCGTCCGGTGGCGAGACGAGCACCGCGATCCCCTCGAATCGGTCGACCGCTCCTGCGAGCCCTTCGAGGTCGAACGACGACTGAGGCAGGATCGCGTCCGCGACCTCGCGGTCGGCGACCTCGCGAATTGCCGCGGCGAACCCGGGGTCGGACCCGGCGGGCACGAGGTGGAACGCGTCGCAGAGGTGTCGCCCGACGGAGCGCTCGCTCATGTCTGTCCCGACGAGACGAACCTCGCGCTCGCCGTTTTCGCGCAGCGCGCGAAGCAGCGCCGCGGTGCCGGGCGCTCCCGACGCCGTGACGACGACCGTGATCGGGCGAAGGCTCAGGAGAGGTCGATCCTGTCGGCACGCAGGTGCTCGAGCCGTGCGGTCCGGTCGGCGTCGAGAAACGACTGCATCTTCTCACCCATCGTCGCGCCGTCGTAGACCCAGACCTCCGGGTGGATCAGGAGCTGCAGCCACTCCGGCTCGCCGCGCTCGAGGCCGGGATGTGGGCACCCGTGGCGCCAGCGGCCGTTCGAGTCCGAGCGGTAATGGTCCGGGTCGAACCACGGCGCCGTCATCACGTTCGTCGCGCCCGCGAGCGGCTGGCTCATGTACTCGGGGTCGGGGTTGTGCCATGCGACGATCGGCTCGAAGCGCTCGTCGAGGTCGACGTCCGGCCACACCGCATGGTGCGCGATCCGGCCGCCCAGATCGCGCAGGCGGCTGATCGCGCGCTCGCCCTCGTGCGAGGCGAGGTTGTAGAAGACCGAGCGGGTCATCAGGAACCACGTCGACCACGCCCCGGCCTCGGCCTCGACCTCGGCCAGACACACGGCGGCGTCGAGCGAGAGATCGACGTCGTGGCGCAGGATCAGGTCGCCAGGCTCGGGCGAGCGATCGAAACCTGTGAAGCGGTAGCCGCCGGCCCGGGCAGCGGCGAGCAGTTCGCGGTAGTGCCCGAGCGAGAACTCGCACGTCACGCGGCGGCCTCCACGTCGACGTCGACAGCACCGGCCGCCGCCTCGGCCAGCTCGAGCGCCTCCACGTTCGTGTCCGCGATCGCGATCACGTAGCCGCGCCTGTCGCCGTCGAGCCGCACTGGCCGGATGACCTCGCCTTCCTGGAGGTAGGTCTCGGCCTGGACGATGCCCGGAAGCGCGAGCACCGGATCGAGCGAGCCGATCCGCGTCACGCGGCCGGCGCGCAGCGGCCCGGGCTCGGCCGTCAAGAACCTGATCGCCAGTGGTTGTCGATACCGCGGCAGCACGAGCTCATCCGGCAGCTCCTCGCCGAGCGCCATCCGGATCTGCACGTCGACGAGGTCGACGCCGACCGCGTGCCGGACGAGATCGGTCATCTGCCCGCCCGGGATGCGCGCTGCGCACTCGACCACGACGACGCGGCCGTCGGGCGCCGCGATCAGCTGCGGGAACGCGATCCCCGTCCTCAGGCCGAGCGTGCGCACCGTCTGCGTCGCCACGCGCTCCGATTCCGCAAGCTGGTCGCCGTAGACCGTCGCCGGGTAGAGGTGGATCCAGCCGACGCCGAAGCCGACGCCCGGCGGACGGAGCCGATCCGAGAGCGTGAGCGGGATCGCCTCTCCGCTGCGAGCGATCACGATCCCGTTCATCTCGGTGCCCTCGACGAACTCCTCGAGGATCGCCTCTCCGGTTGGGGATGCGATCAGCGCCTCGTGCAGGTGCGCCTCGATGTCGTCGAGGGAGTCGACTCGGAAGATGCCGCGCTGGCCGCCCGAGTCGGCCGGCTTGAGCACCGCCGGAAAGCCGACCTCGTCTGCCGCGAGCCGCCGCTCGGCCAGCGTGCGCAGAGCCGCGAAACGAGGTTGGGGAACACCTGCATGCGCGAGCTGGCGCCGCATCGCGACCTTGTGGGTCATGAGGTGGGCGGTCTCGACGCCGATCCCCGGCAGGCTGCGAGCCTCGGCGATCGCGGCGACGACGGGCACGGCGCGGTCGGCCGAGACGGTGAGCACGCCGTCGAGCTCCAGGTCGGCGATCGCCGCGAGCACCGCCGCCGGGTCGGAGAAATCGACCACCCGTGACACGTCGGCCTCACGAAGGCCGAGTGCGTCCGGGTTACGATCGACCGCAGCAACGCGTACGCCGAGCTCCCTTGCGTGCAGGATTGCGCGCCGCTGATGCCGGCCGGCGCCGACGAAGAGGATGGTCTTCAAGGCGGTGCGATCGTAGTGGCGCCGGGAGCGTCCCGTATCGTTGGCCGGTGCTGTCGGTCTGCTGCCTGAGCGGCGTGCCGCGCCGCCTCGCGGCCGTCCTGCCGCTCCTCCGACCGGTCGCGGACGAGATCGTCGTCGCCTTCGACGATCGGGTCGATCCGGCGCTGCTCGGGCCGGTGGTCGAGCTCGCCGACCGCACGTTCAGCATCCCGTACGCCGATCCGCCCGAACGGTCGTTCCAGTGGCTGCACGAGCAGACCTCCGGCGACTGGGTCTTCCGCATCGACGACGACGAGGCACCGTCGCAGGCGCTGCTCGACGCGCTCGCCGAGCTGCCCGACGACGTGTCTCACTGCTTCGTCCCGCGGCGCTGGCTCTGGGGCGACGGCTGGCTCGACGCGTTTCCGTGGCGGCCCGACTGGCAGCTCCGACTGGCACGCCGCGACGCGCTCCAGTTTCCGGGTCAGATGCACGTCCCGGTGCGCGGCGTCGGGCCGGCCCGCTTCCTCGAGGCGCCGCTCTACCACCTCGACCTGCTCGAGAACGACCGCGCGGCGCGCGAAGCGAAGGCCCGGCGCTACGACGCGCTGCGGCCGGGCCTGCGCGTGGGCGGGCGGCCGCTGAACGAGGCGTACTACGTGCCGGAGTCGCGCGAGCCGACAGTGGCTGCGATTCCCGCTCGACGACGCCGCGTTCGTCCGACGCCTGCCGCGACGCGGCCGAGCTTCCGGCCGGCTCTCCCGTCTCGCTCGCCGCGGTGACGCGCGAGCAGATCGACGCGCGCTGGGCGGCGCGTCCGCTCCCGGACGACGCCTATCGGGCGCTGCTCGACGTGGGGTCCGCCGACCCGCTCGTGGCCGGCGAGATTCGCGCGGTCGACGTCCGCGTGACGAATCTCGGCAGCGAGACGTGGGCCTGCGGCCCGCTGGGGATCCCCGAGATCCGGCTCTCCTATCAGGGCCTCTCGGACGCTCTGCGGACGCCGCTTCCGCACGACCTCCGACCGGGCGAGTCCGCGCTCGTTCCCGTCTCCGTGCGCGCGCCCGCCGCGCCGGGCCGGTACGCGATTACGCTCGACCTCGTCCACGAGGGCCACCGCTGGTTCGAATGCGGCGCCGAGTTGACGCTCGACGTTCTCCCGCGGCGCCGCGCCGTCGTGCTCGTCGGCCAGCCGCCCGGCGACGAGAGCTTCGACGCGCGGGTCGACGCAGTGCTCGCAGGGCTCGATTCGGCGCTCGAGCCACTCCTCGTCGGACCGAAGCCCGAGTGGCTACGCGATCGGTTCGGCGTCGAGGCGAGCGCCACGCCGCCCGCATGGAGCGCCGACGTCGTCGACACCATCCCGTCCGGGCGCCGTCGTGACCGGCTGCGCCTCGAGATGCTCGCGCGTAGGCTTCGGCGGAATGCTCGAGGGTAAGCGGATCTTCATCACCGGCGGCGCCGGGTTCATCGCCACGACGCTGGCCCGCCGGCTCGTCGAGGAAAACCACGTGATCGCCGCGGACAACCTGCACCGCGACGCGCTCACCGGGACGCCGCTCGCCGAGCACCCGAACTTCGAGTTCCACCGCGTGGACGTCCTCGACGCGGCGCCGGTCGCCGAGCTCGCGCGCGGCGCGACGCACATCGTCCATTGCGCCGCGATCGCCGGCGTCGACACCGTGATCGAGAGCCCGGTGCGCACGATGCGCGTGAACGTGATCGGCACCTACAACGCGCTCGAGGCCGCGCTCGCGACCGCCGACACCGTCGAGCGGTTCATCGACTTCTCAACGAGCGAGGTGTTCGGCACCCACGCCTTCCGCGTCACAGAGGGTGACGTCTCTTCGATCGGCTCGGTCGGCGAGGCGCGCTGGACGTACGCGGTGTCCAAGCTCGCCGGCGAGCACATGGCGCGCGCCTACCACGACGAGCTCGGACTGCCCGCGACCACGGTGCACCCCTTCAACGTGTTCGGACCGGGGCAGATCGGCGGCGGCGCGATCCGCGCGTTCATCGAGGCGGCGCTCGCCGGCCGTGATCTGACCGTGCACGGCGACGGCTCGCAGATCCGCGCGTGGTGCTACGTGACCGACATGGTCGACGGCGTGCTCGCGTGCCTGGAGCGCGACGAGGCGATCGGGCACGCATTCAACATCGGCAACCCACGCTCGGCGGTGACGATCTTCGACCTCGCGAACCGGATCAACCGCATCGCCGGCGGCACGGGCGAGGTGGTCTTCACGCCGATCGACTGGGCCGACGTGGAGCTGCGCATCCCGAACGTGGAGAAGGCGAGCGAACTGCTCGGCTGGCAGCCGAAGGTCGAGCTCGACGACGGTCTCGCACGGACGATCGCTTGGTACAGGGAGAAACAGCCCGCATCCGTCTAGCTCGGCCCGACGTCGGGGCCGAGGAGCTCGACGCGGTCCGCGACGTGCTCGAGAGTGGCACGCTCACAATGGGCACGCTCGTCGGCGAGTTCGAGGCTGAGCTGGCGCGGGCGTGCGAGGTCGAGCACGCGGTCGCCGTCTCGTCGGGCACGGCGGCGCTGCACCTTTCGGTGCTTGCGCTCGGACTCGAGCCCCGAGACGAGGTGCTCGTCCCCGCGTACACGTTCCCGGCGACGGCGAACGTGGTCGCGCTCGCGGGCCTGCGGCCGGTGCTCGTGGACGTCGATTCCGAGACGATGAACGTCGATCCGGCGCGGATCGAGGTCGGCCCGCGGACGAAGGCGATCCTCGCGGTGCACCTCTTCGGCCGCCCGGCACGGATCGATGAGTTGCCCGACCTGCCGCTGATCGAAGACGCCGCCGGCGCTCTCGGCGCTCGTCGGCAGGGCCGCGCCTGCGGCTCGCTCGGCGCGATGGGCTGCCTCAGCTTCCACCCACGCAAGATCGTCACGACGGGCGAGGGTGGTGCGGTCACGACCGGCGATGACGAGGTGGCCGACGTGGTCCGGCACCTCCGCAACCACGGCTGGCGCTCGCTGGCGGACGCGGACATGCCGTCACCGGGGCTCAACTACCGCCTCTCGGACATCCTCTGCGCGGTCGGCCTGCCACAGGTGCGGAGGCTGGATGAGCTCCTCGCTGCCCGCACGCGGATCGCGGACGCCTATGCCGAGCGCCTGCGCGACCTGCCGGTGGTGCTTCCGGCGGCCGACGAAGGCGACGTGCACGGCTGGCAGGCGTACGTGATCGGAGTCGACGGCCGCGACGCGCTGCTCGCCGCCCTCCGTTCAGAGGAGATCGAGGCGCAGATCGGCACGTTCGCGGTGAACCGTCTGGAGCCATACCGTGACCAGGGCGCGTTCCCGGGCGCTGATCGCGCCTTCGAGCGAGCCCTCGCGCTGCCGTTCCACACGAGCCTGACCGAATCCGAGCTCGACCGGGTCGCCGAGGCGCTCGCACGACTCATCAGGCGCTAGGACGCCGCGGCTGGCAGCGCCATCTCTGCCACCGATCGTGCGAACAGCTGCGGCACCCGTAGTTCGAGTCAGCCCGGCCGTATCTCGGCAGCGATGCGAATTCCGTGGCGCCTCGCGTTCGGCACGATCGTCCTCGATGTCGTCCTCCGTCGTCGCCACAGGCAGCCACCCGGCGGGTGGTTCGCATGCGACCGGTCGTGTCTGGTTGCTCACTCCGTCGGCGCAAGAAGACCGTGCCTCACACCTTCTAACCATGGCGTTCGTCCGCGGGTCGGTGAGCGACTCGGCCGGGTGGAACGGCTACTCGGTCCGGCTACGCGGCAGCCTCGCTGCCCGCTTCCGCGCGTCCACGGCGACATCTGAGCACGATGCCATCGCGGTGCCGGAGCGACGTCCGCCCGTGGCGACCAGACGAGAAGGCCGTCGAGCCCCCACTCGCGCGTCAGGTTCCGCTCCCCGCTGCCGTCGGCGTTCATGAGTAGATCTCTACGCCGTCGCGATCGCGGACGAAGGCGATCTTCCGCCCGTCCGGCGACCGGCAGGAAGGTCGTCCACGCCGCGTTGCGTGTCAGGTTCCGCTGCCCGCTACCGTCGGCGTCATGCGTAGACTGCGGTTGCCGTCGCGGCTGCTTACGAAGGCGATCCGTCGGGCGACCAGGCAGGAGCGTCGTAATCCGCTGCGCGTCAGGTTCCGCAGCCCGCTACCGTCGGCGTTGATGACGTAGACCTCGGAGTTGCCGTCGGAGCGGTTGATGAAGCGATCTTCCGCCGTCGGGCGACCAGGTGACCGTCGAGCCCCGCGTTGCCTCAGTTCGCCCCGTCCGTCGGCGTTCATGACGTAGAGCTCGGTGTGGATTGCGGACCAAGATGCGAATGAAGGCGATCCTCGACTTCGCCGTCGCGGCGGAAGGCTGCCGACGGCGAGTCGGGCGAAGCGGTCTGCGACTGAGCGGTGCGTCGAAGAGCGTGAAACGCCACTCCCCCGAGGGTGATGAGCGCAGGAGAGCCCCGGATGCGCTCGCGCCGCGCGCGACTGTCTCGCCTCTTCGATCAGCGCCTCGACGAGGGCCTCGAGCTCCTCGCGGTCGACGGGATCGCTCGAGCGAGGCGGCGAGGCGGGGCGGTGACGGTCACAGCTGCACCTCCGATCCAGTTGCGATAGTGTTACTAGCACCATGCTGGATGTCAAGGTCGACCGGGCGACCCCACGGATCTGTACGCACAAGTCGCCGTGAGATTCGACGGGCGATCGCCGAGGGAGAGGCGAAGCCGGGAGAGCGCCTCCGCCGCGAGGATCTCGCCGCCGTCCTCGGCGTCAACACGAACACCGTGCTGCGTGCGCTTCGGCTGCTCCGCGACGAGGGACTGCTCGAGTTCCGGCGCGGGCGTGGCATCTCGGTTGCAGGGACGCCCGAACGTGGCGCCGTCGTCCAGCGAGCGAAGGAGCTCGTCGACTTCGCCCGCCAGCAGGGCTACCGCCTCGACGAGCTGGTCGAGATCATCGAGCAAGTCGGCTGACGAACACTCTGGGCGCCCTCGAGCTGTTGCTGGCCTGTGGCGCGATCAACGTCGCCGGCGATTCCTCGAGGGTTTACAGTCAGTCGCACTCTCGACAAGGAGGCGGTTATGCCATTCGCACGAGTCGTGTCCTTCGATGGCGTCAGCAGCGACCGGATCGCGGAGATGCAACGCGAGATGGAGGCCAGCGAGCGGCCGGACAACGTGCCGGCCAAGGAGTTCGTCGTTCTTCACGATCCCGAGGCCGAGAAGTCGCTCGTGATTCTCTTCTTCGACACCGAGGACGAATACCGACGCGGCGACGAGGCGCTCAACGCGATGCCGTCGGGCGACACTCCCGGCCAGCGCACGTCGGTCAAGAAATACGAGGTCGCGTTCCGCATGACGGACTAGCATCGTGGGTCGTCGTCTCGGCGAGCCCGGCGCCGAGGCCTAATCAGCGATACCCCGCGCGGGCCCGGGAGCCCAGCGCGGGTCGTCGCGATGGCCGCGGCCGGCCTGCCGCGGATCAATCGGTCCAGAAGCTGTTGATCGCCGCCTGGTCGTCGGCGACGCCCCAGAACTCGTAGGCCCGGCCTTCGCTGTCGAGGTGGAAGACGTTGGCTTCCTTGACGTCCATGTGCTTGTCGGGCCGGTCGGGCCGGTCGGCTGTGAGCCGCACGAGCGAGAGGGCGTGCGTGTCGTCGGCGAACACCTCGCCGAGGGCGAGGCCCATCGTCCCGCCGGTCGACTCCTTGAACGCCTCGAACTGCTGTACGACCTCGTCGCGACTGCTCGGGCCGGCACCCCACGGACTACGCCAGTGGACGTCCTCGCGGAGGAACAGTCCGATCACTTCCAGATCGCCGGCGTCGAAGGTGTTTCGCGCGCGTGCCTCCTCGGCCGCGCGAAACCGTGCCAGGTTGGGATGCTCGCGCACCGGATCGCCCGTCTCGAACGCTTCCAGGATCGCGGCGTCGCTGGGCAGCGACCAGACCGCGGTCGCCTTGCCCTGCACATCGAGATGGAACAGGTTTGCCTGCCTGATCGTACGGCCGCCGCCCGCCGCCGAGATCTCGAGCACGCCGACGACGTGCGTGTCGTCGGCATAGACGTCAGCGACCGCGACCTGCGTCGTTCCCTGGCCGTGACTGGCAAGCTCGTTCCAGTGCGTGACGAGGTCGTCTCTCCCCCAGGTGGAGCCGGTCGGTGCGCCGCGCCAGACGACGCCGTCCGAGACGGCTCCTTCGAGCAGTGCAGTCTCATCCGCGCCGATCGGTCTTGTGCGGGCGGCGAGCGCGGCGCGGAAGGTGTCGGCCACGGCCGCCGCCGCAGCGCCCGACCCGGCGGCGTAGAACGCCAGCTCGTCCGCGTATGACGGCGAGTGAACCGAGAAGCCGCCGTCGACGGGCACGGCGACGCCGGTGATGAAGGCGGCGCGGTCGGATGCGAGGAACACGACCGCGTTCGCGATGTCCTCCGGCACCGGGATCTCGGGGGTCAGATGGTGCCGCCTCATCATCGCGATCATGGGCGGAGGCATGTTGGCGGCGACCGTGGGAGTCATGATCAGCCCTGGCACGACGGCGACGCAGCGGATCCCCTGCTTCCCGTACTGCGTGGCCACGTTGCGCGTGAACCCGATCACCGCCGCCTTCGACGTTCCGTAGGCAGACCGGACGACCTCGGCCTGCATGCCCGCGCCGGAGGCAGTGTTGACGACCACGCCGCCTCCGCGCGCGAGCATGTGCGGCAGGCAGTGCTTCGTGCAGAGCATGTACCCGCGGAGGTTGACGGCCATCGTCTGATCCCAGAGCTCGACGTCGAGCTCGTGGATCATGCCGTCGCGCATCATGAACGCGACGCTCGTGATCGCAGCGTTGTTGTGGAGGATGTCGATCCCGCCGAACGCGCGCACAGCCGCGTCGACCGCCGTCGTCACCTGTGCCTCGTCCGAGGTGTCGAATCCGACTGGTAGCGCCTCACCACCGCTTTCTTTGATCGAGTCAGCCACGACCTTCGCGTTTGCTTCGTGCTGGGCGGCCACCACCACTCGGGCTCCAGCGGCCGCGAAGGCGCGCGACGTCGCCTCACCGATCCCGCTTCCCCCTCCGGTCACGAACGCGACCTTGCCCTCGAGTTCCGCCATCTCCGTCTCCATGTTCGGTTGAACGTTCCGCCGCGGCCGCGGGCGGCGGTTCGCCGAGACTATTTCACGGCGGATCGAGCGCGCAACCGGGTCGCGGCTCGACGAGCGAAGTCAGAAGTCAGCGATATGCGGCCCGGGCGCGTTCCCAGCGCGGGTCGTCACGGTGGATCCGGTCCGGGTCGATGCTTCGCGCTTCCGCGAGCGCCAAAGTGAGGAGCTGGAAGCGGACGATGTCCACGGCCGGATGCCGGGTCGGGACGAGGGTCGTCTCGCAGCCGAGCTCGCGCAGCGCCGCGACCGCGTCGCGCGCCCGCTCGGCGGCTCGGCCTTCGCCTTCGAGGACGTAGGCGCGCACCGTTTCGTCGATCGCGGCCAGATGGCCGTGCAGGAGCTGCTCGGTCTGGTGTGCTCCGGCAGAGAGCCAGGCTCCCTCGCGTAGCTTCAGCACCGCCTCCTGCGCGGTCGGCCAATCTCGGCCCGCGCCGGCGACGAGGATCTTGCCCTGCGTCGGCGTCGGCTCCGCGAATCGCAGCGCCTCCTCGACCGCGTTCGCCAGCCACGACACGTCCTCGCCATGCAAGGACGCGATCGCCGCGACCGCGCACGTATAGCTCGCGGTGTGGCACCACGACCGCTCGACCTCCGGCGTGCAGACGACAACCTCCTCGGCGAGCTCCGCGAGCTGCGAGCTCGCCTTGCCGGTGACGAGCCACTTCGGCCCCGGGAAAGCCCGCGCCGCCTCGAGCGTGAGCGGTGTGTCGCCCTCGTGCGAGATGCAGACGAGCAGATCCGCATCCGGCGGCGAGAGCACCGCCTCGAGCGCCTGCACGGCCAACCCGCCTGTTTGGGCCGCGTGGAACGACGTCCCGCAGCCGGTGAAGACGACCCGCGCGCCCTCCGGCAGCCGCACCCCGGTCGGCACCTGTCGCAGCCATTCCGGCTGCGCGAGCACCGCTCGTTTCGTTTCGCCGGGCATGGCCGCTCTCTATAGCATCGCGAGTCGATGTCCGTCTTCGAGCGCCAGACGCTGCCCAACGGCCTTCGCGTCCTCACCGCACCGCTGCCGCACGCGCAGTCGGTCGCGTGCTTCGTGATGCTGGCGGCCGGGTCGCGCTACGAGGATCAGGGCAATCGCGGAATCGCCCACTTCGCCGAGCATATGTTCTTCAAGGGCACGGAGAGGCGCCCGAACTCACGCGACCTGACGACGCTCGTCGACGGGATCGGCGGCGAGTTCAACGCCTTCACCTCGAAGGAGTACACGGGCTACTACGTCCGCTGCGCGGGCGCCGACCGCGACGTCGCGCTCGACGTGCTGATCGACATGATCCGGCACTCGAAGTTCGACCCCGAGGAGATCGAGCGCGAGAAGGGCGTGATCCTCGAGGAGATGAACATGTACTTCGACACGCCGCGCGACTACATCGGCTCGGTCTACGAGGCGCTGATGTTCGGCGACAACCCGCTCGGCTGGGAGACGCTCGGCACGAAGGACACGATCCGCGACGCGAACCGGGACACGTTCCTCGACTACATCAACCGCTGGTACACGCCGGACCGCATGGTGATCGGCGTCAGCGGCATGGTCGGCGACGACCTCGTCCCGACGCTCGAGGGGATGCTCGGCGAGATGCCGGCGAACGGCCGCGCGACGCTCGAGCGCGGCGCGCTGCACGACGCCGGCGACGGCCCGCACGTGCGCGTCCACCACAAGGATTCCGACCAGGCGCAGATCGTGGTCGGCGTCCCGAGCCTGCCGCTCGAGCATCCTGATCGCTACGCGCTCCAGATGCTCGCAACCGTGCTCGGCTCGGGCATGTCGTCGCGTCTCTTCCTCGAGGTGCGCGAGCGGCGAGGCCTCGCCTACTCCGTCCACGGCTCGAACCACTCCTACACCGATGCCGGCTCGCTCTACGCGCAGGCGGGCGTCGACCTCGCGCGCATCGACGACGCGATCAAGGTGATCGTCGAGCAGTTCCAGCGCATGGCCGACGAGGCCGTGCCGAGCGACGAACTGGAGAAGGCGCGCGCGTTCGCCAAGGGCCGCTTCGTGCTCCACACCGAGAGCCCGCAGGGCCTCGTCATGTACGGGCTCCGCCGCGAGGTGCTCGAGGGCGACACGCTCGAGCCCGAGCAACTGCTCGCGGAGCTCGACAAGGTCACGGTCGAGGACGTCCAGCGCGTCGGGCGAGAGCTGATCGACTCGAAGGCGCTCCACCTCGCTGTGATCGGGCCGTTCG
>CAVVQY010000013.1:0-80897 GCA_963750545.1 uncultured Actinomycetes bacterium | reverse complement strand
CTGGATCACGATTCGGGACGCCGCCACGCTGCGGGCGATCGGATCCCGCATCGAGCCGGAAGGCTTCACCGGCCGTTGGCTCTCCCAGTGGTGGACGGATCCCAGCATCGCGCTGATGCCCGACGGCCGCTCGCGACGACCTCGACCGTGGGCAAGCTCACCTGGTGGGATCTCGAGAACCGCGAGCAGACCAGGACGCACGAGGTCCCAGAGGGATATCGCGCGCTCGCCATCAGTCCGGATGGGCGCAGCGCCGCGATCGGCCTCGACGACGGCATCCAGATGATCGACGTGCGCACGGGAGCCGTGCGGGAGTCTAGAGGCACGCTCGCATCGAATCCGATCTGGCTGCTCTTCAGCCCGGACGGGAAGAGCATCGTGTCGACGAGCCGCGACGGGACGGTGACCCTCTGGGATGCCGGCACGCTGATTCCCCGCGAGACGCTGCGCGGCCACTCGACTCGGTCTGGCAGCCGGCCTTCAGCCCCGACGGGAAGACCCTCTACACGGCAAGTGCCGACGGGACGACGATCGTCTGGGACGTCAGCGGGGAGCGATGGTTCGGACGACGGCTCACCTTCACGGACGACCGAGGCGCCTGGGAATGGCCGGACCGGCACCCGGGGAGATTCAGCCCGGACGGGCGGATGATCGCCGTCGGCCTCAACTTGGACGGGATCCGGCTCTGGGACGCGAGTAGGCTCACCCCGGTCAACCTGGTCCTCGCGGGGACCGCCGGCGAGGTCACTGACCTTGCGTTCAGTGCGGACGGACAGACGCTCGGTGCCGTCAGCCAGAGCGGCCTGGCGACGGTCTGGGATCTGAAATCACGAACGGTCCGGCAGGGTCCGTTCCAGGTCGACGTGAAAGGCACTTTCGGCGTGAGCATCAGTGCGGACGGCGCGATGCTCGCCACGGCGGGCGGGACCGGCGTGAGGCTCTGGGACGTCGCGACCGGCGCCTCGCTCGGCCGCATCGGCGACGGCCGCACCGCGGGCGATGTCGCCTTCAGCCCGACCGAGCCTCTTGTCGCATTCGTTCGCGAGGGGTACCAGCAAACAGGAGGAGGAGAAGCGGAGATCTGGGACGTCGCCCGCCGGTCGCGGGTCGCGAAGCTGGAAATCACAGGCCCCTACGTCCTTGGCTGGACGATCGCCTTCAGTCCCGACGGCCGCCTGCTCGCGACCTCGGGCGCCGACTTGTTGGTGCACATCTGGGATGTCCGCACCGGCAAGCTCGTCGGAGAACTCGAGCAGAACGTCGGCAATGCCGTGTGGTCGATCGAGTTCAGCCCCGACTCGAGCATGATCGCCATCTCCGGCGGCGACGGCTTCGCGTCCCTCTGGGACGTGGCCACAGGGGCCAAGATCGGCCCGAGGATCGGGGCCGGGAGCCGCGAGGCGATGCTCGACCTGTCCCCTGACGGACGCCGCCTCCTGGTCACGAACGGCGACGGCCGGGGCGCCTGTCGAACATCGACCCGGAGTCCTGGGCGCAGCGCGCCTGCACGATCGCGAACCGCAAGCTGACCCGCGGAGAGTGGGAGGAAGTCCCTCCCGGCCGGCCATACGAGCCGGCCTGCGCAGGCTGAGCCCGCTGGGCCGACAGCCGGCAGTTGCAGCGCTGAAACGAGCTTGAAACGCGACGAGCGCACGCTCTCACGACATTCGACACGAGGGAGGCAGGACATGAAGCGAGCGCTGGTCGCACTGCTCTCGGCAACGTTGTTCTCCGCGGTGCTGGCCGTTTCCGCTATCGCCCTCAGCGGTGGCGATGGGCACGTGTGCGACACGAAGGACATGAGCACACTCAAGACCGTTCCGTTTGCGGAGTTGTGGGACACGCCGTCGGCGATGGAATGTGAGTTCCGGCTATTCGTCGGCACCGAGCCCGGGCACCCCCTGAGGTGGACCGAGGACGAGTACTTCTTCGGCGGCACCTTCTGGTGGCCCGAGCCCGAGGACGTCGAGAGCTTGACATGAGCGTCGGCGACGTCATGAAGTACCTCGGCCAGATCGAGGAGCGCTTGTTCTGGGAAGGCGAGCACGCCGGATGCCGACTTGAAAGAGCTGACGCTGCACCGAGGGCCTACCTTCCACGAGGACGACGGGACGATCAAACAGCAGACCTATTACGTGTTCGCGCCTCAGCAGCCGGGCCTCTACAAATGGCGCTACGAGTACAACGACCACGGGATCTACGCGGATGTCGTGCGCGGCGAGGTCTGCATCGCGCCGGTGCCGTTCGAGCCGGCCTGCTAGGAGCGGGTCCCGACCGAGGAGCGAATCGACCACGTGAAGCGAGTGAGCGTCGCCGGCGGAGCGAGGCCGCCGGGGCGCAGGCCGCGCCGCACGAGCAGCGTGGGCGGCGCGGGCCTCTCTGGCGAGTCTGAAGCCGAGCCGGGCCGAGGCCCTCGTGGTGCCACCTAGTCGACAGCCCGACGACGAGCAGGCCGGCGTCGCGGCTCGCCTCCAGCATGCCCTCCTCGCCCGGCGGAGTCAGCAGCGGCTCGGCTGGAGATGCCCGAGGACGCGCTGAACCGCGAGCGCGCCGTGCGAGAGCAGGCGGCTCGCGTCGCGCTTGCCGTGCTCCGGTAGGGCGCCGACGCCCGCGAGCCGGAGCGGCGCCTGGCGGGCCCGCGCGAACCACGCGCCGAGTTCGACCGCCGCCCAGTCGTGCTCGGCCCCTCCGAACGGGACGAGCACGGGACCCTCGCGCGTCGTCTCCCGAGGAACGAGCAGGGCCACGTCGCACGGCGTCTGCGCGAGGACGGCGGTGAGCTGCTTGTCGGGAGCTCCGTCGGCCAGAAGCTCGTCGGGCGCGTCGGCGAGCAGGAGCTCTACGTCGAACTGGTCGCGAGCCGAGTCAGCTCCTCACCCGGCGCCGTCGACGCGAACGAGGCCGCACGGGCCACGACCCCTTGCGCCTCTCGAGTGCAGTCCGGCGCTCCTCGAGCCAGGCCGACGCGGACCAGCGTGGCCGGGTCCGCCACGAGCCGGGCCAGGATCAGAGACGCGAGGCGGGTCCCCAATGAGCGCCGCGGCCACCGCGAGCAGTGCGTCGACGCGCGACTCGTTCGTGATCGCGACGAGGATCTCACCGCTCCTCGTGATGGCGACGAGCCGCCGGCGCCGGCGTTTCGGCATCGAGCGACGGGTCCTGCCGAAGGATCGCCCGCTCCAGCTCCTGGAGCGCGGCACTTGGCTCGATCCCGAGCTCGTCGACGAGCGCACGTCGCGCGGCCTGGTAGGCGTCCAGCGCCTCAGCCTGCCGGCCCGACCTGTACAGCGCCGTCATCAGATCTGCCTTCGCAAAGCGCTCGCGAAGCGGGTGCTCGGCGACGAGTACGTCGAGCTCCCCGACCAGCTCGTCGTGGCGCCCGAGTGCGAGGTCGGCGTCGATCCGGAGCTCGAGCGCTGCGAGGCGGATCTCCCTCGAGCCGGGCGATGGCCGCCTGGGGCGAAGCTCTCGTAGGCGAAGTCCGCGAGCGCCGGGCCCCCTCCACAGCGACCAGCGCGTCGTGTAGCCGCCCCGACGTGTCGGCCGCAAGGCCGCGAGCGAGCAAGCTCCTCCCCTCGTCCACGAGCCGCTCGAAGCGGTGGAGATCGAGCTCGTCAGGCTCGACCCGGACGAGGTAGCCGGGCGACCTGGTCGTCAGCACGTCCGGCGGCAGCGCCTTGCGAAGCCGTGAGACGTTGACTCGCAGTGCGGCGGCGGCGCCGTCGGGCGAGTCCTCGCCCCAGAGTCGTCATCAGCCGGTCGGCGGGGACGACCTCGTTGGCGTGGAGGAGGAGCACGGCGAGAAGCGCGCGCGGCTTGGGCCCGGCCAGGGAAACCTCGCCGCCTTCGTTCCACACCTCGAGCGGTCCCAGAACCCGGAACTCCATGCGCCTGCCTCCCGGCCGAGGACGCTAACAGACTGTTGCGCCGCTGAAACAGACCTGAAACGGGCAGGGTCGATCATCGGCTTCCACAGTCGAATAGAACGAGCGAAAGGGGATGGTGATGCCCTCGAATCCAATCCAACTCCTCGGTGCCGCCCTTGTCGTGACCTTCGGGCTAGCCGCTACCTCCGGGGCCGCATCCGCGCTGGCCAAGGGGTCTCGGTTCGCCGTGGACGCTGTGAAGTCGAGGCGAAGATCGCCTTCATCACCCGCGGTCCGCAACGAGTCAACCGGCTCTACGTCGTCAGCGCCGACGGGAGCGGGCAGTGGAGGCTAACGGGCAATGTGTTGGGCCGTACGGGCCGTACGCCTGCGCGGTCGCCCGACGGGCGGAGGATCGCCTTCGAAAGCGTGGGCGACGGCACCATCGGCATCTCCGCCGTGAACGCCGACGGAAGGGGGCAGCGGAGGCTGGCGCGCAACGGGGGCGCTCCTGCCTGGTCGCCCGACGGCCGGACGATCGCGTTCGAGCGGCGGCAGGGTCGACGTCACGAACGCGACCGGGAGCAGCACCGGGCCCTGACGAGGAGGGCGGCGGGGCGGGAGAGATCTCTTGCGGTGGTCGCCCGACGGGCGGAAAACTCGCCTCCGAGCGATGAGGGAGGCTGCGGCCAATCTGCTTCAACCTCTATGTCATGAACAGCGACGGGAGCGGACTGCGGAACCTGACGCGAAGCTCACCGGCTATAGGGTCGGTCCCGGTGGCGAGCTCGCATCCGATCCGCGTGGTCGCCCGACGGGAAGAAGATCGCATTCGTGCGACTCAACGGCAGCCTCAGGGATCCGACTGGACGTCTGCATGCCGACGGCAGCGGGCTGCGGAACCTGACGCCGAAGCCGGTGGGGGCCGACGCCACTCCTGCCGGGTCGCCCGACGGGCGGAAGCTCGCCTTCGTCAGCGACCGCGACGGCAACTCCGAGGTCTACGTCATGAACGCCAACGGGAGCGGGCAACGGAGCTTGACGCGCAACGCGGCTTTCGACGCCGATCCCGCCTGGTCGCCGGACGGTCGCTCCATCGCCTTCCGAAGCACGCGCGACGGCAACCCGGAGGTCTACATCATGAAGGCAGACGGGAGCGGACAGCGGAATCGACGCGCAGCCCCGCGAACGAAGGCTGGTTTGCCTGGTCGCCCGGGCAGAAGAGATAGCGGAGGCTGCGATGAAGAGTCGGATCTTGACGATCGTGGCGGTTGGTCCGTTCGTCGCGCTGGCAGTGCCGACCGCCGGCGCGACGGCGATTGCTACAAGCACCTCCGGAGCAACCGGCACGGCAAGCGCCGTTCCCCAGTACGTCATCGTCGAAACCGACATGGACATCTCTGACGCGATGGCGCTGCTGTACCTGCTTGCCCGCGTTGACGTGAAGGTAATCGCGATCGTGGTCGACGGTGACGGCGAGGCCCGCTGTCCGAGGGGAGCGACGAATGCGCTTTCGCTCGCCGCGCTGGCCGGCAAGCCGGACATTCCGGTCGGCTGCGGGACGGCCGCGGCCGCTGAAGGGAGCACCGCCTCCCGAAAGCGTGGCGTGACATCACCGACAACTTTTGGGGGCTCCCGCGACCGGCGAGGCCGGCGCGCACGCCGGCAGCGTCCGGGGAGCAGGTGCTCCGAGCGGCGCTCCAGCCGGCCCCGGGCCGTGTGGACGTATTAACACTCGGGCCGCCGACCGAGCTCGCCGCCGTCCTTCTCCACGGAGGGGCAGCACTCAGCGCCAAGATCCGGTCGGTGACCATGATGGGTGGCGCGGTCGGCGTCCCCGGGAACATCACATGGCCCTCAACGATCAAGAACCCGTATGCCGAATGGAACTTCTACGTCGATCCCACAGCTGCGAGCGTCGTGTTCCGCTCCGGGCTGCCGATCACACTCGTCCCGCTCGACGCGAGCGAACGACGTGCCATTGAACGCGGCCGTCGCCGCGCGGCTGGGGCGATCGCCGAGCGCGGCGTTCGTGCGACGACTGATCACGTTGTTCCTGCCGGCGCCGTTCTACTTCTGGGACCAGCTCGCAGCCGCCGTCCTCGTCGAGCCGAACGTTGGCCGTTACGCAAACAAGCGGCTCGCCGTCATCGAACGCGAGGGCCCGGAGAGTGGCCGGACTGTTCAGGCCGCCGACGGCGCTCCGGTCCGCGTCACGATTGCGGCGGATCGGGCTCGATTCGAAAAGGTCATTCACCTCGACCCTGCGTTGACCGCTCTCGGAACACCCACATAAGCCGGCTGCATGAGACGTGAGCGGCGCGTGAGCGCGCGCCGCTCACGTCTCAGCCGCCTTGGTGCCTTCGTCCTACACCTCGAGCGGTCCCCCGGATCGGGAACTCATGCGCCTTGCCTCCCGGCCGGGGCCCCAGCTGTTGCTCGTCTGAAACGGACCTGAAACGACCCGCGTCGATCATCGGATTCGACATGCGAGCAGATCGAGTCTCGAGGAGGTACGAAATGAAAGCTCGGCACGCCCTACTCGTCGCGCTCGTGGCGGCGGTCACGCTGACGTCCGTTGCGGCGGCCGGCCCTGAGGCAGCGAAACAGCGGGTGGCGATCTCGATGAAGGGCCTGGCGAACGGCACGTTCGTGCTCACGCCATTGCAGGCCGGCACGCTCAAGCCCGACTCGGGCACGGTGAGCGTCGTTTACAAAGAACCCGCCCCCACCGTGATGCGCGAGGGGCAGACGGTCTTCATCTATCAGAACACCTACACATTCAAGGGGAAGCGCGGGAACCTCTCGATTCGAGAGCGGAACGAGTGGGTCGACGTCTCGAACGAAAACGCCCCGGGCTTCGATTTCCGCCCCGGCGTCGGCATCGGCACGTGGAAGGCCGTGGGCGGGACGGGCGCGTACGCCAAGATCACCGGAGGCGGACGGAGTGGCCACGCGGGCATGGGTGCCGAGTGGCTTGCGCGCCAGGAGGGCTTCCTCAGCCTTCCGTAGTGCGCTGCACGAGACGTAGCGGCGCGCTCTCGCGCGCCGCTACGTCTCAGCCGGCTTGGGGGCGTCTTCGTGGGTTCGGGCTGGGCGCCTGAGAGATTCGCCGGAGGCCGCGACGGCCGCACCGTTCCTCGATGCCGAAGGTGGGAATCGAACCCACACTCCCCGAAGGGAACCGGATTTTGAGTCCGGCGCGTCTGCCAGTTCCGCCACTTCGGCCTGTCTCCGGCGGATCGTAGCCGGGTTTCGCGGCCCCCCAGACGGCCGTTCTAGACGGACCGAGCAGGCTCCCTGCGAACGTTCCGGCCGGAGTTGCAGCCTTTCTCCTCGTCGATCCGCCGTACCCGGTTGCTTCTTGCTGCGAATCCTCCGATACTTGCGCTCTCGACGCGGGCCTCGGCGCGCGCGGGTCGATGTCAATGCGTCAAGAGGAGGACCAGTTGAGAAGTCGCGGATTCCTTGCACTTTTGGCTGTCATGGCCGTGGCGCTCTCCGCGAGCCTCGCGGGCTGCGGCGGCGGCGGGAACAACAACACCCTCAAGATCGTCTCCGACCTGCCGCTGCAGGGCTCGAACCTCGTGCAGACGGGGCAGATGGTCGAAGCGATCAAGTACGTGCTCGAACAGGCCGACAACAAGGCCGGCGACTACACGATCGAGTACGAGTCGAACGACGATGCGATCGCGTCGACGGGGAACTGGGACGAGGCGCTGTGCGCGTCGAACGCCCGCGCTACGCGGACGACACCTCGATCGTCGGCGTCATCGGCACCTACAACTCGGGCTGCGCGGCGATCATCATCCCGATCCTGAACGAGGCGGGAGTCGCCATGATCAGCCCGGCGAACACATACGCCGGTCTGACGCACTCCGCCCCGGGTACCGAGACGGGTGAGCCGGACAAGTACTACCCGTCCGGGACGCGGAACTACGCCCGCGTGGTCGCCTCGGACGACTACCAGGGCAAGGTCGGCGCCAGCTTCATGAAGGACGAGCTCGGCGTGAAGAGCGTCTTCATCCTCGACGACAAGGAGCTCTACGGGAAGGGCGTCGCCGACGCGTTCGACGATGCTGCCGGGACGATCGGACTCACGGTCGCGGGCCACGAGGGGTGGGACAAGGACGCTCCGAACTACACCGCTCTGATGACGAAGATCAAGGCCACCGGCGCCGACGCGATCTACATCGGCGGCGTCTCGCCGAACAACGGTGGTCAGCTGATCAAGGACAAGGTCAACGTCCTCGGCGACAACGAGACGGTGAAGCTGCTCGTGTCCGACGGCTTCGTGCTCGACTCGCTGTTCAAGGACGCGGGCGCCGACAACGCAAACGGCGCCTGGGGCACCGCACCGACGCTGCCGGCGAGCCAGCTCACCGGGACGGGGGCGGAGTTCGTCAAGGGGTTCCAGGAGAAGATCGGAGCCGACGCGAACATCCAGGTCTACACCCTCTACGCGGCGACCGCGGCACAGATCCTGCTCGATGCGATCGCCAACTCCGACGGGTCGCGCTCGGACATCGTCACGAAGATGTTCGCGGCGAGCCTCGCTGACACCGCGACCGGAGAGATGTCGTTCAACCCAGATGGGGACCCGTCCGCGGGCACCGAACAGCTCTTCAAGGCAGACGGTGCACAGGCGAAGTGGGTCTGGAGCAAGTCGCTCGCCGTCTCCTAACCGAGAAGCAGAAGACAACGACCGACAAGAAACGGGGGGCGGGTTAACCCGCCCCCCGATTCCTCCAGTGACAGAGATTCCGGCTCCCTCACCCGTCGCAGTCCGCCGGCTCCCCCCGACCTCGGATCTCCTCCGCTGGATCTTCGGCGCGCTCATCCTCCTCAGCCTCGGCTACTGGCTGATCAAGTCGGCCGTCGACGAGCCGCAGCGCTTCGCGCAGGTCACGGTGATCGGCCTCTCGAACGGGATGATCTTCGCGCTCGTCGCGCTCGGATACACGCTGGTCTACGGGATCATCGAGCTGATCAACTTCGCCCACGGCGATATCTTCATGCTCGGAACTTTCCAGACCCAGTCGATCTTCGCCGACGGGTCGCTCCAGATCCCGCTGCTCTTCTTCACGATCTCGATTCCGATCGGGACAGCGGTGACCGTCGACTCATCGGGAGCGGCGAAGGCCTACGCGATCGCGATGGCCCTCGCCTTCTCGGTGGTGTTCTGCCTGGCGATCAACGTGGCGATCGAGCGGATCGGCTACAGGCCGCTCCGCAACCAGCCGCGGCTCGCGCCCCTGATCACCGCCATCGGGTTCTCCTTCATCCTCCAGGGCGTCGGTCTGGCGTGGAAGGGTGAGGGCCGCATCGCCATCCCGCAGATCGTCCCCGACACCGTGCTCATCGGCAAGAACGGGACGTTGCTCGATTTCGGCGACTACCCGTACTACACGGTGCGGGACCTGATGGTGCTCCTGATCACGATCCCGGTGCTGGTCGCCCTGACCCTGCTGGTGCAGAGGACGAAGCCCGGCAAGGCGATGCGTGCGACGGCGCAGGACCGGGATGCGTCCGCGATGATGGGAATCAGCGTCGACCGCACGATCTCGTTCACCTTCGCGCTCGGCGGTGCAATCGCCGGTGCCGGCGCCGTCGTCTGGTCGCTGTACGTGGGGACGACGTACTTCACGCTCGGGTTCCGGCTCGGCTTGATCGCGTTCACGGCGGCCGTCCTCGGCGGCATCGGCAATCTCAGCGGTGCAGTTCTGGGCGGCGTGATCATCGGGCTGATCGCGGCTTACAACGACGGCTTCGGCGACGCCCGTTGGACGTACACGGCCATCTTCACGATCCTCATCCTGATCCTCGTCTTTCGCCCGTCGGGCGTGCTCGGCGAGCGTACGCCCGAGGGCCAGTGACGGGCTCGGATACCGCAGGCCTCCGCGCGAGAGCGAGAGGCGTCTTCTCCAGTTGGGAGCGCTGGCTCCCGCTCACGCTGCTCGCCGTTGCTCTCACGTATCCCTTCTGGTACGACCTGATGCCGCTCAGATATCTGACCCTCGACGCTCTCGGACTCGAGCTCGACGTGGTCATCCTGATGGTGGTCTACGCGATGCTCGCTCTTGGGCTGAACGTCGTCGTCGGCTTCGCAGGCCTGCTCGATCTGGGATACGTCGCCTTCTTCGCGCTCGGTGCGTACACGGTCGGCTGGTTCGCATCGGACAAGTTCCAGGGAATCGACTTCAACATCCTCTCGAACGCGCGCGAGGGCGCTCCCGGGCTCCACATCAACATGTGGCTCGTCCTGCTTCTCGGAGGGGTCGTAGCGGCGATCGCGGGCGTGATCATCGGCTGGCCGACGCTTCGACTGCGGGGGGACTACCTGGCGATCGTGACGCTCGGGTTCGGGGAGATCATCCCGGACGTGTTCCGGAACGCCGACTCGTTGCCGGTGCCGGGCGGCGTGCAGGGCGCACCTCCGTTCATCGACTTCATCACCGTTAATCTCACGAACGGCGTCCGGGGGGTTCGCAGCCTCGATCGGCCGGGCTTCGGCGGAGGTCTCGACTCGCTCACCGGCGGAGCCTTCCCGGAGTCGGTTTTCGGGCATCGATCTGAAGCCCTGGTACTTCACGATCGTGTTCATGGTGCTGATCGCGGTATTCGTGATTCGGAGGCTCGAGCGGTCGAAGATGGGGCGCGCATGGGTTGCGGTGCGTGAGGACGAGATTGCGGCCTCGGCGATGGGTGTCCCTCTGATGCGGACGAAGCTCTGGGCCTACGGCATCGGGGCGATCTTCGGCGGGATCGTCGGCGCGTACTACGGCTCGTTCATCGGCTCCGTCTTCCCGACGAGCTTCTCGTTCTCGATCTCGATCATCGTCCTCGTCATGGTCGTCGTCGGCGGGATGGGGAACATCTACGGCGTCATGCTCGGCGCGCTCGTGCTCGAGTACCTGAACTTCAAAGGCCTCGGGAAGATCGGCGACGGCATCAACAACCTCCCTGGTCTCGCCGTCGACATCCCGAGATACAAGTCGCTGATCTTCGGGGTGCTGCTCGTGATCATGATGCTTCTCCGCCCCGAGGGCCTCATTCCGAGCTCGCGACGGAAGGCGGAGCTCCACGAGACAGAGCCACTGCCCGACGCCGACGTGTACGACGACCTCTACGACGTTCGGCGCGAAGGTTCGACGTGACGGACGAGCACCTCCTCCTCGACGCGCGCGCGGTGCGCAAGGAGTTCGGCGGCCTCGTTGCCGTGAACGACGTCGACTTCACGATCCCCACCGGGAAGATCGTCAGCTTGATCGGCCCGAACGGCGCCGGGAAGACGACGTTCTTCAACATCCTCACCGGCGTCTACAAGCCGACCTCGGGCGAGATCACGTTCGACGGCGTCCGCATCACGGGGCTTCCCCCACACCAGGTGACGAAGCTCGGAATGGCCCGGACATTCCAGAACATCCGGCTCTTCCGCAACATGACCACCGTCGAGAACGTGGAGGTCGCCATGCACAGCCGGCTGAAGGGCGGCATCTGGGCGTCGATCCTCCGCACTCCGCGTCTGAAGCGCGAGGAGGAGGCGGCGGATGCCCGGGCACGCGAGCTGCTCGCCTACTGCGGTCTGGCCGCTCGCCAGTTCGACGAGTACGGGAAGAACCTGCCGTATGGCGACCAGCGGCGGCTCGAGGTCGCCCGCGCGCTCGCCAGCGACCCAGCCCTTCTCCTGCTCGACGAGCCGACGGCCGGCATGAACCCGCAAGAGACGGTTGCCTTCGTCGAGTTCGTGCGCCGTGTGCGTGACGAGAAGGGGCTGACGATTCTCCTGATCGAGCACGACATGAAGGTCGTGATGGGTGTCTCGGAACGCGTGACCGTCTTCGACTACGGCGAGAAGATCAGCGAGGGAACCCCGGCCGATGTCCAACACGATCCGCGGGTGATCGAGGCCTATCTCGGGAAGGCGGCCATCGCGTGACCCAGAACGGGACGACCCAGAACGGGAAGACGCTCCTCGAGCTTCGGGACGTCCACACCTACTACGGGGCCGTCCACGCGCTCAAGGGCATCTCGCTCGAGGTTCGGGAAGGCGAGATCGTGACGCTGATCGGAGCGAACGGTGCGGGAAAGTCGACGACGCTCCGCTCCATCAACGGCCTCAATCACGCCCGGACGGGCACGATCACGTTTCGCGGCGAGGACATCACGCAGCTGCCCGCACACGAGATCGTGAAGATGGGGATCTCGCAGTCGCCCGAGGGACGCCACGTCTTCCCGCGGATGTCGGTGCTCGAGAACCTCGAGATGGGTGCCTATCAGCGGCAGAAAGGCACGCCCGAGTACAGGGAGGACCTCGAGCGCGTCTACACCCTCTTCCCGCGGCTCAAGGAGCGGGAGAGCCAGAACGCCGGCACACTCTCCGGCGGCGAGCAGCAGATGCTCGCCATGGGCCGCGCGCTGATGGCGCGCCCGCAGTTGCTGCTTCTCGACGAGCCCTCGATGGGGCTTGCCCCGATCTTCGTCGAGCGGATCTTCGAGATCGTGGTCGAGATCAACAGGCAGGGGACGCCCGTCCTACTCGTCGAGCAGACCGCGCTGAGGGCGCTCGAGGTGGCACATCGCGGCTACGTCCTCGAGACTGGCACGATCGCGCTCGCGGACTCGGCGGCCGGGCTTCGGCAGAACGAGCAGGTCCGCAAGGCCTACCTCGGCGAGAGCTGACCGGTCGGGCGCCGAGGCACCGGCCGACCGGGGTCCCGCGGCCGTCCGCTTCGTCCCGTGCAGGCATCGAGCAAATCGGTTGGGGATGAAGCTTCACGCAATCGGCACAACAAGGTCACGCTTTCGTGCGTCTTTGGTGGGTATCGTCGCGCGTCGAGGGCGGCGGGACGGCTCCCCACCCAGGGCGGGGGTGACGGCTTGCGGGCCGCGCCGGCCCCGTCCTATTCGCGTCCGACGAGCAGCGGGAAGTAGGGCGGCGAGAGCAGGAAGCCGATCCGCTCGGCGCCGCTCCCGCGCGCCATGCCGAGCGCGGCGCCGACGCCGTGTACGGGCACGAAGCCGAGTTGCCGTGCCGCCGCCGCGTCTCGGCAGCCGGCGACGAGCACGCTGCCGAGGCGGTTGGCGACGGCGTCGCATGCGCTCCAGGCGAGGAACGGCTCGAGCGGGTGCACCGTGCGGCCGGCGCGGTAGTCGGCGATCGCGCCCGCGTCGGCGGTCGCGGCGCGCTCGGCCTCCCGGAGCGCGGCTCGATCGCGTGCCGTTCGCGGATCCGAGAAGAGCGCGCGATAGGGCGTCTGCGCCGGCGCCTGGGAAGCGTCGCTGGAAGTCGTGCAGCAGGATCGCCGTGCCACCGCTGCGGACGCGGAAAGGCATTCCTCCACAGGCGCAGCGCCAGACCGAGGCCGAGGTAGGCGGCGATGACCGGGTTCGGGCGTTCGCGCGGGTAGGAGAGCGTCGTCGGTGGGATGCCGATCACGATTGCGTCGAGCGGCTCGTCGAGCGCCGCTCCCTTGAACTCGATCGCGCGCAGGAGCGCCTCGGTATGCGCCGTTGACGGCGTGCCGCCGAAGACGGCCGCCGCAGTGAGCTCGCGCGGTACCCGCTCGATCACCCGGCGCCGGAGGCCGTCCGGAACGAGCGTGAACCCGCGCCGCAGTCGCGACCGGGCCAGCCGTTCGAGGATCTGCTCCTCGTAGGGGTAGCCGCCGAACACGTGCGGAAGGTTGAGGACGAGCGAGACGCCGAAGACCGGGGCGCGGGCGGCGAGCAGTCGCTCGAGCGCGCGCGCGAGCTCCCAGCCCTGCGACATTCCCGTCTCGAGGAGCGAGGTCGCCCCCGACGCTCGCAGCATCTCGCGACCGCAGGCTTTCAGCAGCGCGGCCGGTCCGCCGTTCAGGACCGTCTCGGCGGCTGTCACGGTCACGATCAGGTCGGTCTCGACGAGCGCGGGCGAGACCCGAATCGGCAGCGATCCGGCCCGCCCGAGCTCGATCAGATTCTCGGCTTCCGCGTCGTGGACGATCACAGTGCCGCGGAAACGGCGACGGAACTCGGGCGGGACGAAGTAGCCGATCTCGCGTGCCGACGGCCGCCGCTGCAGACCGCTCGCCACGAGGATCGTCAGGCGTGCGACTCCGAGCCGCTCGAGCTCGTCGACGGTGACGGCGATCGCCTCGTGGCGGGGCTCGGGCGCGGCCGACGGGATCGGCAGTGTCGGGACCTCGATGACGACGGTTGCCGTGCCGCCGCGGGTGACGAGCTCGGAAAGCGGCTTGCCGGCGAGCGGGAACCGCAGCGCCTGCCGCACCGCCGAGCCCACGTCCTCGATCGCCACGCGCGGCGCCGGCGGCCGCAGCACGACTCCGTCGTCGGGCACGTCGACGCACGCGACGCGCGAGCCCGAGAGGAGCGGAAGCCGCTGCACCCGGTGTTACGTCGTGCGCTTTGCGGTGGCAGCCGTTACGCCGAGCACGACGAAGACGCCGCCTGTGACGAGTCGCCTGATGCGCCGCGCGCGGGCGCTTGCCCGCAGCTTCCCCGCGAGCGCTGCGGCCGCGACGGCGTACATGCTGTCGGAGAGCACCGCGAGGATGACGAAGAGGCAGCCGAAGATCGCGACCTGCTCGCCGATCGACCCGCGCCCGGGGTCGACGAACTGAGGCAGGAAGGCGAGGAAGAAGAGCGCCGTCTTCGGGTTGAGGACGTTCACGACTGCGCCCTGCATGAACAGCCGGCGGGGCGCCGTCGCGGTCGGCGCTGACTCCGTCTCGACCTCGTTCTCGCCACGGGCGAGAAGCCGCCGGAGCCCGATCGCGATCAGGTACACGGCGCCGACGAGCTTCACGGCGGTGAACGCCGTCGCCGACGACGCGAGCAGCGCCGACAGGCCCACCGTCGCTGCGATCACGTGTACGAACCCACCCGAGGCGATCCCGAGTGCGGAGACGAGCCCGGCACGCCGCCCTTTGTCGATGCTCTGAGTGACGATGTAGGTGACGGCCGGTCCCGGGACGACGATCAGGGCCAGCGCGGCCGCACAGAAGACGGCGATGGTCGACGGCGTGGGCACCGCCGAAACGTACACCGACTCCCGCCGGGCGCGCCTGCGCCCGGCGGGAGTCGGGGCCGCGTCCTAGAGGTGGAGGATCGTGAACGTCTCCGGCATCAACCCGGAGTCGGTGAAATGGACCGTCAGGCGGTACTGCTGGCCCGGCCGAAACAGCGAGCTCGGCTCGTCCTTCGGCGTCGGGTCGTTCGCATACAGGTCGAGCTTCACCGGGCTCGCCTTCGGGTTGACCGGGACGTAGACGGAGATCCACCAGGGCATCTCGGTCGGCCAGACGACCCGCGCCCCATTCACCTTGAGGCCGGCGGTCTGCGGGCCCTGCATGTGGAAGATGGGCAGGTCGAGCGCACCCGCCGGCGTGAGACGCCGCAGCGTGACGTTGTCGATCACCTGCCAGCTTCCGTGCGTGTCGAGCGTGACCGCGAAGTGGGCGTCGGGCTCGCCGTTCGGCTTCTGATCCGTGCCGCGCCCGGCGACGTCGTCGCCGAGCCCGGTGAAGGTCGCGGTCACCGTCGGAGGCGATCCGCGCAGCTTCGTCGTCGCCGTCGCGGTGACGAAGTCGGGGAACGCGGCTGTGACCCGGTAGAGCTGGCCCGGCGCGAAGACGCCGTAGTGGTCGTTCGCGTACAGGTCGAGCCGGTGGCTACCGGGTGCGAGCGACGCGTTGAGGTCGCGATCGACCGGGTTCAGCCGCTTGCCGTCGAGCTGCACGGCGAGGATCGACGCCGATGTGCCGGGGTTCGTGTCCCAGCCTTCCGCATAACCACCCTTGGCGAACACACGTTGCAACACGACGTGCTGGAGCACGATCCGCTCGCTCGTCGTGAGCTTCACAGTGAAGAGCGCGTCGCGCTCGCCGTTTCGCTTCGCGACACTCTCGCGCCCGACGACGTCCTTCGCCATCCCGCCGTAGACGAGCCGCTGCATGCTCGGCTTCGGCTTCGCAGGCATCGGCGCCGAGAGGGCAGCCGGAATGCCGAGCCCGATCAGCCCGGCGGTGATGGTCACGAGGAACCGTTTCATCACGGCACCTCCTTTCGCCTCATGCTCACAGGAGCGCGGGTGGCATCGCATCGGAGTCCTCGCGGATCTGCGTGGGTGCCTTCTACGGACGCATACAGTTCACGCCGTGCCGAAGACGCTGACGGGGGCCGAGCTCGTGCTCGACGACGCGCCCGCGCGCGAGGCCGACCTCTTCCTCGTCGACGGCAACAACCTGGCCTACCGTGCGTTCTTCGCGCTCCCCGAGGAGCTTGCGACGAGCGACGGGCAGCCGACCAACGCGCTGCTCGGCTTCACGAACATGCTCTTCAAGCTGCTCTCCGACTACCGGCCCAAGGGCGTCGCGGTCGCGTGGGACTCGCGGCCGACGCACCGCGCGGCCGCCGCCGAGGCCGCGGAGATCGTCTACAAAGAGGGCCGCAAGCCGATGCCGGAGCTGCTGCGGGAGCAGTTCGCGCACTTCCGGCCGATCGTCGAAGCCTTTGGTTACAAGAACATCGAGTTCGAGGGTTGGGAGGCCGACGATGTGATCGCGACGATTGCGAACCGCGCCGACGTGGCCGGGATCCGCACCTGCGTCGTCTCGACCGATCGCGACGCCTTCCAGCTCTGCTCCGAAAACGTGTGCCTGATGATGACCCCACGCGGCGTCGCCGATGTGCACGTCTACACGCCCGAGCGTGTCGAGGCCCGATACGGCGTCCGGCCCGACCAGGTGCCGGACTTCATCGGCCTCAAGGGCGACACGAGCGACAACATCCCGGGCGTGCCCGGCATCGGCGACAAGACCGCCGGAGCGCTGATCGCGCAGTACGGCTCGCTCGAGGCGGTGATCGAGCACGCCGCCGAGCTCTCGCCCGCGCGCGCGAAGAACATCACGGAGCACGCGGGGCAGGCGGTGGTCTCGAAGCAACTCGCGACGATGCGACGCGACCTCGAGATCGACTGCGAACCGGCCGAGCTCGTGCTCTCGGCACCTGACCGTTCGCAGCTGAAGGAGATCTTCCGCCGCTTCGAGTTCCGCGGGCTGCTCACTCGGGTCGACACGCTCGACACGGCGCTGCCGGCCGCGCCGATGGCCGTGACCGGAGTCGAGGTGCCCTGGCGGGAGGGCGCGCTCGTCTTTGCGGGCCGCGTCGGCTACGCGGCAGCCGACGACCGGGCAGCCGTAGCCGGCGAGGACGGCGTCATCGTCGGGCCGCGTCCGCCGCGCGTGGAAGGCGAGCTCGTCGTCCACGACGCCAAGACCCTGCGCGTCGACGCGACCGACGACACGCTGCTCGCCGCGTACCTGATCGAGCCCGGCCGCGCCTCCTACGAGCTGACCGACCTCGCGGCGGAGTACGGGGTCGAGCTCGTCCCGGCGCCGGCGACCGACGAGGAGACGGCGGCGCTCGTCATATCGGCGGAGGCTCCGCGCCGAATCGTGGGGCCGCTGCTCGAACGGCTCGAGGAGCGCGGCGCGACGGCCCTCTACAGGGCCGTGGAGCTGCCGCTGACCCGCGTGCTGGCCGCGATGGAGAGCGCCGGTGTCAAGATCGACACCTACCGGATGGGCGAGATCACAGCGCGGCTGAGTGAACGCGTGGCCGAGCTGGAGTCGAAGGCGCACGAGCTCGCCGGCGAGGAGTTCATGCTCGGCTCGACCCAGCAGGTGGCGCGGATCCTGTTCGAGCAGCTCGGCCTGGCCGCGGGCCGCAAGGGCAAGACCGGCTACTCGACCGACGCGCGCGTCCTGCGCTCGCTGCGCGACCAGCACGAGCTCGTGCCGGTGATCGAGGAGTGGCGCGAGCTCTCGAAGCTGCTCAACACCTACCTCGTGCCGCTGCCGACCCTCATCGATGAACACCACCGGTTGCACACGACGATCAACCAGACGGTCGCCTCGACCGGTCGCCTCTCGACCACGAGCCCGAACCTGCAGTCGATCCCGATCCGCACCGACCTCGGCCGTGAGATCCGCTCCGCGTTCATCGCCGAGGACGGCTGCAAGTTGATGTCGGCGGACTACTCTCAGATCGAGCTGAGGATCCTCGCCCACGTCTCGGGCGAGCCGAAGCTGCGCGAGGCGTTCGCGCGAGGCGAGGACATCCACCGCGCGACCGCCGCCGAGGTGCTCGGCAAGGACCCGGCAACGCTCACGACCGGCGAGCGGTCGGTCGCGAAGATGATCAACTTCGGGATCATCTACGGCATCTCGGCGTTCGGCCTCTCGGAGAACCTCGAGATCCCGCGAGAGCAGGCGCAGGCCTACATCGACGCCTACCTCGCACGCTTCCCGCACGTACAGGATTTCATCGCTCGCACGATCGAGGACGCGACGCGCGACGGCTACGTCACGTCACTCCTCGGCCGCCGCCGTCCGGTGCCCGAGATCCGCGCGGGAAACCGCCAGACCCGGTCGCTCGGCGAGCGGCTCGCGGTCAACTTCGTGATGCAGGGTTCGAACGCCGACATCATCAAGGTGGCGATGATCGCCGTCCACTCCCGCCTGCGCGAGGACGGCAGAGGTGCGCGCCTCGTGCTGCAGGTGCACGACGAGTTGCTGCTCGAGGTGCCGGACGCCGAGGTGAGCGCGGTCCGCGAGCTCGTGCGAGCCGAGATGTGCGGCGCCTACGACCTCGACCCGCCTCTCGCCGTCGACGTCGGTGTGGGCGAGAACTGGGCCGAGGCGAAGAGCTGAGCTCTCGGCTCCTTGACATCGTCGGTATCGCGTCGTAGAAGTGCGCTCGTGACGATTCGCATCATCGCAGTCCTGCTCTGCATCGTCGCGTGCGCGGCGCTCGGCCTCGCCGGCGGCGCCGCTGCGGCCAAAGCGGCGAAGATTCCCTTCAAAGGAACGGCCACCATCAAGCCGTTCGACGTGACGAAGAACTGCGGCGGCGCCTCGGTGAACACGAAGCTCGTCCGGGTGCGCTGCACCCAGTTCGGCATCTACGCCGGGGCGCCTGCCCCGGCCGGCGCAAGCCTCGGCTGGACGTGGGACCTCGCCGTCGGCGCCGATGGAAAGACAACCGGATACGGCACGGAGAAGGCGACGCTGATCCTCAACTTCGGCGCGCCGGGCCTCCTCTACCTCTCGCTCGCCGGCAAGCAGGCGCCGGTCGGCAAGGGCACGCCGACGAACGCGAAGGCGATCACGAAGGGAATGTGGACGATCACGAAGGGAACGGCAGGCTTCGTCGGCCGGCACGGTGCGGGGACATACACGTTCACAACGGCGCGCACCGGCTCGAAGACGGTGTTCTCTGTCGCTCAACTCGCACTCGTCGGCAACATCACGTAGAGCAGTGACGGGGTCCGGAGCCGTGGCGGGATTGAGGGCTATACTTCCCCGTCGTTTTGGCTATCAATGACCTGATGGAGCAAGAGCCCGGCGTCTGGGTGGTTGGATCGGACGGCGAGCTCGTCCCCGACTACGACTCGACCTTCCCCGAGATCAACGAGGGCGAGGTCGTCCACGGCACCGTCGTCCGCGTCGACAAGGACGAGGTGCTCGTCGACATCGGCTACAAGTCGGAGGGCGTCATACCGGTCTCCGAGCTGTCGATCCGCCGCTCGGTGAACCCGGCCGACGAGGTCACGCTCGGCGACGAGATCGACGCGCTCGTCCTCACAAAGGAGGACGCCGAAGGTCGCCTGATCCTGTCGAAGAAGCGCGCCCGCTTCGAGCTCGCATGGAAGAGCATCGAGCGCGCCGCCGAGTCGGGCGACCCGGTCGACGGCCGCGTGATCGAGGTCGTCAAAGGCGGGCTGATCCTGGACCTGGGCGTGCGCGGGTTCCTGCCCGCCTCGCTCGTCGACATCCGCCGTGTGCAGGATCTCGACGAGTTCCTCGGCCAGGAGCTCCGCTGCAAGGTGATCGAGCTCAACCGGTCGCGCAACAACGTCGTCCTCTCGCGCCGCGCGGTGCTCGAGGAGGAGCGCAAGGAGCAGCGCCAGCAGATCCTCGACCGCCTCCAGCCGGGGAACGTCGTGGAGGGCCAGATCTCGAACATCGTCGACTTCGGCGCGTTCGTCGACCTCGACGGGATGGACGGCCTGATCCACATCTCCGAGCTCTCGTGGTCGCACGTCAACCACCCGTCCGAGGTGCTCGAGATCGGGCAGACGGTGCAGGTCAAGGTGCTCGACATCGACCGCGACCGGCAGCGCATCTCGCTCGGTCTCAAGCAGACCCAGAACGACCCGTGGCAGCAGGTGACCGAAAGCTACGGCGAGGGTGATGTCGTCGAGGGCCGCGTGACGAAGGTCGTCACCTTCGGCGCCTTCGTCGAGATCCTGCCCGGCGTCGAAGGGCTCGTGCACATCTCCGAGCTCGCCCAGCATCACGTCGAGAACCCGCGCGAGGTCGTCGCGCAGGGGCAGGCCGTCAACGTCAAGATCATCGAGATCGACGGCGAGCGCCGCCGGCTCTCGCTCTCGCTCAAGCGCGTCGAGGAGACCGACCCGGTCCAGCCTCGGGCCGACGGAGGCGAGTCCGTCCACCTGACGCCGAATCTCGACCTTTCGCTGACCCACGGCGACGACTCCGGCGTCGAGGCGCCCTTCGACGAGGCCGGGGTCGAGGAGCTCGTGGCCGAGATCGAGGTGGCCGAGGAGATCGAAGCCGAGCTCGAGGCGGAAGAGGCAGCCGTCGCCGAGATCGAGGTCGAAGCGCTCGAGGAGATCGAAGCCAAGGTCGAGGAGATCGAGGAGATCGTCGCCGATGTCGAGGCGGTCGAAGCCGAGTTGGGACCGGACGAGGCGGAGGCAATCGCCGAGGTCGAGGCCGAGGCGGCCGAGGAGATCGAAGCCAAGCTCGAGGAGATCGAGGAGCTCGAGGCCGAGGTCGAGTTGGCCGAGGCGATCGAGACCGAGCTCGAGGTCGAGGAGGCGGTCGTCGCCGAGGTCGAGGCCGAGCTGGTCGAGGAGCTCGTGGCCGAGGTCGAGGCCGTGGCTGAAGCAGAGCTCGAGGCAGAGGCGGAGGTCGTCGCCGAGGCCGAAGAGCTGACCGCAGCCGAGGCCGGCGAGACCGATCCCGCTGCCTCCGCGGAAGCTCCCGCCAAGGAGTGACCCGGCCGGTCGCCGTCGCGATCACCGGCGGCATCGGGGCCGGCAAGAGCGAGGCGCTGAAGGCGTTCGCACGGCACGGTGCAGCAACGGTCTCGAGCGACGAGATCGTCCATGAGTTGCTCGGCCACGACGAGGTGAAGCGGTCGGTCGTGGAGCGGATCGGCCAGGGCGTCGTCGCTCCCGACGGGAGTCTCGACCGCGGTGCGATCGCGACTGTCGTCTTCAACGATCCGACCGCGCTCGCACGGCTCGAGGAGCTGCTTCATCCGCTCGTGTCGGCTGAGTATCTGCGCTGGCGCGAACAGCTCGCTGCGCTTCCTGACGGGCCGCGGGTCTGCGTCACGGAGGTGCCGCTCCTGTACGAGGTCGGCTCCGACGCCCATTTCGACAAGGTCGTCGTCGTCACAGCGCCCGACGAGCTCCGGCACGAACGCTCGGAAGCGGCGGTGACCGAACGCGAGCGGCGGCTCCTTCCTGACGACGAGAAGGTCGCGCGTGCCGACTACGCCTACGTCAACGTCGGCTCGCTCGCCGCTCTCGACGCGTTTGTCGCGGGGGTGATGGAGGAGCTCGGCTCATGAGGCGGCTCGCAGTGGCGGTCGCGCTGCTCCTGGCCCTTGCAGCCGGTGCCGCGCTCTACGTGGTCGAGACGAGTCCGCCGTGGTACGAGCGGGTGCGCTACCCGCTTCACTACGCCGCGATCGTCCGTCAGCAGGCTCGCGACAAGCAGCTCGACCCGGCGCTCCTCGCCGCGGTCATCTACCAGGAGTCGAGGTTCCGTCGCAGCGCACGTTCGAGCTCGGGGGCGGTCGGCCTGATGCAGCTGCGACCGGAGACGGCGAAAGGGATCGCGCTGCGCACCGGCGGCACGGCGTTCCGCATCAGCGACCTCACCGATCCTGCGATCAACATCCGCTACGGAGCGTGGTACCTGCAGAACCTGTTCGCCAAGTACGGCGACGAGCGGCTCGTCCTCGCCGCCTACAACGCCGGGCAAGGGAACGTCGACCGGTGGCTGCGGACAGGACAGGCGATCGAGTTCCCCGAGACGCGCGCGTACGTCGAGCGGGTGGGGGAGCTGAAGGACGTGTACAGCGAGGCTTGGCACTCGTCGCTGTACGAGGGTGGGTGACGGCTCCCGGGTCGCGTCGCGGCAGAATGGGCCGGTGCGCATCTCGGCGAAGGCGGACTATGCGATCCGCGCGATGGTGGAGCTCGCCGCCGCCGGCGGCGGGCCGGTCAAGGGCGAGCGGATCGCGCAGGCGCAGGAGATCCCGATCAAGTTCCTCGAGAACATCATGGTCGACCTCCGACATGCCGGGCTCGTGCGCAGCCAGCGCGGCGCCGAGGGCGGCTACTGGCTGGCGCGGCCGGCGGAGGAGATCGACCTGGCGGAGGTGATCCGCGCAGTCGACGGCCCGCTCGCGAGCGTTCGCGGCATGCGGTCGGAGGAGGTCTCCTACGAGGGCTCGGCCGAGCCGTTGCGCGAGGTGTGGATCGCAGTGCGGGCAAGCCTGCGGAGCGTCCTCGAGTCGGTGACGCTCGCGCGACGTCGCGAGCGGCCGAGCTGCCGGCCGAGGTCGAGGCGCTGACCTCGCCGACGAGCCCGACGCCTGGGCTGCCCACTGACCCGGACGGCGAGACAGTCACGTGAAGGTCGTCTGGCGGGTCGGCTGTCGCGAAGACGATCTGGCCCCTGCTCGAGCTCGAGGCGCTCGGCCTCGTCGCGGGTGAGCTGCACCGAGAAGCGGCTCGCCGTCGTCGCCGCACGAGCTCGACGCGCACCTCGAAGCCGAGGTGGACGATCCGCTCGACCATCGCCTCGCGGGTCGTCCCGTTCGGCTCGAGCGTCAGCTCGAGGTCGTGCGGGCGCACGAACGCGTCGCCGAAGCGGTTCGACCTGGCCGACGAACGACATCACGAACTCGTTCGCGGGCCGCTCGTAGAGCTCGCGCGGGCCGGCGACCTGCTCGACCTGGCCGCGGTTCATGACCACGACCTCGTCGGCGACCTCCATCGCCTCCTCCTGGTCGTGCGTGACGATCACCGTCGTCGTGTGCGTCTCGTCGTGCAGCCGCCGCAGCCAGACGCGCAGCTCCGTGCGCACGCGCGCGTCGAGCGCGCCGAACGGCTCGTCGAGCAGCAGCACCTTCGGGTCGACTGCGAGCGCGCGCGCGAGCCCCATCCGCTGGCGCTGGCCGCCGGAGAGCTGCGACGGGTAGCGCTTGCGCGAGCCCGTCGAGCTGCACGAGCTCGAGCAGCTCGTGCGACCCGCTCGCGCGATCTCCGCCTTGCGGCCGCTTGCGGATCTTCAGCCCGAAGGCGACGTTGTCGTACACGGTCATGTGCTTGAACGCGGCGTAGTGCTGGAAGACGAAGCCGACGCCGCGGTCCTGCGGCGCAGCGTCCGGTCACGTCCTCGTCGTCGATGATCGACGACGCCCGAGTCGGGCGCTCGAGGCCCGCGATCACGCGCAGGAGCGTCGACTTGCCGCTGCCGCTCGGGCCGAGCAGCGCGGTCAGCGAGCCGCGTCGCGACCTCGACCGAGACGTCGTCGAGCGCGACGAAGTCGCCGAAGCGCTTCGATGACGTTGCGGACCGAGATCGACATCAGCGCGATGCCTCCTCCGTGGTTTGAGCAGCATCATCAGCACGAGCACGAGCACGGCGATCACCGCGAGCACGAGCGAGATCCCGTAGGCGCCGGCGAGGTCGAAGTTCTCGTAGCGCGTCCTCGCACGCGCAGCGTCGCCGTCTCGGTCTGCCCTCGATGCTGCCCGGAGACGACCGCGACGGCGCCGTACTCGCCGAGGCAGCGGGCGGTCGTGAGCACGACGCCGTAGATGACCGCCCAGCGGATCGACGGGCAGCGTGATCCGCCAGAACGTCTGCCAGCCGGACGCGCCGAGCGTGTGCGCGGCCTGCTCCTGCTCGTCGCCGATCTCGCGCAGCGTCGGCACGACCTCGCGCGCGACGAACGGCAGCGAGACGAAGATCGTCGCCAGCACCATCGCCGGCAGCGCGAACAGCACCTGGATGCCGTGGCGCTCGAGCCAGGCGCCGAACCAGCCGCTGCGGCCGTAGAGCAGGAAGAGCGAGAGCCCGACGACGACCGGCGAGAGCGCGAGCGGCAGGTCGACGAACGCGTTCACGAGCCCCTTGCCCGGGAAGCCGCCGCCGCACGATCGCGAGCGCGCAGACGATGCCGAAGACGGTGTTCAGCGGCACCGCGATCGCCGTGATGATCAGCGTGAGCTTGAACGCGTGCACCGTGTTCGGGTCGGTGAGCGCGGCCCAGGCGTGCGCCGAAGCCGTTGCTCGAACGTCCGCCAGAAGACCATCGCGAGCGGCCCGAGCAGGACGATCAGCAGGTAGCCGAGCGCGACGAAGCGGAGCGCCGTAGCCTACGCACGCTCGTGCCTCGTCGCGAGCCGCGCGGATCCCGCCGACCGCGAGCAGCAGCGCGAACGAGATCGACGAGCAGCACGACCGCGACGGCCGCCGCGCCGGCGCGGTCGCCGCTCTGGATCCGGTTGAAGACGAAGACCGACGCGACCTCGGTCTTGAACGGCAGGTTGCCCGGAGATGAGCACGAGCGCGCCGATCTCGCCGACCGCGCGGGCGAACGCGAGCGCGACGCCGGAGAGGATCCCGGGGAGGATGTTCGGCAGCACGATGCGGCGGAAGACGGTGAGCTCGCTCGCGCCGAGCGAGCGCGCGGCCTCCTCCATCTCGGTGTCGAGCTCGAGCAGCACCGGCTGCACCGTCCGCACGACGAACGGCAGCGTCACGAAGAGCAGCGCGAGGAAGATCGCCGTGCGCGTGAAGGCGACGTTGATGCCCGATCGGCGAGCTGCGGCCCGTAGAGCGCGAGCAGCACGAGCCCGGCGACGATCGTCGGCAGCGCGAACGGCAGGTCGATCACCGCGTTGACGAGCGCCTTGCCGCGGAAGTCGTCGCGGACGAGCACCCAGGCGGTGATCGTGCCGAGCACGGCGTTCGTCGAGCGCGACGAGCGCCGCGACGACGAGCGTCAGCTTCAGCGCCGCGACCGCCTCGGGGCTCGAGACCGACGTCCCAGAACGCGCCGGACGCCGTCGCTTCGCGACGCCCACACGAGCGCCGCGATCGGCAGCACGACGATCAGCGAGAGGATACGCCGTGACGAAGCCGAGGGAGAGGGCCGTACCGGCCCTCTCCCTCGTGCGTCTGGTCGCGCGCCGCGCGCCGGCGGCGGCCTCGGCGCGTGCTAGCCAGAGGTCGGCCCTCCGACCGCCTGCTCGATCTTGACCATGAGCCCGCTGTTCGGGTCGAACCACTTCTTGTCGGCGGTGCGCCAGCCGCCGATCGTCTTGTCGTCGATCGTGAAGATGCCGGGCCGCGCCGGGTACTTCGTCCGCGTACTTCGCGGCGATCTGCTTGTTCACCGGGCGGAAGCCGTACTGCGCGAACAGGTCCTGCGCCGGCGTCGACCTTCGATGAACCGGATGAACGCGTTCGCCGCGTCCTTGTTCGAGCTCGACTTGAGCACCGCGATCGGCAGCTCGATCAGCATCGTCTGGCGCGGGATCACGTACTGGATGTCCTGTGCCGGCTGCAGGCGCGAGTTGATCGCCTCGCTCTCGTAGGTGAGCAGCACGTCGCCCTTGCCGGACGAGGAACGTGTTCGTCGCGTTGCGGCCGGACGTGTCCTGCGAGACGACGTGCTGGAACAGCTTCTGCACGTAGGCGGTCGCCTGCTTGTCGGTCTTGCCGAGGCGGCGCTGCGCGCCGTAGGCGGCGAGGATGTTCCACTTCGCCGAGCCGGAGCTGAACGGGTTCGGCGTGACCACCTGCACGCCCGGCTTGACCAGGTCGTTCCAGCCCTTGATGTGCTTCGGGTTGCCGTTGCGCACCGCGAAGACGACGACCGTGTCGGCCGCGATCCCGTTGTAGCGCTGCTTGTCCCACTTCGAGTCGACGAGCCCGGCGTCGACGAGCAGGTTGACGTCGTCGCCCGGTCGAGAGGAAGACGAGGTCGGCCGTTCAGGCCGGCGGCGACGGCCCTCGCCTGGTCGGTCGAGGCGCCGTAGGACTGGGTGAACGAGACGTCCTTGCCGTCCGGGCGTCTGCTGCCAGGCCTGGATGATCTTCCCGAACACGGTCTTCGGCGTCGAGTAGGCGACGAGCGAAAGCGACGTGTCCTTTGCGCTTCCAGACGCCCCACCTACGACGGCGAGCGCGACGACGAGCATGGCAACAACGATTCTCAGGCGAGGCATCCAAATCCCCCCTTGTCCTCACATTGTCTACGGGCTGGGTGAACAAATACATGAGTGACACTCATGCGTCAAATAAGAACTGCTTGTGCAGCGAGCTGCTCGAATTCCGGCGTCGCGGCAAAAGCCGCCGCCGGGAGCGGCTATACTTGAGCGGACAACATGAGCACCGTCGTCTCCTCTCGCGCCACCCTCGCCACCTGGATCGCCTTTCTGCGAACGCACTCAGCGATCAAGCGCCGGCTCAACGCCGATCTGCTCGAAGGGCACGGCCTGACGCTGAGCGACTATGAAGTGCTGCTCCGGCTCTCGCACGCCGAGGGTCATGTGATGCGCCGCGTCGACCTGGCCGACAGCGTCCTGCTGACGGCGTCCGGGATCACACGGCTCCTCGACGGCCTCGAGCGGGCGGAGTTCGTCGAGAAGGCCTCCTGCCCGTCCGACGCCCGCGTCTCCTACGCGAAGCTCACCGACGCCGGTGCCGCCAAGCTGGCGGAGGCTCGGGCGACGCATCTCGTCGGAGTCGACGAGCTCTTCAACGGCCGCTACACCGACGAGGAGCTGGAGTCGCTCGGCGAGCTGCTGTCACGCCTCCCGACCACCGGTCGCGACGACGAGTTCGGCAAGGCCTGCGCGCCCTAACCTAAGTTCGACACCGGCCGCCGACCTCGTCGACCAGCGCGATCTGGACCAGGAGAACGCCTCCCTCCCGGTAGGCCGACACGGCGTTCTCGTCGCGCATGTCGCCGTAGATCGGCGACGACGACGGAGTGCGAATCCGGACGGTTCCGAAGCCGTGGGCCGGCACGCACACAAGAACGCCGCGAAAGAGGGTGGCCCCGTTCGTGGCCGTGTCCTGCCAGTGATCGAGGTTGGATGTGGCCTCGACTCGCCGTTGCTCCACGTCGGTCGGTGCGCGGATACCGAGCGAGAGGCCGCGCGTAACCGCGTGTCGCTGGCCCGGGGTCGCGTACACCCGCACGGTTGCGGGCACGCCGGGCTTCGTCCAGCCGTCGTCGAAGAGGTCGAACGAGAGCCAGTCGGAGCGCCAGGGCTGCTCGGCGTCGATCAGCAGGGCGTCGCGTGTGTGCGAGACCGCGTTCCCGGCGATCCGGAAGCGCGTCTCCTTGTCGCTCTGAGCGACGTAGCGCGTCGGCGAGGCGCTCGCCTTGCCCGTTTCCGGGTCGAACTCGAGGTAGAGCTTCGGGAACGTGCTCGGCGTGCCTTCGTACTGTCCGGGGTAGTGAGCCGCGCGAGCGACGGAGAGGTTCCAGAACTCGAGATCCCACCAGTAGGCGACGCTTGCCCAGTACTCGCCGGGAAGGGTCGGGTACGGGACGATCGTCACCTCCGGCTTCGTCCCGACCGTGCGGTCGACCCAGTCGAAGACTACGCCCTGGGCAACCGTCACGGGCCGGCCCGACGTGCCGTTGTGGCGGAAGAGCTTGGCGAACGCGTAGCTCGTCTCGAGCGGGAGGATGACCAGCGTGAGCAGGCCGAGGGTAACGGCAGTCGCGATGCGCGGCAGCGAGGATCGAGGCCTGGACGAAGAGCACCGTCAGCACGATCGTCGCGCCGACGAGAAGGCCGCGCGCGCCGTTCAGCGACTGCATGCTCTCGAGCAGCCAGTCGTTCAGCGCCGAGACCGGTGAGTCGACGTGGAGGAAGCCGTAGGCCGGCAGCCGGTCGAACGCGAAACCGAGTGCGACGAGCGCCGCGGGCACGAGCAGGGACGAGTCGCGGCCAGCGCTCGTCGAGGAGCGCGCAGAAGAAGCCGAGCAGTACGAGCGGCGCGACGTAGAAGAGGTACCGGTCGCGAACCGACCCTGCGCCGAAGCGGAGGTCGAACACGGTCACCTCGAGGGCGAGCGTGAGGATCGTGACCGAGGCGACGCAGGCGAACGCGTGCAGCTCCTTCGCCGGCGGTCTGACGACGTTCGCGAGCAGCCAGGCGAGGCCGACGACGAACGGCAGGATCCCGAGCCCGAGCGCGAGCGTTGCCACGTGCTCGACGAACGAGCGGGCGATTCCGTCCGGCAGCAGTTGCCCCTCGAGCGCGCCGCGATAGGTGCCGAGCACGTGCGAGATCCGGCCGAGGGTCGCAAGCAGCACAGCGGCCACGATCAGCACCGCGTACGCGACGGCAAGCACGGGATGGCGGCGCACGGTCTGGCGCGCAGCGTCACGGATGCGTCCGTGGGCCGCCCCGAGCTCGTGTGCGAAGAATGCGACGGGGACGACCGCGAGAAGCACCTCGAACTGTGTGCGCGCGAAGATCGCAAGCCCGATCCCGAGCAGCGCGAGCGCGTCGTTTCGCCTCGACGGCGCCGCGGTGGCGAGCTGGATCGCGAGCACCGCCCAGAGGAAGGCCGGGTAGCCGGCGACCTCGGTCAGGAGAAACGAGGAGAGGACGATCCACGGCAGGCACACCGTCAGGAGCGCAATCGCGTACGCGACGAGGCGCCGCCCGGTGACGCGGCGGGCGAGGAGGAAGGCCGGAATGCAGGCCGAGCTCATCACCCACGCGTTGAGCGCGTGCGCGTCGTGCAGCGCGTCGGGCACGAGGCCGTGGCGGAAGACCGGTGCGAGCAGCAAGGGGTAGAGCTGGTTCAGGTTCGGGATCACCTCGCCGTGGAGGTGCGGCAACGGCGAGCCGAGCTGTGCCACGCTGATCGCGAGCCGCTCGTAGAGCAGCTCGTCCGTCATCACGAACCAGTCGACGACGCGCGTCGTCAGCGCCGAGAGGACGAGCGCGAGCCCGGCCCAGAGCGCGAGCAGCGGCAGCTCGAACCGCATCATCGACGCCGCCAGGGCGCCGCAGCCGCAACGTCAGGCTCGCGTCAGCGCTGTCCGTTTCGCCGCCGCCGCGCTGCGACCTCGAGGAGAGCGTCGACGTTGCAGCGTGGGAGGGTCGCCGGCCGCCGCAGTTCGGCGCGCGTCGTCCGGCTCGGGCACCACCCGCATCCCGTTCAGCAGCCCGCGCGGATGCTCCTGGATCAGCCCGAAGGCCGCGAGGGCGAGCGGGAGCCGCGTCCTCGCCTGCATCTCGTGCGAGTGCGCCCAGTAGCCGACGTAGGCCTGGACCGGGCGCCTTCGGGTTCAGCTGCTTGATCTGCTCGAACAGCGCGCCGGACTGCCGACGCTGGTTGACGACGATCCGGTCGGAGACGCTCCACCAGAGCTGGAGCGGGACGCACGAGGCGGCGATCGAGCGCACGTAGGTGACCGGGCTGCGCATCGCGTAGGCGCCCGGTCGCGACCTCGGCGTGCCGCCGATCTCCTGGCGGGCGAGCGACTGGAGGCTCCTGCCGATCGGGCCGTGCCACGTCTTCCGGCAGTCCTTGTCGCAGGGGATCCGCGGGAAGCTGCGGTACTGGCGCGCGAAGTCGGCGACCGAGTCGAACGCGGCGGCGCCGGCGAGCAGCTGCGGGGAGTCGCGCGAGCAGGAGCAGCGTCTCCTGGCCGCCCATGCTGCCGCCGAAGGCGTAGATCCTGCGCGAGTCGATCTCGCAGCCACGGCAGCGTGCGCCGCGCGATCTCCGGCATCCGCGCGAGGTCGTCGATCTGGCCGAACGAGCCCCACGAGTAGCGCGAGAGACGCCGGCCGGCGCCCTCCGGGCTGATCACCGCGAACATGCCGCGGGCCGGGAGGGCGCCCCAGAGCTGCGGCGTTCGCCTGCGCGCTCACCCCGCGGCCGTGCGGCGAGATCACGAGCGGGATCCGCGGATGTTCCTGCTTGCCGTACCAGGCGGGCAGCACGACGTACGCCTTGCGCGGCTGTGCCGTCGTGCGCGCGGTAGTGGATCGTCCAGATCTTCACCTGCCGGACTGCCCGGCTTCGCGCTGTACGGGAAGCGGTCGTCCAGATCCGCACCTCTGGTCGATGCCGGCAGCGTCGGTCGGCACGCAACGTGGCGGCGAGCGCGACGAGGACGGGGAGCAGGAGCACGAGCTTGCCGCGCACGACGGCGCAGCTTAGGACAGTCCGCGTCGCGAAAGCCAACCCGAAGGTGCAGCGACGCCGCGCGTGGCCCGAGAGGTCGATCGTGCCCGTCGCCGGGTCGAAGCGGCGGTACGCGCCGCCCGGCGAGCGTGACGGCCGTGATCCGTCGCCCGGCCGGGAGCCGGAGCCGCAGGCGCAGCGCTCGGGCCGCGGCTCGGCTTGGAACGTCGATCGTCACGTCGGCCGAGCGTGCGTGCGACTCGATCGTGAACGAGACCGGGCCGAAGCTCGTCGGCGCGTCGCGACCGCGATCCGCGCGCCCGGCCGCAGCCAGGCGCGCGGCGTCGCGTAGGCGAGCTCGAGCCCGTCGCGCGTCTCGTGGACGAGCAGCAGGCGGAGCGTCTCGAGGAAGGCGGCGTTGCGGCGCCGTTCGGCGGCAGGTACATCGCGCGGTCGGGCTCGCCCGGGAGCGGCGCGACGCTCGCGGCCTCGCCGGCGACGAACGTGCCGGCGGTCATCGCCGCGGCGAGCTGCCCGTAGAGGCTGAGCACGAGCTGGTCGGCCTCGGTCGTTGTCGGCGAGGAAGCGCGCGACGTTGATGCCGTAGACCTGGTCGGTGCCCGACGACCGGGAACGGCGCGTCGCGGCCGTAGAGCGCGTAGGCGCCGGCGCGGACGAGCCCGAGCAGCCGCGAGCCGTGGAGCTCGCAGGTAGCGCAGCACGCCCGCTGGCCTGGGCTCCGCCGGCGGCGAAGAAGCCCGAGGCGAGCGCGTACGGCATGACGAGGTTCCAGTAGCTGCCGGAGCGCGCCTCGGTCAGCGAGCCGTACGGCGCGCTCGTCGTCGAGCAGGCGGACCGGGACGAAGAGCGACCCGTCCGGCAGGCGCCGCTGCGACTCGCGCACCGCTCGGCGCAGGCCGGCTCCGAGGCGGGCCGCGAGCGCTGCGGCACGTCGCTGCGAGCGCGCCTCTGGCCCGTCTGCGTCCCACGCGGCCGCCATCCCGCGCAGCCCGGCCCAGACGACCGTCTGCGAGTGCAGGCCGTAGACCGAGTCGGGGATGTCCGACGAGTAGCGCTCCCGGTCGAGCAGCCCGGTCGGCTCGCCGTCGATCTGGCGGCCGAGCGCCGCGACGTAGCCGCGGAGCATCGGCGTCGCGCGCCGTGAGGTACGCGCGGTCGCGGAACAGGCCGGAAGTGCGTCGCCGAGCCGAGCAGCTTCTCGCCCATCTTCCAGTTCGGGTAGCGGGTCGTCGGGCCGCGTCAGCGACGTGCGGAGGATCGCGCGCGCGACGTCCTCGAAGCCCTGCTCGGCCAGCACCTGCGCGACGTCGACGCCCTTCGGGGAACGAGAACTCCTCGTACGGGTTGCCGATGCTGTAGCGCCAGGTCAGCAGCGAGGTTCTGGACGAGGAGCGCGCGCGGCGGCGTCCCCGACCCGCCGCTCCGGCACGTCGACGGTCATCCCCTCGGCGAGGCGGCCGCTCCCAGTAGCGCGCGACGGTCTGCCGCGCGCGGCGTCGTACGCGACCTCGCTCGACGAGCGACGGCCGCTTCCGTGCCGACGCGCCAGGTGGCGTAGACGGTGCGCGAGCGCGCGGGCGGGGACGCGAACCGATGCCGAGCCGCCCGACGACGAGAGCCGCACGGTCGCGCCGCGCCCGCGCGCGCGCGGGTGTCGACCGTCAGCCGGACGAAGCTCGTGAGCGCCCGACCGTCGCCTACGCGGGCTGCGAACGACTCCTGCCGGTAGCGGACGCCGGCCGCGTCGACGTAGCGCGTCTGGAGGATCGGCAGCCAGCCGTCCGCGAGCCGTGGCGATGCCAGGCGCGCACGACAGGAGCCGTACCGCTCGCCGCCGCCGCGCCCGACCCAGACCGTGAGCGAGCGGCCGCCGACGCGCCGCGCGACGATCTGGCTGCCGTCGGCGACGTGCAGCGCGACCGACGTCGCGCCCTGCGCGCCCGACGGCACGCCGAACGGGAGGTAGTAGACGCCGGAGGCGCGTCAGCGCCGTCCGCCCGGCCGCGCGGGCGAGCCACAGCGGGCCGAGGTAGCGGCGCGCGCCCTCGTAGGTCGGCCCGTCCGGCGCTGCGAGAAGGCTGTTGCCCCACACGTCCCGCCTAGAGCGCAGCGCCGCCATGACCTCGATCGACGAGGACGGTGACGGGTGTGCCTGCCGGCACGTCGCCGTCTGCAGATCCGCGCTCCGTGCCCAGGTCGTGCCGGCCATGGCGGCAGCAATGACCACGAGCACGGTGAGCCGGCGCACGCGCCCACGCTAACCAAGCTCGCGGCCGTTCGTCACTCGAGTGACATCCTGGACGTTCGGCTAGTTCAGACCTGACCTCGCGGCGCCGAAAACAGAGGTGTCTTGCGATAGCGTCGAACTGGAGGTCGGAGATGACAGAGATGATTCGCGAACGCCACCTGAGGGTTGTCCCTCCTCAGGGCGACACGTTTGCACGGCTTCGGGTCGGCGTTGCCTTCGTTCCCTGCGCGATCTGCCTCAAGCCGCTCGACCTTGCGGCTTTCAGTGATCGCGATCGGCCGCAGCTGTGTGACGACCACCGCGTGGGCGACTACCTCCCTCTGAACTGACCACGAAGTCCGTCGCTCGAACGAGGAAAAGCCTTCCGGTAGGCCAGCGCGCGGCTGCACTGAGGCAGCCCCGCACCGGCCCCGGATCCGGGCAGCTCAGTCGAGTGTCTGCAGGGCCGCGAGCAGCTCCTGGTGGCGGCGCTCTTCGTCCGACACGACCTCGGGCTCGCCCTGCGCCCGTCGCGCCGCCAGGGTTTGCATCGGCCTGACGACGACGAAGAAGACGGCCGCCGCGATCGCGACGAAGGTGACCACCTGCGTGATGAACGCGCCGTAACGGAAGACAGCGCCGTTGATCGTGAAGGTCAGCCCGTTGAAATCGGGCTTGCCGATGATCATCGCCACGAACGGCATGATCAGGTCGTCGACGAGTGAGTTGATAACGGCTGCGAAGGCAACGCCGATCACGAAGGCGACCGCGAGATCGACGATGTTTCCTCGCATCAGGAAGTCCTTGAACTCCTTCAGCATTTCCGGCCTCCAGTGCCGAGAGGACAGCTGCCCGAGCCGCGCATCAATAGCACGGTCAGAGCGACTTACCCGTTGCTGTTCCTTTCCTTTGTGAAGTAACGTCTGCAGCCGCAGTCTCGCCCGGCGCCGTCCGGGCTCCGACGACCTACGACGAAGAGGGGGCCCGATGTCCGTTCTTGCCGAAGTCCTGTCGGCCAACGAGGAGTACGCCGCGTCGTTTGGGGAGAAGAGCGAGCTTGCCCTGCCGCCGGCACGGAGGTTCGCGATCCTTACCTGCATGGACGCCCGGCTTGACCCCGCCAAGTACGCGGGCCTCGCCGAGGGCGACGCGCACGTGATCCGCAACGCCGGCGGTCGCGCGAGCGACGACGCGATCCGTTCGCTCATCATCTCCTACAAGCTGCTCGCCACCCGCGAGTGGTTCGTGATCCACCACACCAATTGCGGCATGGAGTTCTTCAGCGACGACCTGATGGAAGGGCTGTGCGGCCAGAGCCTCGAGACCGCAGCGCTCGGGCCCGGCGGGTTCACCGACGTCGGCAGCGGCGGCGGCTCAATCGAGGCGAAGTACATCGACTGGCTCACGATCTCGGATACCGAGCAGAGCGTGGTCGACGATGTCGCCCGGATCCGCGCACATCCGCTCGTGCCGGGGAGGATCCCGATCTACGGCTACGTCTACGACGTCAAGACGGGGAAGATGGTCGAGGTTCCTGCCGCCACGGAGGCGGGGCGGGCTACGACCTGACCATCAGACGCGGCGGCGCTCAGCCCGCCGCCGCCCGCTGCGCGATCGGCACGTAGTCGCGCTCGCCGTAACCGGTGTAGAGCTGGCGCGGCCGCGCGATCTTCTGTTCCGGGTCGTCGAGTAGCTCGACCCACTGCGCGAGCCAGCCGGCCGTGCGCGGGATCGCGAACATGACCGGGAACATCGCCACGGGCAGCCCGAGCGCCTCGTAGATCAGCCCCGAGTAGAAGTCGACGTTGGGGTAGAGCTTGCGGGAGACGAAGTAGTCGTCGGCGAGCGCGATCTGCTCCAGCTCGAGCGCGATGTCGAGCAGCGGGTTGCGCCCGGTGATCTCGAAGACCTCGTCGGCGATCCGCTTGATGATCGTCGCGCGCGGGTCGTAGTTCTTGTAGACGCGGTGGCCGAAGCCCATCAGCCGCCCGTGGCCTGCCTTCACGCCCTCGATGAACTCCGGCACGCGCTTCACGTCGCCGATCTCGGCGAGCATCTTGAGCACGGCCTCGTTCGCGCCGCCGTGCAGCGGCCCGTAGAGCGCCGCCGCCGCGCCCGCGAGCGCGCTGTAGGGGTCGACGAGGCTCGAGCCGATCGAGCGGATCGCGCTCGCCGAACAGTTCTGCTCGTGGTCCGCATGGAGGATGAACAGCACCTCGAGGGCGCGCTCGAGCACGGGTTCGGTCGCGTACGAGGGCTCCGCCATGCGGAACATCATCGAGAGGAAGTTCGAGACGAAGCCGCGGTCGTTCTCGGGGTAGACGTACGGGAGGCCGAGGTTGTGCCGATATGAGAATGCAGCGATCGTCGGCACCTTGGCGATCAGCCGGTGGATCTCCTCGAGCCGTACGTCCGGGTCGTGCACGTGGCTTGCCTCGGGGTAGAAGGTCGAGAGCGCCGCGACCGCGCTGATGAACATCCCCATCGGGTGCGCGTCGTACCGGAAGCCCTCCATCAGTCGTTTCACGTTCTCGTGGAGGAAGGTGTGGTGGGTAATCGTCTCGTTCCATGCCTTCAGCTCGGCGTCGGTCGGCAGCTCGCCGAAGAGCAGCAGATAGGCCGTCTCGAGGTAGGTGCTCTCCTCGGCCAGCTGCTCGATCGGGTAGCCCCGGTAGCGGAGGATCCCACGGTCGCCGTCGACGAGCGTGATGGCGCTGCGCGTCGAGGCCGTGTTCAGGAACGCCGGGTCGTAGCTCAGGAGGCCGAAGTCCTCCTCGTCGACCTTGATCTGGCGCAGCGCCGTCGCGCGGATCGCGCCTTCCTCGATCGGCACCTCGTAGGAGCGACCCGTCCGGTTGTCGGTGATGGTCAACGTGTCGGGCATCTCGACCTCCCTCTCTCAGGTTGCCGCGGTCTCGAGCTTGGGCGTGTAGCTCCCGGACCGCGCCGCGCCGTTCAGCTTCGCGCGGTGGAGGAACGCGGCCTGCGCCGCCTCGACGTTCGCCGGCTCGCCGCGCCAGGCCTTCAGCACCGGCGCTTGGAGCGCGCGGCCGAACGAGAACGAGAGCTCCCACGGCGGCTCCGGATCGAGTGCGTTGAGCGCGTTCAGGTGCTCGGTTGCAGCCTCGTCGGTCTGGCCGCCGGAGAGGAAGACAATGCCCGGCACCGCCGCCGGCACCCGGTTACGCAGGCACCTGAGCGTCGCAGAGGCTGCCTCCTCGACCGATGCCTGCTCGCGGCAGTCGTAGCCGGAGAGAACCATGTTCGGCTTCAGCAGCATCCCCTCGAGGGCGACTCGCTGGTCGTGAAGCTCGGTGAACACTGCGTGCTGGGCCCGTGAGGTGACAGCGTAGGAGCGCTCGAGCGTGTGCTCTCCGTCCATCAGCACCTCCGGCTCGACGATAGGGACGAGGCCCGCCTCCTGCGCGAGCGCCGCGTACCGCGCGAGCGCGTGCGCGTTCGCCCAGAGGCAGTACTCGCTCGGGACGCCGTCTCCGATCGCGATCACGGCACGCCACTTCGCGAAGCGGGCGCCGAGCTCCCGGTACTCGGCGAAGCGCTCGCGCAGCCCGTCGAGCCCCTCGGTGATCTTCTCGCCGGGAGCGAGGGCGAGCGGTTTCGCGCCGCGGTCGACCTTGATCCCGGGGATGATCCCGCGCTGTTCGAGGAGCTGCGGGAAGGGCTCCCCGGCGGCCGAGCTCTGCCGGATCGTCTCGTCGAAGAGGATGACGCCGCTGACGAAGTCGGCCGCGCCCGGGCTCGTGAACAGGAGCTCGCGGTAGGCCCGGCGGTGCTCCTCGGTCGACTCGAGCCCGATCGCGTCGAAGCGCTTGGCGATGGTGCCGTCGCTTTCGTCGGCGGCGAGAATGCCCTTGCCGGCGGCGACGAGCGCGCGGGCGGTCAGCTCGAGTTCAGTCACGTCCAAGCCGAGCCTAGTACCACTTGCCTCTGACGAAGCCGCCGAAGGCGACGAGCCCGACCACGGCGAGGAGAATCCCGAGCAAGGCGTGGCCGAGCAAGAGCCAGACGACGATCCCGGCGATGACCAGGCCTCCACCGATATTCAGGCCTCCTCTGCGACGTGCGAGACCTCGTGCCATTTCGCACTCCTTTCGTCTGCCGCATCTGCGCGACGTGTCGAGTGCCCTGGACACTACGCCACCGCGTTCAGCCGGGAGCCGAGCCGAGAAGCGTCGCGAGCTCGGCCGGGGTGTTGACGTTCGCGAGCCGGGCCGGGTCGAGCCGCACGACCGGCGCATCGAGTTCAGCGAGGGCGTCGCGAATCGCGAGCTTCCCGGCCGCAAGTCGCCGCTCGAGCACCGGCAGGGCGCTCTTGCGGTAGGCGCCGGGGAGCGGTCCCGTCTGTGTCACGGCCGCGTCCGCGCAGGCGGCCGCGAGGGCGCGCAGGTCGCCGGCTTCGAGCAGCGGGCAGTCGACCGGGAGCGCGACGATCACTTCGCCGCGGGCCGCGCGCAGGCCGGCCACGAGCCCGGCGAGCGGGGCGCGCACGTCCGTCCCGTCGTCCAAGACCGGAAACGGTAGGCGACCGCCGTCAGCCTGCTTTCCGACCGCGAGCCGCTCGTCGCAAGCTTCGCCGAGCAGCCGCCAGGCGCGCTCGGCGAGTGTCTCGGACCCGAACCGCGCGAGCGCCTTCGGCGAGCCGAAGCGCCGGCTTGCCCCACCGACGAGCAGGATGCCGGTGAGCCCTTCGACCACGTTCACGCGTTCCGTCAGTTGACGTCGCGGCGCGCCGTCAGGACGGCGCCGCCGACGACGAGCGCCGCGACCCATGCGACGAGGAGGGCCGCCCCGGCAGCCGGTGAGACGAGGTGCTCGGTCGTGTCCCCGATCAGGGCGTTCTCGGCCGCAGAGGGGAGCAGCCGGCCGACGGAGGGCACGAGCGCGAAGAGGAGGCCGTCGACGACGAACACGAACGAGAGCAGCCCGATCACCGCGGCGATCTGGTTGCGGACGATCGCTCCCACACCGACGCCGATGCCGCCCCAGAGCGCCGTCCCGGCCAGCGCCCCGAGCAGGAGCTGGGCGAGCTCGCCGCTGTCGAGCGTCACGTCGACGTTGCGGGCCGAGAGGAGCACGGAGCCGATCCCGAAGCCGAGCGCCTCGCCGATCAGGCCGAAGACGACCCCGGCGAGCAAGCCGGCGGCGAGCTTTGCGCCGACGACCCTCGACCGCCGCGGCGTGAACAGAAAGGTCGGCCGGATCGTGCCGAAGCGGTACTCGCTCGTCACCACGAGCACCCCGGCGAGCGCCGCGAAGAGTCCTGCGAGGCTGCCGATTCCGAGCATGTCCCGCTGGTTCTGCTTCTCGGCGAGCCTGAAAGGATCGCTGAGGAGCCCGGTGAGCAGGACGAAGAGCAGTACGAGCGAGACGAGCGCGAGGACGAGCCCTAGTGTGGTGCGGGTCGAGCGGATCTTCAGCAGCTCGGCCCGGGTCTGCCCGATCACGGCTGCACGTCCGAGGTCAGCTCGAGGAAGACCTGCTCGAGCGAGGAGCTCTGCGTCGCGAGCTCGTGCAAGACGATCCCGCCGGCCGCCGCGATCTCGCCGACCTGCGCGCTCGACGCGCCTTGAACGAGCAGCGCGCCGTCTCCGTCCGCGGTCGCGTCGATGCCCGCACGACGCAGCGCCTCCTGCAAGTCGGTCGCCTGCGGGCTACGGACGAGCACCGACCCGCCGAGGCGAGCCGTCAGCTCGTCGAGCGGGGACTCGGTCACGAGGCGGCCGCGGTTGACGATCAGGACGCGGTCTACCGTCTGTGCCACCTCGGCCAGCACGTGGCTCGAGACGAGCACTGTCCTCCCGCCTGCCGCGAACGCCCGCAGGAAGTCGCGCAGCCAGCGCACGCCTTCCGGGTCGAGCCCGTTTGCAGGCTCGTCGAGGACGAGCAGCTCCGGCTTGCCGAGCAGTGCGGCCGCGAGGCCGAGCCGCTGGCGCATGCCGAGCGAGTAGCCCTTGACCCTGCGGCCTGCGGCGCCCTCGAGCTCGACAAGCCGCAGCGCGTCGTCGGCACGCGAGTCGGGAAGCCCGGCCGCGCGCGAGAGCGTCAGCAGGTGGTTGCGGCCGGAGCGGCCAGGGTGGAAGTCCGTCGCCTCGAGCACGGCCCCGATTCGGAGGGCAGGCTGCTCGAGCTGCGCGTAGGGCCTGTCGAACACGAGCGCGCGCCCGCGCGTTGGCGTCGCGAGGCCGAGCAGCATCCGCAGGGTCGTCGTCTTGCCGGCCCCGTTCGGGCCGAGGAAGCCGGTGATCGTTCCCGGTTCGAGCGCGAACGAGAGATCGTCGACGGCAGTGAGCTTCCCGAACCGCTTTGTCAGCGACTCGGCCACGACGACGGGTGCCATCCGGTCACCCTAGATGATTGATTTCCGCGGGCTCGTGCGTCCGGCTGCGCGGTTTATCCGGGCCGCTCCCGCACTAGACTCGGCGGGGATGGACACGATCTCGTTTGCGCGCGGTGTTCCGGCGCCCGAGTGTCTCGCCGACGAGGAGCTCGCCGACTGCGCCCGCACCGTGATCGCACGCGATGGGCGGTCGATCCTCTCGTACGGCTCTGCTGCTGGATACACACCTCTGCGAGCGTTGATCGCCGAGTGGTTCGGTGTCCATCCGCACCGCGTGGTGCTGACGAACGGATCGCTCCAGGGTCTCTGGCTGCTCGCCCGGCGCTTCGCCCGAGGGCACAACGTCATGGTCGAATATCCCACGTACGACCGGGCGTTGACGGTGCTGCTCAGAGCAGGCTCGTCGCTGCTCGCCGCCATGGTCGACGAGCAAGGCCTGAACGTGGAGGACCTCGAGCTGCAGTTGATGGGCCAGATGAACCCGGCGTTCGTCTACACGATCCCGACGTTTCAGAACCCGACGGGCCGAACGTTGCCGGCAGAACGTCGTCAGAAGATGGCCGAGGTGCTGGGCCGCAGGGGGATCATGATCGTGGAGGACGATCCGTACTCGTTGATCCGGTTCGAGGGTGAGCCGCTCCCCGCGATCTTCGACTACACGGGCAAGAGCTCGATCTACATGTCGTCCTTCTCGAAGACGGTCGCACCGGGCCTTCGGGTCGGCTGGATGATCGTGCCGGAGGCGGTTGCCGAGGAACTGACGGAGGACGCCGCGTCCACCTACATCACACCGTCCCTGATCAGCCAGGCGATCGTGCACGAGTTTCTGGGCCGCGGCAGCTTCGAGCCGAACCTGCGCCGGATGAACGAGCTTCTCAGAGTGCGACGCGACGCCATGCTCGCGGCACTCGACAAGCACTTCTCGGGTGCGAAGTGGACGCGGCCGGAGGGTGGCTACTTCGTCTGGCTCGAGGTGCCTCCCGGGACGAACATGGTGGAGGTCTTGCAGCGTGCAGAGGGGGTGACCGCCGTGCTCGGCTCGGAGTTCAGCGTCTCGAGCAACTACGTGCGGCTTGCCTACAGCTTCGCCTCGCCCGAAGAGATCGCGGTCGGGATCGAGCGGCTTGCGGCTGCGATGTAGCTCGCCGGCGCAGGCACTCGAGGCTGCGGTGAGGCTGCGGTTTTGTCCGCGGGTCACCCGGCATGAGTCATGATGAGCGGCACATGACCGTTTTGACCTTTCTCGGAGGAGATTGCCGCTGACGTTCGACCCGCCCACGCACGACCCGGCTGCGTTCGATCTGGACGCCCTCGGCTGGAGCGCCGAATACGCCGCCCATCTGCGGCCTGGCCACGAGCCGGCGCGCGTCGTCACCGTTCACCGCGGCGCGCTCGATGTCGCGAGCGCCGGCGGCACCGTGCGTACACGGCTTCCCGGCCGCTTCGCCTTCGACGGCACCGACATCGCGGTCGGTGACTGGGTCGGGCTCACCCAGGGGGTCATTGCGTCCGTCTTGCCGCGACGGAGTGCGCTCGTGCGCAACGCGGCAGGGCGTGCGACGCGGGCACAGACCCTGGTCGCGAACGTCGATCTCGCTCTTCTCGTCACCTCGCTCGGCCCCGAGTTCGATCCGCGCCGGATCGAGCGTTACCTCGTCACGATCTGGGAGAGCGGTGCGCGGCCCGAGATCGTCCTCAGCAAGGCCGACCGGCTCGCGGATCCCGCAGCGTTCGTGGCGGAGGTCGAGGCGGTCGCTCCCGGCGTACCGGTCCACGTCGTCAGCGCCGTCTCCGGGCAGGGGGTCTCCGAGCTTCGAGCCCGGATCGAGCCGGGCGTGACCGCGGTCCTGCTCGGCTCGAGTGGCGTCGGCAAGTCCACGCTCGTGAACCGCTTTGCCGGGCGCGAGCTGATGACGACGACACCGACGCGTGTCGACGACGATGAAGGCCGCCACACGACGAGCCACCGTGAGTTGATCCTCCTGGCCGGCGGCGGCGTCGTGATCGATACGCCGGGCCTTCGTGAGCTCCAGCTCGCCGATGGCGCCGCGCGGCCTCGACGTGACGTTCTCTGACGTCGATGCTCTCACGGGCGAATGCCGCTTCGCCGACTGCACCCACAACGGCGAGCCGGGCTGCGCCGTCGTAGCCGCGGTTACGACCGGGCGCCCTGGCGCCGGAGCGCCTCCAGAGCTGGCGCAAGCTTCAGCGCGAGTTGCACGCAATCGGGCTCCGACACGATCATCTCCTGCGCAAGGAGGAGACGCGTAAGTGGCGTCTCCTCAGCCGCGAAGCCCGAGCGCGAGCCAGGCAACGGTGAGCAGGCGTCTCGTCAGCGGAGGCCGCCGGTCTTAGGCCCCGCGGGTAGCGCGATTCAGCGCTTCGACCGGCCGCGGTCGTGGCAGTTTCCGATGAGGACGCGAGGACAGGAGCGCTCAGGTCAGTAGATCGCGCGCGGGAGGAATCGCCGTGCGGAGCGAGAATGAGCGCGCTTCGATGACGAAGGTTCTCGCCGCAACCCTCGCGGCCGGCCTCGCCCTCGCCCTCGTCCCCTCGTCGGGAGCAGGTCCGCAGGTCGCAGGGCTCCAGGTCGCCCTCAGGGCGTGGGGCCTGTACGACGGCCCGATCGACGCGGTCGCCGGTCCGCGGACCCGCGCGGCGGTGCGCGCTTTCCAGGATCGGTCAGGTCTGGCAGTGGATGGGGTTGCGGGCCGCCGGACCCGGCTTGTACTCGGCCCGCTCGGCCGGCCGCTCCGCGCACGTCGCGTCCTGCAGCGCGGCGCGTTTGGTTGGGATGTCTCGGTGCTCCAGTTCATGTTGACGCGGGCCGGGGTGTACCGCTGGCCGATCGACGGCTACTTCGGCGCCGAGACGGCGAGTGCGCTGCGTCGCTACCAGCGGGGGCGCGGGCTCGCGGCAGACGCGGTGGCGGGCCCGCAGACGCTCGTCCGGCTGGTCGGCGCCACCCCGCCGACCCGCACTCGCTCTCCGCGGGCCACATACGTGGTGCGGCCCGGCGACACGCTGACCGCGATCGCAGGCCGTCTTGGGACAACCCTCCCGGTGCTTGCGCGAGCGAACGCGATCGATCCGGATCACGTGCTGCTGATCGGCACGAGGCTTCGTCTCCCGCAGATCGCCGAGACGCCCCCGAACGAGGTGCGCAATCTCGTAGACGCGTGGGCCGGTCACTACGGCGTCGATCCGGCACTCGCACGCGCGGTCGCCTGGATGGAGTCGGGCTACCAGACGAACCTCACCTCCGATGCGAACGCCTGGGGAGTGATGCAGATCATCCCGTCGACCTGGGACTACGTTGAACAGGTGGTGCTCGGGCAGACGGTGCGCCGCACTCCCGCCGGCAACGTCCAGGTCGGTGTGGCGCTCCTCCGCCAGCTCCTGCACGAGTTCAAGGGTGACGAGCGGCTTGCGCTAGGAGCCTGGTACCAGGGTGCGCGGGCGGTTCGCGAGCACGGCCTCTACCCGGAGACGAAGGGTTTCGTCGCCGACGTGCTCGCATTGCGCAGCCGCGTCTGAGCTAGACGTCGTTCGCGATCGTGAATGGCAGCCGCTGGCTGCCCTTGTTCCCGCGGAGGTCGGAGGCTTCGACCTCGAGCTCGTAGTTGCCGTCCGGGAGCAGCGTCGTCGTCCAGGTGTGGGCGAGGAAGAAGCGGTAGAGGCCGGGCTTGCCGGGGCGGTTCTGCCGTGTGCCGGGCGCGTAGATCCGGTGGAAGTCGTCCTGGGGCAGCAGTCCCTTGGTGAGGTCGATCGGGGTATGCCACGGTCTGACGGTGAGACCGCCACGTCGTACCCGCCACCGCACGCGGGCCGGTGTGACCGGCAAGCCGTGCCACGGGTCTGGCACCGGGAGCGGCGGCATCTGGTGCGCCTCGGCGATCACGTCGACCGCGCCGGAGATCGCCGCCGGGGAGAGCGCTCGCCCGTTCCGGGAGAGCACGATCTTCGTCACCTGCGGGTCGGTCAGGTCGCTCCATGGCGCCAGCGCGCCTGGCCGGAGCGGGTCGCGGTAGACGCCTGAGCGGTGCTCGGCGAAATGGACGTGCAGCCACGGCGCCTGAACGTGGCCCAGAACCTCGTTCCTTCCGACCCGCTGATGGTGGCTCACTGCAGGGACGATGTGCCAGTAGCCGAAGTCGACGTCGCCATCCGAAACCGACAACGACCGGGTGCCCTCGAGGTGCACGACCCCGCCCCTGACGGCGTGCACCGGGGTGCCGTTCGGGGCCGAGATGTCGATTCCGAAATGGAAGGCCCTCGACGTGCCCGAGATGCGCGGGTCGTTGAAGTAGCCGCGCACCGGGTGCGCCCGGTCGAACGGTTTCAGCGGCCACGCGTACAGGCTGTCAAGCCTAACCCTCCTGCCTCCGTTCGGCCGCGCCTCAGGCGGGCGCAGGTCCGGCGAGCCCGAAGGGCGTGCCCTCCGAGTCGCGGCAGATCGCCCAGCGCTCGCCCGGATGGACGACTTCGCCGCCGAGCGAGCGCACCTGGTCGAGCGCTGCGGCTACGTCGGGCACCGCGAAGTACGGGAGGGAGAAGCGGTCTCCGGGTCCGGCCCCGCGCTCGTGGAGGCCGACCGTCACGCCGCCGTGCTCGGCCTCCCAGCCACGGCCCTGCTCGGGGCTCCGTGGCTCGAGCCGCGCTCCGAGCAACTGCTCCCAGAAGTGACGTGCCCGATCGGGGTCGTCCGCAGGGAGCTCGATCAGGAACGGCGGCGCCATCTTGCGAACCGTACTCCTACGCACCGGACGCGATCGCGCTGACGCCGCCGCCCGAGCGGAAGCATGATCGTGCGAGGCCTCTTCGCAGTCGATCGCGGCGAGGTTTGGAAATTGCAAGGGTTTGGGAGACCGCGACCTGGGCGGCGTTACGATCGGCGGAATCGGTCGAAACGTCAGGGAGGCCTCATGCGTAGAGTCACGTGCCTTGTCAGTGTGGCGGCGGCGGTATTGGCGATCCCGACGGCCCAGGCAGTGCGGCCTCAGGCCGTATCGCTCTCGGTGTCGTCGTTCCAGGTCAGGTACGGGGATGCACTCCACCTTTCCGGGCGGGTGTCGAGCAGTCGAGCGGGCGTCTCGCTCGGGATCTTCTCGCGGCCGTTCACCAAGGCGCGGTTCGCCAGGGTCGCGACGGTCACGACCAGCCCGGGCGGTCGCTGGAGCTACAACGCGAAACCGGCGGTCGCAACGACCTACCAGGCGCGCACGGGCGGAAGCGAGAGTCGCACCCTGCTCGTCGGCGTGCGTCCGGCGGTGTTGCTGCACAGTCTGAGCAACGGCCGTCTTCGGGTCGACGTGTCCGCGGCACGCTCATTCGCGGGCCGGTTCGTGAAGCTCCAGCGTCGGGATTCGGGCGTCTGGTCGACGCTCGCGAAGCTGCAGTTGAACGGGGGCTCCTGGGCACTCGTGCCGGCCTCGGTCATGCCCCTCGGCCGAGCAAAGCTACGCGCCACGATGAGCGTGAACCAGGCCGGCCAGGGCTACCTCGGCGGTTTCAGCACGCCGCTGATCCTGTCGCCGCGCTGGGTCTCGCTGTCGCTCTCTCGGGCCGAGGTCGTCTTCGGCGAACCGGTCAAGCTCTCAGGGCGCGTTTCGCCGCAGGACTCCCGTGTCGCGCTGACCATTCTCTCGCGGTCTGCTTCCAAGCCGGAGTTCCAGCCACTCGCGACGCTCATGCCCGGCGCCGGAGGCCGATGGAGCTTCCGCGCGCACCCGCGGATCGGGACCGTCTACCAGGCGCAGTTCGCCGGTGCGACGAGCCGTCAACTTGGAGTTGGCGTGCACCCGGACGCCAACGCGCGGATCGTGAGCCGCGCCCGCGTGTGGACGCACGTGTCCGCCGGGGGGTCGCTCCAGGGCCGCTCGGTGCAGGTACAGCAGTTGAGCGAGGGACAGTGGCGAACCGTCGCCAAGCAAACGCTCAACAGCCGCTCGGAGGCGGTCTTCCCGGCGTCGGTGCTGCCGGGCGGAACGTCGACGCTGCGGATCGCCATGAGCGTCAATCAGGCTGGCGCCGGCTACCTCGGCGCATTCAGCCGCACGTTCGTCTACCAGCGGTGAGCGTCCCGGCGGGGGCGCGGCCGCCGACGACTGGCCCCGCGCCCCCGCCGCCGCTGCGCGGAGGTGCCATGAGCCGGCGAGTCGGCGTACCGGCGAGACCGCTTCGGGGTACGTTCGGAGAGACAGTCGGACGGAGCCGTCGCGGGCCAGGCGCCCGGATCAGGAGTGGCGCTACTGCAGGCGGCGCGCTACTGGCAGACGGTCAGGCCGGGGATCGTGAGGGCGAACCCGTAGATCACGCCGGAGGTGAGATAGAACGTCGTCACGACGCCGTTTCCCCGCATCGAGAGCGCCTCGAAGCCGATGCACTTCGAATACTTGGGATTGCCGTACAGCTCGTAGACCTTCGAGGCGGGGTCCGCGACCGTCAGGCCGTCAGTGCTCTTCCAACCTGGCGTCGCGCCGAGCGTGAACACGGCGACCACCTTGTTGTTGCGGAACCGCACGCCTGCGCCGACCGGCTCGCCCGTGGGGTAGAAGTAGAGCCAGGTCGGGTCGGTGCAAGGCGACTTGACGCAGAGTGTGTACCTGCTGCCCAAGATCGCTTTCACCTTCGCTTGACTCTGGCCGAGCCTCACACCAGCGAGGCTCTGCCCGACGACGAGGACTCCACGCGACGGAAGCCTGCCGTTCGCATGTTGCTGCGTGGACTGCGCAGCGGTGCTGTGGGGCACGAGTGCGACGGCGAGTGAGAGGACGAGCGCTAGCACGGTGCACCACCATACCTTTGTCGGGAGCGAACGTACAGGTTGAGACGTCGTGAGGCGGAAAAGGGTGTTTCGGTGCGATTACTGGCGCCGAAGTCTTATGCGATCGGAGGAGCAGTCGCGCGGCGCGGAGTGGGCGACGGGGCGCCGCCTCCCTCGATCAGGTTCCGACAGACCGCCATGGCTTCCCGAAGCTTCGTCATGTCGGGCGGAGCCGAGAACCTGCTCCTGGATTGCATGCCGCCGATGTCGGCGCCCATGTTCTTCAGGCAGTCCCTGTAGGCCTCGCGCCCGGCGCTCCGAGCGTCTCCGGCAGGGTTTCCCGCTCTGGCGGTCGGGCTCGCCTCCGTACGCGGCGCCGAACGCGCCTCCGACCGCACCAAGCTGAAGAGGGCGAGCCCGGCAATGACGGCGACGACCGGCACCAGCGAGGTGTAGAGCACCTTCTGCATCGGCGTCCAGTTCGCCTGCCCTTTCATCGCCCCTCCGCCTCCGGCCGACCCCCGACGTCAGCTTACGCTCTTTGCTCGGGGCGCCATGCACACTCGAGAGTCGTGCGAAGCGGCTGGTTAGCATGTCCGCATCACCTCTCGCAGCCTCCGATGACACTCGGCCAGCTCGCTGTCACCGTCGCGGTCCTGGCCTTCTCGGTCTGATCGCGGGCCGCGCCGGCCTTTCGGCGATCCCGGCCTATCTGCTCGCCGGCCTGCTTCTCGGTCCGAGCGAGCCGAAGGTGCTGAGCATGGTCCACCCGTCTAAGGCAGGGCAGTACCCGGCGTTCCGACGTCTGCTCGAGGGGTAGGTCAGCCCGGCCAGCGTGGCGGCCGTGACATCTGCGACTCGAGCGCGTCCCAGTCGTGCCTGACCGGCGAGAACACCTCGACGAGTACTGCGCCCGCCGGGCCCGTCGTCACGGCGTGCGGGACATTCGCGAGGATCCTCCACATTCCACCCGGGCCCACCTCCCGCGTCTCCTCGCCGATGCGGAACGTGACCGAGCCTTCGAGCAGGATCCCGAGTTGTTCGTTCTCGTGGTCGTGCTCGGGAACGACGGTGAAGGGCTCGAGTTCGAGCAGCGACATGGTCACGCGCTCGCCGTGCACCGTCCGGCCGAGGATTCCGTTCCAGATCTGCTGCGGTGGGATCTCGCCGGCGTCCGCGAAAGCGCTCATCACGCCAACCTATCGCAGCCCGCCGCGGCCTCGGGACGGGGCGCGCCGAAAGCGTCGAGACGCTTTGAGCGACTCCGAGGCGCACACGCCCTACGCGGCGACCGTCCGGCGCGGGACGTGCAGCACGTGGCGGAACGTGGAGACGGCCCAGAGGACGACGATGTCGGTCACGAGTAGCGCGAGCGGCACCAGCGAGCCGGTCCACAGTGCGAGCACCGTGAGCACGACAGCTGTGATCCCGAGCGCCGCGAGCAGCTTCGTCGCCGTGTCCTTCGCGAGCCCCTGCGATGGCGAGCCGAGGCTGCACGTCGCCATGCCGAGGAGCGCGATCACGCCGGTGGCCCAGCGCTGGCTGTCGCCGACGAGCGGGACGCTCCAGCCCTCGTACGTGGCGAGGAACACGAGCACCACCAGCAGCGTCAGCACGGTGGCCGTCACGTCCTTGCGGGTAACTCCCATTTCGTCCTCACCTCCTTCGGTCGTCGGTGGTGCCTAGTGCGCGCCGGTTCCTCCGTTCTCGCAGATGTCCGCGATCTCTGCCTCGGCGAGGAGCAGCAGATCCTTCGTCTGGAGACGCACGGACTCGGCGTGCGAGCCGGCCTCCAGGACGACCGAGTCGCGCAGGGCCAGCCGCCGGTCGACGATCGTGCGATCGCCGCCGGGCCCGCCGAGCGGCGGCACCGCGCCGAGCTCGAACATCGGGTAGGCGGCAGCCAGCTCCGCCTCGGTCGCGAGGCGGACGTGCCTCGGGTGGCGGAGGCACAGGCGGATCTTGTCCAGGTCGAGCCGCGCGGACGCGGGAACGACTGCGCGGAGGTAGCCGTCCTCGGTCGCGAGCACGATCGTCTTCGCGACCTCGTCGGCAGGGATGCCGATTGCGGACGCCTCCTCGCCGGCGCTCATCGTGCGCCGGTGGGGGATCAACTCGTACTCGACCTCCTCGCGGTCGAGTTCTCTTGTCAGGTCGGTGATGGACACCGCGCGCCTCCTTCGTCTCGAATGTGAACTGAGGCCATCGTCGATTCGGTAGCCACGCGGCGCATCCGCGGAACCACGTATGCGCTTGCGGGATTCCTACGGCAACGCGTGGACGCGGGAGCCGAGCGTCGCGGCGAGCATGTCCGCCCAATCGTGGATCGCAATCCAGTCGCGCGCGTCGACCGCCTGCATGCGGTTGAACGGGAAGCTCAGCTGCTCGGGGTCGAGCACGCCGCCGAAGATCGAGAGCGACACCGGCTCGAGTTCGGGCACCGCCTCCAGGGCGTGGTCGAGCTGCGACCGCGATCCGGCCACCTCCTTCTCTTCGAGCGACCGCGGGCCCATCGCGAACACGGCCAGCGGCAGCGCCGCGAGCGCAGTGCGGTGCCGTTTCAGGAACCGCCGCGCGTCCGGGTGCAGCCGCCCCATGTAGAGCGCGCCGCCGAGGACGACGCCGTCGTAGCCGTCGAGTCCGGCGACCTCTCCGGCCGGGCGAAGCTCGACCGCGAGGCCCCGCTCGCGGAGCCTCGCAGCAACCTCGCCGGCGACCTCCCGAGTCGAGCCGTGCTTCGACGCGTAGGCGACGAGAAGCGAATCGGTCATCGTGTTCCTCCTTCCTGTCCGAAGCGAACCACGGTGGCGGCGGCGAGCCATCGGCGAAACCTCGGAGGCCCGATCGGGGGAACTGCTGATTCGTGCGCTCCGCACTGCGCGTAATGATCCGCTCGGTGATCCGCGCCGAACGCCTGACCAAGGTTTACGCCGGCTCGCGCGGCATCCTCGACCTGAGCCTCGCCGTCGAGTCCGGCGAGGTCTTCGGCTTCCTCGGCCCGAACGGCGCCGGCAAGACGACGACCATCCGGCTCGTGCTCGACCTGATCCGGCCGACGAGCGGCCGCGTCGAGGTCTTCGGGCTCGACCCGCGGCGCGACGGCGTCGCCATCCGGCGGCGGATCGGCTACGTCCCGGGTGACCTCCGCCTGGACGAGCGACTGACCCCGCGCGAGCTCTGCGAGTACTTCTCGCGGCTGCGCGGGCGTGACGGCGCGGACGTGGCCGGCCTGGCCGAGCGCCTCGACCTTGAGCTCGACCGCCCGATCCGCGCTCTCTCGAAGGGAAACCGGCAGAAGGTCGGGCTTGTGCAGGCGTTCATGCACCGGCCGGATCTGCTCGTCCTCGACGAGCCGACGGCCGGCCTCGACCCGCTCGTCCAGCAGTCCTTCTACGAGCTCGTGCGCGAGGTGACGGCGGAGGGAAAGACGGTGTTCCTCTCGTCGCACGTCCTCTCGGAGGTGCAGCACGTCGCCGACCGCGTCGCGCTGATCCGGGATGGGCGGCTGGCTCTTGTCCAGTCGGTCGAGACACTGCGCGCCCGCGCGTTCGCACGTGTCGAAGCGACGTTTGCCGAGCCGCCGCCTCCGGACGCGTTCGCCGGCCTGCCGGGCATCCGCGAGCTCGACCGCCGCGGGCGTACGGCGACGTTCAGCGTCGAGGGCGAGATCGACCCGCTCGTGAAGGCGCTCGGGCGGTTCCGGGTGCTCGCGCTCGAGAGCCGCGAGGCCGATCTCGAAGACGTCTTCCTCGATCTGTACCGGCCGGTGGCTCCCGATGTTCCGTAGCGTCTGGTTGAAGAGCCTGCGCGACCTGCGCTGGTCATTTCTCTGGTGGACGCTCGGCCTCGTCGGCATGGTCGCGCTGATCGTGTCGGTGTACCCGTCCGTGCGCGACAACCCGGCGATCGCCGACCTGCACAAGAGCTATCCGGAGGCGCTCAAGGCGTTCGTCGCGTTCGGCGGCGAGTTCGACCTGGCCTCACCCGCCGGCTACCTCGGGAGCGAGCTCTTCTCCCTGATGGTGCCGCTCCTGTTCCTGATCGCCGTAGTCGGCCGCGCGGCGGGAACGCTCGCGGGCGAGGAGGAAGAAGGCACGCTCGACCTGCTCCTCGCCAATCCGATCTCGCGGCGCCGGCTCGCGCTCGAGAAGCTGGTTGCGGTCGTGTTCGAAGGGCTCGGGCTCGGACTCGTCCTCTGGCTCTCGCTGCTCGTGGGCACCCGGGCGGCGGGCATGGAGATCGGCGCGGGCAACCTCGCCGCCGCGACGGTCGCGGCGACGCTGCTCGCACTCGCGTTCGGCGCGATCGCCTTCGCGCTCGGCGCCGCGACCGGGCGCCGCCTCCGCTCGACCTCCGTCACCGCCGCGCTCGCCGTCGCCGCGTACCTCGTCTACGGACTCGCCCCGCTCGTGGGCGCGCTCGAACCGCTGCAGAGGTGGTCGCTCTTCTACCACTACGCCGCGGGCGACCCGCTGCGCCACGGGCTCGCAGTAGGTCACCTCGCGGTGTTGCTCGCGGTCACTCTCGTCGCGGGCGCGGCGGCGCCGCTCCTCTTCGAGCGCCGCGACCTGCGAACCTGAGCACGTCAGCCGGTGTTGCGGAGCGCGGCTGCGATCCCCGCGATCGAGCGCATCAGCGGCAGTCGCGCGCTCTCGTCACCCGCGCGGAAGCGTCGCAGCAACTCGACCTGAATCGCGTTCATCGGGTCGACGTACGGGTTGCGGATCCCGACCGAGCGTCGGAGGACGGAGTGGCGCTCGAGCAGCCGCTCCTCGCCGACGATCGAGAGCACCGTGTTGACGGTGCGCAGGTGCTCGGCCGCGATCTCGCCGAAGAGCCGCTCGGGCTCCAGCTCGGCCGGGACGAGGTCGAGGTATTCGCGCGCGACCTCGAGGCTCGACTTGGCGAGCGTCATCTCGAGGTTGTCGACCAGCGTGCCGAAGAACGGCAGCTCCTGGTACAGCCTGCGCAACTCGTCGAGGTCGGCCGCGCCGAAGGCGGTGCCGCAGCCGTACCAGGCGGGCAGCAGCGTGCGGTTCTGCGTCCATGCAAACACCCACGGGATTGCCCGCAGCGAGCCGAGGTAGTCGCCGCCGTCGGGCCGGCGAGCCGGACGGGAGCCGAGGTCGAGCAACGCCAGTTCGTCCACCGGCGTGAACGTGCGGAAGAAGTCGACGAAGCCGGTGGCGTTCCAGACGAGAGAGCGGTACTGCGCTTCGGCGTGCCGGGCAAGCTCGTCGAGCAGGCGCCGCTCGTCGGGCTCCGGCGTACGCCCGGCGATCGACGGGAACGCGCTCAGCACCGTCCCGGCGAGGGCCGACTCGAGGTTCCTGTACGCCATCGCCGGAAGGCCGTACTTGAAAGAGATCGTCTCGCCCTGCTCGGTCAGCTTCAGCCGACCAGGCGGGTGACCGGGCGCCTGGGCAAGGATCGCCGCGTGGGTGGGGCCGCCACCGCGACCGGCGCTGCCGCCGCGCCCGTGGAAGATCATCAGCGCGACGCCGGCGTCGCGCGCGACGCTCGCGAGCTCCTCCTGCGCACGGTAGATCGCCCAGCGCGCGGCGAGGTAACCGCCGTCCTTGCCGGAGTCGGAGTAGCCCACCATCACCTCGACCGTGCCGCCGCGCTCGGCCACCCTGGCCGCGTAGCGCTCGTCTGCGAGCAGCGTGCGCAGGACGTCCGGCGCAGCGTGGAGGTCCGCGATCGTCTCGAACAGCGGGACGATCGACACGGGCTGATCCGTCAGATCGAGCACGGCGAGCACGTCTGCCGCAGCTCTCGTCGCCGACACGATCACCGTGTCGAGTGCCCGCGCCCCGTGTCGCCGACGGGCCGCCGAGACGCCGGCGAAGACCTCGCGTGTCCGTTCGGTTGGCGCGCGCACCTCGTCCGCGTGCAGCCGGACGTCGAGCTTCGCGAGGTGAAAGCCGAAGAGCTCGACTCTTCTCTCCAGCGCGGCCAACCGGCCGGCGGCAACGCGCGCGCCGCCGGCCGCCTCGAGGCTGCGACGGATCACAGCCAGGTCGGCTAGCAGCTCGTCCGGCGTGCGGTAGCCGTCCTCGCCGATCCTCGCCCACATGAACGAGAGCTTTCGGCGGTACGGCTCGAAGGCGTTCAGGTGCCGGATCTCGGTGGCGTAGAGCGGGAGCTCACGCTCGTCGCGGGCGATCGACTCGTCGAGCTCTCGCGAGATCGGCACGAGCGAGCGGCTCGACGCGATCGAGACGGCGAGCTCGCGTACCTCCAGCCGGTAGCGCGTGAGCGCGAGCTGGCGTGAGCGTTCGAGCGCGGCGGCGATCGTCGCGCCGCCGACGCCCGGGTTTCCGTCCAGGTCGCCGCCGATCCAGGTGCCGAAGGAGAAGGGAGGGGACGCGCCGGGGACGCGGCGCCGGTACGCCGCGAGCAGCTCCTCCGCGGCGTCGAGCAGGCTCTCCTCGAAGAACCAGAGGCCGTGACGGATCTCGTCGATCACGCGCGGCCGCTCCCCGCGCACCTCGTCGGTCTGCCAGAGAATGGTGATCTCCTCGGCCAGACGTGCCTCGATCGCGTCATGCTCGGGCGGGGTCATTACCGGGTCGTCGAGCGAGTTCAGCAGGCCGGCGATGCGCACGTGCGCCTGGAGGAGCGTGCGACGCGTCGCCTCGGTCGGGTGCGCGGTGAGGACGAGCTCGAGTGAGATGTCGCCGAGCCGGCTGCGCAGCTCGTCCTCGGGCACCGCGGCGAGCAACTCGAACGCCTCGTCCAGGGACTCGCGCGGCTGCAGGCCGTCATGGGCGTACTCGCGGCGGCGCCGGATGCGGTGATGCTGCTCAGCGGTGTTCGCGAGCTGGAAGTAAAGCGCGAAGGCACGCAGCATCTTCGCCTGGTCATCCGGCGCGAGCGCCCGCACTGCGGCACGGACGATCGCGGGGTCGGCGACCTCGCGCGAGCGCCGCGCGCAGGCCCGGATCCGTTCCTCGGTCGCGAGGAACTCCTCGCCCTCCTGTTCGACGAGCACCTGCCCGAGCAAAGCCCCGAGGAGGCGCACGTCGCGTCGCAGCGGGCCAAAGGGCTCCTCCTGTCTCGACCCTGTCGGCGAGGTGTCTCCGGGTGTGGGTTGTACTGCCAAAGTCCCCGTACTTTGCCGCAGGGCCGACGAAGGGCATTCACGGATGACGTCTCGCGAGGGTTGGTGGACCATCGAAGGCGATGAGCGAGACGCGCCACACGCCCTTTCTCGACGCGCGCGTCGGAGATCTCCGCATCGCCGATGCGATGCATGAGGGAATCGTCTCGTGCTCGCCCGAGACACCGCTTTCGACCGTGGCGCGAAGGCTTGCGTCCTACCGCGTGCACGCAATCATCGTCTTTCCGCGGCGTTCGGGCGACCTCTCGCATCTCACGTCCTGGCGGGTCGTCTCCGACCTCGATCTCGCGCGCGCGGCGCTCCAGGGCGACCTGGACGCGCAGACGGCTGGTGACGTCGCGGCGACGCCAGTCTGCTGCATGACCCCGGGCGAATCGCTGGTCGATGCGATCAAGGCCATGGTCGGCTTCCGCCTCTGGCACGTGGTCGTGGTCGACCAGCACGCCGGGCGGCCGATCGGGATGCTCTCGACTCTTGACGTGGCGCGCGCCCTCGGAGATCCGACCGGGCCGAGGACGACGCGCTGATGCTCCCGCGCCGGCAGCCGGCGCTCCTCGTTCTGGTCCCGCTCGCGGCTTACCTCGCGGTTCTGCTGCTCGTGGCGGCGCTCTATCTCCACCCGCCATTTCTCGGCTGGGTCGGCTTCGCGCTCGCCGTATTGCTCGGAACGGGCGCGGCGGTGCTCGCACTGCGTCTCTTCCCTCGAACCGAGGTGGCGGGCGAGCGGCTCCATCCGCGTGCCGACGGCCGTCTGCGACTGCTCGTCGTCCTCGACGCGACGCCAGGTCGTGGCGCGCTTGCGGCGGCGGTGCGCTCCCGGGCGGCCGGCCGCCAAGTCGAGGTGCTGGTCGTCGCGCCCGTGCTCGCCACGCCGCTGCACTTCGTCGCCGACGACGTCAGCGCCGAGAGCCGAGCCGCGCATGACCGCCTGGCGCTCGCCCTAGGTGAGCTCGCCGCCGCGGGCATTCCGGCACGCGGCGAGGTCGGGGGCGACGATCCGTTGCAGGCTGTCGGCGACGCGCTCGGGGCCTTTCCGGCGAACGAGGTCGTGCTCGTGACGCGCGTGCCGTCGGGGCGCAGCTGGCTCGAGCGCGTGCTCGAGCGGCGCATCCGCGACGTCTTCGGCCTCCACGTCTCGCTCGTGCTCGCGCGGGAGCACTCGACTGCGGTCGCGGGGCGTAGGGGCTCGTTGAGGCGTGGCGCCGGCCGATCGAGCTAACTCAGCGCTCACGCCCGCTGAAACGACTGCGGGCCGGCGCACTCGAGTGCAGCCGGCCCGCGACGGAACAGGAGGTCGTGTGAGCTATGTGACCGTGAGCACGCCTTTCATGCCCGCTGCGGCATGGCCTTTCAGGGTGCAAAGGAACGGGTACCTTCCGGCTTTTGCGAGCGTCACTCTGAGCGTGTCGGACTGGCCGGGTGACAGGTTCTTCGTCTTCTTTCCGGCGATCTCGAAATCGTGAACGATTGTGCCGGTGTTCGTCACCTTGAAGGTGACTGCGCCTTTCGGGATCTTCGTCTTCGAGAGCGTGAAGGCGAAAACCGACGGCTTTCCTGCGGTCACCGTCACCGTCGTAGCTATGTGCTGCGCGCCTGCGGGCAACGCCCAGGCAAGCACCGCTGTGAGCACGACCACCGCTGCGAATCCATTCCGAGATCTCACCAAACGAATGACCCCCGTCTTCTCTGTTGCAGGTGAGCTTCACGGTAGCCGCCGACCGGTAAAGCACTTGCAAGGAATTCGATTCGCAAGTCCGTGGCTTCGATCATCGGGAGGGCGACAGCCCGCGGTGTCGCCCTCCCGGTTTGCTCGCGTTGCCGATGCGGTACCGCGCCGAACTACCTCCGGTCGTCGCCCTCGCGGCCCGAGAGCTTCGTCAGCGTGTTCGTGGCGTTCGCCACGTCGCACTCGATCTCGACGACGTCGTTGACCTTCACCTTCGCGACGGCGCCCTGGAGGCTGGCCGGAACGTTGCACGTGACGCCGGCGACGGTGATCAACGTCGGCGACGCGGCCGTGATCGCGCCGCGAGCCTTGATGTGCTCGGGCCTCGACGGCTTCGGGGCGCTGCACCCGCCGCGCGAGATGAGCACGGCGTCGCCGCTCGCGGTGCCGCCGAGCTTCCCGTTCGAGAAGCCGCCTGCGGCGCTGTAGTCGGCCGAGAAGTTCCCGAGGAGAGCGACCTTGTCGCCCTCGTGGCCGCTCCGGGTGCCTCCTTCGGCGAGCCCGACGACCGAACCGTGCGTGAGGACACCCTCGAAGTGGGCTGAAGTGCGCCCGCCGTTGGCCGTATCGATCCGTACCTCACCGGAGACGATGCCGACGCCGGTCGTCGTGTTGACCAAGCTGGAGGCGTCGATCTTCGCCGGCCCGTTCAGGGCAGCCTCCGTGCTCGTCACCGAGCCGGTGTACGTGCCCCTCGACTTCGTGTACGAGCCGGTCGCGCCGGTGCAGGTTGAGCTCCTCAGATCGCTCGCCGTCGTCGCGGTGAACGATGTCGCGCCTACCTGCTTGAGCGCGTTCGAGTCGAAACCGTGTGCAACCGCGACTCCCGCTCCCACGAGGAGGAGGCCGGCCGCCATAAGCAAGCTGATCCGTCGCATGCTCAACTCCAATCTGTCGCTGCCGTTCTGCAGACCATGACTCTCAAATCCGAAGAGACTTGTGCGCAGCTGTAAGAGTTGTGTTCGGGCGCGTTCCTAGATTGTCCGTGACTATTGCGGCGCTCCCCCGGGGGGCGTACCCTTACCCCTGTTGCTGCGGGCGGCTTCTCAAACTAGGTGCGCCGAGAACGCCTTCAGCGTGTTCAGTCATCGATGTCTTCCCGATGGAGGAGGAATGGCGAATGGCGAGTAAGTTGAAGATCAAGGTGAACGGTCTGGTGCACAACGTGACCGCGAGCCTCGACACACCGCTGCTGTACGTGCTTGCACAACGAGCTTGCATCTGCATGGGCCGCGGTTTGGTTGTGGTCTTGCGCAGTGTGGTGCCTGCTCGGTGCTGCTGGACGGGAAGGAGATCCGCTCGTGTGTGACGCCTGTTGCCGCGGTGAGTGGCAAGGCGATCACGACGCTCGAGGGTATGCCTGCGATGTGGGCGCAGGAGCGCGGTACGACTGCTGCTTCTCCGGCTGCTTTGCATCCGTTGCAGCAGGCGTGGATTGATGTGCAGGTGCCGCATTGTGGCTACTGCCAGAACGGGATGATGATTCAGGCCGCCGATCTGTTGGCGACGACGAAGCGTCCGACTGAGGCGCAGATCCGCACGGCGATGAACGGTCATCTCTGTCGTTGTGGGACGTATCCGAGGATTCTGACGGCGATTCAGAAGGCTGCTGCTGTGATGGCGAAGGGTGGGAAGTAACCATGACCGAGATGCTCAAGAAGGAGTTCTCGCGCAAGTCGTTCGTCAAGGGCGGCGGCGCGATGATCGTTGGCTTCAGCGTGATCGGCGCCGGGCTCGGCGCCAAGGCTGCGCAGGCTGCCACCGATCCGTACGCTTCGGGCGGCCCCTACGACCAGATCGCGGTCGACTCGTGGCTCACGATCCACGCTGACAACACCGCCAGCCTGAAGATGGGCAAGGTCGAGATGGGTCAGGGCACGCCGACGGCGCTGCTGATGATCGCGGCTGAGGAGCTCGACATGAAGCTCAACCAGCTGAAGCCGATCTTCCACGACACGAACGTCACCCCGAACCAGGGTGCGAGCGTCGGTAGCCAGGGCGTGCAGACGGGCGGCAAGCAGACCCGTGCAGCGGCTGCCGCTGCGAGGAGCGCGCTCCTCGACCTCGCGGCCACGAGCCTCGGCGTCGCGAAGGCGAGCCTCACGGTAAGCGGTGGCGTCGTCTCCGGCGGCGGCAAGACCGTCTCCTACGGAGACCTGATCGGCGACAAGCTGTTCAACGTCAAGATCACAGGCTTCTCGGTGGCCGGTAACGCGACCACGCCCGCGCGGGCAGTTGCAGGCTCGCCGGGCACGAAGGCGGTCGGCCAGTACACGATCGTCGGCACGAGCCCGCCGCGGATCGACATCCCCGAGAAGGTCACCGGCAAGATGACCTACGTCCACAACATCACGGTCCCCGGCATGCTCCACGCCCGGGTCGTGCGGCCTCGCGGCCAGGGCGCCTACGGCGACGGTACGTCGCCGAAGATCATCTCGGTGGACGAGAGCTCGATCAGTCACGTCGAGGGCGCGCAGGTCGTCAGGTTCGGCGATTACTTCCTCGGCGTGGTCGCCACGCATGAGTACGCGGCGATCCAGGCGGCGGCCCAGCTGAAGGTGAAATGGGCTGACATGCCGGCCATCCCCGGCTCCGGCAATCTCTGGAAGGGCATGCGTGATCAGGACAGCGCCGGCGCCGCGCCGGCGAGGATCGCGGTGAACAGGGGCAACTTCGACACCGCGTTCAAGTCCGCGACTCAGACGCTGGCGCAGTCGTACCAGTTCCACTACACGGGCCACCTGCCGATCGGGCCGTCGTGCTGTGTCGCCGACGTGACGCCGAACGGGGCGCGCATCTTCTCGAACAGCCAGGACCTCTACACGACCCGTGGCCTGATCCAGAGCGCGCTCAAGTCCGTGGGCACGAACCTCGACGCGAGCCGCATCCGGCTGACCTACGTCGAGGGCTCGAGCGTCTACGGCTCGGCGCCGTACAACGACAACAACCAGGCCGCCGCGATCCTGTCGGCGCTCACCGGTAAGCCGGTGCGTCTCCAGTTCATGCGCTGGGACGAGCACGGCTGGGACAACTACGGCCCCGCCCAGATGACAGACATCCGCGCGGGTATCGACGGAAGCGGCAACATCACCGCGTTCGAGTTCACGCACTTCGGCATCCCGTACTGGACGACACCGCCGGCCCAGCAGCAGGTGCAGGGCAACTCGGCTGTGTACGCCACCGCGGGCCGCGCGGAGGCAACGATCAGCGGCGCGCAGTACTCGATCCCGAACTGGAGAGTCATCGGGAAGAGCCTGCCGCTGCAGAACAACTACTTCAAGGTGTCGTTCCTGCGGGCGCCTGACAACCCGCAGTCGGCGTTCGCTTCCGAGCAGGCGGTCGACGAGCTCGCGTACATGGCCAAGATGGACCCGGTCGCGTTCCGGCTCCAGAACGTTGCCAACCTGACGGACGATCCGCCGCAGCGGTGGAAGAACGTGCTCACCAACGCGGCGAAGGACGTCAACTGGAAGTCGAAGGTGGCGGCCTCGAGCCTGTCGAGCGCCAACGTCGTGACGGGCCGCGGAATCGCGTTCGGGTTCTACTCGAACACGATGACGTGCTGCGTCGCCGACATCGAAGTGAACAAGTCGACCGGCAAGATCACCGCGAAGTCGTTGCACGTCGCGGGCGACCCCGGTCTGATCGTCTACCCCGCGGGGAGTGAGAACAACGAGGAGGGTGCCGCGATGCAGGGCCTCTCCCGTGCGCTCCACGAGGCGGTTGTGTTCGACAAGAAGGGCGTAACGAGCCTCGACTGGGTGTCCTACCCGATGATCCGGTTCAAGGACTCCCCGACGGTGCACATCCATGGGCTCACCCGTACGGACGTCAACAACGACCCGGATGGCCCGGGTTCGCGGACGACCGGCTCGGGCGAGCCGGCGCTGTCGCCGGTCCCGGCGGCGGTCGCCAACGCCTTCTTCGACGCCACGGGTCTTCGCGTCCGCGAGGCACCGATGACGCCGGCCCGCGTTCGTGCGGTGTTCAAGGCTGCCGGCAAGTGAGCTGACCCCGCAGCGAAGCTCCACCGGTAAGAGAGAGGGCCCCGTGAGGGGCCCTCTCTCTTACCGTCGTTCGCGTCTTGCGCCTAGCTCATCTGGCATTCGGCTACCGGGTCGTAGCTCAGTTGCGGAAGTTCGGCGGAGTTCGCTTGTCGATCGCGGCGAGCCCCTTCTCGGCGACGGTGTCGCGGAGGGCCCCGAAGAGGCTGCCGCGTGTGTACCGGCGCTCCTCGATCGGGACCTGCGCGGGAGCTTCAGCCTCCGCGGCGGCAGCGGCAGCCTCCCGGCGGTGGTCAGGTACCTCGCTCCCGCAGGTCCCGCAGATCGGCAACGGGGAGTCCTCGCTCACCACGGCGGGCAACACGACCATCGTGTCGCATCCGGGACAAACCGCGGTGGCCGGAAGGTCGTAGGCGTACGGTGCGCTCATTCGCTCGTCTTCCCCTTCGTACTCGAGTCGACGTGTCGGTGATCAGTGGTTTGTTGCGGTCCGGTGAGTCGCAGCCTCAGCATGCGACCGAACCTCCCGTAAAGGTATCACCCGACCCGTTGGGGCTCCGCTGCGCTCGGGCCGGCTGTCCGACTTTTCCCTTGCGGTCCCGACACCGTTGTGGACTAATGTAGTTCACGTTAAGCAAGCATTAAGTGACTACTTCAGGGAGGCCACCCGCCGTGACTAGGATCGCCGTCGTCGTTTCCGTCCTCGCTGTTGCTTTCGTACCGCAGGCACTGGCCGCACCGCCCAAGGTGGGCGGCAAGTTCCTCCCGGCGCGTGGTGTGCTCCAGCCCGGTACGAGCCTCGCAGGCGTGAAGCTCGGCGACACGATGCAGCGGGTCAAGGACATCTGGGGAAAGAACTACAAGGTCTGCCAGGGGAGGCAGTGCCCGTACCCGACTTGGTACTACATCTACCCCAAGGGTGAGCCGCTCGGCGCTTCTGTCCGCTTCAGGGACGGCAAGGTCGTAACGATTTTCACGCTGGGCTCCCCGACCGGCTGGCATACCGCTGAGGGGTTGCTGATCGGCGAGCAGATCAACCGCATCTACCGCCCTCTACGGCAAGCTCTCGTGGAGCGTCTGTATCGGTTACGGCGCGATGAGCATGCGCACCAATGAGGCGATCACCTCGATCTACACGACCGGCGAGGCGGTCTACGGCTTCGCGCTGTCGAGGCCGTCCGAGCCAATCTGCAACTAGACCTGTAGGCGTTACGCGGCGGGAGCGCCGGCGCCGATTCGACGCGCGGCGATCTTCGCGAGTGCGAGCTCCCATTTCAGGGGCGGCGGTTTCTGGAACTGCGAGATCGTGAGTTCGGTGATGGTCCGTCCGCTCGCGAGCAGCACGACGTCGAAGTAGGTCTTCAAACGCTGCTTCTTCGTGCTCAGGGTCGCGACGACGCGGTAGGACGCCGAACGGTCCGCGAGCTCGCCGAGCGGGATGGTGTCCCTCGAGGTGATCGAGACGCGCACACCCCGGCTTGTCAGCGCCTCGAGCGACTGCGCGACGCACTCGACGAGCTGTGCCTTCACCGCTCGCTTCCAGAGGGTCATCGCTGTCTTCGGGCTCTCGTACACGCTCGTGTTCTGAAAGACGAACGGGCCGATCGTGCTGCCCTTGAAGTTCGGCGACGTGGCGCTTCCGATCTCGACGAGGTCGCTTTGCTTCGGCGTGAACCCCTGGCACGAGAGGTTGAGTCCGGACGAGGCGCCGCTCGCCGCCGTCTGGGTCCAGCTCGTGCCGAAGTCGCCCACACGCAGGATCGAGGCTTGGGCGAGTTTCGTGCCGTCGCTCGTGTGCTCGGCACGTGGTGGAGCGCTCGCGGCGTAGGCCGCTCCTGAGCAGATCGCAGCGGCCGTCACGACGAGCGCGAGCTTCATGCAACTCATCGTAGACGCTCGTCTTGCCGGGTCGAGGAGCCGTTTCGGAGCGGGCTAGAGTGTCGCCATGGAGCCGACGTCGCGCTCGACTGGGTTCGTCGCACTGGGGCAGCCCGGGAACGACCGGTACGCCGGTCTCGAGACGTTTCCGAACCCGGGCGTCGCGCAGGTCGAGTTGGCGAGTGACGAGCTGACGAGTGTCTGTCCGATCACCGGGCAGCCCGACCTCTACAGCGTCACGATCGCCTGCCGCCCGGACGCGCTCTGCCTGGAGTCGAAGTCGCTCAAGCTCTACCTCAACGCCTTCCGCAACGACGGCGTCTTCTGCGAGGAGCTCGCCGTGCGGATCCGCGACGACGTAGCGGCGGCGCTCGAGTTGACGCCCGAGCGTGTGACGGTGACGCTCGTGCAGAAGCCACGCGGCGGAATCACGATCACCGCCAGGGTGTAGTCGCGCTGGGTTCAACGGCTAGCGTGGCGAGGCCGATGGAGGCTTCGTTCACCCTCGATTCGTTCGAGAACCTGTCACTCGACGCCCTGCGTACTCGCCGGAGCGCGAAGTGGCAGACCTATCCCGCGGACGTGCTGCCGGCCTGGGTGGCGGAGATGGACTTTCCGCTCGCGCCGCCGATCCGCGAGACGCTGCTCGAGGCGGTCGAGCATGACGACTGCGGGTACCCGTATCCCGGACCGCTCGGCGAGGCGTTTGCCGCCTTCGCGGCTGCGCGTCACGGATGGCTTGTCGACCCCGGGCAGGTCAAGCTCGTCCCCGACGTGATGTCCGGCATCACCGACCTCCTCGATGTACTCACCGGTCCTGGTGCGGAGATCGTGGTCAATCCACCGATCTATCCGCCCTTCTTCAGCGCCGTCCGTGACATCGGCCGCCGCGTGATCGAAGTACCGCTCGCTGCCGGCGAGAGCGGATGGACGCTCGACCTCGATGCGCTCGAGCGGGCGTTCGCCGCCGGCGCCGCCGCCTACCTGCTTTGCAACCCGCACAACCCGACAGGACGGGTGTTCACGCGCGAGGAGCTGTGCGATGTCGCCGAGCTTGCGACGCGTTACCGAGTGCTCGTTCTTTCCGACGAGATCCACGCTCCGCTCACGCTCGCGGGCGCGACGCACACGCCGTACGTCACGGTCGGGGAGGAGGCGGCCGCGCACAGCCTCACGCTCGCGAGCGCGAGCAAGGCGTGGAACATCGCCGGCCTGAAATGCGCGCTCGTGGTCTCGGGCTCTGCTACGGGGGAGCAGCTCTCGTCCCGGATGTCACCGCACCTTCGCTACCACTCGGGTCACCTCGGTGTTGTCGCCTCTGTGGTCGCGTTCATCGACGGAGGCCCCTGGCTCGACGGGCTGCTCGGCCAGCTCGACACGCAACCGTCGCCGGCTCGCGTCGCTGCTCGAGAACGCGCTTCCCGGTGTCCGATACGTGATGCCCGAGGCGGGCTATCTGGCCTGGCTCGACTGCCGAGAGCTTGGCCTCGGTGACGATCCTGCGCTCGCCTTTCTCGAGCGCGGGCGCGTGGCACTCAGTCCGGGCCCGACGTTCGGCGCCGCCGGGAACGGCTTCGCGCGGCTCAACTTCGGCACGTCGGGCGCTCTGCTCGAAGAGGCGGTACGCAGGATGGCTGCGGCGCTCGACGCCTCGTCGACCGGCTGACGCGGCGTCAGCGGATCGCGACCGAGGTGCTGAAGGAGGTCTGGCTGCCGCCGGCCGAGGTCGCGGTGACGATCGCCGCGAGGGCATGCGCCGCGTCGGCTGCGGTGACGACGTAGGAGGTGGCGTTCGCGCCTTCGATCGCCGCACACACTCGGCCGTTCGGGTTGCATCGCTGCCATGCGTAAGCGTAGGACGCCGGTTCCGGCGACCAGCCACCGGGCGAGACGACGAGCCGTTGGCCGCTCCTCGGATCGCCGCCGATCGTGGGTTGCTCGGTCGCGAGTAGCACCGACGGCGTGGGCGAGATCGGTCCGACGAGGCTCGCGTAGGCGACCGCAGTGCCGCTCGAGTCGGTCGCACCCAACGTCAGCCCCATCGTCTTTCCCGTGTCACGCGACACGAGGGTGTACGTGGACTTCGTCGCGCCGCGTACAGGGTTGCAGTGTGCACCGGCGGCGTCGCAGCGATACCACTGGTAGGCGAACGAGATCGGCTCGAGCCCCGACCACGTCCCGGGCGAGGCCGTCAGCAGCCGGCCCTGCGCCGCCGTTCCGCTGACGGTCGGTCCGGCGATCCGCGTCGGCCCGACGACGGTCGCCGCCACCGCCGGGGCGGTCGCGGCGCTGAACGCGGTCTGGACCGTCGTCCCGAACGATGCCTGCACGAGCGCAACGAGGGCGTGACCGACATCGGCGGCACCGACGAAGTAGGAGTTCCCGGAAGCGTCGGCGATGCGCCCGCAGACCCGGCCGTTGCGGTTGCAACGCAGCCACTCGTAGGTGACCTTCGCCGGCGTCGGGCTCCAAGCTCCCGTCGACGCCTGCACCGGCTTCCCCTGGATCGGCTGGCCGGTAACGAGCGGTTGCGCAGTCGAGACGAGGAGCGGCGTGGGGCGGGCGATCGGGCCCACGAGACTCGCATACGCGGTCGCCGTGCCGGTCGCGTCGGCGGCCGTGACGGTCAGCGCGATCGTCTTGGCGACGTCCTTCGGCACGAGCACGTAGTTCGCGGAGGTGGCGCCCTGGATCGAGTTGCAGTGCGCGCCGCCGCCGTCGCAGCGGTACCACTGAAAGCCGTAGCGGATCGGGCCCGACCCCGCCCACGTGCCGGTCAGCGCACTGAGACGCCGCCCGACCGCAGTTGTCCCGGAGATGCTCGGCGCGCCGCTCGCGACGGGTCCGCTGCGCTCCGCGCCGCCGGACGTGTTCGCGCCGGCCAGCGCGACGAGTGCCGCAAGAGCGACGAGGGCTCCTCGGTTAGCCCGCATCCTCCACGATTCGACGCCGGGAACCGACTTCCGTTAGCCCGGGGCCGGCTACCGGCGGCGTGCGCGGAGCACGTGGATCACATAGATCGGGAGGACGAGCCCGAGGAAGAGGAATACGCCGATGCCCCACGCCGTCGTGTGACGGCTGCCGTGGCGGTCGGCGTGGAGGAAAACGGCGATGCCCGCGGCCGTCGCGAGTGCGTACGCGACGAGGAACTGCGTGGGAGTGAGCGCCCCGGGCACGGTTGAAAGCGTAGTGCGCCACCCTGGCCCGGGCTCGATGTGTCAGAGGCGGGTGCAAGCGGCGTCGGCGTTCGCGGCGCGTGCGAGTTCCGGCGCGCTGTACCGCTTGCCGAGGGTTTCCCAGATAGCTCCGAGATCGGCCGCCTCGGCGCGGAAGGTGGCGCCGAGTGTCTGCGCCTTTGTCGTGAAGCGCTCCTCGTTGCCGACCGGGAGACGCCGTGCCTTCGCTCTCGCCGCGACGAGGATGGGCCGGAACCGTCGGAGCGACTGGACCATCCCCGTCGCAACCTTGTCTCCGTCGTTCACGTCGGGAACGCCCGCGTCCGCGACCGCCGCAAGCATCTTGTCGGTCTCGACGATCGCCCCGCCGAAGAACGCCACGAACTGGGCCCGCACTCGTCTCAGGCTCGTCGCCGTGTTCGTCTTCTGGGCAAGGATCGCGCTTGCCTCCCCGAGGTGCTGCTGCCAGGTGCCGAGCGCCTTGCAGACCGAGCCCGCGTAGGCGTCGGCGCCGACAGTCTTCGTGCCACCGCCCCCGCACCCGGCGGCCGCAATCACGCAGCCCGCGACCAGCAGCGACACCGTGAGCCTGCGCATGCTCGCATTGTCGCCGTTTCTCGGTGGCCTCGAGACTCCGACACATTGCCGGTGGAATCGCAGGCTCGGTGAGCTACGTGACGCGGAAGAAGACTCCGCTCGCGGCCTCGCGTGGTGACGAGTAGAGCTTCCACCGGCCGGCCGTGAGCTGCGTCGTGATCGTGCGGCGGCCGACGAATAAGAGTCCGGTCAGCGGCGTGCTCGCACCCCCGATGCGCCGGAGCATGACGTCGTTTCTCGGCGAGGAGTCGGCGACGACGATCTTGTAGCTGCCCTGTCCGAGCGTCTTCACCGGCTTGCCCTTGAGGGTGAGCTTGACCTTGCCGGCCGAGTCGACTCCGGCGAGCACCGTGGCCAGGATCTTCCCGGTCGCCTTCGGTGGCGCGGCCGAGCCTGGCTTGGTGCCGCCCCCGCCACCACCGCCGCCGCCGCCGCCGGCGGCCGGCTCGTCTGCGACCGCGCCGACCTCGAAGCGGCCGAACATCGAGTCTGCGTGCGGGTCGCACAGGAAGTTGTAGCTGCTGTTGTTGCGGAAGGTGACGGTCCAGCTCGTCGATGCGCGCGTCTCGACACCCGTCGACTCGTCGACGCCCGGGCCGAGCAGGTGGAAGTCATGGTCCTCGGCCTGGTCTGTGACGACGATGCGGTATGACCCGGCTGGCAACGCCATCACCGCCGTCCCGTCGTCGAAGGTGAGCGAGATATCGAAGCCGGGGCCGACGTTCGCGTGCAACGTCGAGGACACGGCCGCGACCGACACGCCGGTGGAGAGCCGGAACGCCAGCGTCGCAATCAGGATCAGCATGCTGACCAGGATGCAAGCGGAGCGGACGCGGTGCGACACGGGTGTTCCCTCCCTCGCTGGGCTTACGGCTGGAGCGCTCCTCCGGATTGCCGCATTGTTGCCGGGGCCGAGCAACTCGCGGCAGAAGCGTCGGCGAAAACCTGGCCGTTTGCCTTGTTGCTTGTTCGCGATGGACATGTCACAGTCAGGGAGGGGTCGGTCCGAGGAAAATGATGAAACAGCAGCGCATTTGTGCGCGACTGCGGCTGGCCGCTCGCACGCTCGCCGGCGTCGCGCTGGCCGTGTGCATCGCGTTCGTCGGTGCTGTATCCGCCAACGGGGCGCCGCCGAGTAACGACAACTGGGCGAGCGCCATCTCGCTGCTTCCGGCCGCCTCAGGATCGACGACCGGGACGAATATCGAGGCGACCACCGAGGTGGGCGAGCCGCTCGCGGTCGGATCTCCCACGGTGACGACAAGCCAGACGGTCTGGTGGACGTGGGTGGCGCCGTCGAGCGACGAGTTCACGTTCGACACGACGGGCAGCGACGAGTTCACGACGCTTGCCGTCTACACCGGCGCGAGCCTGGCCACCCTTGCACCCGTCACAACTGATGCAGATGCCAGTACCGGCCTCGAGACCAGGGTCTTCTTCGACGCCGTCGCCGACACGACCTACTACATCCAAGTGGGCACCGACCCGCTTGCCGCCGCGGGTCCGATCACGCTCAACTGGGCCGCGAACGTCGTGGCGAACAACGACTTCCTGGACGCGATCCCACTCATCGGAAACGAAGATTCGATCACGGGTTGGAACGTTGGCGCCGACCTCGAGCGGCCCGACGAGCCGGGATCGGGCTCCTGTTGTCTCGATCACAGCGTCTGGTACAAGTGGACGCCGACGGCCACCGGCGTTGCCGACTTCACGCTCGAGCGCGACTTTTCCGGATCGCTCAGCGTCTGGACAGGAGCTGCGCTCGCCTCGCTCGAGTTCGTCGCCAACGACTCGGGTGGGTCCCCCACCCACGTCCATTTCGTCGTCCAGGGCGGAACGACGTACTACACCCAGATCGGGACCCAGGACAGCAGTCCCGGAACGTTCGCGCTCTCGTGGCTCTACACCCCACCACCGGAAAACGACAACCTGGCCGACGCGCTTGACGTGGCTGGGGGCCAGATCTCGCAGGACGGAACGACGATCGCCGCGACGCTGGAGGACCTGGAACCGACTGCCGTCGACTTCGTTGGCTCGTTTTCCCATGGCGGCGCCCAATCGGTCTGGTACCGCTGGACGCCGCAGGCGAGCGGTCCGGTTGTGGTCTCTGTCGAGGCGGTGCAGGACGTCGCGCACGCTCCGCTCGTCCAGCTCTACCAGGGCCCGGCTACAGCCCCGACATTCGCCGCGCTGGAGGTGGTGGGGACCCACGAGCTCCCGGTGAACGACCCCACCGACACCCTGCATGCCGTCGTGGACGGGCACGACACCTACTACATCCAGGTGATGGGGGACTTCACCTCGGAGCAGAACACCGAGTTCGACTTCACGCTCACAGCGGGTTTCGACGACGATTTCTTCGCCGACGCGACCGTGCTCGAGGGCAACGACGGCTCGATCGACGGATCGACCGAGGGCGCCACGACTGAAGAGGGCGAGCCCGATCCGTCCGGCGAGGCCAGCAACACCGTCTGGTACGAATGGACGCCCACGGTCAGTGGCCCAGCCACCTTCTTCGTCGACGGCGAGTTCGACGCAGCGGCCGCTGTCTACAGGGGCGATGCACTCGACACGCTTCGGCGCGTCGCAGACGACTCCGGCTCGGGCTCCCTCACGCTCGACTTCGACGCCGTCGCGGGCACCACGTACTACATCCAGGTCGGCGCCTACCTCGACCGACCGGGGATGTTCTCCCTCTCGTGGCAAATCGTCTTGGGGCGGGAGATCAGCGGCAGCGTGCTTGACGCGAACGGCGAGACAGTCCCGGACGTGCTCGTACGTGCCTGCCTCGGTGACGCCTGCACAGACACGACCTCGAACAGCGACGGGTTCTACGCGTTCTCCCAGCTCGCGCCCGGCGCTTACGTCGTGCGCGCGTTGCCTAGCGATCCAGCACTCCTTGCCGCGCAGGCGGACGCAGACGTGACCCTCGCGTCCGCCCAGGGCGTCGATCTGCGGCTGGCCACCAGTGGCGCGAGCTCCAGCGACAGCGGGCCGAGTTCCTTCCGGGTGAACGGCTGCCGCGCGGGATCCCTGCACTACGTCGTGACGGGCGACGGTGCCGCGCTCGGTCCCGCAGGCGACGTCACCGACGGGGCGGACGGGACGGTCGACGGGGTCTACACGATCAACGTCACGTCGCTGAACGTCGGTCACGTCGCGATGCTGCGGCTCGACATCACGATCGCCTGCGGGACGGCGACCGAGACGCAGACGGCGGTGCTGTTCACCGACCCGAGCGGCACCGTCGTCAACGATGCCGCCGGGGGCGCGGCGCTTGCGGGCGCGACGGTGACCTTGCTCGATGCGAACGGCGTGGCAATCCCGGCGGGCGACTCGCGCCTCTCGCCTGCTACCTCTGCCAACCCCGAGACGAGCGACGCACGCGGTGCTTGGGGCTGGGACGTCGCGCCCGGCACCTACCTTGTGCGCGCTCAGAAGACGGGCTGCGGAACGACCACGAGCGACCCGCTCACGGTCACGGCGAGCAACCCGGTCGTCAATGTCGTGCTCCATCTCTCCTGCGCCACCGCTCCTGCGCCTGGTCCCGCTCCTCTCGGCACACCGGTTCCCACGCCGCCGGGCTTCCCGCCCCCCTCGCCGCCGCCGGCGACGCTTCCCGATCCCGTCGCGGGCGTGAACTTCAACGTCGTTCCGATCTCCGGCACCGTGCTCGTGAACGGCGTCGTGCTGCCGGCCGGCAGGCAGATCCCGTTCGGGGCGATCATCGACGCGACGAATGGAATCGTCTCGATCACGACGATCGGCCCCACGGGCGCCGTCCAGACGGCGTTCTTCTTCGGCGGTGTGTTCCAGCTCCTGCTCGCGCCCGACGGCGTCACGAACCTTGTCCTGTACGGGGGCGACTTCACCGTCTGCCCGACGGCGAAGGTGACGAAGAAGGCGACCGTCAAGACGACGATCAGCCGGCAGGTGCAGGGGATTCAGGCACTGCACGCGAAGGCTAAGGCGACGTCCACGACGGTCGTCCGGGCGCTCTGGGGCACGGGGAAGGGCAGCTTCCGCACCACAGGTCGCTTCAGCTCGGCGACCGTTCGCGGCACGCTCTGGTACCACGCCGACCGGTGCGACGGGACCTACACGCAGGTGACCGAGGGCTCCGTCACCGTGCTCGACCTCCCTCGCAAGAAGGTGCTGATCGTGAAGACCGGGCACAGCGTGCTTGTCCGGCCGAAGTAAGGGATAGCGTTCCCGGCGAACGGGCGTGACCTGAGGAGGGCCGGTACAGCGTGAGAGCGGCACGGCGCACGCGAACCTTGATCTTCGCCACCGTCGGCGCAGTCGCGGTCGCGATCACGCTCGGCGCCTACGCCGGGCACGTCCTGCGCTCGCTCGAGCTGAAGACGGTCGATGCCCGCTTCGATCTGCGCGGGTCGAAGGGCGCACCGTCCGACCTGGCCGTCGTCCAGATCGACGACGTCACGTTCAACGACCTCCGCAACTCGAAGCGGTTTGCACAGTGGCCCTTTCCGCGCTGCTACCACGCGAAGGTGATCGACCAGATCGCCAAGTCTCATCCGCAGGCGATCGCGATCGACATCCAGTTCACGGAGCAGACCGAAGACCTCGCGGCTGACGGTGAACGCTGCGACAACAAGCTGATCGAAGCCGTGGGCAAGGCCGGGCACGTCGTGCTCTCGACGACCGAGGTGGACGAAAACGGACATAGCGCGATCTTCGGCGGCGACGACGTGCTCGCCCAGTTCGGCGCGCGGCCGGGCAACGCCATCATCCCCGCGGACTCCGACGGCGTCATCCGCCGTGTCCCATACGAGACCCAGAAGCTGAAGAGCTTCGGCATCGTCGCGGCCGAGGTCGCCTCCGGGCGCCGGGTCGCACGGCCGGCCGCGTCGAGACCGTGGATCGACTTCGCCGGGCCGCCCGGGACCGTTCACGCCTACTCGTACTCGCGCGTGATGGACGGGAAGGTGCCGTTGTCGGCGTTTCGCGACAGGCTCGTCGTGATCGGCCCGTCGGCGTCGTCGCTGCAGGACGTCCACGCCACCGCGGGATCGGGGAACGAGGTCATGTCAGGCGCCGAGATCCAGGCGAACGTCGCCGAGACGGCGCTGCACGGCTTCCGGCTGCAGAGTCTCTCCGGCGGCTGGGACATCGTGCTGATCGTCCTCTTCGGGCTGATCGCGCCCGTCGCCAGCCTGCGTCTTCGCGGCTGGCACTCACCAGCGCTTGCACTCGCGGTCGGCGCGCTCTTTGCGCTCGCGGCACAGCTCGCGTTCAACCACGGCCGCGTCGTTCTCCTCACCTATCCACTCCTCGCCCTGCTGCTGTCGTCGATCGGCGTGCTCGTCGCCGAGTACCTGCTCGAGGCGTTCGAGCGCGTGCGAACGCACGACACCTTCTCGCGCTTCGTCCCGGAGGCCGTCGTCGACCAGGTGCTCGCCCGCACCGGCGGGGAGCTGCGCCTCGGCGGCGAGCGGGTCGAGGGCACGGCGATGTTCACCGACCTGCGCGGCTTCACCACCTTCTCGGAGGGTCTCGACGCCGAAGAGGTGATCGACCTCCTGAACGGCTACCTCGGCGAGATCAGCGACGCGGTGCTCGCCCACGGAGGCACGCTCGTCTCCTATCTCGGCGACGGGCTGATGGCCGTCTTCGGCGCGCCGCTCCCCCAGCCGGACCATGCCGACCGCGCGGTCGCGGCCGCGCGGGAGATGCTCGAGGAGCGGCTACCCAAGTACAACGAGACGCTGCTCGCGCGGGGCTTCGAGCGCGGCTTCAAGATGGGGATCGGGTTGAACAGCGGCGAGTTCATGTCCGGCAACGTGGGCTCTCAACGCCGCCTCGAGTACACGGCGATCGGCGACACGATCAACACCGCGTCGCGCATCGAGGGGATGACGAAGGGGACGCCGTACGCCCTCTACCTCGCCGACTCGACCAAGGAGGCGCTCACCAGTCCGCTCGACGATCTCGTCTACATCGACGAGATGCCGGTTCGCGGCCGCACCCACCCGATCAGGCTGTGGTCGCTCACGAGCGAGTACGTGCTGAAGACAGACTGGGAGTCGGAGGTCGCGAAGGCGACGCCGCCACCCGGTTCCGAGCCGGTGCCTGCCTAGGCCGTTACGACCCGGCGCGGACCCGGGCGCTCGTGGCGCTGAACCCTGCCACGATCGACGAGGTGCACAGGATCGGCGCGAATGCAGGTTGTGCGCACGCCGGCAGGTAGCGTGCCGGGACCACGGCCTTCGCGGTCACCACCGCGCGTGAGCGTCCGAGCGCGACGGTCGTGTCGAACGCACCCGACGGGTCCGTCCTCGCCGAGCCGACCTGCTTTCCCGCCGCGAGGATCCGGACGGTCTGGCCGCCGAGACCCTTGTCGGCAACTGTGAGCCGTCCGGAGACGTCGGTGCGCGGCGCGGTTGCGGGCTTCGCGACGAGAGTGAGCTGTGACGGCAGCCCGTGCTGCGCCTCGGCCTCGACCGACCCGGCAGGGTTCGCGACTGCCGAGCCCGGCGCATACGGGGTGGCCCGGAGATGCCAGACGTGCGTTCCCGACGGGACCGTGAAGACGTTCGTGAGCTTCAAGGTGAGGTGAACGATCTTCAGCCCCAGCTGCGCGCGCCCCGTCGTGTCGGCCGGGATGTCGGCAGGCGGCGGGCACATCACGAGTGCGATCCCTCCGGCCATCGGGCCGCTGTCGATGCGCTGGACGGAGATTGCGAGGGGGATCGACTGGTTGAAGCCCTTCAGTGTCAGGCTCCAGAAGGCTGCTGACGCGCTCCCTCCGGCACAGGCCCGAGCCGCGTCGCCGACGGTCGCCCCCGCGGTGACGAGCGGCGTGGTCGCCGAGGAGACGCGAATGACCCCGTCGAGGGGCACCATGGAGCCGCGGATATCGGCGGCGACCGCGTTGGCCGTGGCCGTCCCGACGGCGGTCCCGACCTTCGTCGGAAGCTTGGCCACGTACGTCGGCGGCGCGTAGAGGGCAAGCGTCGCGGCGCCGTCGCTTCCTGAGCTCTGGCTGTAGGTGACGGTTACGCCGTGCGAGTCGCTCGTCGCCGTGAACAGTGGCTTGAACGCGGCCGACGCGGTGGGCGCGAGCACGAGCACGAGCACGATCGCGGCTCCGAGTGCGGTCGCGCGCGGGTGTGTCAGACCCCCTGTGGCGAGTGGCTTCGATGCATGGTTCGACTCTTCGTGCCGCAGTTTCACGCCGTCACTTCCTCTCGTCCTCGGAGCCCGTCACAGGATAGACGGCGCCCCGGAAACGTCTGCAGCGGCTCCGTCGAGGTAGAAGGCCATGATCGCCTGCGCCTGCTCGTCGGAGGGGCGCTTCGCCGCCTCGCGCACGGTTCGACGGACCCTCGATGTTGGAACCGCTACTTGGGTTGGGCGTCCGGGTCGGGCTGCCGATTGACCGCTTGTGACTCCGCATCACCTGGGTAGGCGCGTTGGGGCACGAATCCGAACCGGTCGAAGCCTCCGTCGAACGACAGGTGCCCGCTGTAGCCGAGCAGATCGTCTCGCTCTGCATTCGACCGCGTGTCCGCGCCGGTACCGGTCTCTCCGGCCGGGGGCAGAGCGAGAAAGAAGATCGCAGGCATGCACCGCATTGTCACCCGCTCTTTGCAGTCTGCCCATCCCCCAACTGGTGGTTTCGTCTTCGGGCGGCAGGGCGGGCCCCGTATAAGCTTCTCGCCTCGTCAGGGCGGACCTGCCGCCGCCGGCATGCCAACGACACTCACGAGCGTGACGAAACCATGACCATTGCTTTGGCGGCGCTCGTCGTCGTCAGTGTGGCGTCGGTCGCGGTGGCGGTCATGCTCTTCGTGCGCAGCCGAGCGCCCGAGGGGAGCTACTTCGAGGACGGCGACCGCGCAGCCGGAGTATTCGGAGTGCTCGCCACCGGCTTCGCCGTGCTGCTCGGCTTCGTCGTCTTCCTCGCCTTCGAGAGCTTCGACACGTCACGCTCCGGGGCGGAGGCCGAGGCGCAGCTCGTGACACAGCAGTTCGAGACCGCCCAGTTTCTGCCGGTGGGCGTGCGGGGCCGGCTCTCGGGCGAGCTCATCTGCTACGCCCGCACGGTCGCCTACCAGGAGTGGCCGCTGATGGTCTCCGACACCCTCGGGGACGCGGTCAACCCGTGGGGCGTGGCCATGTTCCGGACTCTGCAGACGACCGACCCGCGTTCGGCATCCGAGCAGACGGCGTACGACAAATGGTTCGACCAGCGCTCCGACCGCGAGGACGCGCGAACCGACCGCACGCACGGAGCCGAGGGCGTGATCCCCGGCACTCTCTGGATCGTGCTCTTCCTGAGCGCTGGGGTCATCTTCTTCTTCATGCTCTTCTTCGCCGACAGCGGCGAGCGCGCGATCGTGCAGGCGACGATGATGGGAAGCGTCGCGATCGTGATCACCTCGACGCTGCTGCTGCTCTGGTTCCTCGACAACCCGTACCACCGGGGCATGAGCGGCCTGCGACCGGTGGCGATGGAGCGCGCCCTGCGGCTCCTCGATCGCGAGACGGCGATCGTCGGCGGCCGCTTCGAGGTCCCGTGCGACTCGCGCGGCGTGGCGCGTGGCTGAGGCCGGCGCTGCGGCTGCTGATGTCACTGTTCTTCGCCGGCATCAGCTCCCGTCTCCGTACCGAGAACTCGCGTATCGCCGTCCTCACGCTCGGTTGGATCGTGTTTGTCGGCGGGCTCATCTGGCTGGCGACGTTCCCGGTCAGTGTCCAGATCTAGCGCTGCGCCCAACGACGAGCCCGAGCTCGTTGCGCGCGGTGTTGCCGGCGGCGTCGCGCGCGACTGCGGTGACGAGCCAGTAGCCGCTCGGGATCGCGGCCGCGCCCTTCGTCTTCGTGAGCGCGATCACACGCTGCTCGGAGCCGCGACGGAGCTCGAGGCGGAGCCGGCAGCAGGCGCTTTCGCCGTCCTTCGCCCGCCAGAAGACGCGACCGCCGGCCTTCGCCGCGGCCAGCTCGGGCAGGGTCGTGTCGCGCTCGACGGTGAACGACGGGAGCGTCGTGGCGCCCGGGTGGCCGTCGCTGCTGCGGGCGACGAGCCGGACCGGGTGTGTCCCTGCAACGAGGTCGCGCGGCGTCCAGCGGAACGTGTGCCAGCCGCTCGACCACGTGTCGCCGTCGACCGCCTTCCCGTCGACGACGAGCGCCACCTGAGCAGGCTTCGAGAGCCAGAAGCGCACGACGAGCTCGTCGCGGACGCCGTCCTCCGGCCGCGGGTAGACGACGCTTGTCACGTGTGGGCTCGTCATCAGCGGCGGCTGGGTCTCGTAGAGCTCGAACCGCTTCGCGGCGTCCGTCCATGCGGTGTCCCCTGTGCGCTTCCCGAGCGTCTTCAGCAGGTCGATCACGAAGCCCTGGTAGTGGAGGCTCGACTCGCTGCCGAGCGAGTAGCGCGACCAGTGGCCCGTGTCGAAGCGCGGCAGCATCGTCCTTGCGGTCGCGAGCAGGCTGTTCGCGTAGTCGGCGGCGACGGGGTCCTGCGCGAGATCGGCGTAATCGCCGAGCGAGATCGCGCTCTGGAGCTGCGCGTTGAGCACGATCTCGGCGCTGCCGCTGTAGAGCCGGATCCACGGCCCCGCGGTCAGCTCGCGGTCGAGCAGTCCCGGAATCGCCCGATACGCGCGGCGCGCGAGCTCGATCTGGCCGGCGCGCGCGAGTGCCTGCGCCATCACCGCCTGTGCCATCCCCGACGTCCACGGTGCGTGCACCGTGCCGAAGTCGAACTGGTACTCCCAGACGGCGGCGCCGTCGCGCTCAGCGGTCGCGCGCGCCGCGAGCGCGCCGACGAGTGTCCGTGCCTCGTCGGTCCTGCCCGCCGCGACGAGCGCGTTCAGCCGCGAGGCGTTCGCGAGCGGGTGGAACGCGAAGCCCTCGCCGGGGAAGAAGCGGTAGACGATCCCGTCGAGCGCCGTCACCTCGGTGCCATCCTCGGGCACGCGCTGGCGGCCGAGGTAGTCGGCATTCTCCTGCAGTGCCTCGTACAGCGTGAGCGCACGCGGAGCGGTCGGCGACTTTGGCTTCGCGACCAGGGCGAGCACCTGGTCGAGGAGCCGTGCGCGCAACGGCGGCACGCGGTCGCGCACGGCCCGCGCGTGCCGAAGGATCGTGAGGTAGCGCTCGCGATCGGCGGCGCTCACATAGCCGGCGTCCTCCGAGCGGGTGAGCGCCGTACGCGCAGCCTTGGCCTCGCGCGTCCAGGCCTCGTCGGCGGCCGCGTGTGCCGCCGGAGCCAGAGCGAGGACAAGAAGTGCTGCGATCAGGAGGCGAATGCCCATGCCTCGTACCGATGCTAGAGGCTGGGCGTTAGCGCGCGGTAAGCAAATTGTCCCTGCAGTGGGCGTTTTTCAGCCGCCGTCCCGGCGCCGCCTCTCCTGAGCTCGGCGGAAGGCCTCGATGCGGCGGCGCGCTTGCTTCGTCGGCCGCGCGCCCAGGTCGGCTCCGAGCGGGCGTGCCAACCGGCGCTGGAGCGCGTGTCGCTCGCGGCTCGCGATGGAGTCGGGCGTCTCCTCGTAGAGGCTCGCCGCGACACTTGCCGGGCCCCTCTTGTCGGCCAGCTTGTCGACCACGACGGTCCATTGCACCTCGCCGACCTTCAGCTCGACCGTGTCGGCCACGCGGATCTCCTTCGACGGTTTCGCGCGCACCCCGTTCACCTGCACCCGTCCGCCAAGCACGGCCTCGGTGGCGGCGCTTCGCGTCTTGAAGAACCGGGCCGCCCAGAGCCACTTGTCGATCCGAACCTGTTCCATCGCCTCTGCCGCATGATCGCAGCCGGCCGCGAAACGCCGCCTTCGACGTGCCTCAACGAGAGGCCGGTTCGCGATCCAGTTCCGCGAGCGCCTCGACCGCCTCGTCCACCGACCAGCAGATCCGGCCTGCAGCCTCGATCGCCCCGACGACGAAGAGGTTCATTCCGTCGCCCACTGCGTTGCCGCGCCGGCGCTGCAGCCGGAGATCGGTCACGATGCCCACGATCCCCCGGTAGTGCGGGTCTCCGGTCGCCACGAGTTGAGCGAACATGCCGATCTCGCACGCCGTTCCGTCGTCCACGACCGGCCCGTCGAGCCAGGCGAGCAGCACATTGGCCGAGCGAACGCCCTGGGCATCGACCCGGTAGACCTCGGCCGGCGTCAACGCCCCGAGCTCGCCGAACTGCTCGTGCGGGACGAAGCACTCGAACCCTTCGCTCCGCAGCCGAGCCGCGAGCCCGTCGAGCCAGGCCCGCTCGGCCTCGGAGAACAGTGCGCCGGCCACGTAGATCCGCATGGGGAGACGCTATCTCGCCGATGCGGCCGGCCCCGCAATGCCCTCACGCCTCGGGCGTGTCGCGAGCAGGCCTCTGCCCGGTTGCAGCGAACAAGTCGCGATGCGGTTCCGGTGTCAGTGGCTTCGGCAGACGAGCAAGCTCGTCGCGTGTGCGTTGCGCACGAGTGACGCCGGCGCGATTCGTGCGGAGCGACTGCCGGGATGACGCTGCTCAAACCGGGTCGAGGAGCGCCGAACATCGTTGTCGGCGACGGGAGGGCCGACCTCGAGCAGCTCGGCTCGGCGACGCTCAACCTGCTGGCGTTGCGCGACGTCTCTACGCTCGTCGAGTCGATCGTCGACACCGTTGCGGCGCTCGCGGGCACGCCCCACGCGTACCTCGGCCTCGCCGACTCGGAGACCGGAGAGCTGACCGTCCGCGCCGGCACCGGCGTCTTCGCGAGCCTCGTCGGCTACGCGTCCCCCTCGGGCCACGGGTTTTCGGGCCGGTTGCGCGCCGCGGGCCATCGGGCGGTCGTGACCGAGTACGCGGCCTGGTCGGGACGTTGCCAGGAGGTCGCTGCGCTTGGCGTTCGCACGCTGCTCGAGGTTCCGCTCGGGGTCAGAAGGCTCGGTGACGGGATTCTCGGAGCCGCGTTGACCGAGGTCGACCGCGTGTTTCCCGAGTCGCAAGTCGAGCTTGTCACGCACATCGGGCAGCTTGCAGCCCTGAATCTCGAGAACGCGCATCTCGACGGTCTCGCGCAGAGCGAGTTGCGCGAGCGGCAGCGGGTCGAGGAGGAGCTGCGCGACCTGATCGCCTGGCTTCAGCGCTCCGAGGACGAGCTTCGTCGCTCGCGCGCCGAGACGATCGCACGCCTCGCGCACGCCGCCGAGTTTCGGAGCCTAGAGACAGCGGTTCACGTCGAGCGGATGAGCCGGTACTGCGCGACGCTCGCGTCGCGGACCGGGCTCTCCGACGAGCGCATCGAGCTGCTCAGAGTCGCGAGCACGCTGCACGACGTCGGCAAGATTGCGATTCCCGACGGGATCCTGCTCAAGCCCGGGCCGCTGACCGTGGACGAGCGCCGGGTCATGATGCGTCACGCCGAGATCGGGAACGAGTTGCTCTCGGGCTCGTCGTCCGAAGTGCTCGAGCTGGCGGCGACCGTCGCGCTCACCCATCACGAACGGGTCGACGGAACCGGCTATCCGCGCGGGCTCGCTGGCGGGGCGATCCCCATCGAGGGTCGCATCGCCGCCGTGGCGGACGTCTTCGATGCGTTGCTCAGCGATCGCGTCTACCGCCGGGCGCTGCCCCTCGCTGAGGCGCTCGAGATCATGGGCACGGGGCGGGGGAGCCACTTCGATCCGGAGATCCTCGATCTGTTCGTGGAGTCCCTGCCCGATCTCGAAGCGCCGCAGGCCAGGCCGACCGCCGATCTCGAGGCATCGCAGTTCACGCCCGCCGCTTTGCTGCGCCCGGCGAGGGTAACCACGGCCCGTGGATCGAGGCGGGTTCTCGATCTCGCCGGGCTGAGCTCGGCGTGCATGGAAGCGATGCACCTCCTCGACGAGATCGGTGACGGGAAGGAGGCCGTCGACCTTGCCATGGCAGAGCTCACCGACGGTTGGGAGGGAAAGCTGATCGCGAGCGTCTACGTGATCGAGCACGAGCGCTTGTGGGCGATCACCCAGCGCGGGTACCTCGACGTCGTGCACGACGGCTTCCCGCTGACCCACGGCGTGATGGCCCGTGCCGTGAGCACCGGCGAGACGCAGTTCGTCCCGGATGTCTCGATGGACGAGGACTTCATCGCAGGGGTGAGTGGGCTGGTCTCCGAGGTGGCGGTTCCGTTCCCGGCCGATGCTCCCGTGGGCGTGTTCAACGTGGAGACCGTCGGCGTCGCGCTTCCCGCGGAGGCGGCGACACTCTTCGACCCGCTTGTGGCGGCGCTTGCCGCGCGCCTCGCCTCGACGCATGAGGGACCGGGGTTCGACATCGCCGGACTCGCGAGACTCTCCGTCCACGCCGGTTCGCTCCGCGGCACCACGGCGATCTCCGACTTTGCTGCGCGGACGTTCGGGCGCCTCCTCGACCTCGAGTCGTCCCAGCTCACTCTCCGCGGCGTCGACGGGTCATCACGCGTCGCAGGCCACTGGCGCCGACCCGACTCCCAACTCGATCCGCTGAACCTGGCTGCGCTGGAGCGACTCGACCGGACACGCGAGCGGGCTGAGCCGATCGCCAGTTTCGGCGTGCTTCCGGTCACGGCGCTCGCGCGGGACGCCGCCGACGGTCGGGCTCCCTGGGTCGTCTGGTTGCCGCTCCGCGTCGCCGGGAACGAGATCGGCACGCTCGTCGGACGCACGAGCGAGCGCGAGATCGATCGCGACCAGATCGAGGCGGCGTCGCTGATCGCTCAGCACGTCGCTGCCTTGATCGACATCGCGCAGCGCCTTCGTCTGGAACAGCGAGCCGCAGCGACGGACGCCCTGACCGGGCTGCTCAACCGGCGAGGCTTCGAGGATCGCTTCGCCGAGGAACTGGCGCGGGCCGAGCGCCATCGCGAGGTGCTCTCGCTCCTGATGATCGATTTCGACGGGCTGAAGAACATCAACGACCTCGACGGCCACGTCGTTGGCGACCGGGCGCTCCAGCACCTCGCCGCCTGCCTGCGCACGAACAAGCGGATCTCGGACGCAGCGGCGCGTCTCGGGGGCGACGAGTTCGCGGTCGTGCTCACGGGCGCGAACGCGGTGGAAGCGACGGCGATCGCCGAACGGATCCGCAACGACCTCCTCGCGCATCCGGCCGACATCGAGCACAACCTCACCGCGAGCTTCGGCCTCGCCGTCTTCCCGGGCGACGGCCGAACGGCGGCGGCGCTTCTCTCGGCCGCCGACGCGGCTCTCTACAAGGCCAAGCGCGAGGGCGGCAACCGCGTGCTCACCGTCGCCTGATTTGAGGGCGCCGGGTCTCGGTCACGGGGACCTTCGGGTGAGGATCCCGGTTAGGCTGTCCGGGACCGCAGACACAAGACAAAGGAGATGCGAGTGAGCTCTAGCACGGTGGAAATTTTCGTCGCGACGTATGGCACCGAGGACGGGGCTGCTGCGGCAGCCAAGGATTTCCAGGCGGCGCAGCGGGACGGTGCGATCGACCTGATCGATGCGGCTGTGATCGTCCACACCGCAGAAGGCAAGGTCAAGATCGAGGAGACCGCTGATCCGAGCGGCAAGAAGTGGGCGAAGCGAGGGGCGATAGCTGGCGGGGTAGTCGGCCTGATCTTCCCTCCCAGCATCATCGTCTCCGCCGTCGTGGGCGGGGGCGCCGGTGGGGTGTGGGGCAAGATCCGCGACAAGGGTTTCAAGGATGAGGATCTGAAGGAGATCGGCAACAGCCTGCCGCCCGGCTCGTCGGCCATCATCGCGGTCGCCGAGGACAGGATGGTTGAACAGCTGGAGCGCTCGCTTGCCGGCTACGAGAGGATCGCCAAGCACGCGGTCTCCGCCGAGGCTGCTGCCGCCATCGTGGCCGAGGTGGACGACGAGCCCGAGTAGATGCTCGGAGCCCTTTGGGGCTGAGGATCTCCATGGCGTGATACGGGTGCTCCCGTATCACGCCAGCTGGAAGGGCAGCGTCGGGGCCGCAGCGAGAACAGCGCACCCGGCCGCCTGCGCTCAGCCGATCGGCCCGCCGGGAACGGGGTGCGGCGTGATCTCGATCCCGGAGCAGATCGTCTCTTGGCGCCAGGTACCCGGCGGGGCCGTATCCCGGATCCAGACCGTGCGGCAATCCCGACTCTTGCCGTGATCTTCGAGTTCGGCGCGCAGGAGGAGCTCCAGCTGCTCGCGCTGTTGGTTTCGGCTGCGGCGCTGCTGATCCTGGCGGGTCCGCTGCGTGTTCCGTACCCGATCCTGCTTGTCCTTGGCGGCCTGCTGCTTGGCTTCGCGCCCGGCGTGCCGGAGGTGACGATGCCGCCGGAGGTCGTGCTGATCGGCATCCTGCCGCCGCTCCTGTATGTGTCGGCGTACTTCACGGGACTTCGCGAGCTGCGCCAGAACGTGCGGCCGATCTCGCTGCTTGCGGTCGGACTCGTTGCGATGACGACGGTCGGGGTGGCGGTGGTCGCGCATGCGATCACCGATCTTCCCTGGGCGCAGGCGTTCGTTCTCGGCGCGGTCGTGTCGCCGACGGATCCGATCGCGGCCACTGCGATCGGCAGGCGGCTCGGGGTGCCGCGACGGCTGATCGACATCATCGAGGGCGAGAGCCTCGTGAACGACGGGATGGCGCTCGTGCTGCTGCGCACGGCGATTGTCGCCGCCGTCACGGGGGTGTTCTCGCCGTGGGAGGCCGGGTGGCGGCTCGTGCTCAACATCGTGGGCGGGATCGCCGTCGGCCTCGTGGTCGGCTACGTGATCCGTCGCGTTCGTCGCGCGCTCGACAACCCGCCGCTCGAGGTGACGATCGCGTTCCTGACCGGGTACTTCGCGTTCCTGCCTGCGGCCGCGCTCGGTGTCTCGGGCGTGCTCGCGGTCGTTACCGCCGGCATCTACATGGGCCGGTACACGCCCGAGCTGACGACGGTGCAGACGCGGCTGCAGGGCCGCGGGTTCTGGGAGATCCTGACGTTCCTGCTCAACGCGCTGCTGTTCGGGCTGGTCGGACTCCAGTTGCAGCCGATCCTCGATGGGCTCTCCGGCAGCGGCGGCTGGTCGCTCGTGGGTGAGGCGACCGTGATCGTGCTCGCCGTGATCGTCGTTCGGATCATCTGGGTCTTCATGGCGACCTATCTGCCGCGCTGGCTGATCCCGGCCGTCCGCGAGCACGACCCAACGCCGCCGTGGACCTACCCGGCGTTCGTCGCCTGGAACGGCATGCGCGGAGCTGTGACGATCGCCGCGGCGCTGCTCATTCCGCTGCAGACGGACGCCGGCATACCCTTTCCGGGCCGCGACCTGATCATCTTCTTCGCGTTCGCCGTTGTGCTCGCGACGCTCGTCGTGCAGGGCTTGTCGTTGCCGGCCGTGATCCGCGCGCTGGGTTTGGAGGCCGACGACGGCGGCGCCGAGGCTGAGGAGGCGCTCGCGCGTGTTCGCGCCGCGGAGGCTGCCCTCGAACGTCTCGATGAGCTCGTCGGCGAGGGGTGGGTGCTGGACGACACGGCCGAACGGCTCCGCGGCCAGTACCGGTTCCGGATCGACCGCTTCTCGGCGCGAGTCGATCCCGACGGGGACGGCAAGATCGAGAAACGGTCGCTGAAGTACCAGCGGCTCCGCCGCGAGCTGATCGATGCGGAGCGGCACGCCGTAGTGGAGATGCGCAACACCGGCGAGATCAGCGACGAGGTGATGCGGCGCGTCGAGCGAGACCTCGATCTCGAGGTCTCGCGTCTGGACAACTAGCCAGAGAGTCGGACCGACTGGGCGAGGACGCGCTACACGGGTGGGAGCGCTGTAGCAAGGCGCCGAGCGAGCGTCATCAGATGCTCTCGGCGCGGGATGGGAGGTCGCGCGTCTCTTCAAAAGCAAAGGGCCCGCATGCAGGCCCTTTGTGAGTGGAGCTAGGCGGGCTCGAACCGCCGACCTCCTGGGTGCGAT
>CAVVQY010000012.1:0-75103 GCA_963750545.1 uncultured Actinomycetes bacterium | reverse complement strand
ATGCACGATCGGCAGCGTCACCTCGGAGACGATTGAGAGCGGCGCTTCGTACAGGAGGTCGTGCGTCTCGGCAACCGGGCCGTGGAGCGAGTTCTCGATCGGCAGCACGCCGAGCGCGACCTCGGCCGCGACGGTGGCTTCGACGACGGCGAGGAAGCTGGCGTACGGCGCGGTCGTCGCGCCCTCGGGCGCAAGCACGACTGACGCAGCAGAGCTGTGGCTGCCCGCGGGGCCCGGATAGCCCCGACGACGCTGCTCACGCCTTGACCTCCGCCGCGAGGCCGGCCAGCACCGCGTCGCCGAACTCGCCCGTGGTCGCCGTGCCGCCGACGTCCGGCGTCGGCGCCAAGCGAAGCGCGCCGTCGACCGCCGCTTCGAGGCGCTGCCGGAGCTCCGGCGTGCCGAGGCCGTGCTCCAGCGCGAGCGCAAGCGAGCGCAGCATCCCGGTGGGGTTCGCACGGCCGGTGCCGGCGATGTCGGGAGCCGAGCCGTGCACCGGCTCGAAGATGCCCGGCCGCCGGTCGCCGAGGCTCGCTGACGCGGCGAGACCGAGCCCGCCAGTCACCGCGGCAGCGACGTCGGAGAGGATGTCGCCGAAGGTGTTCTCCATCGCGAGCACGTCGAAGCTCTCAGGGTCGGTCACGGCGTCGCGACCGAATCGACGAGCCCGTGGCGGAGCTCGACGTCCGGGTAGTCGTCCGCCACCCTCGCCCATGACGCGGCGCCAGGGCGAGGTGGCTGTCGACGAAGACCGCGCCAGTTGCGCCCCGCGAGCTGAAGGCGGCGCGCAGACGCTCGATCTGGGCCGGGTGGTACTCGCACGTGTCGAACACCGTGCCGTCGGCGCACGTCGCGGGCGCCGATGATAGAGCCCTCCGACAGTTGCGCGCACGATCACGAGGTCGATGTCGCCGCGGAGCGCCGGGCGAGGTTCCTGGCGGAGAACATCCATTCACGGCGCAGACCGATCAGGCCCGCCTGGGCGTGTCGGGCCGTTTCCACTTCGGCCCGCCGACCGCACCGAGCAACACCAGCGTCGGCCGCGCGGCAGGCCGCGAGCGTCTCCGCGGGGAGCGGCTGACCGACGGCGTCGATCGCGGCGCCGCCGAAAGCGTGCTGCTCGACCTCGACGTCGAGCGGCAGCGCCCAGCCAGCACGCGCACTGCCTGGGCCATCACCTCGGGGCCGATCCCGTCGCCGGGGAGGCAGACGATCCGGCTAGTCGCCATGCAACTCCCGCCGGGTGAGGTCGAGCACGTGCTTGTAGAGGTCGGCCAGGCCCTCCGCGGACAAGGGTCCCGCGTTCTCGCCGCTGAGCAACGCCAGCATCGCGTCCTCACGGCCGTGGTCACGGAGCGGAATGCCGTTGGCCAGCTTGTGGTCGTGGAGGCGCCGCACGATCTCGAGCCGCCGGTTGACGGTGGCAACGAGCTCGCGGTCGAGTGCCGTGATCTGCTCACGCAGATCGGTGACGACGTCGTCGCCTCCCGCTCTCGCACCGGCGAAGCCGGCACCTCCGCTCCTGGGTGGCTCCGTCGAGCCTACGCCGCTCACGCAGTCACTCCGAGCACGTCGAGCAAAGCGTCGACGTCCGCGTCGATCTCGACGAGCGATCCCGTCGCTCGCGCGAGCTGGGGCGTCTTCAAGCCGGTTCCTGTGGCGAGAACGACGACACGATCCCGCTCGCCGATCGCTCCTCGCGCAACGGCCTCGCGAAGCGCGCCGATCGTGACCCCGGTCGCGCCCTCACCAAAGATGCCGCCGGTCTCGGCGAGGAGGGCGATGTGCTCACCGACCTCGTCCTCGGGCACCGAGTAGATCGCGCCGCCGGATGCCTTGGCGGTCGCGATCGCAAGATCGCCGTCGGCCGGATTGCCGATCGCGATCGACGAGATGATCGAGTCGGGGCGCACCGGCGAGACGCGGCGATCCTCGGCAAACGCTGCCGCGACGGGCGCGCAGCCCTCAGCCTGGCCGCCGTAGAGCCTCGGGTGGCCTCCCTCGCTCAACCCGAACCGCCGGAACTGCTCGAACCCCTGCCAGACCTTCGTGTACATCGCGCCCGAGCCGATCGGCATCACAACGGCGTCCGGCGTCTCCCACCCGAGCTGCTCGACGATCTCGAACGCGAGTGTCTTCGAGCCCTCCGCGTAGTAGGAGCGCAGGTTCACATTGACGATCCCCCAGTCGACCTCGCCGGCGAGCTCGCTGACGAGCCGGCTGCAGTCGTCGTAGCTGCCCTTGACCGCGTAGACCGTCGCGCCGTAGACGATCGTCGCCCGAAACTTCTCGACCTCCAGCCCGGCCGGACAGAAGATGACGGCGGTCTTGCCGATGGCCGCCGCGCGGGCCGCGACCGCGTTCGCGAGATTCCCCGTCGAAGTGGCGGAGAGCGTGTCGAAGCCGAACTCGGTCGCCTTCGCAGCCGCGATCGCGACCACCCGGTCCTTGAACGAGTGCGTCGGGTTCGAGAGGTCGAGCTTGAGCAGCACCTCGCCGATACCGAGCGCCTGCGCGAGCCGCGGCGCCGGGACGAGCGGCGTCATCCCCGGGCCGCTCGCCGCGTCCTCGGGCGGGATCGCGGGCAGGAGGTCGGCGTAGCGCCAGAGCGAGTGCGGCCCGGCCTCGATCCGCTCGCGCGTGACCACCGCGGCGAGCTGCGTCCCAGTCGTAGACCGGCTCCAGCGGCCCGAAGCAGCGGGCGCAGATACCGTTGGCGACCGCCGGGTATTCGCTCTCGCAGACGCGACAGCGCAGGACGTCAACCGGCATGGCACCTCCTAGACTGGCGAACGACATTGGAATTCCGGCGAATCCACGATCTCCCCCCCTACGTCTTCGCGACGGTCGACCAGCTGAAGCGCGAGCTGCGGCGCGACGGGCGCGACGTGATCGACCTCGGCTTCGGCAACCCCGACATCCCGTCGCCCCAGATTGCGGTTGAAAAGCTGTGCGAGGCGGCGGCGAAGCCGACGAACCATCGCTACTCGGCGAGCCGTGGCCTGCCGAACCTCCGCGAGGCGGTCTGCGAGCGTTACCTGCAGGTCTTCGGCGTGCAGCTCGACCCCGACCTGCACGTCGTCAGCACGATCGGCGCCAAGGAGGGCCTCGCGCACCTGATGTGGGTGCTGCTCGAGCCCGGCGACAGCGCCGTCGTGCCGAGCCCGAGCTACCCGATCCACCTGGTCGCGCCGCGCCTCACCGGCGCCACCGTCGTGCACGCGCGGATCGAGAACGGCGACGTGCTCACCGGCATCGAGGAGGCGCTGCGAGGTCGCGGAGCCCTTGCCGCGCGTCGTGATCGCGTCCTTCCCGCACAACCCGACGACCGCGATCGCGACGCCCGAGCTGATGCAGCGGCTCGTCGACCTCGCGCGCGAGCACGAGTTCATCCTCGTGCACGACTTCGCCTACGCCGACATCGCCTTCGACGGCCACGTGCCGCCGTCCGTGCTCGCAGGCGGACGGCGCGCTCGACTGCGCCGTCGAGCTCTACTCCCTGACCAAGTCCTTCTCGATGGCCGGCTGGCGGATGGGCTTCACGCTCGGCCGGCCCGACGTCGTCGCCGCGCTCGCGAAGCTCAAGTCCTACCTCGACTACGGCACCTTCCAGCCGATCCAGATCGCGTCGATCGTGGCGATGCGCGAGGCCGCCGACTACCCGGCCGAGGTCTGCGAGATCTACCGCAGCCGCCGCGACGCGCTCTGCTCCGGGCTCGACCGCGCCGGCTGGCACATCGAGCCGCCGCTCGGGACGATGTTCGTCTGGGCGCCGATTCCCGAGGAGTTCGCCGAGCTCGGCTCGCTCGAGTTCGCGCTCGAAGCTCGCGCGCGAGGCCGACGTCGCCGTGAGCCCGGGCATCGGCTTCGGCCCCGGCGGCGACGGCCACGTCCGCTTCGCCCTCGTCGAGAACGAGCAGCGGATCACGCAGGCGACGCGCTCGATCCGGAAGCTGCTGCGGGGCTAGCGCGCTCACCAAGTCGGCGCTCCTTCCGAGGCGGAGCCGACGTGCCGCGCGTACTTCGCGAAGACGCCCTGCTTGTAGCGCGGCTCGGGCGGCGTCCACTCGGCGAGGCGGCGGGCGAGCTCGTCGTCGGGGAGCTCGACGTCGAGCCGGCGGTTCTCGACGTCGAGCACGATCGTGTCGCCGTCGCGGACGGCCGCGATCGGGCCGCCGCGTGCCGCCTCGGGCGCGATGTGGCCGACCATCAGCCCGTGCGTGGCGCCCGAGAAGCGGCCGTCGGTGATCAGCGCGACCTCGTCGCCGAGGCCCTCGCCGACGAGCGCGCCGGTCACGTGCAGCATCTCGCGCATGCCCGGGCCGCCGGCCGGGCCCTCGTAGCGGATCACGACCACGTCGCCGGGCTCGATCGCGCGCGCCTTGACGGCGGCGAAGCACTCCTCCTCGGAGTCGAACACGCGCGCCGGGCCGCGGTGGTAGAGCCGCTCGTGGCCGGCGAGCTTGACGACGCAGCCGTCGGGCGCGAGCGAGCCGCGCAGGATCGCGAGCCCGCCGGTCGGCTTCAGCGGCGTGCTCGTACGGAGACGACGACGTCCTGGCCCGGCCGTCTCGTCGCACCGCCGCGCCGACCTCGCCGAGCGTGCGGCCGTCGACGCCGCGCGCGTCCTCGTGCACGCATCGCCGGCGCCGACGAGCTCGCGCGCGACGAGGCCGACGCCGCCCGCCTCGTAGCAGGTCGGTCGCGACGTAGCGGCCGCCCGGCTTCAGGTCGGCGACGATCGGCGTGCGCGCACGCGATCGAGTCGAAGTCCTCGAGCTCGAGCGGGACGCCGGCCTCGCGCGCGATCGCGAGCAGGTGCAGCACGCCGTTCGTCGAGCCGCCGCGTGCCGGCGACCGCGGCGATCGCGTTCTCGAACGCGTCGCGCGTGAGGATCTGGCGAGGGCCGCGTGTCGTCGCGGACGAGCGTCCATCACGAGCCGCCCCGCCTCGACGCGCGGCCGCGGCCTTGTCCGGGTGCGTCGCCGGGATGCCGGAGAGGCCGCGCGGCGAGATGCCGAGGAAGTCGATCACCGTCGCCATCGTGTTGGCCGTGAACTGGCCGCCGCAGGCGCCGGCGCCGGGGCAGGCGCAGTCCTCGAGCGCGTGCACCTCGCTCGTCGGTCATCCTCCCGGCGGCGCGCGCGCCGACCGCCTCGAACACGTCCTGGATCGTCACGTCGTGGTCGTCGGAAGCGCCCGGGCGCGATCGAGCCGTTGTAGAAGACGAGGCCCGGGGATGTCGAGCCGCGCGAGCGCCATCACCGCGCCGGGGATCGTCTTGTCGCAGCCGACGATGCAGACGAGGCCGTCGAGCAGGTGGCCCGCGGCGACGAGCTCGATCGAGTCGGCGATCACCTCGCGCGAGATCAGCGAGGCGCGCATGCCGGTCGTCCCCATCGAGACGCCGTCCGAGACCGAGATCGTGTTGAACTCGATCGGCGTGCCGCCGGCGGCGCGGATGCCCTCCTTCACGTGCACGGCGAGCTCGCGCTGGTTCAGGTTGCACGGCATCGTCTCGATCCAGCGTCGTCGCGACGCCGACGAGCGGCTTGGCGAGATCCTCGTCGGTGAAGCCGACGGCCTTCAGCATCGCGCGCGCCGGCGCGCGGTCGACGCCGTCGGTGAGCGCGGCGCTGCGGCGCTTGGCGGGATCGGTCGGCTGCGCGTAGACGCTCATGCTGGCGGCGGCTCCTTGGTCGGCGATGCGAAGGGGAAGGACGCGGGCGTCGGGAAGGCGCGCTTCGAGCGCGGCGGCGACCGCGGCGGCGTCGGCCTTGGCGGCCCAGACGACGACCGACGGGCCCGAGCCGGAGAGCGTGACGCCGAGCGTGCCGGGCACCGGGTCGCTCGCGCAGCTCCTCGAGCAGCGGCGCGTCCTCGACGCGGTACGGCTCGTGCAGGCGGTCGTGGAAGGCGGCCGCGAGCAGCGTCGGCGTCGCCCGGCCGCGATCGCCGCGCCGAGCAGCGCCGCCTGGGCGCTGGCCGCGGCGGCCTCCTCGTGCGAGACGGACTCGGGCAGGCGCGAGCGCGACTGCTTCGTGTTCACGCGAGTCTCCGGGACGACGACGATCGGCGCGAGCGGCAGGTCGGTCGCGAGCCGCTGCGCGTGCGCGTGCCCGCTGCCGTTGCGCCAGATCAGGCAGACGCCGCCGCGAACCGCGGCCGCGAGGTTGTCGGCGTGCCCCTCGAGCGGCAGACCGAGCTCGAGCACCTCGTCGGGCGACGCGTTCGCGGTCCGGCGACGGCGAGCCCGGCGACGAGGCCGGCGGCGATCGTCGCCGCGGACGAGCCGAGCCCGCGCTCGAGCGGGATGCGGTTGACGAAGCGGAAGCTGTGGCCCTCGACCGGCGCCACGAGCGCGAACGCGCGCAGCGCCAGATGCTCGCGCGCTCCGCGGCAGCTCGTCGGCGCCCTCGCCCTCGAGCTCACGACGGGCTCCGCCGTCCGGCCGGCGTCACCTCGAGCTCGTTCCAGAGGTCGAGCGCGGCGGCGGCGCAGTCGAAGCCGGGGCCGAGGTTCGCCGTCGTCGCCGGCGCGCGAACGACGAAGCGTGCCGTTCACCGGCGCAACCTCCGCGAGGATCGCGTCGACGGCTCGGCTCGACCACCGTCGTCGCCTCCGTGAGCACGTCGACCGCGGCCGTGTCCTTCAGCCCGTGGCCGGTGAGGACGCAGACGACGGTGCTGCCGGGCTCGAGCTCGGCGTGCGCGAGCCCCGCGAGGCCGGCCGCCGACGACGGCTCGCAGAAGATGCCCTCGCGGCTCGCGAGCTCGAGCCAGGCGTCGCGTGATCTCGTCGTCGCTGACGGTGACGATCTCGACGCGGCCCGTCGGCGACGAGCGCCGTCGACCTCGGCGAGCGTGGGCCGGCTCGGCGATGCGGATCGCGGAGGCGAAGCGTGGCCGCGCGCTCGGCGGCCTGCGCCGAGACGATGCTGGGTCGCGGCGCCTTCCTCGGCGAAGCCCTTCGCGTACGCGACGGTGTTGCCGCCGCCGCCGTAGGGCAGCGCGAGCACGTCCGGCGCCCGGCCGAGCTCCTCGACGATCTCGAACGCGGCGGTCTTCTGACCCTCGATCCGGTCCGGGTTGAGCGAGTTGACGAGCACGAACGTGCCGCGATCGGCGAGCTCGAGGCAGCTCGCGAGCGCCTCGTCGAAGCTGCCGCGCACCTCGAGCACCCGCGCGCCGACGGCGCGCGACTGCGCCTGCTTCGGCGGCTGCGATCGCTCCGGCCGGGCACAGCACGACGGCGGTCACGCCCGCGCGTGCCGCGTACGCGGCGGCCGACGCGGCGGTGTTGCCGGTCGACGCGCAGACGATGCCCTCGAAGCCGTCCTCGACCGCCTTCGCGACCGCGACCGCCATGCCGCGGTCCTTGAAGCTGCCCGTCGGGTTCGTGCCCTCGAACTTGAACCAGAGCTCGACGCCGAGCGCTCGGAGAGCCGCTCGCGAGCGGATCAGCGGCGTCGAGCCCTCGCCGAGCGTGAGCCGCGGCGTGCTCGGGCCCGACCGGCAGGCGGTCGCGCGTAGCGGTCGATCACGCCCATCCGAGCTCCGCCACGCCGCGGTCGGAGACGACGGGAAACGGCAGCGGCGGCTTGCCGCACCTCGTCCAGCGCCGCGATCGCCGCGAGCGCGTCCTCGAGCGAGCCCTCGCGCGCCTCGTGCGTGACGACGTGCAGCGCGGCGCCGTCGCCGTTCTGCGTGCTGGAGCAGCCGCGCGATCGAGATCTCCCGCTCGGCCAGCTCGTCCGCGACCCGCGCGAGCACGCCCGGGCGGTCGTCGACCGAGAGGTGGAAGTAGAAGGGCGAGCGGTGCTCGCCGACCGGCGAGGCGCGGCAGCGAGCGCCAGACCGGGTCGTTCTGGAGGAAGCCCGGTGCCCATCGTCCCGATCACGCTCGCCATGTCGGCGATCACGGCCGACGCGGTCTCGATGCCGCCGGCGCCCGGGCCCTCGAGCGTGATCTCGCGGATCGCGTCGCCCTGGAGCATCACCGCGTTGAACGCGCCCTCGACTGCCGCGAGCGGATGATGGCGGTCGACGAGCGCGGGCCCGACGCGCACGTCGACGTGGCCGTCCACGAGCCGCGCCGCGCCGACCAGGCGGATCACCATCTCGAGCTCGCGCGCCGCGGCGACGTCGAGCGCGTCGATCCGGTCGATGCCGACCACCTCGACGTCGGCGAGCTCGTAGCGCGAGTTGAACGCGACCGTGGCGAGGATCGCCATCTTCGCCGCCGCGTCGGCGCCCGAGACGTCGTCGGTCGGGTCGGCCTCGGCGAAGCCGCGCGCCTGCGCCTCCCTCAGCGCCTCCTCGTAGGTGCTGCCCGCCTCCATCTCGGTGAGCATGAAGTTGGTCGTGCCGTTGACGATCCCGAGCACGCGGTGGACGTTCGTGACGACGAGCGACTCGCGCAGCACCTTGATCACCGGGATCGCCGCGCAGACGCTCGCCTCGAAGCGCAGCTGCACGCCGGCGGCCGAAGCAGCCGCGAAGAGCTCCGCCCCGCGCCGCGCGACGAGCTGCTTGTTCGCGGTGACGACGTGCTTGCCGCGCCGCAGCAGCTCGAGGACGTACTCCCCGGTGGGCTCGGTGCCGCCCATCACCTCGGCGACGATCGCGATCCGCGGGTCGTCGAGCACGTCCTGGATGTCGGTCGTGAGCACGCCCCCGTCGACCGGGAAGCCGCGCGCCTTGTCGGTGGAGCGGACGAGCGCCTTCACGACGCGCAGCCGGTGACCGGTCGCGCGCTCGATGTCGTCGGCCTGCTCGTTCAGCAGGCGATTGACCGCGGTGCCGACGGTGCCGTAGCCGAGCAGCGCGACCGGGACGTCAACCGACGCCATGCGCCTCCGTTATCTCGTCGCGGTCGCTGAGCGCGCGCAGGCGCTTGCCGACCTGCTCGATCTGGGTCGCGGCGAGCTTGCGGCGGTACTCGTCGAGGCTCGGGCCGGCCATTCTCCATCTCGGCGATCCACTCGCGCGCGAACGACCCGTCCGGATGTCGGCGAGCACCTGACGCATGTTGTCGCGCACGTGCTCGTCGACGACGCTCGGCCCGATGGCGTGCGAGCCGTACTCGGCCGTGTCCGAGATCGAGTAGTGCATCCGCTCGATGCCGCCCTCGTAGATCAGGTCGACGATCAGCTTCACCTCGTGCAGGCACTCGTAGTAGGCGATCTCGGGCGCGTAGCCGGCCTCGACGAGTGTCTCGAAGCCGAGCTGGATCAGCTGCGTGAGCCCGCCGCAGAGCACGGACTGCTCGCCGAAGAGGTCGGTCTCGGTCTCCTCCTTGAAGGTCGTCTCGAGGATCCCGGCACGGCCCGCGCCGATGCCTGCCGCGTAGGCGAGCGCGAGGTCGCGGGCCTGGCCGCTCGCGTCCTGGGCGACGGCGATCAGCGCGGGCGTGCCGTGGCCCTCCTCGAAGATGCGGCGGACGATGTGGCCCGGGCCCTTCGGCGCGACCATGATCACGTCGTGCCCTGCCGGCGGCTCGATCAGGCCGTAGTGGATCGCGAAGCCGTGGGCGAAGAGCAGCGCCGCTCCCGGCGCCAGGTTCGGCGCGACCTCGTCGCGAAACAGCGCCGCCTGCGAGCCGTCGGGCACGAGGAAGGCGACGATCTGCGCGTCGCGCACCGCGTCCGGCGACGTCCCGCACCGTCAGGCCTGCCTCCTCGGCGGCCGCGCGCGAGGAGCTGTCGGGCCGCAGCCCGACCTCCACCTCGACACCCGAGTCGGCCAGGTTGAGCGCGTGCGCGTGTCCCTGGCTGCCGTATCCGAGCACGGCGACCTTCCCCGTGAGGAGACCGACGTCACCCGTCTTGATCACTTCTGCCATGAGATTCCTTTCGTCGCTACGAGACGGTCGCGGCTGACTGCCGCGCTGGACGCGGTCCCGGCCGGCGCAGCCCGATCCGCCCGGTGCGGGCGAGCTCACGGACGCCGTGCGGGCGGACGAGCTCCTCGAAGGCGTCGAGCTCCTCCGGACGCCCGACGATCTCGAACGTGAGCGCGTCGCGGCCGATGTCGGCCACTCGAGCACCGAAGACCTCGCCGAGCGCGATCACCTCGGCCCGCTTGTCGGGCGGCGCGCCGACGGTGATCAGCGCGAGCTCGCGCTCGACCGACTCCTCGGGCCGCAGCTCGGTCACGCGCAGCACGTTCACGAGCTTGTGGATCTGCTTCTCGATCTGCTCGAACGAGTGCTCGCTAGCAGTCGACCCGCAGAGTCAGCCGCGAGATGCCGGGGTTCTCGGTCGGGCCGACCGCGAGGCTCTGGATGTTGTAGCCACGCCTTGCGGAAGCAGCTGCAGAGACGCGCGCGAGCGCGCCGGGCTTGTTCTCGAGCTGGACGGAGACCGTGTGCAGGCTCATCCGGTGATCCCTTCCGACTCGACGTCCGGCATCTCGATCACGTCGACCGACGCCGCGCCCGCGGGCACCATCGGGTAGCAGTTCTCGTTCGGGTCGACGCGCGCGTCGACGACGGCCGTGCGGCCGCAGTCGAACGCCGCCTGCAGCGTCGACTCGAGATCGTCGTCCGAGTCGACCATGAAGCCGGCGCAGCCGAGCGCGTCGGCGAGCGCAGCGTAGTCCGGCACCTGCTTCGTCAGGTGCGTCTCGGCGTAGCGCTCGGCGTAGAAGAGCTCCTGCCACTGCCGCACCATCCCGAGCCAGCCGTTGTTGATGATCACGACCACGATCGGCAGCCGCTCGAGCGCCGCCGTCGCGAGCTCCTGGCAGGTCATCTGGAAGCAGCCGTCGCCGTCGATGCAGACGACGGTCGCGTCGGGCCGGGCCGCCTTCGCGCCGACCGCCGCCGGCAGGCCGTAACCCATCGTCCCGAGCCCGCCCGAGGTGATGAACGTGCGCGGCCGGTCGCAGACGAGGTACTGCATCGCCCACATCTGGTGCTGGCCGACGCCCGTCGTCCAGATCACGTCGTCGCGGCCCGCGGTCATGTCGCGCAGCGTCTCGAGCACGGTCTGGGGCTTGAGCACGCCCTCGGCGCGGCGGTACTTGTAGGGATAGAGCGCTCGCCACTCGTCGAGCTGGGCAAGCCAGGCGGCGCGGTCGAACGGCCGGTCGGCCTCGAGCGCCTTGACCTCGCGCGTGAGCAGGCCGAGCGCGAGCTTGCAGAGGGCCGCACGACCGGGATCTCGGCGTGGCGGATCTTGTCCACCTCGGCCGCGTCGATGTCGAAGTGGATCACCTTCGCGCCGGGCGCGAATGCCGAGAGCTTGCCGGTGACGCGGTCGTCGAAGCGCGTGCCGATCGCGATGATCAGGTCGGACTTGTTCAGCGCCCAGTTCCCGTACTTCGAGCCGTGCATGCCGGGCGCGCCGTAGTTCAGCGGGTGCGAGTCGGGGAGGCAGCCCTTGCCCATCAGGGTCACGACCGCCGGCAGGCGCGCGGCCTCGACGAGCGCGAGCAGCTCCGCGGAGGCCTCGGCGTTGATCACGCCGCCGCCCGCGTAGATGATCGGCTGCCGCGCCTCGGCGATCGCCTTCGCCGCCTCGCGTACCTGGCGCTCGTGCACCTTCGTCGGAGGCTTCCAGCCGGGCAGGTCGACGTCGTCGGGGTACGAGAAGTCGATGTCGGCCTCCTGCACATCCTTGGCGATATCGACGAGAACGGGGCCAGGGCGCCCGGTGCGGGCGACGTGGAACGCCGCCTTCATCGTCGCCGGCAGCTCGCGCACGTCCTGGACGAGCCAGGAGTGCTTGACGATCGGCATCGTGATCCCGGTCGCGTCCGTCTCCTGGAAGGCGTCGGTGCCGATCAGGTTCGAGCGCACCTGGCCGGTGATGCAGACGATCGGCGTCGAGTCCATCCAGGCGTCGGCGATCGGCGTAACGAGGTTCGTCGCACCGGGGCCGGAGGTGGCGATCGCGACGCCGACCCTGCCGGAGGCGCGCGCGTAGCCCTCGGCCATGTGCCCGGCGCCCTGCTCGTGGCGGGCGAGCACGTGGCGGACGCTCGTGCCCGCGGGCGATGGCGTCGTAGGTCGGGAGGATCGCGCCCGCCGGGGATGCCGAACATGACCTCCACGCCTTCCGCCTCGAGCGAGCGCAGGATCGCGTCGGAGCCGTACATGCGTGTCATCGCCTGACCTCCTCGAAGGGTTGGGTCATTCTCGTTTCGCTGTCGTCTCGAAAATCCTGTGCTGCCACTCTCTCGCTCCTGTCGTCGTCGGCGCCCAATGCGCGGCGCACCTCTCCTGCCTTGAGGTCTGCGTCTGCGGCGTCGCTGGCCGCGTGAGTGAATATCCCCCCTAGAAGGGGAGAATCGACATCACCACGACGAACATGGATGTCCCGGGGGTCTGAGCCCCGAAGACGCGTCACGTGTGGCATACGTCATGGCCGACCCAGTCTGCCCGTGGGCATTCGGGCTGTCAAATCGGCTCATTCCGGCACTATCCGCCATCGGTCATGCCTTCGCAGAGAGCGCGCGGCCGGCGTTGCGCGCGAGCCAGCTCTCGACGGCGCGGGCGCAGCCGCGGCCCTCGTTGATCGCCCACACGATCAGCGACTGGCCGCGGCGCGCGTCGCCCGCCGCGAAGACGCCGTCGACCGGGGTCGCGTAGCCGCTCGCACGTCGCGTTCCCGCGCTCGTCGCGCTCGACGGCCGAGCTGATCCAGGAGCAACGGCTCAGGGCCGACGAAGCCCATCGCGAGCAGGACGAGGCCGGCCGGATGGGTCTCCTCGGTGTCCGGGACGAGCTCGAACGGCGGCCTGCCGGTGTTCTGGGCCCAGCGGATCTGCTCGACGGTCCCGTTTCCGAGAAACGCGGTCGTCGAGACCGAGAAGTCGCGCTCGCCGCCCTCCTTGAGCGCGTACGGGATGCGCAGCTTCAGCGGCCAGCGCGGCCACGGCGTCAGCTCGTCCGGTCGCGAGGGCGGCGGCTCGCCGACCAGCTCGACCTGGGTGACCGACGCCGCGCCCTCGCGGTGAGCGTTCGCGACGCAGTCGGCGCCCGTGTCGCCGCCGCCGATCACGACGACGTGCTTGCCTGCCGCCGTGATCACCGCACCGGGCTCGGGCGCGGCGGTGCGCCGGGCACCTGCGGCCCGAGCTCGCGCGCCACGAAGCGGTTGCGCTGGTAGAGGTACTCCATCGCGAAGTGCACGCCGGGCAGCTCGCGGCCCGGGACGGGAAGGTCGCGCGGGACGCGCGAGCCGGTCGCGATCACGACCGCGTCGTAGCTCTCGCGCAGCTCGGCCGCGTCCACGTCCACGCCGACGTCCACGCCGTAGCGGAACTCGACGCCCTCGGCCTCGAGCTGCCCGAGCCGGCGCTCGACCACGGTCTTCTCGATCTTGAAGTCGGGCACACCGAAGCGGACGAGGCCACCGCCGGCCTCGTCGCGCTCGAACACCGTCACCGTGTGACCGGCGCGGTTGAGCTGCTGCGCGCACGCAAGGCCAGCCGGCCCTGAGCCGATCACCGCAACCGAATGGCCAGTGCGGGAAGCCGGCGGGCGCGGCTCGACCCAGCCCTCGTCCCAGGCGCGGTTGACGATCGCGAGCTCGATCTGCTTGATCGAGACCGCCTCGCCCTCGCGGATCTCGAGCACGCACGCGGCCTCGCACGGCGCCGGGCAGAGGCGGCCGGTGAAGTCGGGGAAGTTGTTCGTGCGGTGCAGCTGCTCGATCGCCTCGCGCCAGCGGTCGCGGTAGACGAGGTCGTTCCAGTCCGGGATCAGGTTGTTGACCGGGCAGCCGCTGTGGCAGAACGGGACGCCGCACTCCATGCAGCGGGCGCCCTGCTCGCGCAAGCCGGCGTCGGGCAACGGGCTGACGAACTCGCGGTAGTCGTGGACGCGGTCGCGCGGGTCCCGTTCCGGGCTCTCGACGCGCGCGAGCTTGAGGAAGGCACCGAGCTCGCCCACTTAGCCCCGCTCCGGCACCGGCAAAGCCGGCACCTGCGCTCTCAGTTCGCCTCCGTCAAGCCTACGGCTCATAACGTCAGGCAGCCGTTTCCGCTGGTTCGGGTTCTTCGCTCTCGGTGGTGACGAAGCCCCCGCCGTGGCTCGAGACGGGATGGTCATCGCTGTAGTAGACCTCGCCGCCGTTTTCGGCGAGCTCGGCGAGCGCGCGCTTGTAGTCGTGCGGCATCACCTTCACGAACCGCGGCAGCACCTCGTCCCAGCCGGCGAGCACACGCGCAGCGACCGGCGAGCCGGTGCGCTCCAGATGCTCCTCGACGAGCGCGCGGATCGCGTCGACGTCGTCCGCCTCGAGCGGGTCGAAGCCGACGAGCTCCATGTTGCAGCGCCCGGCGAAGCCGCCGTCCTCGTCGAGGACGTAGGCGATGCCGCCGCTCATACCGGCGGCGAAGTTGCGCCCTGTGCGGCCCAGGACGACCACACGGCCGCCGGTCATGTACTCGCAGCCGTGGTCGCCGACGCCCTCGACGACCGCGTCCGCGCCCGAGTTGCGGACTGCGAAGCGCTCACCCGCGAGGCCGCGGAAGAACGCCCGGCCCTTGGTCGCGCCGTAGAGGACGGTGTTGCCGACGATCACGTTCTCCTCGGCGCGGAAGGTCGCGCTCTCGGGCGGCCGCACCGCAATCACGCCGCCGGAGATGCCCTTGCCGGCGTAGTCGTTCGTGTCGCCGAAGAGCGTCAGCTCGACGCCGGGCGCGAGCCATGCCCCGAACGACTGGCCGGCCGAGCCGCGGAAGGTAAAGCGGATCGTCTCGGGCGGCAGACCCTCGATCCCTCGGCGACGGGTGATTGCACTCGAGAGTAGGCCGCCGACCGTGCGGTTGACGTTGCGGATCGGCAGCTCGGCGCTCACCGACGTGCCCGTCTCGATCGCATCCTGAGTCAGCTCGATCAGCTCCCAGTCGAGTGCGCCGGGAAGCGGCGAATCCTGTGCCCGAGTGCGCCGGATCGGCGTGCCGGCCGGCACGTCGGGCATCGCGAGCAGACCCGACAGGTCGACGCCGCGTCCCTTCCAGTGGTCGATCGCCTCGGCGGCCTCGAGCAGGTCGGCACGGCCGACGAGGTCGTCGAAGCGCCGGGTCCCGAGCCGCGCCATGATCTGCCGCGCCTCCTCGGCGACGAAGAAGAAGAAATTGACGATGTGCTCCGGGGTGCCGGCGAAGCGTCTGCGCAGCTCAGGATCCTGCGTCGCGATCCCGACCGGGCACGTGTTCAGGTGGCAGGCGCGCATCATCACGCAGCCGGCCGCGATCAGCGGCGCGGTCGAGAAGCCCATCTCGTCGGCACCGAGAAGGCCCGCGATCACCACGTCGCGGCCGGTCTTGAGCTGGCCGTCGGTCTGCACCCAGATCCGCGAGCGGAGGTCGTTCAGAACGAGCGTCTGTTGCGTCTCGGCGAGGCCGATCTCCCACGGGATGCCGGCGGACTGGATCGACGAGAGCGGCGAGGCGCCGGTGCCGCCGTCGTGGCCCGAGATCAGGACGTGGTCTGCGTTCGCCTTCGCGACGCCCGCGGCGACCGTACCGACGCCCACCTCGGCGACGAGCTTGACCGACACCTGAGCCTCCGGGTTCGCGCAACGGAGGTCGTAGATCAGCTGCTTCAGGTCCTCGATCGAGTAGATGTCGTGGTGCGGCGGCGGCGAGATCAGCCCCACACCCGGCGTTGTGAAGCGGATCTTCGCGATGTAGGAGTCGACCTTGTGGCCGGGCAGCTGGCCGCCCTCGCCCGGCTTCGCGCCCTGCGCCATCTTGATCTGGAGCTGGTCGGCGTTGACGAGGTAGTTGATGTTGACGCCGAACCGACCCGAGGCGACCTGCTTGATCGCCGAGCGGCGCGAGTCGCCGTTCGAGTCGCGTGTGTAGCGCACCGGGTCCTCGCCGCCCTCGCCCGTGTTCGACTTGCCGCCGAGGCGGTTCATCGCGATCGCGAGTGTCTCGTGCACCTCGCGCCCGAGGGATCCGAGTGACATCGCGCCCGTCGAGAACCGCTTCACGATCTCCTTCGCCGGCTCCACCTGGTCGAGCGGGATGCCGCCGCCCTCGGAGAAGCGGAAGTCGAGCAGCCCGCGCAGCGTCGCCTTGCGGGCGGCGTCGTCGTTGACGAGACGGGAGTACTCCTCGAAGGTCTGCGCGCCGCCGTGGCGCACCGCGTGTTGGAGCAGCGCGATCGTCTCGGGGTTCCACTGGTGGTGCTCGCCGTCGTAGCGCCACGCGTAGATGCCGCCGAGCGGGAGGAGGTCGTCGTGCGTGTCGGGATACGCGCGCGCGTGCCGGTCGAGCGCCTCCCGCGCGAGCACGTCGCCTCCGATCCCGCCGATGCGCGACGGCGTGCCGGTGAAGTAGCGGTCGATGAGGCCGCGCTCGAGCCCGACCGCCTCGAAGATCTGCGCGCCGCAGTAGGACGGAATCGTGGAGATGCCCATCTTGGAAATCGTCTTCAGCAGCGCTTTCGCGATGCCTTTGATGGCACGCTTCTGCGCCTCCTCGGCGCTCATCTCCTCCGGCAGCCAGCCTGTCTCGGCGAGCTCCTGCAACGTCTCGAGCATCACGTAGGGATTGACGGCCGCGGCGCCGTAGCCGATCAGCGTCGCGAAGTGGTGCACCTCGCGCGGCTCGCCGGACTCGACCACGAGGCCTGCCTGCAGTCGCGTGCCCTGCCGGACGAGATGGTGGTGCACGCTCGCGACCGTCGAGCAGCGCCGGCACCGGCGCGCGGTGCGCGCCGAGGTCTCGGTCGGAGAGGATGAGGATGTTGACGCCGTCGGCGAGCGCCTCATCGGCCTCACGACAGACGCGGTCGAGCGCCTTCTCGAGTCCGTCGGGGCCCTCGGCGACCGGCCAGGTGGTATCGAGCGTGCGCGCCTTGAAGATCAGGGAGTCGACCTGTCGCAGACTTTCGAGCTCGCTGCTGCGGAGGATCGGCTGGTCGATCACGAGCTGGCGTGCGTGCTCGGGCGTCTCGTCGAGCAGGTTGTGCTCGGAGCCAACGCTTGTCGCCACGCTCATCACGACCGCCTCGCGTGTGGAGTCGATCGGCGGATTCGTGACCTGCGCGAAGAGCTGCTTGAAGTAGCTGTAGAGAAGGGGTCGCTGGTCGGACAGCACGGCGAGCGCCAGGTCGTTCCCCATCGAGCCGATCGGCTCCTCGGCGTTGCGCGCGAGCGGCGCCAGGATCACGCGCAGGTCCTCTTGGCTGTAGCCGAACGCGAGCTGTCGCGAGCGCAGCGGCTCGGTGCGTGGCACGTTCGGCGCCCTCTCCGGCAGGTCGTTCAGGCGCGCGACGCCCCTGTCGAACCAGTCGCCGTACGGGCGGCGCGTCGCGACCTCGCGCTTGATCTCCTCGTCGGGGACGATCCGGTTCCGCGCGAGGTCGACGAGGAAGAGCTTTCCGGGCTGGAGGCGGCCCTTGCGCAGGACGTTCTCGGGGGGAATGTCCAGCACGCCCGTCTCGGAGGCCATCACGACCCAGCCATCCTTCGTCTCGAGCCAGCGGCCGGGACGCAGGCCGTTCCGGTCGAGGGTCGCACCGATCAGCGTGCCGTCGGTGAAGGCGACGGCGGCTGGGCCGTCCCACGGCTCCATCAGGCAACCGTGGAAATCGTAGAAGCCGCGGAGATGGTCCGGAATGTCGTCGCGGCCGCCGTAGGCCTCGGGGATCATCATCATGATCGCGTGCGGCAGCGAGCGGCCCGCGAGCGCGAGCAGCTCGAGCACGTTGTCGAAGTTGGCCGTGTCCGAGCCGCCGTCACGGACGACCGGCAGCACCTTCTTCAGATCGTCGCCGAAGAGCTCCGACGCAAGCTGGCTCTCGCGCGCGCGCATCCAGTTGACGTTGCCGCGCAGCGTGTTGATCTCGCCGTTGTGGGCGATCATCCGGTACGGGTGCGCAAGCTCCCAGCTCGGGAACGTGTTGGTCGAGAAGCGCGAGTGGACGAGCGCCAGCGCGGTCTTCGTGCGCGGGTCGAGCAGGTCCGGGAAGCAGGCCCCGAGCTGCGGCGCCATCAACATTCCCTTGTAGACGATCGTCTTCGAGGAGAAGCTCGGGAAGATCAGGTCGGGCCCGGCGGCGAGCTCGGCGACGCGGCGGATCACGTAGAGCTTGCGCTCGAAGGCGTCTTGGTCGGCGGCGAGCTCCGGCGAGGCAGCGACGACGAGCTGCCTGACGACGGGCGCCGCCTTGCGTGCGGTCTCGCCGACAGCGCTCAGGTCGACCGGGACGTCACGCCAGCAGACGATGCGCTGGCCCTCCGCCACGACCGTGTCGGCAAGCAATTGCTCGAGCTCTGCCTGGCGGGCAGCATCGTCGCGCGGCAGGAAACAGACGGCGACGCCGTATTGACCCGCAGACGGCAGCTCGTCGCCGACGAGACCGCGAAAGAGCTCGTCGGGCACCTGGAGCAGGATCCCCGCACCGTCGCCCGTCTTGGGGTCGGCTCCCGCCGCCCCGCGGTGCTCGAGGTTCTCGAGCGCCTTGATCCCCCGCTGCACCGTCTCGTGGCTCGCCACGCGGTCGAGCCTCGCGACGAACGCGACACCGCAGGCGTCGTGCTCGAACGCCGGATCGTAGAGGCCGACCGGGGCGGTCGGGCGCCTGCGAGGTGGATTCGGATTGCTGCTGCCGGCCGGGAGTATGCGGCTCGTCACTAAGAAGGCCTTTCGGAAGTCGGGTCCCGCCGCTTCTTGTGTGCTAGCCGGCGGGGCGGGGAGTGGATCGCCGACTAGCAGGCAGCCTTGACGCGCGCCGCGACGGCGATATTCGACGTGTTCAGCTTCGCAGGCGCGGCCATTGCTTCAAAGAAGATAGAAACAATGCGGGAGAACCGCAAGTCTGAGGCGCTTTTCCGCAATATTGCCCTCCGACGCGGGATTTTTCCCACTCGCTCGAGTAGACTTGTCCGGAATGAGCGAGCGCCGGATGAATGATGTCCACGACGGTACGTGCTGTGCCGTCGCCGCGACCTCCGAGTTGATCGGCTCGAAGTGGACGGCACTGATCGTCCACGACCTCTCCGAGGGCCCGCGCCGCTTCACCGAGCTCGAGCACGCTTGCCCCGGCATCAGTCCTCGCACGCTCTCCGAACGCCTCCACATGCTGGAGCAGCAGGGAATCTGCTTCCGTTGCAGCTACCCCGAGTCGCCGCCGAGGGTCGAGTACGAATTGACCGACAAGGGCCGGTCGCTCCTGCCGATTATCGAGGAGATGCGGACCTTCGGCCACGACTGGCTGATCCAGGATCACGACCACGAGCACGCGGAGAACGTCAACCGCGTTGCGGCCGCCGGCTAGCTCGCGCGAGCAACGAATCCCTGTCCGGCTTACGACGCTCGGGTCCGGCCTCCGAGTCTCTGATTCCTCGCTCGACGGCCCCGTAGCCGTCTCACGCTCTCTTGGCGCATTCCGCAGCCGATAGCCCGATCGCCGCCAGTTCGAGCGCGACCACGCGGCGGCTCGTCCTCGCCTCGCTCGTCGGCTGCGCGCTGATCGCCGGAGCCGTCGCCCGGGTGATCGTCTACCGCTCCTCGATCGGCTACGTCGATGCCGACGAGGCGGTGTGGGGACTGATGGCTCGCCACGCGGTTCACGGCGAGATCAGTGCCTTCTACTGGGGGCAGGCCTACGGCGGAACGCAGGAGGTGTTGCCGTCGCGGCCCTCTTCAAGGCGGCGGGGACGCACGTGTTCCTGATGAGAATCGTCCCGATCGCCCTCGGAGCGGCGACGGCCCTCGTCGTCTGGCGCATCGGCCGGCGAACGATCGGCGAACTGCCGGCGATCGTGGCCGGTTGCGTGATGTGGATCTGGCCGCCCTACGTGATCTGGAAGCTCGACGTTTGGCACGGCTTCTACGGGAGCGACCTTCTGTACTCGGCCCTGATCATCCTGTTCGCGCTCCGGCTCGACGAGCGTCCCTCCAGGCGAGATGCCGGAGTGTTCGGACTACTGCTCGGGCTCGCCTTCTGGCAGACGCTGCAGATCGTGCCGATCGCCGCACCCGCGGTGCTCTGGCTGACGGTCCGCCGGCCCGGCGTGTGGCGCTACGCCTGGATTGCAGTGCCCGCGGCCCTGATCGGCGCGGCGCCGTGGCTCATCTCGAATCTCCGTCACGACTGGTGGACGTTCGACCTGCCTTCGGCCGAGACGCCGTATCTCAACGGCTTGCGCGGCGGCTTCGACGGGACCTTCCCGATGCTCCTTGGACTTCGCGTGCCGTTCTCGTCCGAATGGCTGTTCGGCGCAGTCGGCAGCGGGCTGATCTACGCAGCAGCGGTCGGGGCTTCCTCGTCTTCGCCTGGCGAACGCGGCGACGCAGGATCTCGCTGCTCTTCCTCATCCTCGCGTGCTTCCCGTTCCTCTACGGGCTCTCGGGCCTGACCTGGTTGACCGACGAGCCGCGCTACGTCGTCGCTGTCGCGCCGGTGCTCGCCGTCCTCCTCGCTGCGCCGGCGACGACTCTGCCGCGGGCCGTTCTCGTCCTCGTGGTCATCGGGGCGCTCTCGGCCGCGATCCTCGGCAAGGTGGATCGAGTGGAGCCACGACAACGCGGCCGTCAGAGCCGTGGACCGCAAGACGATCGATCTACGTCCGGCGATCCAGGCCCTCGACCGGGTGGGAATCGATCGCGTCTAGGCCGACTACTGGATCGCGTACCGGATCACGTTCGACACGCGCGAGCGGGTGATCGCCTCGCAGCTCGACCTCGCCGCGCTCCATGCGCGTCGGCCCCATCGCGTCCTGCCACACCGCTCGCGCATCTACTCGGACAACCGTCATCCGGCCTACGACCGGGCTGTTCGCGAGGCGGACGCCACGCGTACCTGCTTCTCCGAAGGGCGCGCGCGATACCGCCGCCGACCGGAAGCTGCTCGTCCGAACGGGATGCCGCCTCGAGGATCGGGCCCTTCTTCCTGCTGGTCGGGCCCCCGCAAGTCGGGAAATGAGCCTCCGGGAGCCGCGTCCCCGCTGCTCGCTTCTCACCCGTTGAAGCGAGGAACCAGATCCTGACGGCGTCTGCACCCCCGCCGCCGGGAGTGGTGGCGCGCCCGCGTTCAGACACTTCTTACGACGGATTAAGAAATCTCTAAGGCCGGCGGGAGAGGATTCACGCACTGTGACGCAGGTCCTCACTCACCCTCCGACGCAAGGCCTGCGTTCAGAGCGGCGTCCGGCCCTCCGGGCGCCGCACCCTCTCCGGATCGACACGCGCGCGGTCCTGCCTGGCCGCTCGTGCTTCCCGTTCGCGGTGTGGCGGTCGCCCGAGCCCGGCTGGGTTCGGGAGACCGCCGCTCCGTGAACGAAGGCCTGTCGCAGCCCCAGCAGGCCGAGGACTTCCGGAGGACGGCCAGAACGTCCACCATTAGCGACATGGCGATCCTCGTAGTCGATGACGACCAGGCCGTTCGGGACGCGCTCCGCCGCGCGCTGCGGATGCAGGGTTATGACGTCTCCGTTGCCGGTGACGGCGAGGAAGCGCTGCTGAAGCTCCGCGCGAACCCGAACGCCACCGATCTCCTGATCGTGGACATCCTGATGCCGCGCCTCGACGGGATCGAGATGACGCGCCGCCTCCGCGCCGACGGAAGCCAGGTGCCGATCCTGATGCTTACCGCTCGCGACCAGGTGGCCGACCGTGTCGCCGGGCTCGAGGCGGGGGCCGACGACTATCTGGTCAAGCCGTTCGCGCTCGAGGAACTGGTCGCACGCGTCCGGGCGCTCTTGCGGCGGCTCGGCGCCGACGAGACGGCGACGACGCTGACGTTCGCCGACCTCGAGCTCGACACCGGCACCCGCGAGGTGCTCCGCGGGGACGAGACGCTGTCGCTGACCCGCACCGAGTTCGCGCTGCTCGAGCTCTTCCTCCGCAATCCCAAACAGGTCCTGACCCGTTCCGTGATCTTCGATCGTGTCTGGGGCTACGACTTCGGCTACGGCTCGAACTCGCTCGACGTGTACATCAGCTACCTCCGCAAGAAGACGGAGAGCGGCGGCAAGCCGCGGCTGATCCACACCGTTCGCGGCGTCGGCTACGCGCTTCGCGAGCCATGAGCCGTAGGCTCGACGGAGGCTCTCAAAGAGCGGAGGTGCCGGCCTCGCCGGCGCCGGAGCGGGTACCAGCCCGTAGGCTCGACGGAGCCGGCGAGCAAGCGGCGGAGGTGCCGGCTTTGCCGGCGCAGCGAGCATGAGTCTCCGAGTACGCCTGGGTCTCGTCGCCGCGGCTGCAGTGGCCGCAGCGGTGGCGCTTGCGTCAGTGGTCGTCTACTTCATCGTCCAGAACGAGCTCCGCGGGCAAGTGGACCGCAGCCTCCAGGATCAGGTGCAGCAGGTCAGCCGGCTGGGTGTGGATTTGAACATCAGGATCGGCCCGAAGCAGTACCTCCTGCACGTGCCCGGCAACCCGTTCGGCAGCCCGTTCCAGCTCGTCGACAGAAATGGCGCCACCTACCGGCCCGGCACGCCGTTCGGCACCGTGCAGCCCCTGCTCCCGGGAGCCGACCAGGCGCGTCTCGTGGCCAACGGAAAGCGGGCCGACTACTACTCCGAGGCGCACGTCAACAGCCAGCATGTGCGGCTGCTCACTGCCCGGCTGGGGACGGACCTCGCGATCGAGGTCGCGACGCCGCTCACAAACGTCGACCACGAGCTCTCGAAGATCCGGCTCTGGCTGCTACTCGTCGCTCTAGGAGGGGTCGGGATCGCCGCTGTCGCAGGCTTCCTCGTGGCGCGCGCAGCGCTGAAGCCGGTACGCGACCTCAGCGACACCGCCGAGCACGTCCGTACCACGCGCGACCTTTCCCAGCGGATCGAGGTGACCGGGAACGACGAGTTGAGCCGGCTAGCCCGGACATTCAACGCGATGCTCGAGTCGCTCGACGAGGCGGCACGCCTGCAGCGCCAGCTCGTTCAGGACGCCTCGCACGAGCTGCGGACGCCGCTCACGAGCCTGCGCACGAACATCGAGGTGCTCGCGACTCGCGACAGCGGCCTGCCGCCGGAGGAGCGCGAGCAGCTGCTCGTGGATGTCGTCGCCCAGCTCGCCGAGATGACCGACTTGATCACGGAGCTGACGGAGCTCGCGCGCGGCGAGGAGCAGCAGACCGCGCTCGAGGAGGTGCGGCTCGACATCCTCACCGAGGACGCGATCCGCCGCACCGCGCGCAACCATCCGGACGTGCCGATCGACGCCGACCTCGCGCCCACAACGGTCGTCGGCATGCCCGCCAACCTCGAGCGCGCGATCGGCAACCTGCTCGACAACGCTGCGAAATGGAGCCCACCCGGGGCCACGGTCGACGTGGCGCTTGCCGGCGGTGAGCTGACGGTGCGAGACCACGGTCCGGGCATCGCCGAGGCCGACAGGCCGCACGTCTTCGAGCGCTTCTACCGCGCGACCTCTGCGCGAAGCATGCCCGGCTCGGGCCTCGGCCTCGCGATCGTGCGCCAGGTCGCAGAGGCCCACGGCGGAACGGTGGTCGCCGAGGAGGCCCCAGGCGGCGGCACGCTGATGCGGCTGCGACTCGACGGGCGCAACGGCTCGGCCCCGGCTAGCTCTTAAGTCATTCACAGCAACGTGTGCTTTGCTAGCTCACGGTGTTCTACCTCTCGTACCTCCGGAGCGAGCTGGTCAGGCGGAAGAGCAGAACGATCCTGACGCTGCTCGGGCTCGCCGTCGGTGTCGCGCTCGTGATCGTGATCTCGTCTCTCTCACGCGGCCTCGATCGCGCGCAGGCGACGGCGCTCGATCCGCTCTCGAGCATCGGGACCGACCTGACTGTGACGCTGGAGCCCCAGGAGCCCGACACGAGCGGCGGCTTCGGCGGCGGCGGCTTCGCCGGCCCGGGCGGGGGCGGCGGCGGCCGCGAGGTGATCCAGGCGAACCAGGCAGCGATCACCGACCTCTCGAAGCTCGGCAAGCCCGGCACGCACTTCGTGCACGACTTCTTCCTGCCGGGAACGCAACTCACCTTTCCGCAGAGCCAGGCCAGGCAAATCGCCTCGCTCGACGGCGTCGCCGCGGTGGCGAGCGGGCTCATGCTGAGCGGCGTCCACCAGGAGGGCACCGTCCCGAAGATCGTGGCGAAGATCAAGACCGGCGGCGACCGGCTGACGGTCACCGGGCAGGTGCGCGTCCAGCTCACCCCGGCAGAGCAGGACAAGATCCGGGCGTGCGTCGAGAAGCTCCAGAGCTCGGGCGGCTCAGGCGGCACCGCACGGGCGACACCGGCACGAATGGCGGCGGCGCTGGGCGGCGGCGGCGCTGGGCGGTAACGGAGGCGGCGGGCCCGATGGCGGCCCGGCGGCGGCGGCTTCGCCCGCGAGCGCGTTCGCGAAGTGCCTGCCCGCTCAGGTACGCAACTTCCGCCGGACGATCGTGACCCCCCAGGAGACGATCCAGCAGCTCGTCGCGCCGCCGCAGACCAATATCAAGAGCTCGACTTACACGATTGGCGGTGTCGACACATCCCATCCGGGGATCGGCGTCGTGACGCCGTCGCTCGTCTCGGGCGGGCGCTTCCTCGCAAGCGCCGGCGGCAAGGAGGCGCTGCTCGCGAACACCTACGCCAGCCGCCAGAGCCTGAAGCTCGGCTCGAAGCTCGACCTGAACGGGACGACATTCGTCGTCGTCGGCCTCGTCCGTCCGCCGCTCGGCGGCCAGACCGCCGACGTGTACGTGCCGATCGCCGCCCTCCAGAAGCTCTCGTCGCAGACGGGCCTCGCGAACGTCGTGCTCGTGCGCGCGAAGGACGGCAATTCGGTCGCCGCGGTGCAGCACGAGATCGAGCAGAAGTATCCGAACGCGCAGGTGGCGAGCGCCAAGCAGGTCGCCGACCAGATCAGCGGCTCGCTCGTCGACGCGTCGAACCTCTCCCACCGCCTCGGCGTCGCGCTCGCCGCGCTCGCCGCGCTCGCCGCGTTCCTGCTCGCAGCGCTGCTCACGCTGGCTTCGGTTGGCAAGCGCGTGCGTGAGATCGGCACGCTGAAGGCACTCGGCTGGACACAGCGGCTCGTGCTGCGGCAGATCGTCGGCGAGTCGGCCGCGCAGGGCATCCTCGGCGGCCTGCTCGGTGTCGTCCTCGGCGTCGCCGCTGCCACCGCGATCGGCGCGTTCGGGCCGACCCTGACCGCGACCTCGACCACGGGCGGCGGCGCGGGCGCCTTCGGCCTCGGCCAGCTCGCCGCCCGCACGGTCAGCGACCAGATCTCGCTCACGGCGCCACTCTCGCCGACGGTGCTCCTCTTCGGCTTCTGTCTCGCGGTCGCCGGCGGATTGATCGCAGGAGCGGCGGGCGCCTTCCGCGCGGCGCGCCTCCGTCCGGCCGACGCGCTCCGGACAGTGGAGTAGATGACCGGCGAGCCGCTCTACGAGGTGCGCAATGCCTCGAAGTCGTTTGTCAAGGGCTCGATCGTCGTTCGCGCGCTCGCGGATGCGAGCCTGAGGATCGACGCGGGCGAGTTCGTCGCGCTCGAGGGCCCAAGCGGCTCGGGCAAGACGACGCTGCTCCAGCTTCTCGGCGCGCTCGACCGCCCCAGCGACGGGCAGGTCTTCTTCGAGGGGCGCGACCTGGCGAGCCTCCGCGACCACGACCTCGCAGAGCTGCGGCTGCGCGCGTTCGGGTTCGTGTTCCAGCAGTTCAACCTGATCCCGACGCTGACGGCTGTGCAGAACGTGGAGGTCGGGCTCGCTCCGGTCGGTCTCCCGCACGAGGAGCTGCAGGAGCGATCGCTCGCGCTGCTCGACGAGGTCGGTCTCGCCGACCGCGCCTCGCACTTGCCGGGCGAGCTGTCGGGCGGCGAGCAGCAACGGGTCGCGATCGCCCGCGCGCTGTCAGTCGAACCGCGCGTGATCCTTGCCGACGAGCCGACGGGCAACCTCGACACGCAGACGGGCGCCGACGTGATCGAGCTGCTCGCGAGCCTTGCCGCCGGCCGCGGCGCGACGGTCGTCGTCGCGACCCACGACGCCGGGCTCGCCGCACGCGCGCCGCGCCGCCTGGCGATGCGCGACGGCGCGATCATCGCCGCCGCACCCGCGCCGGTCTGAGCTGCACAGCCGCTTCTCAACGAGTTCTTAGCCTGCTCTCAAGCAGCACTCAGCTGCTGCGTGGAGAATGAGGTACCGATGGAAGCGAGAGGAGCGACGAGATGACCCGCGCCGGCCGTGCCACCCTGATTGCAGCAACCGCCATCGGCGTCGCCGCCGCAGGAGCAGGCGCAGGCGCAGGCCTCTACGCGACTCTCGCACCGTCCACCACGACGACCGTCGTCACGGTCGACCGTGGACAGCCGGTCTCGGCCACGACCGGACTCACGATCAACGACATCTACAAGCGCACCTACCAGGGTGTCGTCGACATCACCGTGACGAGCTCGACGAGCAGCTCGCCGTTCGGCGATTCCGGATCACAGCAGGCGGAGGGCTCCGGCTTCGTCTTCACCAAGCAGGGACATATCGTCACGAACCAGCACGTCGTCGGCGACGGCGGCTCGATCGTCGTCAAGTTCTGGAACGGCAAGACCTACAAGGCGACGCTCGTCGGCAGCGACAGCTCGACCGACCTCGCCGTGATCAAGGTCTCGGCTCCGTCGTCGGTGCTGCACCCGATTTCCCTCGGCGACTCGAGCCTGGTCGAGGTCGGTGACAGCGTGGTCGCGATCGGCAGCCCGTTCGGGCTCGCCGGAACGGTGACGAGCGGCATTGTCAGCGCGCTCCACCGCCAGATGGAGTCTCCGAGCCGGTTCACGATCAACGACTCGATCCAGACCGACGCGCCGATCAACCACGGCAACTCGGGCGGACCGCTGATCGACATGCTCGGCCGCGTGATCGGCGTCAACACGCAGATCCAGAGTGACTCCGGCGGCAGCGACGGCGTCGGCTTCGCGATCCCGTCGAACACCGTGAAGAAGATCGTCTCGCAGGTGGTCGCCGGCAAGACCGTGCAGCATGCCTACCTCGGGATCAGCGTCTCGAGCTCGACCACGCCCCCCGGCGCCATGCTCGCCGACGTGGTGGCGGGCACGCCGGCCGCCAGCGCTGGGCTTCAGCCCGGCGACGTGATCGTGAAGCTCGACGGCAAGACGATCGAGTCGGGCGACGACCTCTCGAGCGTGATCGACGGCAAGAAGCCGGGCGACAAGCTCTCGGTGACCTACGTCCGCCACAGCAAGGCGCACACCGTCACGGTCACGCTCGGCACACGGCCCTCCTGAGACTGCGCGCCAGGCTACGCGGCCGCGACGGCGGCCTTGTCCTGCTTGCGGCCGCCTGAGGTCTCGGCCACGATCTCGGCCGCGATCGCGAGGGCGACCTGCGCCGGTGAGCGACCGCCGAGGTCGAGCCCGGCCGGGCCGTGGATGCGCTCCAGGTCGGCCTCGGAGAACCCCAGCTCGGTGAGCGCGTTGCGGCGGCGCTCGGCCGTGCGCTTCGCGCCGACCGCACCGATGTAGCGGGCATGCCGCTCCAGCGCAGCGGCGACGGCGGGAATGTCGAGCCGCTCCTCGTGGGAGAGCGTCACGACCGCCGTGCGCTCGTCGATTCGGTCGATCACCTGGTCGGGCCACGCGTTGACGATCTCGCCTGCGCTCGGCATCCGCTCACGCGTGGCGAGCGCGGGCCGCGCGTCGACCACGGTGGTTCGCCATCCCAGTTGCTTGCCGTACGCGCAAAGGTGCTCTGCGGCCTCGGCTGCGCCGAAGATCATCACGCGCAGCGGGCCCTCGACGACCTCGGCGAAGATGCCGTCGTCGCGCAGGCCGGTGCTCTCGAGCACACCGCGCTCGAGCCGCTTCTCGCCGGTCTCGGTGTTCGTGTAGAGCATCCCGTACTCGTCGGCGTCGAGCAGCGCGCGCACATCGCTCCAGAGCTCGACATCGGCCTTCTCGAGCCAGACGTCGATCTCGCCGCCGCACGAGAGCCCGACCTCGAACGCGTCGCTGTCGGAGACGCCGTAGTGAACCTGCCTGGCGGGCTCGCCGGCGAACACGGCCTGGGCGCGAACGGCCACGTCGGACTCGACACACCCGCCCGAGACGGAGCCGACGATGCGGCCGCCCTCGGTGACGACCATCTTCGCGCCGGGCTGGCGCGGAGCCGAGCGGAGCGTCGCGACGACGGTCGCGACTGCGGCCTGCTCGCCCGCTGCCGCAGCGGCGTCGATGGCGTCGAGGATGTCGCGCATAGGCGCCTAGCTTACCCCGGCCGCCTGGAGCGATGGCTGGATTTCGCCGCCGCGGCTCGAGCGCCCGGCCGCACGGAGCGCGCGGCGATAGGCCTCGACCGCCGTCGCGGCGCCGACCATCACCTCGCCTGTCGAGCGCATCTCGGGCCCGCGTGTCGCGGCGCCCGGGAACCGCTCGGACGGGAAGACGGCCTCCTTCGCCCAGGCGCGCGTGGGCATCGCGCGCTCGGGCAGGTCGAGCGCGCCGAGCCGTTCGCCGAGCAGCAGCCGCACAGAGTGCTCGACGAGAGGCATGCCGGTCGCCTTCGCCACGAACGGGACGGTCCGCGAGGCGCGCGGGTTCGCCTCGAGCACCCAGAGCCGGCCGTGCGCGACTGCGAGCTGCAGGTTGAGCAGGCCGGGCGCGCCGAGCCCGCGCGCGATCCTCGTAGCCACGTCGCGGATCTCGACCTCGAGCGCCTCCGACACCGATGGCCCGGGCAGCACGCAGGCCGAGTCGCCCGAGTGGACGCCGGCAGGCTCGACGTGCTCGAGCACCGCCGCAACCCAGGCGTCCTCCCCGTCGCAGAGCGCGTCCACGTCGAGCTCGAGCGCGCCCTCGAGGTAGCGGTCGACGAGGCACGGCCCCTCGACGCGAAGCTCGGCCGCAGAATGCGCGACGTGCATGCCGCGCCCGCCGAGCACGTGGTGGGGCCGGACGAGCACCGGGTAGCCGATCCTGTGCGCGATCTCGCGCGCCTCGTCGGCGTTCGCGGCCGTCCCCCACTCCGGCGCCAGATCGCCCGCGAGCTTCGCGAACCGGCCGCGGTTCTCGGCAGCGTCGATCGCGTCGAGCGGGTCGCCGAGCAGTGGCACGCCCGCTGCGGCGAGCGCCGGCGCCAGCCGCAGCGGCGTCTGCCCGCCGTACGAGACGGCCACGCCGATCGGCTGCTCGAGCTCGCACACGTCGAGGACGCTCTGCTCGGTGAGCGGCTCGAGGTAGAGCCGATCGGAGGTGTCGTAGTCGGTAGACACGGTCTCGGGGTTCGAATTGACGAGCACCGCCTCGTAGCCCAGCTTCTGGAGGGCCTGGACGGCGTGGACGCAGCAGTAGTCGAACTCGATCGCCTGCCCGATGCGGTTCGGCCCCGCGCCGATCACGACGACCGAGCGGCCCGACGGCGGCGGCCCCTCGTCCTCACCCTCGTAGGTGACGTAGTAGTACGGCGTCCGCGCCTCGAACTCGCCGGCGCACGAGTCGACCGCGAGCCGCGCCGGCCGGCCACGTAGCGACGCCCCGTCTGCCGCGACCTCGCGCAGCCGGTCGGCGAAGTACGGATGGATCGCGGGCAGCTCGAGGCCGCGCCGCGCCGCCTCGAGCAGCAGGTCCCATCGCTCCGGCACGGGCTGCACGGCGCGCTCGACCAGCTCGACGTCGTCGGCCGGGAACGCCACCGGCCGGGCCTCGCGGCCCTCCATCGCCTTCAGGAACGCCTCGGCGAACGTCCGCCCGAGGCCGAGCGACTCGCCGACCGCTCGCATTTCGGCGCCGAGGCGCGCCTCGGCCAGCGGGAACTTCTCGAAGTCGAACCGTGGGGCCTTGACCGCGACATAGTCGAGCGCCGGCTCGAAGGCGGCAGTCGTCTTGCCGGTGATGTCGTTCGGCAGCTCGTCGAGGGTGAACCCGACCGCGAGCAGCGCGGCCAGCTTCGCGATCGGGAACCCGGTCGCCTTCGAGGCGAGCGCCGAGGAGCGTGACACGCGCGGGTTCATCTCGATCACCCGGAACTCGTTCGTCTCGGGATGGACGGCGAACTGGACGTTCGCGCCGCCGGTCGCGACGCCGACGGCGCGCGCGGTCGTGAACGCTGCCTCGCGGAGCTGCTGGTAGGCCGGGTCGGTCAGCGTCTGCTGCGGCGCGATCGTCCAGGAGTCGCCTGTGTGGATGCCCATCTGGTCGAGGTTCTCGATCGAGCAGACGACGACGGCGTTGCCGCGCGCGTCGCACATCACCTCCAGCTCGTGTTCCTGCCAGCCGGCGAGGTACTCCTCGACGAGCACCTGCCCGACGGGGCTCGCCGCCACGCCCTTCGCGATCGCGGCGCGCAGCTCGTCGGGTGAATGCGCAACGCCGCCGCCGCGACCACCGAGGGTGAACGCCGGGCGCACGATCGCCGGCACCGGGAACTCGGCGTCGGGGCTCGTCGCGATGATGCTGCGGGGCACGGGCAGGCCCGCGCCTTCGACGGTGGAGCGGAAGAGCTCGCGGTCCTCGGCGCGGTTGATCGCGCCCAGGTCGGCGCCGATCAGCTCGACTCCGAGCGGCGCGAGCTCGACGGCGAGGTTCAGGGCCGTCTGGCCGCCGAGCGTCGGCAGGATCGCGTCCGGCCGCTCGCGCTCGATCACCTGCGCGACGGTCTCGGCGTCGAGCGGCTCGAGGTACGTCGCGTCGGCCCACTCGGGGTCGGTCATGATCGTGGCCGGATTCGAGTTCACGAGCACGACGCGGAAGCCCTCGCGCCGCAGCACGCGGCAGGCCTGCGCCCCCGAGTAGTCGAACTCGCATGCCTGCCCGATCCGGATCGGGCCGGAGCCGAGGATCAGGATCGTGCGAAGGTCGGTTCGTTTCGGCAAGTCGCCGCCAGGCGGTCGAAGAAAGGGCAGCGCATCGAGCGGCCCGGGCGAGGCCTCGGGGTGGAACTGAACGCTGGCGAAGCCGTCGCCCGCAAGGCCCTCGCAGGTGCCGTCGTTCAGCGAGACGTGCGAGATGTCGCCCTCGGCGATCACCGCGAAGCCGTGGTTCTGCACCGTCACGAGCACACGGCCCGTCTCGACGTCGCGGACGGGATGGTTCGCGCCCCGGTGGCCGAACGGCAGCTTGAACGTCTTGTGGCCGAGCGCGAGGCCGAGCAGCTGGTGCCCGAGGCAGACGCCGAAGAGCGGCACCCGGCCGAGCAGCGCGCGGATGGTCTCGACCTGTTCGTCCAGCACGGCCGGATCGCCCGGGCCGTTGCCGATCAGCACCGCACGGGGGTCGGCCTCGAGGATCGCGTCGGCGCCCCACGAGCCCGGCACGACGTAGGCCTCGACGCCCGCCTCGGCGAGCCGCCGCGGGATCGAGTTCTTCACGCCGAGATCGACGACGACGACGCGTGGCCCTTCGCCGACCGCGAACGGCTGCGTCGTACCGGGCTGACGCGGCAGCCTGTTGCCGTCGATGAACGGCTCGGCGAGCGCCCGTTCGCGCAGCTCCTCGACCGGCGCGTCGCCGAGCGCGCAGCGCAAGACGCCGCCATCGCGGATCTTGCGCACGAGCGTGCGCGTGTCAACGGCGGTGAGTGCGACCACGCCGCGCTTGCGCAGCCAGGCGGCGAGCTCGGGCCGCGCGTCTCGCATCACGACGCCCTCGCACTGCACGCGCTCAGACTCCATCCGCGACTCGTCCACGCCGTAGGTGCCGATCAGCGGATACGAGAAGCAGAGCACCTGGGCGACGTAGCTCGGGTCGGTCACGGCCTCCTCGTAGCCGGTCATCGCAGTCGTGAAGCAGGCCTCGCCGGCCGCGACGCCGTCGGCCCCCACGGCGATGCCGGGAAAGACAGTGCCGTCCTCGAGCACGAGCCTCTGTGAGCGTTTCTGCATAGATCTCATCGATGTGCATAATACGCACAATGCTCACCGCCGCCATCCTCGGTTGCGCCGGCTACACGGGCCAGGAGACGCTCGACCGGGTGCTCAATCACCCGGAGCTCGAGCCGGTCGCACTCGGCTCCGACTCGCAGGCCGGGCAGCCCGCCGTCGCGCTCGATCCGCGCCTGGCGAGAAACGGCTCCCTGCCCGCGCTCGTCGCAAACGACGAGGCGGCCGCGAGCGGCGCCGACGTCATCTTCTGGTGCCTCTCGAACGAGCGGGCGGCCGCGCTCGACCCGCCGGCAAGCGGCGTCGTCGTCGACCTCTCCGGCGCGCACCGGATCGCCGACACCTCCCTCTATCCCCAGTGGTACGGCTTCACGCACCCGAAGCCCGACGCGCAGGCCGACTGGTGCTATGCCCTGCCTGAGCTGCAGCCGCCGACCGGCCGGCTGATCGCGAACCCCGGCTGCTACGTCACCGCGGCCGCGCTCGCGCTCGCGCCGCTCCGGGACGCAATCGACCCCGCGACGGTTGTCGTCGACGCCAAGTCGGGTGTCTCGGGCGCGGGCCGGACGCCGAGCGAGTCGACGATCGCCGGCGCGGTGCTCGAGAACCTCAAGCCGTACTCGATAGGCCGGCACCGGCACGTGCTCGAGATGCAGATGCTGCTCGGCTTCTCGCCGACGTTCGTGCCACACCTGCTGCCGATCCGCAGGGGCCTGCTCGCGACCTGTTACGTGAACGGCGTCTCGGCCGCCGATGCGCGCGCGCTGCTCGAGTCGGCGTACGCCGGCTCCGACGTCGTGCTGGTGCTGCCGGACGGAGTGATCCCCGAGATCGCCCGCGTCGTGCACACCGACGGCGTCGAGATCGGCGTCTTCACCGACTCGCCTAGCGGCCGCACAATCGTGATCGCTGCCGAGGACAACCTCGGCAAGGGCGCCGCCGGCCAGGCGGTGCAGAACGCGAACCTCGCGCTCGGCCTGCCCGAGACGACCGGCCTCCGGCTGCACGGGGTGAAAGTGTGAGCGTCACGGCGGCAGCCGGCTTCGTCGCCTCCGGCGTCGCTGCGGGCATCCGGCATCGCGAGCGGAAGGATCTCGCGGTCGTGCGCTCCCTCCCGCACGCGATCGGCGCGGCCATGTTCACGCGGAACCGCGTGCAGGCAGCATGCCTGGAGATCGACCGCGAGCACCTTGCCCTAGCGGATCCGCAAGCCGTGGTCATCAACTCCGGCGTCGCGAACGCCGCCACGGGCGAGCGCGGCAAGCTCGACGCGCTGGCGAGCGCAGCCGAGGCCGCACGGCTGCTCGACCTCGACGTCGAGGAGGTGCTCGTCCTCTCGACCGGCGTGATCGGCGCGCGGTTGCCGCTGCACAAGCTGCTACCGGGACTCGAGCCGGCCGTCGCGGCCCTCTCGGCCGCCGGAGGCCACGACGCGGCCGAGGCGATCATGACCACCGATACGCACTCCAAGGAAGCGTCCGTCACGCATCGCTCCGCCTCTGGGGGCTTCACGGTCGGCGGCATGGCGAAGGGCTCCGGGATGATCCACCCCGACCTCGCGACGATGCTCGCGGTCGTCACGACCGACTACCCGCTCGGGCCCGGCGAGGCGATCGGCTTCCTGCGCCCGGCGGTGGAGGCGAGCTTCAACGCGATCACGGTCGACGGCGAGCCGTCCACGAACGACTGCGTACTCCTGCTCGCAAACGGCGCGAGCGGCGCGGCGCGTGACGACGAAGCTTTCGCCGCCGCGCTGAACGAGGTGTGCGCCGACCTCGCCCGCCAGGTGGTCGCCGACGGCGAGGGCATCACGGTGCTCGCCGAGATCAACGTCACCGGCGCGGTCGACGACGAGCAGGCGAAGGCGATCGCTCGCCGGATCGCCACCTCGCCGCTCGTCAAGACGGCGCTCTTCGGCCACGACGCGAACTGGGGCCGCGTTCTGATGGCCGCCGGCTCGGCGCCGTGGAACGGCGGCTACGCGGCGATCGACGCGAGCCGCGTGACGCTCCTCTACAACGGCACGGTCGTCCTCGACCGCGGCGCACCGAGCGACGTCGAGCCCGACGTCTCGGGCCCGAGCTGCACGATCGAGCTCGACCTGGGCCTCGGCAGCGGCCGAGCGAGCTACCTGACGAGCGACCTCTCCTACGACTACGTCCGCATCAACGCGGACTACCGGACATGAGCCGTAGGCTCGACGGAGGCTCCTTCCGGCGTAGGCTCGACGGAGCCGGAGGATGGAGTGCGGAGGTGTCGGCTTTGCCTGACCGGGAGCGGGCATGAGCCGTAGGCTCGACGGAGGCTCCAAAGAGCGGAGGTGCCGGCTTTGCCGGCGCCGGGAGCGGGCATGAGCCGCATCGTCGTGAAGGTCGGCGGCGCGGTCGCAGGCGACTCCGCCGAGCGCCGTGCTCGAGTTCGCGCGCGAGAACGAGGTGTGCGTCGTGCACGGCGCAGGCCCACAGATCTCGCTCGAGATGGAACGCGCCGGCATCCCGGTCGAGTTCGTCGGCGGGCGGCGCGTGACCACCCCGGAGGGGATCGAGATCGTGCGCTCCTCCCTTGCGACCGTCAACGCGGCGCTGTGGGCGTCGCTGGGGCCGCGCGCCGTCCCGTACTTCGGCGATGACATCGGCCTGAACGCACGCCCGGTTCCCGAACTCGGACTGGTCGGCGACCCGATCGCCGCCGAACTACCGGTGCTCGTGCGCATCCTCGAGTCGGGCCGCATCCCGGTGATCGCGCCGATTGCTTCCGGGCCGCTCAACGTCAACGCCGACGACGCTGCCGCGGCAATAGCGATCGGCGTGCATGCGGACAGGCTGCTCTTTCTCACCGACGTGGAGGGATTCATGCTCGACGGCGAGGTCGTCGACTCGCTGGACGTGCCCACCGCCGAGGGCCTGCTCGCAGGCGGCACCCTCGATCCCCGGATCCTCCCCAAGCTCGGCGCCGCAATCACGGCCGCGCGGGCGGGCGTCGAGGCATTCATCGGCCGCACCGAAATCGAGGCGGCTCGGATTCCGGAGCCCGCGGCATGACCGTCCTCACCGGCACCCCGCTCCTCCCGGTGTACGCGCGCTTCCCGGTCACCTTCGTCGACGGCGAGGGCTCGTGGCTGATCGCCGACGACGGACAGCGCTACCTCGATCTCGTCGCCGGGATCGCGGTTGTCAGCCTCGGCCACTGCCACGCTGCACCCCTAGAAGCAGCGAGGCAACAGCTCGAGCGGCTCTGGCACGTCTCGAACCTCTACTCGACCGAGCCGATGGAGCGCCTGGCAGAGAAGCTCTCGGAGCGCTTCGGCGGCGCGCACGCCTTCTACTGCAACTCCGGCACCGAAGCGATCGAGGCAGCGATCAAGTGGGCGCGCAAGGCGACCGGACGCACAGAGCTCGTCGCGCTCGAAGGCTCCTTCCACGGGCGCACGATGGGCGCGCTCTCGATCACCGGCCAGCCGGCCAAGCGCGCCCCCTTCGAGCCGCTCGTGCCGGGCGCGCGCTTCGCGACGCCCGAGACGCTCGCCGACGTCGTCGGCCCCGAGACGGCCGCGATCTTCCTCGAGCCGATCCAGGGTGAGGGCGGCGTGCGGCCGCTCGCGGAGGAGACGCTCGAGCTGGCTCGCGTGCTCGCGGACGAGTTCGAGGCGATGCTCATCTTTGACGAGGTGCAGACCGGGGTCGGCCGCACCGGCGCGTTCTTCGCCTGGCAGAACTCCGGCGTCCGGCCCGACGCGGTCACGCTGGCGAAGGGGCTCGCGAACGGGCTGCCGATCGGCGCGCTGCTCGTCGCCGACGGCAAGCCGAGCGGCTTCGTCCCGGGCGACCACGCTTCCACCTTCGGCGGCAACCCGGTCTCCTGCGCCGCAGCCTGCGCCGTCGTCGACGCGATCGACGACGACCTGCTCGCGCACGTGCGCGAGATCGGCGTGCGCTTCGAGGAGGCGTTCGACAACGTCCGCGGCGCGGGCCTGCTGCTCGCGCTGGAGCTGGGCCATCCGGCCGGCCCCGTCGCCCACGCCGCGCTCGAGCACGGCCTGCTCGTCGGCACCGCCGGCGAGACGGCGCTCCGCCTCACGCCGCCGCTGACAATCACCTCGGCGGAAGCCGATCTGGCAGTCGACCTCCTCCGCGAGGTGCTCGCATGACGACGAAGTACGAGCGCCAGGGCGCGATCCTGCGTCTGGTCGAGCAGCACCAGCTCTCGACCCAGGCGGAGGTGACGAACGCCCTCCGCGAGGAGGGCTTCGACGCGGTGCAGACAACGGTCTCGCGCGACATTGCCCAGCTCGGGCTCGTGAAGGTGCGAAACGGCAACGGCCGGCTCGTGTACGCGATGCCCGGCGCCGGTGGCCTCGACCGGCTCGACCAGCTCACCTCGGCGCTGCGCCGCTGGGTGAGCGGCATGAAGCACGCCGGGCAGCTGCTCGTGGTCGCCACACCGGCCGGCTTCGCGGCGCCGCTCGCAGACGCGATCGACCAGGCCGCCCTCGAGGAGGTCGCGGGCACGATCGCCGGAGAGAACACGGTCTTCGTTGCCGCCCGCGACGGCATGACGGGCGCCGGACTCGAGGAGCAGTTTCGCCATCACCTCGAAGGCAACACATGACGGGAGTGATTCTCGGCTCGCTCCCGGTCGGCGAGCGCGTCGGGATCGCCTTCTCGGGCGGCCTCGACACCTGCTGCGCACTCGCCTGGATGCGCGAGCACGGCGCGATCCCGTACGCGTTCACGGCCGACCTCGGCCAGTACGACGAGCCCGACGTCTCGGCGGTGCCGGCGAAGGCGAGGCAGTACGGCGCCGAGGAGGCGGTGCTCGTCGACTGCCGCGAGGCGATCGCGCGCCAGGGTCTCGCGGCGCTTCAGTGCGGCGCGTTCCACATCCGCACCGCGGGCCGAACGTACTTCAACACGACGCCCCTCGGCCGCGCGGTTACCGGGACGATGCTCGTGCGTGCGATGCAGGAGCACGGCGTCGAGATCTGGGGCGACGGCTCGACCTACAAGGGCAACGACATCGAGCGCTTCTACCGCTACGGCCTGCTCGCAAACGGGTCGCTGCGGATCTACAAGCCGTGGCTCGACGGTGCTTTCGTGGCGGAACTCGGCGGGCGAAAGGAGATGAGCGAGTGGCTCGAAACGCGCGGCCTCCCGCACGGCACTTCGGTTGAGAAGGCCTATTCGACCGACGCGAACCTGCTTGGTGCGACCCACGAGGCGAAGGACCTCGAGCTGCTTTCGACGAGCATGCGGATCGTCGAGCCGATCATGGGCACGGCGTTCTGGGACCCGGCCGTCGAGATCGCGCCCCAGGAGGTGACGATCTCGTTCGAGAACGGGCTCCCGGCCGCGATCGACGGCGAGCGGCTCGCGGATCCGGTCGCGCTCGTGCAGGCGGCGAACGCGATCGGCGGCCGCCATGGCCTCGGCATGTCCGACCAGATCGAGAACCGGATCATCGAGGCGAAGAGCCGCGGCATCTACGAGGCGCCAGGAATGGCGCTGCTGCAGATCGCCTACGAGCGGCTGCTGACCGCGATCCACAACGAGGCGACGCTCGAGCAGTACGCCGAGAACGGCCGCCGGCTCGGGCGGCTGCTCTATGAGGGCCGCTGGTTCGACACGCAGGCGCTGATGCTGCGCGAGTCGCTCCAGCGCTGGGTCGCAGCCCTCGTCACCGGCGAGGTGACGATCGAGCTGCGTCGCGGCGACGACTACACGATCCTCGATACGCGCGGCCCCGCGGTCACCTACGACCCCGAGCGGCTCAGCATGGAGCGGAGCGCCACCGCCTTCACGGCCGCGGATCGAATAGGTCAGCTCGCGGTGCAGATCAACGACATCGACGACTCGCGGCGGATGCTCGAAGAGCACCGGCGCCTGCGCCTCTCGCCGCCTGCGACCGCGATCGACCCGCTGGAGCTCGGGAGCCGCAGGCTCGACGGAGGCGAAGATACGCGAGCGGAGGCGCCGGCCCGGCCGGCGTCGGAGCGAACGTGACGTTGTGGGCCGGGCGTGTCGGCGCGAAGCTCGCGCCCGAGGTGTGGGAGTTCCTGCTCGCAAACGACGCGGAACTCCTGCCGTACGACCTCGAGGGTACGCGCATCCACGCCGGACGCCTGCAGGCCGCGGGGCTGCTCTCCGACGATGAATTGCGCGAGGTGGAATCGCGGCTCGCGTCGATCACGCTCGACGACCTCGAGCCATCCGACGAGGACGTCCACTCGGCGATCGAGAGGTTGCTCGGGGACGTCGGCAGGAAGATCCACACCGGGCGCTCGCGGAACGACCAGGTCGCAACCGCGTTCCGGCTGTACGTCGCGGACGCATGCGCGGAGGCCCAGGAGGCGCTCGGCCGGTTCGCGAACGCCGTGGTCGCACGGGCAGACGAGGAGGCCGAGACGCCGATGCCGGGCTACACGCACCTGCAGCGCGCCATCCCGGTCACGCTCGGCCACCACCTGCTCGCGTGGGTCGAGATGCTGGAGCGCGACCGCACGCGCTTCGGCTTCGCGGCGGAGCAGGCACGACCGTCACCGCTCGGCGCCGGCGCGCTCGCCGGTTCGACCCTGCCGCTGCCGCCGCCGCCCGTGGCGATGCGCAACTCGCTCGACGCAGTCTCGGACCGCGACTTCGCACTCGACTACCTCTACGCCTGCGCGGTCCTATTCACGCACCTCTCGCGGATCGGCGAGGAGCTGGTGCTCTGGACGGCGAGCGAGTTCGGCTTCGCGCGCCTGCCCGAGGACGCCGCAACCGGGTCGTCGATGATGCCGCAGAAGCTGAACCCGGACGTCGCCGAGCTCGCGCGCGGCAAGGCGGGGACCGCGATCGGCCGGCTGACCGGTCTGTTGGCAGTGGTCAAGGGGCTGCCGCTCGCCTACGACCGCGACCTCCAGGAGGACAAGCCGCCGGTCTTCGCCGCGCGGCGCGATGTCTCGGGTGCGCTCGGCGCGCTCGCGGTGCTCGTGGGCGGCCTCGTGTTCGACCGCGACCGCCTCGCGGCGGCATGCGCCGACCCGTTGCTGCGGGCGACCGACGCTGCCGAGGCGCTCGTCCGCGATGGCGTGCCGTTCCGCGACGCGCACGAACAGGTCGCCTCCGAGGTTCGAGCCGGCACGTTCGTGGCACCGCCGGCAGCGCCTCGCCTCGGCGACGTGCGCGCGGCTGTGGCGGCCGCAAAGGAGCGCTGGGCGTGACCGCCTCCGCGCTCGCCGGCCGCGATTTGCTCCGCATCGTCGACCTCTCGACGTTCGACGTCGAGACGATCCTCGACACGGCGGCGGAGCTGAAGGCAACACCGCAGCAGCTGCTCCCGGGCCGCACGCTCGGCCTCTTCTTCGGCCAGCCCTCGACGCGCACGCGCATCTCCTTCTCGGTCGCGATCGCGCAACTCGGCGGCACGCCGATCACCCTCCTGCCGAGCGAGATGCAGCTCTCCCGCGGCGAGTCGCTCGAGGACACGGCACACGTGCTCTCGCGCTACCTCGACGCACTCGCGATCCGCACCCTCTCGCACGAGGAGCTCGAAGCCTGGGCCGAGGCCTCGACGATCCCGGTGATCAACGCGCTGACCGAGGCCGAGCACCCGTGCCAGGCACTCGCCGACGCGATGACGATCCGCGAGCGCCTCGGCACCCTCGCCGGCGTCCGCGTCGCTTGGGTAGGCGACGGGACGAACGTGCTCGTCTCGCTCGCCTGGCTTGCATCGCTCGTCGGCATGGAGGTGATCGCCGCGTGCCCGAAGGGCTACGAGCCGCCGGAGGGAACGCCGGTCGAGCTGATCCCCGATCCGCGCGAGGTAGCGCGAGACGCGGACGTGCTCATCACGGATATCTGGGTCAGCCTCGGCCAGGAGGTGACCCGAGCCCAGCGCCTGCGAGACCTGGAGCCTTACCGCCTCGACAAGCCGCTGCTCGAGCTCGCCGCCCCGGACGCGATCGTGCTGCACTGCCTCCCGGCCCACCCGGGCGAGGAGGTCACTCCGGAGGTGCTGTACGGCCCCCAGTCAGCGGTCTGGGACGAGGCCGAGAACAGACTGCACGCGCAGAAGGCGCTGCTGGCGCTGCTGCTCGGTTGAGCCCCGCTCCGGCGCCGGCAAAGCCGGCACCTCCGCTCTCTGGCGGCTCCGTCGAGCCTACGCCGCTGAGCCCCGCTCCGGCGCCGGCAAAGCCGACACCTCCGCTCCTTGGCGGCTCCGTCGAGCCTACGCCGCTGAGCCCCGCTCCGGCGCCGGCAAAGCCGACACCTCCGCTCCTTGGCGGCTCCGTCGAGCCTACGCCGCTGAGCCCCGCTCCGGCGCCGGCAAAGCCGACACCTCCGCTCTCTGGCGGCTCCGTCGAGCCTACGCCGCTGAGCCCCGCTCCGGCGCCGGCAAAGCCGACACCTCCGCTCTCTGGCGGCTCCGTCGAGCCTACGCCGCTGAGCCCCGCTCCGGCGCCGGCAAAGCCGGCACCTCCGCTCCTGGCGGCTCCGTCGAGCCTACGCCGCTGAGCCCCGCTCCGGCGCCGGCAAAGCCGGCACCTCCGCTCCTGGCGGCTCCGTCGAGCCTACGCCGCTGAGCTCGGCTCAGCCGGACGACGATCACTCGATCTCGGCGCGACTTCCCATCCCGGGCACACCGGCCGAACCGAACTGCGCCCCCGGGCGAATGACGTCCGCAAGCGGCTCACAAGCCAGACGAGAGGAGCACAGAGATGAGCAAGTTCAGCCGCCGTTCGTTCCTGAAGACGGCCGGCGTCGCTACCGGGGCAGTGATCGTCGGCAGCGTTCCCGCAGCCGCGACCGCCGCCGCGGAGAGCGCGCCCCAGATCGTCGCCAACCCGTCGCCGCTGCCGCACGAGCCGCTCTTGGCCTTCGTGCGCGACGCGGCCAAAGGCGAGGTGACCGTCGTGTCCGGCCTCCACGAGACGACCTTCAAGGACCCGGTGCTCGTGAAGCGGATGACCAAGGCCGCCCACGAGCATCCCGTAACCAAGAAAGGGCAGGTGCTCTAGATGTCCTCGCATCGTGAGGCACCCGAGATCAGCAAGGACCCGGTTGCCGACAACACCGACGTCTACGCGTTCCTGAGCACGGACCCGGCCGGCGCGGGCACGGTCACGATCATCGCGAACTACATCCCGGGCGAGGCCCCTGCGGGGGGCCCGAACTTCTACGAGTTCGGCGACGACGTCCTCTACTCGATCTATATCGACAACGACGGCGACGCCGAGCCCGACGTCAGCTACCACTTCCAGTTCCGGAACGAAGTTCGGAACCCGAACACGTTTCTCTACAACACCGGGCCGATCGGAACGCTCGACGACATGAACTGGAACAGGCGGCAGTTCTACAACGTCACGCGCATGGACGGGAAGCACAAGGGAACGGTGATCGGCGAGGACCTCGCCTCGCCCCCGTGCAACATCGGCCCCCGCTCCACGCCGAACTACGACTCGCTCGCGAACGACGCGATCCACACGCTGGGAAGCGGCGAGAAGGTCTTCGCAGGACAGCGCAACGACGGGTTCTTCGTCGACCTGGGCGCGATCTTCGACCTCGGCGACCTGCGCCCGTTCCAGAACCTCCACCTGATCCCGACGGCCGGGACGCCGAGCGTCGACACGCTGAGCACGCTCAACGTGCACTCGATCGCAATCCAGGTGCCGATCGCCAAGCTGACCAGAGACGGCTCGGTGCCGACCGATCCGCTGAGCGGCAAGGCGGTACTCGGCGTCTGGGCTGCCGCCAGCAGGCGCAAGGTGAGGATGCACGACCGCAAGCGGGAAGAGCACAGCGAGTCTGGCCCGTGGGTGCAGGTGTCGCGCCTCGGGAACCCGCTGTTCAACGAGGTGATCGTCCCGATGAGTCGCAAGGACGAGTGGAACGCGACCGATCCGGAGGACGATAAGGACTTCCTCGAGTACGTTCAGCATCCGGAGCTCGCGGGCCTGCTACCGGTGCTCTATCCGGGGGTGTTCCCGAATCTGGCCGCGCTCAACGGGTCACCCGCGGGGACCGGCCCGAGCCGCGCAGACCTGGTGGCGATCCTGCTCACCGGCCTGCCTGCGGGGATCGTCCCCGGCTTCCAGAACCTGAGCGGCAACGGCAAGAGGTACGCCGACATGCTGCGCCTGAACGTCGCGATCCCGCCTGCGGCGAGTCCGAACGCCCTGGGCCTGATCGGCGGCGACAAAGCCGGCTTCCCGAACGGCCGCCGGGTGTTCGACGACGTGGTCACGATCGAGCTCCGCGCGATCGCGGGTGTCACCTATCCGCTCGTCGCGTCGTACACGCCCGACGCCGCGGCCGGCCTGGTCACGCAGCAGCCGTTCAACCCGGCCTCGCCTGGTGCAGGCCGGTACCAGTCCACGTTCCCGTACCTCGGAACCCCACACGACGGGTTCAGCACGCCGTCGCCGTAGCTCAAGCCGACCGACGCTCCGGCGGGGCCGCCACGCACCGCCGGAGCGTCAGAACATGACGAGGAGGAGAGATGTGCGAAACCCACGACGGCCACGCTCACAGCGGTCACGACCACCATGCGGAGGCGCACCGGCCTCACAGCGAGCCCGTCGTCCTCGAGATCGGCGGCGAGCTCGGCGCGCTCGTCGTCCGCACCGACCCTGCACTGCTCCACCGCGAGATCGAGATCAGCCGCGCCGGCAAAGACGAACGTCGCAGCCACAAGGACGTCCTCGAGCGCGTCGTCGGGGGGCGTTCGATCTACGCCGCCGTGTTCGACCGGCTCCCCGGCGGCGCCTACACGCTCTGGTACGAGGGCGTCGCGCGGGCGCGCGGAGTGACCGTCGCCGGCGGGGCGATCGACGAGGTCGACTGGACGGGCGGCCTTCCGGCGGGCCGGGCGAGGGCAGCCTGATGCTCGGCCCCGACTCCGAGCTCACTCGCCTCTAGCGAGAGCGGCGGCCGAGCTCGTCCTCGACGGCCGCAACGTCGAGGCCGCGCGCCGCGAGCAGGACGTACAGGTGGTAGACGAGATCCGCGGCCTCCGAGACGAGGCGCTCGTCGCTCTCAGCCAGCGCAGCGGTCACAACCTCGACCGCCTCCTCGCCCACCTTGCGCGCGCACGCCGGGGTGCCCTCGTTCAGAAGCGCCGTCGTGTACGAGCCCTCAGGCCGGTCGAGCGCTCGTTGCGAGATCGTCCGCCACAGGGCGGGAGCGAAGCACGAGACCGAGCCCGTGTGGCATGCCGGGCCGTTCGGGCGCACCCGCACCAGCAACGCGTCGCCGTCGCAGTCGTCGCGCAGCTCCTCGAGCGCCATCGTGTTGCCGGAGGTCGCGCCCTTGTGCCAGTACTCCTGGCGGCTCCGGCTCCAGAACCACGCCTCGCCGGACTCGCGTGTTCGGCGCTCGGCCTCGTCGTCCATCCAGGCGAGCATCAGCACCCGGCCGGTCTCGGCGTCCTGGACGATCGCGGGGCGCAATTCAGGCTGCGTCACGGAGCTTCACCCCCAAGCCGCGGAGCTCTTCGCGCAAAGACGTGAGCCGCTCGGGATCCTCGTGCAGGATCGACGCGAGCAACGCCGCCTGCGCGACCTCGAGCGCCTCGGCCACGTGCCTCGCCTCTCCGGCGCCGCCGGAGGCAATCACCGGGATCGAGACCGCGTCGGCGACGGCGCTCGTGATCTCGAGGTCGTAGCCCTCGCGCGTGCCGTCGGCGTCGATCGAGGTGAGCAGGATCTCGCCCGCTCCGCGCTCCTGCGCCTCGAGCGCCCACTCGACGGTCGCGCGTGCGGTCTCTGTCGTGCCGGCGCGCGTGCGCACCCGGCCGCCCTCGGTATCGATCGCGACCACGACCGCCTGCGAGCCGAGCTTCTCGGCCAGATCGGTGATCAGGCTCGGCCCGGCGAGTGCGGCCGAGTTGACCGAGATCTTGTCCGCGCCTGCAGAGAGCAGCGCATCGGCGTCCGACACCGAGCGGATGCCACCGCCGACGGTGAACGGAATCGCGAGCTGCTCCGCGACGCGGCGCACGACGCCGACGAGCGTGTCGCGTTCCTCGAGCGTCGCCTTCACGTCGAGGAAGACCAGCTCGTCCGCACCACGGTCGGAGTACGCGGCGCCCAGCTCGACGGGGTCGCCCACGTCGCGCAGCTCCTGGAACTTGACTCCCTTGACGACGCGGCCGCCGGCGACGTCGAGGCACGGGATCAGGCGCGGGAGAGGAATCGCTCCCTCACCTCCTTGAGCACGCCGTCGAGGTAGCGCGCGCCCGGCGCGCCGCTCTTCTCGGGGTGGAACTGCACGCCGAGGAACGAGCCGGAGCGCGCCTCGGCGACGATGCCCTCCGACCATGACGTGGCGCACGGCGTGTCGGCGGCGTAGGAGTGCGCGAAGTAGTACGCCGTGCCCTCGACCTCGGCCCAGCCGATGCGCGGAACCCGGCCCTCCTTCAGGAGCACCGACCGGCCCGGCAGGATGCCGAGGCCCTCGACGCCGCCGTCCTCTTCCGAGAACTCGAGTGCGAGCTGCAGGCCGAGGCAGATGCCGAGCACCGGCCGCTCGTCGGCGACCCGCGCGCGCAGCACCTCGTCGAGCCCCTGCCGCCGCAGCTCCGCCATGGCCGAGCCGGCCGAGCCGACGCCCGGCAGCACAGCGAGGTCGGCGGTCGCAACGTCGTCGACGAGCTCGGCCCCGAGCCGCCGCATGGCGATCTCGACCGAGCGGATGTTCCCGGCGCGGTAGTCGCAGACAGCGACCTTCACAGCAGTCCCTTCGTCGACGGGATCCCGGACGACTCCACCCGCAGCGCGATCCGCAGCGCCCGTCCGGCTGCCTTGTACGCGGCCTCGGCGACATGATGCGCGTCGCGCCCCGACGCCTCGACGTGGATCGCGAGCCGGCCCGCCTGGGCGAGGCTGCCGAAGAAGTGGCCGGCCAGACCCGGGTCGGGATCGACGACCAGTTCGGCATAGGGGCGACCGCCCAAATCGACGGCGGCACGGGCGAGCGCGTCGTCCATCGGCACGACCGCGTCACCGTAGCGGGCGATCCCGCGGCGGTCGCCGAGGGCGCGGTCGAGCGCCTCGCCGAAGGCGAGTGCGGTGTCCTCGACCGTGTGGTGGTCGCCGGTTTCCAGGTCGCCCGCGCCCTCGACGACGAGGTCGAGCCCCGCGTGAAAGGCGAGTTGCTCGAGGAAGTGGTCGTAGATGCCGGCGCCGGTGTCGACCCGCACGCGGCTCGCGCCGTCGAGACCGAGCCGCACGGCGATTCGCGTCTCGGCCGTGGCACGCAGGTGCCGGACGCGTCGGCCCGCGACCTCGCTCACCGGGGCCGGCCGGTCGAGCACGCGGGCGAGCGCCCCGACGAGCAGGTCGTCATCCTCGGTGTCGCGGATCGTGATCCGGATCCCGTCGGCGTAGGACCGCACGACCAGACCCTGGCGCAGCAGCGAGTCGCCGAGCGCGTGCCCGTCCTCGACGGGCACGAAGAGGAAGTTGGCGCACGACGGCAGCGGCTCGAGCCCGATCGCGCGCAGCGACGACGCGACCCGCTCGCGCTCCTCGATCACCGGCTCGACGTCGGGCGGTGAAGCGAGCGCCGCGACAGCCAGCGCCGCCGCGAGGCTGGACACGGGCGCCGGCGCCTGCCGCGCGTCCAGTTCGGCAGCGAGCTCGCGCGAGGCGAGCGCGTAGCCGATCCGCGCGCCGGCGAGCCCGAACGCCTTCGAGAACGTGCGCAGCACGATCACGTCGCCGTCCCCGATCAGCGGCACGGCCGTCTCGCCGCAGTACTCGTAGTAGGCCTCGTCCACGACCAGCGGCCGTGCGTCCGGCAACGGCCGCAGCTCGCCGGTCGGGCTGTTCGGCCGGCAGGCGAAGGTGAGTACAGGATCGTCGTCGCCGACGTCGGCGCCCGCGAGCTGTGCCGCGATGCGATAGAGCGGGTACGTCGGCGCGGCCGGGACCGCAATCGTGTCGCCAGGCCCGGCGAACACGCGCGCGCAGAGGAGGATCAGGTCGTCGGAGCCAACGCCGAGGACGACCTGCTCGGGCTCGACGCCGGTGTAGTCGGCGATCGCCCGCCGCAGCGCGACGTAGCCGCCGGGCGGGTAGCCGCTGATCCCGGCGAGCGCGCCGGCGATCGCGCCCGGGCGCGTCGATGGGAGCGGCAGCGGCGGCGTGTTCTGGTCGTAGCGGACGACCTGCGAGGGGTCGATCCCTGCGAGCCGCGCAACCTCGTCACTCGGCGTCGCCCAGGTGTAGGGCGTGAACTCCGGCGTGAGTGGCTTCATCGGCGCACCGCCTCGGCGTGGGCAGTCATCCCCTCGGCCGCGGCGAGTGCCTCGACCGTCGGCCGCAGGAGCGCGAGGCCCTCGAGCGTGATCCGCTGCACCGTGACCGGTTTGAGGAACGTCTCCAGGCCGAGCCCGCCGATCGAGCGTGCCCAGCCTCCCGTGGGCAGCACGTGGTTGCCACCCGTCGCGTAGTCGCCCGCGGCGACCGGAGAGGAAGCGCCGACGAACACCGCACCCGCATTCCGGACATCACCCGCACGAGCCTCGGCCGCGCCGAGCAGCACGAGGTGTTCGGGCGCGATCTCCTCGGCCTCCTCGAGCGTCTCGACCACGCGACACACAGCCTCGTGCCCGTGCTCGCGCTGGGCGGCGAGCTCGAGCTCGACGACGCGCGGGTCGACGTCGCTGTCGGCGACGACGACCACCTCGGACGGGCCGCCGGGCAGGTCGATGGCGACGTCGCGCGAGACCTCGAGCTTGGCGTCGTTCACGTACGCATTCCCGGGTCCGATGATCTTGTCGACCTTGCGGACGTACGCGAGCCAGCCGATCGCCTGCGGTCCGCCGAGCGCCCAGACCTCGTCGATCCCGAGCAGCTCCGCGGCGGCGGCGACGAGCCCCGCGCCGACGGGCGGCGTGCAGACGACGATCCGCTCCACGCCCGCCGCCTGCGCCGGGACCGCGCACATCACGAGCGTCGAGACGAGGTTCCTCGGCACGTAGACGCCGACCGTCTTGAGCGGCACCCAGCGGCGCTCGAGCACGACGCCGGGCTCGACCTCGAGCACGACGTCGGCGGGACGCTGCGCTTCGTGCCAGCGGCGCACGCGGTCGGCGAGCGCAAGCACTGCGTCGCGAGGCAAGAGCCCTGCGTCGGGAACGGCGCGCGCCGGCTCGACGCCGTCGAGCTCGAGCGCCCAGCGCCGCACAGCCACCTCGCCTTCCTGCTTGATCTCGGAGACGATCGTCACTCGCGTCATCCGCTCCACGGGCACGACCAGGATCGACGAGGCGCCCGCCTCCTCGAGGCGTGGCAGCAGCTGCCAGACGTCCTTCGCGGGAACGAGCGCGTGCACCGCGACCATGCCCTCCTCGGCCAGGGGCAGCACGCTCGGCGAGCGGGAGCCGATGATCGCGCAGCACTCGTCGAGCTTCGCGTCGGGCACGTTCAGCATCAGGTAGCGGTGCGCCCGCGCCTCGACCACCGCGCGCATCATCGACACGAGCTGCCCGGCTTCGGCGCCCGGCCGGCCGATCAGCACCGCCTGCGAGGAGAAGAGCGTCGCGAGCGAGCGCAAGCCGTTCGTCCGCAGCGTGTTCCCCGACGAGACGAGGTCGACGATGCCGTCGGCGAGCCCCAGGCGCGGCGCGATCTCGACCGAGCCGGTGACGTCGACGAGGCTCACCTCGACCGGCATCAGCTCGCGCGTCAGGCGCGGGTAGACCGTCGCGACCGACGCGCCGGCGAGGTCCTCGATCGCCTGGAAGCGCGACTCCTCGGGCACCGCCACGTCGAGGCGGCACGAGCCGTAGCCCAGCTCGAGCAGCTCCTCCACCCGCGCGCCACGCTCGCGCACGAGGTCCTGCCCCGTGATCCCGCAGTCGACGACGCCGTCCTGCACGTACTCCGGCACGTCCGCCGCGCGCACGAGCAGAACGTCCACCGGGGCGTTCCGGCACGGGAACGCGAGCGCGCGATCGCCCGGCTGCTCGGGGCCGAGCCCGGCATCCTCGAGCAGCGAGACCGACGGTTCGCGCAGGCGTCCCTTGACCGGGACGGCGATCGTCAGGCGGTCGATGCCTGCTCCTTCAGCCGATCGAGCGCCATCCGGTAGCCACCTTCGCCGTGACGGAGCCAGTGCGCGACCCGCGTCACCGTCGTCGTCGACGCGCCCGTCCGCTGCGCGATCTCCAGGTAAGGCAAGCCCTGCTCCAGCAGACGCGCCACCTCCCACCGGTGCGCCATCGCCTCCAGCTCCGCGAGCGTGCAGAGATCCCGGAAGAACGTCTCCGCCTCCTCCGGCGACTCCAGCTTCGAGATCGCCTCGAAGAGCTCCGTCATCTCCGGCGTCTGCCATGTGTGTCGTCCCCTGTCTGCCATCGCGTGTCTCAGCGAGCGCCATGTTAGCACGCTAACATGGCGTCATGCTAGAACAGCTGGTTCGCCCAGCCGATCGAGGTGATCCCCGCCGTGGACGTGCTCGGCGAGCGCGCCGTGCGCCTGCACCAGGGCGACTACGACGCCGTCGTTGAGCGGGCCGGCGAGCCCGTCGCGCTCGCACGGCGCTTCGTGGAAGCAGGCGCTCAACGCGTTCACCTCGTCGACCTGGAAGGAGCGCGTTCCGGGCGCGTCAGGCCGGCGCTCGTCCGCGTCGTCGCCGTGGCCGTGGCGCCGGCCGCGCTGCAGGCATCGGGCGGCATCCGCTCGATCGAGGACGCAACTGCGCTGCTCGACGCCGGCGCGGATCGCGTCGTCGTCGGCACCGCGGCCGTCGGCGACCCGGCGCCGTGGGTCGAAGCGCTGGGCAATCGGCTGGCGATCGCTCTCGACGTGCGCGACGGCCAGGTGAGGACGGCCGGCTGGACCGAGGACTCCGGACTCTCCCTCGAGGAAGCGGTCGAGCGCTGCCTCGCCGCGGGCGTCGCGCGCGTCCTCTGCACCGCGATCGACCGCGACGGCACGCTCGGCGGGCCCGACCTCGAGCTCGTGCGCTTGGTCGCAGCTTCGGGCCTGGGCGTGCTCGCCGCTGGCGGCGTACGCTCGCCCGCCGACGTCGCCGCGCTCGCCGAGTGCGGCGCCGAGGCCGCGATCGTGGGCCGCGCTCTCCTCGGCAAGAGCGTTCCCTAGCCCGCAGGAAGCCTGACCGATGCCGGAGCCCCGCAGGAGATAGCGTCCGCCCAAAGCTGCGGTCAACCAAAGAGGATCCCAATGCTTCGCTCACTACCACGCCATCTGCGGCGAAACGCTGTCGCCCACCTCGCGCTCTTCGTCGCGCTGCCGAGCGGGAGCTACGCGGCCGTGACCGCGCTGGCGCCGTAGTAGGTGGTCACGGGGAGCGGCGCCGCGAGGCGCCCCTCCCCGGCGTGCCACTTCGCCGGACGCGACCTAGTAGCTGCGCTCGGCTAGGAAGCCGCCGTGCCAGCCGTGGTACCAGACCGCACCGGTGGTCGCGTTGACCGAGAGCATGCCGCCCTTCTTGCCGTCGATCGTCGTGTCGAGCGTGTAGTACCCGGGGAAGGAGCGCGCGTCGCTCCCAGCGACCTCACCCGGGTGGGCCTTCGCTAGCCACGCGTTCGCGATCGCGACCGCCCGGGCCGCCGAGGTCACCTTCGTCTTGCCGCCTGCGTACCAGCCGTTCCACTCCCCGGTCGCACGGCCGCCGCCCATCAGCGACGCCATCATCCCGCTGCCGGCCCAGTTCGTCTCCATGCTGGACCCGGCCATCATCCCGTAGCGGGTGTTCCAGATCATGCTCGGCGGTTCGAGCATGAGCCAGCCGGCTCCGGGTGCCGCGAGCAACTCGAACGCGTTCTTGCCCTTCGGCGTCTCCACGGCGACGTAGTCGTTGTTCGTGAACGCCATCACCTCCGAGACGCCGTAGCCGTCGAACCCGTTCGTCACGAGCCAGGTCTTCACCTGGTCGCGGACGTTGTCGAGGTCGGCGGCCGTGGGCTTCTCGGCCTGGAGCGAACCGGGTGCGCCAACGTAGTTCTGGAGCACGGGAACCGCGCTCGTGGTTTTTGTGCCGGACGTCGAGGAGTCGCGGGTGAGAGCGACGGCGAGCACGCCGGCCCCGATCGCGACTGCTGTGAATGCGATCAGGACGTATCGCTGGGTCGCGCTCATAGGCGGAAGTCTCGACGGGCGAGGCCCGCGGTTCGTCGGGGCGCGCACCGATCTGCGCTACGGAGAAGCCGCAATCAGCGCAGGAAGGCCTCGAGCCCGCGCGCGAGCGCCGCCGCCTCTCGCTGGCGGTAGGCGGGCGACTCGAGCCGCCGCGCGTCGACCGGGTCGCGCATGTTGCCGGTCTCGATCAGCACCTTCGGCACGTCCGAGAGGTTGAGCCCGCCGAGGTCGGAGCGGACGTCGAGGCCGTCGCGGCCGATGTAGGTCGCGAAGGGCTCGCCCGTTCCGGCGCGGAAGGCGGCGCGAACGGCGAGCGCGAGCCGCCTCGACCCAGCGGCGATGTCATCGGTGAGCCCCGCGATTGGCGGCGGGTAGATGACGTGGAAGCCGCGGCCCTCCGCCGGTCCGCCGTCGGCGTGAATGGAGATCGCGGCATCGGCGCGGGCGCGGTTGCCGATCGCCGCGCGCGTCGTGATGCACGGCCCCCAGCCATCGTTCGTCGTGCGCGTGAGGACGACGCGCGCACCCGCCGAGCGCAGGATCTGCGCCAGCCGCCGCGCCACGTCGAGGTTGTACGCCGCCTCCGAGTAACCGCCGGCGGTTGCGGTGCCGGTTGTGTCGCAGGGCTTCCGGAGTGTCCCCGCATCCACGAGCCGCCCGATCTCGGCCGTGTGCGCCCAGTTGCGGCCGTTGTGCCCAGCGTCGATCGCGACCGTCTTCCCTTGCAGAGGCAGAACGAGCGCGGCGGCCAGCACGAGGACGAGCATCGCGGTCGTTCTACCATCGCCGGATCCGGCCTCTCCTCCCCCTCGCGCTAACGCTCCTCGTCATCGCCGCCTGCGGAGAGCAGTCGAAGACCGCTGCGCAGGTGGCCGCCGACTGCCTGAACGCGCGCGGCTTTCTCGTGGAGGCAAGCGACGACGCGGTGCGCGGCAGCTCGCCGGGTGGCGTCAACTTCACGCTTGCCATGCACCAAAGCGGGCCGGCAATCGACGACTCGGGCAATCCCGGCACGCCGCCGCACAGGCTCACCGCACACGAGCGCGCCGCGATCAGGGCGTGCGCACGAGGCCGCTAGACTGTCCGCGCCCGCGGCGCTGCGAGGTTCCGAACCGGGTCAGATCCGGGAGGAAGCAGCCCTAAGGATCCCTCGCAGGTGCCGCGGTCTTAGGGCGCATAGCTCAGCGGGAGAGCGCTCGCTTCACACGCGAGAGGTCCCTGGTTCGATCCCAGGTGCGCCCACCTCAGAAAACCCTGCTAGCGGCCGTTTTTTCGATCTGACACAACTGGCTGACAACATAGAAGCGTCGGCCCCGCGAGCCGTGGTCAAGGCGTCGTCAAGAGCGACCGCGACCGTACGCCGACACCCTCGCCCAACCCCCGCGCGCACTGAGCCTCTTCGCGGGACTCCCCGGGGGCGCCATCACCGGGCTCAGTGATCCGACCGGGATTCCCGGCGGGCGGTCGCCTCAATCGTCTTGTGCAACGCCGGCGCGTTCGCGACCCGGATCACGCGCACATAGTCGGCGACCCCCTCCATGCGCTTGCGGAGCGCATCGAAGCTCTTCTGCTCGGTGCGCAGCGCGAAGAAGTCGACGTGTGTGACCTCGATCGGGGACTCAGCCAGAGCCTCCCTCACCGCCTCGACCGCGTCTGCACCCGACTGGCATCCGTCGCTCGCCGAGCCGAGGAACAGCCAGATCGACCGCACCTTCGCCTTGGACGCGATCCCCGACTCGCGGAAGTCCTCAACTCCCATCGCGAACGTGGCCGCGAGGTCGGCCTTCCCGCCCAACCTCCGTCGTTGCCGCGCTAGCTCGGCCTTGATCTCCACCTCGTTCCCATGCTCGAAGTCGACCGCGGGCGGCGCATACGCGGAATCGCAGCGGCCGCTTGTGAAGCGGATCGCCACGTCGACGCCGGGCTCCTGCTTCGTGTAGCGGAGGATCTCCTTCGTGGCCGAGTCGAACTTCAACTCCGGGCTGAAGTGACGGGTCATGGCCGCGGACGCATCGACGATCACGAGCCGGCTCGTATCGGACTCGTACCCGGGTCCGTCGATCCACGCAACGAGCTCGCGAATGCCGAGCGCCATCGAGATCACGCCGCCGACGAGAGCCACGACGGCTGCCAGCGCCTTGCCGGGATGGCGCAAGGGCTCGCGGAGCCCGGTGCGTGCACCGCTCCACATCCGGGTGGCGAGACGCGCGAGCCGCCCGAGCAGGCCTCCGGCGTCCATCGCTCAGGCGACCGCCGGCAACGCCAGCGAGCCGGGCGTGGTTGAGACTCTGTTCATCTGAGCCCGGTGTCCATCGGCACCTCAGGTTCGATCCGGGCCGCAGCTCGGTCGTGCTGACGCCGCTCCCAACCTTAGGACGTTCGCGGGCCCGCGGCAACCTTCCCGTGCCTTCGGGTGGCCGAGAAAGCGCCGACTGTCGCACTCGGCCGGAGGGTCGGCATCAAGCGAGGCGTGCGGGAATGCCTCGGTTCAGGCCCCCACCCTCGGCGCAGCGGGTCGCGCACCCACGGAGTCCCTCGACCCGGTAGGCCGGGACCGTCGACTCACCAATCGCTCACCAAGAATCCCCGGACACCGCATCAGTAGGCGGATCACCATACGACCCCTCGCACACGCGATCCCGGAACCGCGCCCGATCCCGCTGGCGCCCTTCCGGATTTGGAAAGACGAGACCTATCGGATCCGAGATCCTCTATGTTGGATCCAGAATCTCGTGTCGATTGCTCGGATTCGGGATCACTGCTAGCATTTCGCAGCACGATTGGATCCTCTTTATTCAACATCGAATACAATTTGCCCTTTGTTCCTAGACCCTGGTGAGCAGACGCCAGTCCGAACTTCAGTGACGGACGAGCCGCCAGCCGAGCGGAAGGACGGTGAGAGATGAACGACGGCGATCGTGGTGCGGTGGCAACGCGCCTCACGAGCGAGTGGGCGCAGAATCCCCGCTGGAACGGGATCACGCGCCCGTATGGAGCGGACACCGTCGTGCGGCTTCGAGGGCGTTTCCCGCTCGAGCACACCCTGGCGGAGCTAGGCGCACAGCGCCTGTGGGAGCTCTTGAACGACGACCGGCACGTCGCTGCACTCGGCGCCGTGACGGGAAACCAGGCCGTGCAGATGGTGCTCGCGGGTCTGCGCGCGATCTATCTCTCCGGCTGGCAGGTCGCGGCAGACGCGAACCTCTCGTCGGAGACCTATCCCGATCAGAGCCTGTATCCGGCAAACAGCGTGCCGGCGCTCGTCAAGCGGCTGAACAACGCCCTCCTGCGGGCAGACCAGATCGAGTGGTCCGAGGGCCGCAACGGGACGTACTGGCTCGCTCCGGTCATCGCCGACGCGGAAGCCGGCTTCGGCGGCGCACTGAACGCGTTCGAGCTGATGAAGGCCATGATCGAAGCGGGTGCAGGAGGCGTTCACTTCGAGGACCAGCTCGCCGCGGAGAAGAAATGCGGGCACCTCGGCGGCAAGGTCCTGATCCCGACGAGCCAGTTCATTCGCACGCTCACGGCCGCCCGGCTCGCAGCGGACGTGCTCGACGTCCCGACGGTGCTGTTCGCTCGCACCGACTCGCTCAGCGCGACGCTTCTCACCAGTGACGTCGACCCCTACGACGCCGAGTTCCTGACCGGAGACCGGACGAGCGAAGGGTTCTTCGTGGTTCGAGACGGCCTCGACGCCGCGATCGCCCGTTCGCTGGCCTACGCGCCCTACGCCGATGTCCTCTGGTTCGAGACCTCCACACCGGATGTCGGTGAGGCTCGTGAGTTCGCCTCGGCAATCCACGCGTTCTTCCCGGGCAAGCTGCTCGCCTACAACTGCTCGCCGTCCTTCAACTGGAAGCGAGCCCTCGACGACGACCAGATCGCGCGTTTCCAGACGGATCTCGCAGAGCTGGGCTACCGCTTCCAGTTCATCACCCTCGCCGGTTTCCACTCGATCAACGCGTCGATGTTCGAGCTCGCGCGGCGCTACGCGGCCGAAGGCATGACGGCGTACGTGAGCCTGCAGGAGCGCGAGTTCGAGCTCGAAGCCGACGGATACACCGCGACCAGACACCAGCGGGAGGTCGGAGCCGGCTACTTCGATCTCGTGGCCGAAGCCGTGAGCGGGGGCAACTCGGCGACGCTCGCGCTGCGCGGCTCGACCGAGGAAGAGCAGTTCGAGCAGACCGGCGAGCTGATTGGTAAGCCAGGCGCCTAAGCCAACGGAGGTGCTCGCGGCGGCGGACGAGTCGATCCTGACCGAGGAGGCGATCGAGTTCGTGGCGCTGCTGCACCGCGAGTTGAACCCCGAGCGGTTGCGGCTCCTGACCGCCCGCCACGAGCGGCAGGCGGCCTTGGCCGCGGGCGAGGCGCCGGGATTCCTCGACCGAACTCGCCAGATCCGAGAGGGCACCTGGCGCGTGGCGGAGGCGCCGGCGGACCTGCGTGATCGGCGTTGTGAGATCACGGGCCCGCCCGAGCGGAAGATGATGATCAACGCGCTGAACTCGGGCGCACGCGTGTTCATGGCTGATTTCGAGGACGCGTGTTCGCCGACCTGGACGAACATCGTCGAAGGACAGCGAAACCTCCACGACGCTGTGCGACGGACGATCGAACTGGAGACGGCCGAGAAGTCGTATCGCCTGAACGAGGAGACGGCAACGCTGGTGGTGCGGCCGCGGGGCTGGCACCTGTCGGAGCGCCATCTCCTCGTGGACGGCGCACAGGTCTCGGCGAGCCTGTTCGATTTCGGCCTGGCGCTGTACTGGAACGCAACTGAGCTCCTGGAGCGCGGCAGCGGCCCGTACTTCTATCTGCCCAAGCTCGAGAGTCACCTCGAGGCACGGCTGTGGGCGCAGGCATTCGCACTCGGCGAGGAAACGCTCGGGCTGCCCGCCGGGTCGATTCGCTGCACCGTCCTGATCGAGACGATCCTCGCCGCCTTCGAGATGGAGGAGATCCTCCACGAGCTGCGCGCATACGGATGCGCGTTGAACGCCGGCCGCTGGGACTACATCTTCAGCGTGATCAAGAAGCTCGGTGCGGTGCTGCCCGATCGCGGCCAGGTGACCATGGACGTGCCGTTCATGCGCGCCTACACCGCACTCCTCGTTCGCTCCTGCCACCGACGCGGCGCGCACGCGATCGGCGGCATGGCGGCGTTCATTCCCTCGCGCCGGGACGCAGCCGTGAACGAGCTCGCGCTCGCCAGGGTGCGAGAGGACAAGCAGCGGGAGTCCCGCGACGGGTTCGACGGGACTTGGGTGGCGCACCCCGACCTGGTGCCGATCGCAACCGAGGTGTTCGACGGCGTTCTCGGCGACCGACCGAACCAGCTCGAACGCATGCGCGACGACGTCGAGGTGAGCACAGCCGAACTGCTCGACTTCGACGTTCCCGGCGGCACCATCACCGACGAAGGCCTTCGCTCCAACGTCTCGGTCGGCACCCGGTACCTGGACGCGTGGCTTCGCGGTACCGGCGCCGCGGCGATCGACAATCTCATGGAAGACACGGCCACCGCCGAGATCTGTCGCGCCCAGGTCTGGAGCTGGATCCGCGCCGGGCACTTCACCGAGAGCCACGTCCGCACAGAACTCGAGCGTGTCAGCGCCTCCCCGGACGCGAAAGAGCTCTTCGCGCACGTCGCGCTCGAGCAAGAGTTCGTCGAGTTCCTCACGCTCCCCGCCTACGAGCAGTTGGGCCTCCCGGCTTGATGGACACGTAGCGCGGCAGGGTGGTTGGTATAACCGGCGGCTACCACGAGGAGGAGGCGGCATGCGGTCGCAACGGGAACGGTGACGACGCTCGAGGAGATCAAGCGGATCGGCCAGGAACGAGGGATCGAGTTCTACTTCGCACAGTTCGTCGATCTCTACGGCCGGCCGAGCGCGAAGCTCATCCCGGCCGCGAACCTCGACGGCCTCGTCGCGGAGGGCGCGGGCTTCGCCGGGTTCGCCGCCGGCGAGATCGGCCAGGCGCCGAGCGACCCCGACATCGCGGCGATGCCCGACCTCGACACGTTCACTCCGGTCCCGTGGCAGCCCAACCTCGCGCGGTTCGCCTGCGACATCACCGTCGAGGGCGAGGAGTGGCCGTACTGCCCGCGGACGATCCTCCGCCGCGTCCTCGCCCGGGCGAAGGAGCTCGGCTACGAGTTCAAGCTGGGCCTCGAGCTCGAGTACTTCCTCGTCCGGCAGCGCGACGACGGCTCGATCGAGGTCTTCGACCGAGCAGACACGCTCGAGAAGCCCTGCTACGACATCGCCGGGCTCACGCGGCACTACGACTTCCTCACGACGATCTCGAAGTACTGCAACGAGCTCGGCTGGGGGAACTACGCCAACGACCACGAGGACGCGAACGGCCAGTTCGAGCAGAACTTCACCTACGACGACGCGCTCGTCAGCTGCGACCGCGCGATCTTCTTCCGCTACATGGTGCACACGCTCGCCGAGCAGCACGGGATGATCGCGACGTTCATGCCGAAGCCGTTCACGCACCTGACCGGCAACGGCTGCCACTTCCACATGTCGCTCTGGCGCGACGGCGAGAACGCGTTCCTCGACGAGGCCGACCCGCGCGGGCTCGGGCTCTCCGAGACGGCCTACCACTTCATCGGCGGGCTGATGGCGCACGCGCGTGCCTCGAGCGCCCTGACCGCGCCGACGGTGAACTCGTACAAGCGGCTGAAGCTCGGGACGACGTCGAGCGGGGCGACCTGGTCGCCGGTCTGGATCTCGTACGGCTACAACAACCGCACGCAGATGCTGCGGATCCCGGCGCCCGGGCGCATCGAGGACCGCACGATCGACGGATCGGCGAACCCGTACCTCGCCGCCGCCGCCGTGCTCGCGGCCGGGCTCGACGGGCTCGAGCAGGGCGATCGACCCGGGCGAGCCGAACTCGGAGAACCTCTACGCGCAGTCGGTCGACGACCTCACCGACGCTCGGGTTCCGCAGCCTGCCGGCGAACCTGCTCGAGGCGATCGGCGAGCTCGAGCAGGACGACGTCCTCCGCGCGGCCCTGGGCCGCGGGCGCGGCGAGGACTACGTCGACTACTACGCGCAGGTCAAGCGCGACGAGTGGTTCCGCTACCACGAGCAGGTCACGGCGTGGGAGCTCCACGAGTACCTGACCCGGTTCTGACGTAGGCTCCGCACTCTGGGGCCTTTTCCCAGGCCGAGTTGTAGGAGCATCCACCGAAGGCGAAGGCGGGGCGAGCCATGTGCGGGATCGTCGGGCTGTATCTGCAAGTCACCGGAGCTGGAGCCGGAGCTCGGGACGTACCTCTCGGCGATGCTCGTCCAGATGGACGAGCGCGGGCCCGGACAGCGCCGGCGTCGCCGATCTACCGCGACCCGGCTCCCGACGGCTGGAGCAAGCTGACGCTCTACTCGACCGATCCAGCCATCGACTGGGACGCGCGTCTCCGTCGGAGCTCCGAGGCGTCCTTCGGCGGTGCCGAGCGCACGTCGGACAGCGTGCCGGGCACGCGGTGCTCCTCGTCGCGGCCGACGCAGACGAGGCCGAGGCCTGGATCCGGAATCGCCATCCTCGGCTGCGCGTGATGAGCGCCGGCCGCGTCATCGAGATCTACAAGGAGGTCGGCCGTCCGCGCGTCTTCGCCGAGCGAGTTCGCGCTCGCCGACTTCCAGGGCACGCACGGTCTCGGCCACACGCGCATGGCGACCGAGAGCCGCGTCACGACAGCGGGCTCGCATCCGTTCTCGACCGGCCACGACCTCTGCCTCGTCCACAACGGCTCGCTCTCGAATCACAACCGCCTGCGCGAGCGCCTTCGGCGCGAGGGGATCGGGTTCCAGACCGAGAACGACACCGAGGTCGCGGCCGGATACCTCACCTGGCGCCTTCGGGAGGGCGCGTCGCTCGAGCAGGCGCTCGAGGGATGCCTCGACGACCTCGACGGCTTCTACACCTTCCTCGTCGGCACGGCCGACGGCTTCGCCGTGCTCCGCGACCCGATCGCGTGCAAGCCGGCCGTGCTCGCAGAGACGGACGACTGGGTCGCGATGGCGTCCGAGTACCGGGCGATCGCGGTCCTGCCAGGCGCCGCCGACGCCCGGATCTGGGAGCCCGAGCCGGCGGTCGTCTACGCCTGGGAGACGGCGCAGGCCTGATGACGGTCGAGGCAGCCGAGCAGACCGTCGCGGTCGTCGATCTCGCGACGACGCCGCTGCGCGAGCTGAACCAGCGCCTGCACGACTGCGCGGGCGACGCGCGGGCGCCGCGCCGCTGGCGGATCGAGAACCCGAACGGCGCGCATGCGGTCGCATGCGGCCTCGACGCTGCCGCTCGAGGTCGAGATCACCGGGCACGTCGGCTACTACTGCGCCGGGATGAACCAGCGCGCCTCGGTGCGCGTCCGCGGCAATGCGGGCACCGGCCTCGCCGAGAACATGATGTCGGGCTCGGTCGTCGTCGAAGGAAACGCGAGCCAGTCGGCGGGCGCGACCGGGCCGCGGCGGTCTGCTCGTCGTGCACGGCGACGCCGGCGCACGGTGCGGCATCTCGATGAAGGGCGTCGACATCGTCGTGCGCGGCTCGATCGGGCACATGAGCGCGTTCATGGCGCAGCGCGGGTGCCTCGTCGTCTGCGGCGACGCGGGCGACGCGCTCGGCGACTCGATCTACGAGACGCACCTGTACGTCCGCGGCGCGGTCGCGAGCCTCGGCGCCGACTGCGTCGAGAAGGAGCTCCGCGATCGATCACCTGGCCGAGCTGCGGTCGCTGCTCGAGCGTGCCGGGTTCGACGACCTCGATCCCTCGGAGTTTCGCCGCTACGGATCGGCGCGCCGCTCTACAACTTCCAGATCGACAACGCGGGGCGTACTGATGGCCGCAGCGCCGGAGCGCCCCCCTCTCGGCTGGAAACCGGGGCTGCGCGAGTCGTACCTCTTCGACCGCAACGTCATCGCCGAGATCCAGCGCGCCGCGCGCGAGGGCATCTACGACATCCGCGGCTTCGGCGCGAAGCGGCGGCTGCCGCACTTCGACGACCTGCTCCTGCTCGGCGCCAGCATCTCGCGCTACCCGCTCGAGGGCTACCGCGAGCGCTGCGGCACCGACGTCGTGCTCGGCACGCGGTTCGCGAAGAAGCCGCTCGAGCTGAAGATCCCGATCACGATCGCCGGCATGAGCTTCGGCGCGCTCTCGGCACCCGCGAAGGAGGCGCTCGGACGCGGCGCGACCGAGATGGGCACCTCGACGACCACGGGCGACGGCGGGATGACGCCCGAGGAGCGGGAGAGCTCGAAGACGCTCGTCTACCAGCTGCTGCCGTCGCGCTACGGGATGAACCCGGACGACCTCCGGCGCGCCGACGCGATCGAGGTCGTGGTCGGCCAGGGCGCGAAGCCCGGCGGCGGCGGCATGCTGCTCGGGCACAAGATCTCCGACCGCGTGGCCGAGATGCGCGACCTGCCGCAAGGGATCGACCAGCGGAGCGCGTCCCGCCATCCGGACTGGACCGGGCCCGACGACCTCGAGATCAAGATCGTCGAGCTGCGCGAGATCACCGACTGGGAGAAGCCGATCTTCGTCAAGGTCGGCGCCACGCGGACGTACTACGACGTCCAGCTCGCGGTCAAGGCCGGCGCGGACGTGATCGTCGTCGACGGCATGCAGGGCGGCACGGCCGCGACCCAGGACGTCTTCATCGAGCATGTCGGCATCCCGACGCTGCCGGCGGTGCGGCTCGCCGTCGACGCGCTGCAGGAGCTCGGGATGCACCGGCAGGTGCAGCTGATCGTCTCGGGCGGGATCCGCAGCGGCGCCGACGTCGCCAAGGCGCTCGCGCTCGGCGCCGACGCGGTCTCGATCGGCACCGCCGCGCTGATCGCGATGGGCGACAACAGCCCGGAGCTACGACGCAGGCCTACCGCGAGCTCGGCAGCGCGGCCGGGTTCTACGACGACTGGCAGGCCGGCCGCGACCCGGCCGGGATCTCGACCCAGGACGACGAGCTCGCCGCGCCGCTTCGATCCGGTCGCCGGCGGCCGGCAGGCTCGCCAACTACCTGCGCGTGCTGACGCTCGAGGCGCAGACGCTCGCCCGCGCCTGCGGGAAGTCGCACGTCCACAACCTCGAGCCGGAGGACCTCGTCGCGCTGACGGTCGAGGCGGCGGCGATGGCGCGGGTACCGCTCGCCGGGACGAGCTGGATCCCCGGCGTCAACGGCTCGTACTGAAGCCGAGCTCGGCCGAGATCGCGGCCGTGTGCTCGAGCAGCAGCGGCAGCGCCTTGCGCGCGACCGCGCGGCCGAAGCGCGGGATCGGGCCCTGCACGGCGACGATCGCGGCGAGCTCGCCGCGTGCTCGACCAGACCGGCGCGGCGATCGCGTTCAGCTCCGGCTCGCGCTCCTCGTAGGCCTCGGCCCAGCCGGCCTTGCGGATGCGGGCGAGCTCGGCCTCGAGCGCGGCCGGGTCGGTGATCGTCCGCTCGGTGTAGGCGGCGAGCGGCGGCGACGGGCGCGCGGTTCGCCGAACGCGAGCATCGCCTTGCCCGCTGCGGTCGCGTGGGCGACCGACGGGCGGCCGAGCCGCGTGACGCCGTGGACGTAGTGCGGGCTCGCGACGAAGTCGACCGTGATCGCGTCGGGCTCGGCCGGGACGGACAGCGTCGTCGTCTCGCCGGTCGCGGCGACGAGCGCCTCGAGGTGCGGGCGCGCGAGCGCGCGCACGTCGAGCCGCGCGAGCACCGAGCTCGCGAGGCTGCACGAGGCGCAGGCCGAGCCGGTAGCGGCCGCTCGCCTCGTCGTGGTCGACGAGGCCCGACTCGGCGAGCGTGCCGAGGTGGCGCGAGACGGTGCTCGGCCGTCGTGCCCGTGCGGCGCGCGATCTCGTTCGTCCCGAGCGGGCCGCGCTCGGCGAGCAGGTCGAGGATCGCGAGCGCCTTGACCGCCGAGCCGACGCGCTCCTTCGACGGTTGACCCGTTCTCGCCACGCCGGTTAGTGTTGCATGGATATCGGGATGCTATTGCGAATTACGGGATAATGTCGTTCCTGCTGACCTGCCCGCACTGCGGTCCGCGTGACGTCAACGAGTTCGCCTACGCGGGCGAGGTCACGTCGCGGCCGAAGCCGCCTCGCCGACGCTGCGCGAGCTGACCGACTACGTCTACTTCCGCCGCAACGTCGCGGGCGTGCAGCGCGAGTGGTGGCACCACCGCTACGGCTGCGAGGTCTGGTTCCTCGCCGAGCGCGACACGCGCACGAACGAGGTGCAGCGCGTCGAGCTGCCCGGATCGCCGCCGAGCCCGACGGCGACGCCGCCTGATGCGCCTGCCGCCGCAGCCCGGCGAGCGGATCGACCGCTCGCGCGAGCTCGTGTTCAGCTTCCGCGGCAAGCCCGTGCGCGCGTACGAGGGCGACACGATCGGCTCGGCGCTCTTCGCCGCCGGGCAGCGCGTCTTCTCGCGCAGCTTCAAGTACCACCGGCCGCGCGGGCTCCTCTGCGTCTCGGGCAGCTGTGCCAATTGCATGATGCAGGTCGACGGCGCGCCGAACGTCCGCGTCTGCGCCGAGCCCGCGCGCGCCGGCGCCGTGGTCGAGCCGCAGAACGTGATCGGCTCGCTCGACCGCGACCTCGTCTCGGTCGTCGACAAGCTCGGGCGGCCGTTCACGCCGGTCGGCTTCTACTACCGCACGCTGATCCGGCCGCGCCGGCTGTGGCCGGTGTACGAGAAGGTGCTGCGCAACCTCGCCGGCCTCGGCCGCGTCGACAAGCACGGCGGCCGCACGAGGCGCTACGACGCCGAGCACCGCCGCGTCGACGTGCTCGTCGTCGGCGGCGGCCGCTCCGGGCTCGCGGCGGCGCGGGCGGCCGCGGCCGCAGGCGAGCGGGTGCTGCTCGTCGACGAGAACGTCCGCCGGTTCGGCGACGAGCCGTTCGAGCTCGTCGCGCCCGGTCGCGCGATCGGCGTCTACGAGGGCGGCCTCGTGCCGGTCGAGGCCGGCAACCTGCTGCTGCGGGTGCGCGCGAAGCGGATCGTGGTCGCGACCGGCGCGGTCGAGCAGCCGCTCGTGTTCCCCGGCAACGACCTCGTCGGCGTCATGCTCCCCGACGGCGCGCTGCGGCTGATCCGCGACTTCGGGCTCCAGCCCGGCGAGCGCGCGGTCGTGATCGCCGCCGACGCGCGCGGCATCGACGCCGCCGAGGAGCTGGCGCGCGCCGGCGTCCACGTCGTCACGACCGTCGACCTCCGCGAGCGCGAGCCCGCCGCGATCGCGGCCGAGGGGCGGCGCGGCGTGCTGACCGCGGTCACGATCGACGGCGCCCGGCACGAGTGCGACCTGCTGCTCGCCGCCGGCACCCCGCAGCCCGCGTACTCGCTGCTCGCCCAGGCCGGCGCACGCGTCGAGTACGACGCGGCGCGAGGCATCTTCGTCCCCACCGACCTGCCGTCCGGCGTCGAGGCGGTCGGCCGCGTGACCGGCGAGCTCGGCCCGGTCGTGCCGACGCGCGCCCGCCACGGCGAGGACGGCTTCGTCTGCGTCTGCGAGGACGTCGGCGTCAAGGACATGAAGCGCGCGATCGCCGAGGGCTTCGACTCGATCGAGCTCGCCAAGCGCTACACGACGGTGACGATGGGCCCGTGCCAGGGGCGCTACTGCCACGTCGGCTCGATCCGGCTCTACGCGCGCGAGCAGGGCACCGACGAGGCGGCGATCGGCACGACGACGGCGCGACCGCCGTGGGCGCCGGTCTCGCTCGGCCTGCTCGCCGGCCGCACGCACGAGCCGGCGAAGCGCACGGCGCTCCACCACCGCCACGTCGAGGCCGGCGCCGAGGTGATCTGGACGGGAGCCTGGCAGCGGCCGCACAACTACGGCGACGCGCCGGCCGAGGCCGAGAACGTGCACGACGCGGTCGGCGTGATCGACGTCTCCACGCTCGGCAAGCTGCTCGTCGCCGGCCCGGACGCTGCGGCGTTCCTCGAGCGCCTCTACCCGAACCGCTTCGCCGACCTCGCCGTGGGGCGCGTCCGCTACGGCGTGCTCTCGACGGACGGCGGCCGGATCATGGACGACGGCACGATCGGCCGGCTCGGCGAGGAGCAGTTCTACGTCACGACGACGTCGACCGGCGCCGACGGCGTGCTCGGCTGGTTCGAGTGGTGGAACGCGGTCTGGCAGCTGGACGTCGAGATCGTGAACCTCACCGGCGCGCTCGCCGCGGTCAACGTCGCGGGCCCGCGCTCGCGCGAGCTGCTCGCGCGGCTCACCGACGCCGACGTCTCGAACGACGGCCTGAAGTACCTCGACGCGCGCGAGGCGCACGTCGCCGGGCGTGCCGTGCCTCGTGCTCCGCATCGGCTTCGTCGGCGAGCTCGGCTACGAGCTGCACTTCCCGAGCACGTACGCCGAGTACCTCTGGGACACGCTGCTCGAGCGCGGCGCCGACCTCGGCGCGAAGCCGTTCGGGCTCGAGGCGCAGCGGATCCTCCGGCTCGAGAAGCAGCACATCATCATCGGCCAGGACACCGACTCGGAGTCGAACGTCCTCGACGCGAACATGGCGTGGATCGCGAAGCTCGACAAGGACGACTTCGTCGGCAAGTGGGCGCTCGAGCACATGAAGGAGCGCGGCCCGCGCGAGCTGCTCGTCGGCTTCGAGATGGAGAACGGCGCTCTGCCCGGCCGAGGGCTGCCAGGTCGTGCGCGGCGGGCGGCCGAGCGGCCGCGTCACGAGCGTGCGCCGGAGCCGGCGCCTCGGCAAGACGGTCGGCCTCGCGTGGCTGCCGCCCGACCTCGCCGAGGAGGACGCGCGGTTCGAGATCCGCGTCGACGGCCGGCTCGAGCCGGCGCGCGTGCGGCTGCGGCCGTTCTTCGACCCCGACGGGGAGCGGCAGCGGTCGTGAGCTCGCTCGCCTTCTTGTCTCCCGACTGCGGCGCGCGTCGGCGACGGTTTCGAGCCGCGCGAGGCGTCGCCGCTCGCGCGGGCGCTCGACGGCGCCGCGGGCATCCGCGACCTGTCGCTGCTCGGCAAGCTCGAGGTGCGCGGCCCCGCGGTCGGGGACCTCGGCAGTGACGTGGACGTGCTGCCGATCACGCCGACGCGGACGCTCGTCGTCGGGCCGCCCGAGCGCTGCGCCGAGCTCCGCGCGGCCCTGCCCGGCTTCGTCGTCGACGTGACCGCCGCGCTGGCCGGCATCGCGCTCGAAGGACGAGACGCTGATGCGCCGTCTCACCGACCTCGACCTCTCGGCGCTCCCGGCGGCGGGCAAGCTCGCAGGCGTCGCCGCGGTCGTCGCCGCGGGCGAGGGCGGCTTCCGGATCTTCTTCCCGCAGGAGTACGGCCACTCCGTCGTCGAGGCCGTCCGCGACCTGCAGGCGGGCCTCGCGTGAAGGATCTCTTCCGCGTCCGCCGCATGTGGCGCCCGCAGGGCGAGCCGAAGAAGCGCTACGACGTCGTCGTCATCGGCGGCGGCTCGCACGGCCTCGCGACCGCGTACTACCTGGCGAAGAACCACGGCATCCGCGACGTCGCCGTGCTCGAGCAGAGCTACATCGGCTCGGGCGCGGCCGGCCGCAACACGACGATCATCCGCGCGAACTACCGCACGCCCGAGGGCGCGGCGTTCTACAAGGAGAGCGTGAAGCTCTACGAGGGCCTCGCCGCCGACCTCGACTTCAACCTGCTCTTCTCGCAGCAGGGCCACCTCACGCTCGCGCACTCCGAGCGGTCGCTCGCGACGATGACCGAGCGCGCCGAGGTCAACCAGCTGCTCGGGATCGACAGCCGCCTGATCGGGCTCGACGAGATCCGCGAAGCTCTGCCCGGAGCTCGACCTCTCCGACCACCCGACCTGGCCGATCATGGGCGCGCTCTACCACCCGCCGGGCGGGATCATCCGCCACGACGCGGTCGTCTGGGGCTACGCGCGCGGCGCCGACCGCGGCGGCGTCGAGATCCACCAGAACACCGAGGTGACCGGCATCACGCAGCAGGGCGGGCGCGTGACCGGCGTGCGAGACGAACCGCGGCGACATCGCGTGCGACACGGTGATCAGCGCGACGGCCGGCTGGTCGACGCTCGTCTGCGACCTGGCCGGCGTGCGGCTGCCGATCACGACGCACATCCTCCAGGCGTTCGTGACCGAGCCGGTGAAGCCGTTCCTCGACGTCGTGATCGTCTCGTCGCAGATGCACGTCTACGTCTCGCAGACCGACCGCGGCGAGTTCCTGATCGGCGCCGAGATCGAGCCGTACACGACCTACCGCGGCACCGGCACGTTCCCGTTCCTCGAGTACTCGGCGCGGCACGTGCTCGAGCTCTTCCCGCAGCTCGAGCGCGTCAACGTGCTGCGCGCGTGGACCGGCCTCTGCGACCTGACGCCCGACTACAGCCCGATCCTCGGCCGGACCGAAGTCGAGGGGTTCCACGTCTCGGCCGGCTGGGGCACCTACGGCTTCAAGGCCGCGCCGATCGTCGGGACGACGCTCGCCGAGCTCGTCGCCACCGGGAAGACGCCCGCCCTGATCGCGCCGTTCGCGCTCGAGCGCTTCCACACCGACACGCTCGTCTCCGAGCTGGCCGCCGCGGCGGTCTCGCACTAGTCGATGGGCGGCATCGAAGGTGCCGTCGCGGTCGTCACCGGCGCCAGCCGGGGCCTCGGCAAAGACGTCGCCGAGGCGCTTGCCACCCGCGGCGCGCAGGTGATCCCGGTCGCCCGCAGCGCCGGCCGCTTCCGCGTCGACGTGAGCGACCCGACGCAGGTGGCCGAGCTCGCGAGGGATGTCGAGGAGGCGTTCGGGCGTCCGACGATCCTCGTCAACGCGGCCGGGATCTTCGGCCCGCTCGAGCGCTTCCGCGACACCGATCCCGCCGCCTGGGTGGAGACGATGATGGTCGACGCGATCGGGCCGTACCTGACCTGTCGCGCGTTCGTCGGCGGAATGCTCGACGCCGGCTGGGGGCGCATCGTGAATCTCACGTCGGCCGCATCTCTGCTTCCGCCCGATGGTCTCGGCAGCGCCTACGCGACCGCGAAGACCGCCCTGAATCACCTCACGCGCCACCTCGCCGCTGACCTCGAAGGCACAGGCGTGACCGCGAACGTGATCCACCCGGGCGACGTCAAGACGGCGATGTGGGCCGAGATCCGCGACGACGCCGAGCGGCTCGGCGATGTCGCCGCGCCCTACGCTCGATGGGCCGCCTGGGTCGACGAGACGGGCGGCGATCCGCCCTCGAAAGCCGTCGACCTCGTCGTGCGGATCATCGAGAGCGACGTGAACGGCCGGTTCCTCTGGATCGACGATCCGCTGCGGGCGCCGCTCTCGAGCTGGGGCGCCTAGGATCGGCTCGATCCACCCGGGCGCAGGAAGGAGAGACGGTGACAGAGGTGAGCACGGAATCGACGTCGCTCGAGCGGGTGGCCGCTCTGACCGAGCTCGCGCCCGACACGCCGGAGATCGTTCTCGACCTCGACGTCGTGCGCGCGAACATCGAACGGGCCGCCGCGATGGCACGCGAGTCGGGCGTCGTCCTGCGACCGCACACGAAGACCCACAAGCTGCCCCGGATCGCGCACATGCAGCTCGAGGCCGGCGCCGTCGGCGTGCAGGTCGCGAAGCTCGGCGAGGCCGAGGTGATGGCCGACGCCGGCATCGAGGACATCCTCGTCGGCTACCCGATCGTCGGCGAGCAGAAGCTCGGGCGGCTCGCCGACCTGGCCGAGCGCGCGACGATCACCGTGACCGTCGACTCCGACGAGGTCGCGCTCGGGATCGCGCGAATCGCTCGCGAGCGCGGGCTCACGATCCGGGTGCTGCTCGAGCTCGACACGGGCATGCGTCGCCTCGGCGTCCTGCCCGGGCCCGGAGCCGTCGAGCTGGCGGAGCGGGTCGCGGCGCTCGACGGGGTCGAGCTCGTCGGCGTCTTCACGCACGAGGGCCACGTCTACACGCAGGCGCGCGACGACGCGGAGCGGGAGCGCATGACGCTCGAGGCCTGCCGATCGGCGGTCGAGACCGCCGAGGAGATCCGCGCCCGCGGGCTCCCGGCGCCGGTCGTCTCGGTGGGCTCGGCCGGGACGTTCCGCTTCGCGATCCGCTGTCCGGGCGTGACCGAGGTCCGCCCCGGCACCTACGTCTTCAACGACCGCAGCCAGATCGCGCAGGGCGCAGCGGGGCCGGGCGACCTCGCCGCGTTCGTCGTCACGACCGTGGTCGCCCGCCCGGCGCCCGACCGGATCGTCGTCGACGCGGGCACGAAGGTGCTCACGTCGGACCGGATGCTCGTCCCCGATCCGCCGGCCTCCTTCGGGTGGGTGTGGGGCCACGACGACTGGGACGTCGTCCGGCTGAGCGAGGAGCACGGCGTCGTCAGCGTGCCGCCGGACGCGGTCGCGCGGATCGGCGATCGCGTCGCGATCGTCCCGAACCACGTCTGCCCGACGATCAACCTCGCGAACGCCGTGACCGTCGTCGAGGCCGGTCGGGTCGTGGGCCGCTGGCCGGTCGCGGCACGCGGCCTCGTCCAGTAGCGCCGGTTACGTCTCGCCGGCTTCCGCCGCGGCGCGCAGCGCGGCCGGAGTGTGCCCGCGGTCGCGGAGCGCCTGCTGCTTCTCGGTGAAGGGCTTCTGCGCCTCCGGCCAGATCGGATCCGCCGCCCAGGGTGCCGGGGGCTGCGCCGGCAGAGGCTCGAACGGCCTGCCGCCGACGATCGTGTGCGTGTTCACGAGCAGCGCATCGGACTCCCGCATCTCGCCCCAGATGTCGTAGAGCGGGAACCGGCCCGGCAGCAGACGGAAGATCGCGACGTCGGCGAGCGACCCGGGTCGCAGCGTGCCGACGTCGGCCTCGAGTCCGAGCAGCTCGGCCGGACGCGACGTCGTCGCGCGAACGACCTCCGTCAGCGACATGCCGAGGTGGAGGAACTTGCTCATGCAGGTCGGCAGGTCGTAGGCGGGGCCGTTGATGCTGAGCTGGTGGAGGTCGGTCGAGATCACGTCCGGCAGGCGGCCCGCCGCCATCAGCGCCTCGGCGGTCTCGTACGCGAACGAGCCGGTGCCGTGGCCGATGTCCATCACGACGCCCGAGTCCCAGGCGCGCCGCGCGAACTCGTACAGCCCCCCGTCGTCGTCGACGATCTTCATCGAGAGCCCGGTGAAGCAGTGCGTGAGGATGTCGCCGGGCCGCATCAGCGCGAGCACGTCGTCGATCGCGGGCGGGCCGAAGGCGACGTGGACCATCAGCGGCAACTCGCACTCCTCCGCCGCACGGCGGGCGAGGCGGAGCGGCTCGAGGCCGTTGTCGCCCACGGTCGGCGTGCCCATCCGCACCTTGACGCCGCGGACGAGGTCGCGGTTGACGTCGGCCAGGCGCCGGAACAGGTCGACGTCGAGGTAGGCCAGGTTCGCGCACTCGTAGTTCTCGCCGACGAGGCCGATGTTCGAGATGTTGAGGAACGCGGTGATCCGCACGCGCGCATGGTCGACGACGAACTCGCGCAGGCCCGGGAAGCGTGAGCGCGCCTGCCGAGCCCGCGTCGTTCCACGTGGTCACTCCGGACGACGACGCGACCGGGTCCGGGTCGATCCCCCAGTAGGTGACCTTGTGGAAGACGTGCGTGTGCAGGTCGACGAGGCCGGGCGTGACGAGCTGACCCGTCGCGTCGATCACCTCGGACGCGCTCTCCGCCGGAATGTCGCGGTCGACGACTGCGATCCGGTCGCCGGTGATCGCGACGTCGAGCCGGCCTTCGTGTCCGCCGCCCGGGTCGACGACCTCGCCGCCGCGGATCAGCAGATCGAACTGCACGTCACGCCTCGAGCGCCTCGCGGATCAGGTCGAGCGCCTCCAGACGGAGGAACCCGTAGTGGTAGATCCCGGCCCACGTCAGTCCGAGCTCACGTGCCAGGGCGAGCTTCGCGGCGAGGTTCTCGGCCGTCTCGCAGTCGGGCGGCGTCGGCCGGAAGACGACGGAGAGCGTCGCGTCAGCGAGCGTGCGGCGGTACGTCTCGAGGTCGAGCCGCACGCGCTCGACGTCCGCGGCGTAGCCGAGCACGTGCACCTCGGGACAGACGGCGGCGAGTGCGGGGAGATCGATCCCGAACCGCCAGCCGATCTCGGCGGCGGGCCCGCCCTCGGGCCGGCCGGTCCAGTAGCCCTTGACGGCGCCGGACGGGTCCATGAAGACGAAGCGCTTGCCCGCCGCGTCCGCGACCTCGGCGGCCTCCGCGGCCAGCGAGGTCACGGTGTCGGCCCGCACGTCGAGGTACGCGCCGAGCTCGCCCGCGAGCGCGTCGCCGGCCACGTCCGCGAGCATGCCCCGCTCGAGCTCTCCCGAGACGACGGCGTCGCGGCTTGCAAACGTCCGCTCGAGCTCGTCGCGCACCGCCGCTTGCAACCGCGGCGCCGTCGACGCCGGCGGCGGCCGCACGCGCAAGGCAGTGCTCGCAGAAGCAGAGGCCGAGCAGGTAGCGGGCCTTCGTCCCGAGCTCGATCAGGTACCGCTCGTGCTCGTGTCCGTGCTCCACCGGGTGGTAGTGGAGCGACTCGGCGAAGATCGACCCGACGTCGTAGCGGCAGACGTCGGCGACGAGCGCACGCGCGTAGGCGCGGACGTCGGGGTTCGCCGGGCAGAGGTCGGCCGGGTACCGGTCGCCGAACGCGTTGACGGTGACGCAGTCCTGGTGTGAGTCCGGGCGGTCGGCGTGCAGGAAGATCGTCCACGCGTCGACGCGCATCCCGCGCGCGGACGCCGCCCGGCACGTCTCGGCGAGCACGTCGCGCTCGAGCGCCTCCGGGTCGACGCGCGGCCGGAGCCGGTCGTAGAGGGCGAGGTCGGGCGGGAAGTAGAGCGCGCCGCGATCGAGCAAGCGCACCTTCCGCCGCGGGTTGTGCGGGAAGACGTCGCGCGCGGCGTGGTACGAGAACGCGGGCGTGATCCCGCCGAGCCCGGCCCGCTCCTGGATATTCGAGAGCACCGCGTCGACCCCCTCGTCGGCGAGGTCGCTCGCGAAGGCGAAGGCAGAGGTCTCGAGCGGAGCCCGTCGTCACGCAGCAACGCTAGAGCATCGGTAGCGTTGGCGTGGCCGTGAGCACGATCCCCGACACGACGCGATGGGCGTAGCCGAGCGGCTCGCAGAGCGCGGCCTCGAGATCCCGCCGGCGCAGGTGATCCCTCCCGGCGTACGGCTCACGTATCGGCGGCTCGTCCGCCACGGAGACGTCGCCTACATCGCGGGGCACGGCCCGACCCACGGCGAGGACTGGGGCAGCAAGCTCGGCAAGGTCGGGCGCGAGGTGACGCTGGAGGAGGCGGTCGCGGCGGCGCAGCTGACAGCGCTCAACGTGCTCGGCACGATCGAGCGCGAGCTGGGCGGCCTCGACGGGATCGCGTGCTGGCTGAAGATCAACGGCTACGTCAACGCGGTCGACGGCTTCACCGAGCACGCGACCGTGATCAACGGCTTCTCGGATCTCGTCCTCGACCTCTACGGTCCGGATCGCCTCGCGGCGCGGACGTCGGTCGGCGTGCCGCACCTGCCGTTCGACATGCCGGTCGAGGTCGACGCCGTCATCGCGCTCGCGTGAGTCGTGGGCTCGACGGAGGCTCCTTCCGGCGTAGGCTCGCCGGAGCCGCAGAAGAAGGTGCGGAGGTGCCGGCTTCGCCGGCACCGGGAGCGGAGGTGAACGGCCCCGAGTCGTGGCGGCTCGACGGGCGCGTCGCGCTCGTCACCGGAGCGCAGCGCGGGATCGGCTTCGCGTGCGCCGAGGCGTTCGTCGCGGCCGGCGCGCGGGTCGCCTGCGTCGACCTGCCGGACAGCGAGCTCGGCGCGGCGGTCGAGCGGCTCGGGGATGCCGCGTCGGCGCATCCGGCGGACCTCGCCGAGGTCGAGCGCGCGGAGGCGCTCGTCGCCGAGGTCGTCGAGCGCCACGGCCGCCTCGACGTGCTCGTCGGTGCCGCCGGAACGCTGGCGCCGGCGCCGTTCCTCGAGCTGACGCCGGAGGACTGGGACCGCACGCTCGGCGTGAACACCCGCGGGACGGTCTTCCTCGCCCAGGCGTGCGCGCGGCACTTCGTCTCCGCGGGCGTCGCCGGCCGCATCGTCCTCTACGCGTCGATCGTCGGCCGCAGCATCGTCCGGCCGAACAACATCGCCTACACCGCGTCGAAGGCGGCGCTGATCCAGGCGGTCCGCTGCATGGCGCTCGAGCTCGCGCCGCACGGGATCACGGTCAACACGATCTCGCCAGGCTCGACCGCGACGGAGATGCTGGTCGACGTGCAGGCGCGCGGCGACGTCGAGTCGATCGTCCGCGGCAACGCGTCCGAGTGGCGCCTCGGGATCCCGCTCGGCCGCCTGGCCGACCCGGCCGACCAGGCGGCGCTCGCCGTCTTCCTCGCGGGCGAGGGCGGGCGCCACATCACGGGCCAGGACCTAGCCGTGGACGGCGGCCAGACGACCGTCTGAGCCTCTGGCGAATCAGACGTAACGACGCTCGCACAAGGAAGTCTGCTTCCGCCTGAGGATTTCGCGTCCGCCCGTGACGAGCCACGCTCACCGGGTTAGTGACGAGGATAGCCTCGTGGCGTGCGCGAGTGGGCTGCCGAGGTCACGGTTGACGAGACGCTCGCCCGGCGGCTGGTCGGTGCGCAGTTCCCCGATCTCGAACTGCGCTCAATACGACTGCTCGGGCAGGGCTGGGACATGACTGTTTGGCTCGTCGACGACCGATGGGTGTTCCGGTTCCCACGCCGCGAGATGGTGATCCGCGGGCTTATCAACGAGATCGCCCACTTACCGCAGCTTGCGTCGCTCTTGCCGCTGCCGATCCCCATCCCGACCTACCTCGGGGAGTCGTCTTCCGACTACGGTTGGCCGTTCTACGGCGCACCCTTCCTTCCTGGTCGCGAGCTGGCGGAGGCCGAGTTGGACGACGGCAGGCGCGCCGCGCTCGGCCGCCCGCTCGGCAACTTCCTTCGAACGCTTCATGGCACGAAGCTGGACGCCGACCTGCCCCTCGATCCGGTCAGAAGGGCGGACATGACTTTTCGGGTGCCCAGGACGCGCGAGCGGCTAGCCCAGCTGGAACAGCTTGGGCTCTGGCGGGCACCGCGAGAAGCGCACGAGGTGATCGAGGCCGCCGTCGAGCTCGGCCCGCCGGAGCCGACGGCCCTCGTTCACGGCGACCTTCATCTGCGACATCTCCTCGTCGACGGCGACGGAGGGGCAGCGGCCGTCATCGACTGGATCGATCTCAGCTACAACAGTCCTGGCGTCGACCTCGTCCTCTATTGGAGCGTCCTGCCACCGGAAGGCCGCGCGGAGTTTCGCGAGGCCTACGGGACGATCAGAGAAGACCAGCTCCTCTGTGCCCGCATCCTCGCGCTCTTCCTCTGCGGCACGCTGGCCATCTACGGGCACCATGAAGGGATGGCAGGGCTGAAACGCGAGGCGCTCCTCGGGCTCGACCGTACAACCCAATCACGCTGATCGCAATTACCCGCGTCGGGCGTCTGTGACGAACTCTCGCGCAAGGTGCCGCTCGTTCCTCTGACCTAGCATTCGCGCGTGGCTGGAGTCCGAAGCTATTGGAGATGGCTCGGTCAGCGGCTTCGGCTCTCTCACCCCGGCCGAGTGTTCTTCACTGCCGCACTTCTAGTCGGCGGCGCCGGGATTGTGTTCGGACAGGCTCATGGCGACCGGGAGGGCGGCGCACCCCTGGTCGTCTTGGCACTCGTGCTGGCCGCCGTGGTCGCCCTCGATGTCGTCGGCCGGGGAGTCGTCGCTGTTGTTCGCCGTCTCATCTTCGGCCTTGGGTTCAGGCGTCATTCCTGAACACTGGCGCAGGCGTCTGACCCGTCGCCAGGTACGCGTCGAGTCTGACGCACGCCAGTTGTAGGCTTGACCTCGAGATGAAGGGACTGAGGGCCGCCCGCGACGACCGCTTGCTCGAGCTTGACGACGTCGAGCGGCGGCTGAAGCCGTTCGGGCGCCGGTACCTGGGCGTCCGAACGATTCCGCTCGACGCGCTCGTCGGCACGGATAGCCGCGCCAGTTCGTTCACCCGCGACTTCCGGCCGCTTCACGCCTTCAGCCGCGACCGGCTGCGCTCGCTCGAGGGCGCGTTCGGCGACGGCGCTTTCCCGCCGATCGTGACGGTCAAGCTCGGGGAGGCGTACTTCGTGATCGACGGTCACCACCGCGCCGCTCTCGCGCGGCGCCGAGGCGCCGAGATGATCGACGCCGACGTGACCGAGCTCATCGCGAGCGTCCCGTTAGCGGCCGGGGCGGACATGCTCGAGGTCGTCCTCCGGGAGCTCGAGCGGATCTTCGTCGAGGACAGCGGGCTTGCCGAGGCGCGCCCCGGCAAGCGCGTCTCGGTAAGCCGGCCTGCCCACTACCTCGAGCTGCTTGAGAACATCCAGGTGCACGGCTACCACATGATGCGGGGACGTGGACGCGTGCTGGAGAACGCGGAGATCGCGGCGGATTGGTGCGACTCGATCTACATTCCGACGCTCGCCGCGATCGAACGCCTCCGCCTCGGCCGCCATTACCGCGACGCGCCACCCGGCGACCTGTTCCTCGTTCTCCACCGGCACCGGCGGGATGCGTTCCCATCGACCGGCTGCCCGCACCTCGCGCAGACCGTCGTCTCGGTGATCGGCGAGCGCGGGCGGCGCCGCCGGCTGCGGTTGCCTGGCCGCGGAGGCCGTTCGCCGGCCTAGCGGTAGGCCATCCGCTCAACGCCGTCGCGATCGCGGGCTACCGCACGACCACTAGGTCGATCGCAACCGCGGATCAGGCGTCATTCGCGAACGCTGGCCCAGCCCACCGTCGCCTCCTCCGGCTCCCGCCTCGCTGGGAGTCTTCTGCTAGGTTCCGTCAGGATGTCCTGACGGAGGAGGATGACGTGGGACGGTCTCCCCAGCTACGAATCGTCGGTCGAGGTCGTGACACGAAGCTGCGCTTGGTCGGCGACTGGGAGGCCGCACCGCTTGATGGTCTTTGCCACTCGGCTCGCGTAGGGGTGGCTCTAGACAAGCTCCAGCGCCAGCTTGTCCAGCAGGCTCGCACCGATGGTCGCAGCTGGACCGAGATCGGCGCGTCGCTCGGGGTTAGCAAGCAGTCGGCGTGGGAGCGATTCTCGGGCCCGCCGGAGACGTTGCCTCCGGACGGGCCGCGTCCTCAGGCGTCATAGCGCAACGCTGGCGCACGGGAGCGCCCTGTCGCCGGTCGTTCACAGGTGAGTAGATTCTGGAGGTGAGCGGCTTCGATGTCCCGGCCGAGTCGTACGACGCCTTCATGGGGCGCTACTCGCGGTACCTGTCGGCGCAGCTCGTCGACCTGGCAGGCGTCGAGACGGGGCAGCGCGTCGTGGACGTCGGCTCCGGGCCTGGGGCGCTCACGGTCGAGCTCGCGCGGCGCGTCGGGGCCAAGGCGGTGACGGCGGTCGACCCGTCCGACGACTTCGTCCTCGCCGTGCGCAGCCGCGTCCCGGGCGCAACGGTCGTCGCGCCTCGGCCGAGAACCTGCCGCTGCCGGACGGCGCGTTCGATGCTGCGCTCGCCCAGCTCGTCGTCCACTTCATGGCCGACCCGGTGGCTGGGCTGCGGGAGATGGCGCGCGTCACGCGCCTGGACGGCGCGGTCGCCGCCTGCGTCTGGGACCACTCCGCCGGCGGTTCGGGACCGCTGAGCGTGTACTACGAGGCGCTCCACGAGCTCGATCCCTCCCGGCCGAACGAGTCGGAGCGGCCGGGAACGCGGCCCGGTCACCTGGCCGAGCTCTTCGCCGCGGCGGGCTTCAGCGAGTCGGAAGAGGCGACGCTGATGGTGCGTGTCGAGCACGAGACTTTCGAGGATTGGTGGGCGCCTACGAGCTCGGCGTCGGGACGACCGCCGGCGTGTTCGCCGAGCTCGGCTCCGAGGGCGTGGCGCAACTCCGCGAGCTGTGCCGTGAGGCGCTCCCGCCCCCGCCGTTCACGATCGATGCCCGCGCCTGGGCCGTCTGCGCACGCGCCTAGCTGCGTCCGTCGCCGCGTCACATCCGGGCGCTCTTCGGGGTGCATGGCGCAACACTTGGACAGCCGACGGGCCTTCACCGTGGCTACCCACGGACCGAGATCGAGCCGTCGTCCGCTCGCTCCAGGATGCCCCGGTCGATCTCCCGCCGAAGCGCCTCTTGGTGTATCTCGTCCATCGCTTCGAGGGTTGCTCCCCCGGACGCTCGGCTGCGACTTCCTCAAGAAGATCGAGCATCACCGCCCCGCGACGG